>JAFLRR010000001.1 GCA_022511345.1 Alistipes sp.
GGAAATATTGTAGAGCCGTATCAAGCGAATTTCGGAGGAGCCGAGATTCTGAGCAACACCTACGAGGATGGCAAAGGTGTCATCAAATTCAACGCTCCTGTTACGGAAATCGGATATTATGCATTCTATCATTGCCGCACACTGACAAGCATTACTATTCCCGACAGCGTGACAAAAATAGGAAATGACGCATTCTCAGATTGCAGCAGTCTGACAAGCATAACTATCCCCGACAGCGTTACGAGCATTTTAAATAATCAATTCAAATTATGCCGCAGCCTTACTGCTTTTTATGGCAAGTTCGCCTCTGAGGACAACAGATGTTTGATTGTCGACGGAGAGCTTAAATCATTTGCTATTGGGTGCGGAGTTACCGAATATACTATCCCCGACGGCGTAACAACAATCGTAAATAACGCATTCTATAATTGCAGCAGTCTGACAAGCATAACTATCCCCGACAGCGTTACGACTATTGGTGTATACAATCCATTTGAAAATTGCTCTGGCCTTACTGCTTTTTATGGCAAGTTCGCATCCGATGACAACAGATGCCTTATTGTCGACGGAGTGCTTAAATCATTTGCTCAGGCCGGACTGACAGAATATACTATCCCCGACGGCGTGACAAAAATAGGAGATTTGGCATTCCACTATTGCACCGGTCTGACAAGCATAACTATTCCCGACAGTGTGACAGAAATCGGAGGTTATGGATTCTCAGGTTGCAGCGGCCTAACAAGCATAACCATTTCCGACAATGTTACGATAATCGAAGGTTACGCATTCTCCGATTGCAACAGTCTGACAAGCATAACTATTCCCGACAATGTTACGATAATCGAAGGTTATGCATTCTCCTATTGCCGCAGCCTGACAAGCGTATACTGCCGGGCGACTACGCCGCCGGCACTTGGATACAATGTTTTTTATTATATACTTGAAAATTTAACCGCCATATATGTTCCTCGAGCATCGGTCGAGGCATACAAGGCCGCGGAAAAATGGAGCGATTATGCGGATTTGATTGAGCCGTACGACTTTTGAGATTAGAAAAAATAGCGCCAATAAAAAATAGCGTCGCGGGTGCGGCGCTATTTTTTTGCAAAAATTAACAATTAGCAATTAGTAATTAGAAATTAAAATCATGCGGCGCGGAGCGGCGCACATTGAATCCGCATTGCAGAATTTGCGGATTATAGAGAGCGTCGCAGACGGACGAGAAACGAGGGAGACAGTTTGCTTGCAAACTTGCGAAGGCATCCCGAGCCGGACGGCAAGAGGCGAACCCGCAAATTGTGCCCTGCGGAGCGTTTTGCGTCGCTTTTGCGCCCAAAAGCGACAAAACAATTAATAATTAACAATTAGTAATTAGCAATTTGACATCTGCGGCGCGGAGCGACGCTGTAATTTTGAATCTTGAATTTTGAATTGCGAAGCATAGCGGAGCCCTGCGACGAACGTCGCGCGGGCCGAAGCCTCCGCCCAGCGGAGGCCCGCTGAAAACAGCGCTCCTCCGCAGGCTTCTGCCCGCAAGAGTACACAAAGTCCGAGACAATTGCTAATTACTAATTACTAATTGCTAATTGGTAATTGCTAATTCATTTCTTGGCGTATACGACCTTTTTGGTCTCGAAGAACTCCTCGTCGAAAAAGTCGGATATGGCATACTCGTGCCACGAGAGTCGGGTGCGAGCGAGTTCGTCAGTGAGGTCGCCGCCCTTCAGGTAGAGGATGCCGGCAGGAAGCGTGCCGCGACGGCCCCGCTCGATTTTGTCCCACACCCACCCCACGAAGGTCGACATGTCGGTCACGGCCCGCGAGACGACGTAGTCGAAGCGCTCGCCGAGCTGCTCGGCACGCATGTTCAGCGCACGGACATTGTCGATGCCTGCGCCGCGGGTGACACCCTCGACCACCTTGATCTTCTTGCCGATAGAGTCCACGGCAGTGAACTGCGCGTCGGGGAACAGGATGGCCAGCGGAACCGACGGAAAGCCGCCGCCGCAGCCGACGTCGAGGATGCGCGCGCCAGACTCGAAGCGGCACACCCGCGCAATGGCCAGCGAGTGGAGCACATGACGCAGGTAGAGCTGGTCGAAGTCCTTGCGCGAAACCACGTTGATGCGCGCATTCCACTCGGCATAGAGGTCGTAGAGAGCCGCGAAACGTGAAATCTGCTGCGGCGTGAGGTCGGGGAAGTATTTGGTTATGAGCTCCATAGAAGTCAGCTTTCGGATTCGGCGGCCGAGGCGTCGAGAAGTCCGCACGCGGCCTTGATATCCTCGCCGCGCGAGGCGCGCACAGTAGTCATGATGCCGCGCGCAGTGAGGGCGTCGCGGAAGGCCATGACGGCTGCATCGTCGGGCGAGAAGTAGGGCGAGCCGGGGATGCGGTGGAAACGGATGATGTTGATGCGGCACTTGATGCCGTTCAGAAGCCGGCACAGGCCACGGATATGGCGCGGGGTGTCGTTCAGGCCGCTCAGCAGGATATACTCGAACGAGACCCGCCGGTGAGAGAAGTCGTACTCGCGAAGAATCTCCATAAACTCCTCGATAGGATAGGCCCGCTCGATGGGCATGAGCTCGGAACGCTCGTCGCTGAAGGGATTGTGAAGACTCACGGCAAGGCGGACGTCCGTGCTCTCGAGAAAACGCCGCAGGTTGGCTGTAACGCCCGCAGTGGAGACGGTGATGCGCGACGGCGAACGCCCGAAGCACTTGTCGGAGGTCAGTATCTCCAGCGCGCGGAGAACCTCGTCGAGATTGTCGAACGGCTCGCCCATGCCCATGAAGACGATGTTCGTAAGGCGGTCGCGCTCGGGAAGCGAGATAATCTGGTTGAGAATCTCGCCCGAAGTGAGCGACCGGCGAAGACCCCGGCGGCCCGTGGCGCAGAACTTGCACCCCATGCGGCAGCCGGCCTGACACGACACGCACAGCGTGGCCCGCTCGCCGTCGGGGATATAGGCCGTCTCGACAAAATAGCCGCCCGAAACGCCGTAGAGGTATTTACGGGTTCCGTCGCAAGAGATGTCCACACGCAGCGGCGCCGAAAGACCCACGCAGTAGCGCTCGGAGAGCCGCTCACGCGCAGCCATGGGCAGCTCGGTCATCTCGGCGATATCCGAGGCGAAGTGACGGTAGAGCCGGCGGGCGATTTGACCCGCAGCGAAACGCGGCAGGCCCGCCTCGCCGACAACCCGCTCGAGGTCCGCAGGAGTCATGCCGCAGAGGGGCTCTCTATGTTCCGGTTCGGAGTTCATGACATCGCAAAATTAGAAAATTTTACACAATTTCGGCCCCGGGCGTATCATCATAACAAAATAATTCTTATATTTGCGTATGCATACCTGCACCCCACCGCCACCGGGGCCCGAAAAAACGGGGCCGGAGCGTTTGAAAGGATGGCCGGGAAAGGTCGCCGGGAAACGAGGCGGGAGGTCTTCGGAAGAAGGGCCGGAGCGTTTGGGAAAAAGGTGTGAGGAAGGGAGTCGGACGGAGTGCCGGCGCCGGAAAAAACGGTAAGAAAACTTAAAAATTATTGATAAATGGAGCTTAAAAAATCACCTAAGGCCGACCTCAGGAACAAGAAGGGTCTTTTCCTCGAGATCGGATTGTGCGTGGCGCTGGGACTCGTAATCGCAGCATTCGCCTACACGCCCAAAGAGCACAGAATCGAGCAGATCGACCTCAACTACGGCCCCGTAGAGGAGGAGATCACCGAGATTACCCGTCAGGACCAGAAGCCCCCCGAGCCTCCCAAGAAGGTCGAGGTCAAGGTTATAGCCGACCTGATGAAGGTCGTGACCAACGATACCAAAATCGATACCGGTATCGACTTCGCCGAGTTCGACGAGGATGTGGAGGTCGTGCAGACCGTAGAGGTAGAGGAGGAGACCATCGTAGACGACGAGCCCTACCTGAACGCCGAGGTGATGCCTACATTCCAGGGCGGTGACCTGAACACATTCAGAAACTGGGTGCAGTCGCGTCTGCGCTATCCCCAGATCGCAAACGAGAACGGTATTCAGGGCAACGTAATCCTGACATTCGTAATCGAGAAGGACGGACGTCTGACCAACATACAGGTGCTGCGCACTCCCGACCGCTCGCTCTCCGAGGAGGCCATTCGAGTGCTCAACCAGTCGCCCAAGTGGTCGCCCGGAAAGCAGAACGACCAGGCTGTGCGTATCAAGTACACGCTGCCCGTGGTGTTCCGCATCCAGAACTGATGACGCGAAAAAGCATCATAAACCGCAAAGACAATGGAGGGTATCATCTCGGGATGATACCCTTCTTTTAGAACGACACCAATGTCCGAGATTGTCAATACTCAAGAGGTCGCAAAGCGCGACGCGGTGCTCGTGGCCGTGATTCGCGACGGACAGGAGAGCCGCAAAACCGATGAATTTCTCGACGAACTGGAGTTTCTGGCCGAGACGGCAGACTACACCACTGTTCGCAGATTCACCCAGCGGCTGCCGCAGCCTTCGTCGCGAATATACGTAGGCCCCGGAAAACTGGAGGAGATTGCCCAGTGGTGCCGCGACAACGAGGTCGACACCGTGATATTCGACGACGAGCTGTCGCCCTCGCAGACTCGAAACATAGAGAAAGAGATGCCATGCCGCGTGCTCGACCGCACAAGGCTAATACTCGACATATTCCTCTCGCGGGCTCAGACTGCATATGCCAAGACGCAGGTGCAGCTGGCTCACTACGAGTACATGCTGCCGCGACTGGCCGGAATGTGGACCCACCTGGAGCGGCAGCGAGGAGGCACGGGAACCCGTGGCGGCGCCGGAGAGCGCGAGATAGAGACCGACCGCCGAATAGTACGCAACAGGATAGCCAAGCTCAAGGAGGACCTGCGCAAGATAGACCGGCAGATGGCCGTGCAGCGCTCGAACCGAGGCCAGCTGGTGAGGGTGTCGCTGGTCGGGTACACAAATGTCGGAAAGTCGACGCTAATGAACCTCATATCGAAGAGCGAGGTGTTCGCCGAAAACAAGCTCTTCGCAACGCTCGACACGACGGTCCGCAAGGTGGTATTCGACAACCTGCCATTTCTGCTCTCGGACACCGTAGGATTCATCCGCAAGCTGCCGACGGAGCTGATAGAGTCGTTCAAGTCGACGCTCGACGAGGTGCGCGAGGCCGACCTGCTGGTCCATGTGGTCGACATATCGCACCCGGGATTCGAGGAGCAGATTGACGTGGTCAAGCAGACGCTGCGCGACATAGGCGCTGCAGACAAGCCCGTATTTCTGGTATTCAACAAAATCGACGCATACACCTATATAAAGAAAGAGGAGGACGACCTGACGCCCGCAACGCGCGAAAACATGTCGCTCGACGACCTGAAAAAGAGCTGGATAGCAAAGGCCAACACTCCCTGCATATTCATCTCGGCGGCCGAGAGAACAAACATCGAAAAACTGCGCTCGGACCTCTACGGAATGGTGCGCGAGATACATGCCGGACGCTACCCGTTCAACAACTTCCTCTACTGACAAGAGAAAAAATCAAAACCTATAAACAGCTATGCTCCACATCCTTAACCAGCAGAACACCGTTCTGAACAAGTTCATCGCCGAGATACGCGACAAGTCGATTCAGAAGGATTCGATGCGCTTCCGCCGCAACCTCGAGCGCATAGGCGAAGTGACCGCCTACGAGATTTCGAAACAGCTTCAGTATGAAGACCGCACGGTAGAGACCCCGCTCGGCGAGGCTGTGGTGGCCACGGTGGCCGACGACATAGTAATAGCCACGATACTGCGCGCGGGTCTGCCATTCCACCAGGGTTTTCTGAACTACTTCGACGATGCCCACAACGCATTCGTGTCGGCATACCGCAAGAGCACCAAGGACGGAAAGTTCACAGTGAAAGTCGAGTACATATCGTGCGGCGACCTGGAGGGAAAGGTGCTGCTGCTGGTAGACCCAATGCTGGCAACAGGCGCGTCGATAGTGCTGGCATGGCAGGCGCTGTGCGAAAAGGGCGGAATGCCGCGGCACACGCACATTGCTTCGGTAATAGCCTCCGAAGAGGGCGTGGACTACGTGCAGAAGAACATGCCCCGAAAGACCACCTCGCTATGGACCGCAGCGGTGGATGCCGAGCTGACTTCGCGCTCGTACATAGTGCCCGGAATAGGCGACGCGGGAGATTTGGCATACGGGGAGAAAAAGTGATAAACAGTTAATAATTAGCAATCAGTAATTAGAAATTTCGTTCGCCAGAAAAAAATAATTGCCAATTACCGATTGTTAATTCATAATTTCTCATGTCAAGGAAAAAGATTCCCCTGCAGGTAATCGAGGGGCTTGAGATAACGACGCTCGCGGCCGAGGGAAAGGCCATGGGGCGCTGGAACGACATGGTGGTATTCGTACCCATGACCGTGCCGGGCGATGTGGTCGACGTGCGCATAAGAAACAAGCGCCGCAGATTCATGGAGGGGTCGGTCGAGAGGTTCGTAAAACGCTCGCCGCTGCGAGAGGAGCCGTTCTGCAGCCACTTCGGCGTCTGCGGAGGGTGCAAGTGGCAGAACCTCCCGTATGACGAGCAGCTGAAATTCAAGCGCGACCAGGTGCGCGACCAGCTGACCAGAATAGGCAAGATCGAGCTGCCGGAGATTGCCCCGTGTCTGGGCTCGAAGCAGACCCGTTTCTACCGCAACAAGCTGGAATTCACCTTCGCAGACCGCCGCTGGATGACATATGAGGAGATAGCTGCGGGCGGAGACATAGTCCCCGGTCCGGCACTCGGATTTCACATACCCAACATGTTCGACAAGGTGCTCGACATAGAGCGATGCTGGCTGCAGGCCGACCCCTCGAACGACATAAGGCTCGAGACTCGAAGGTTCTGCCTGGAGAACGGATACTCATTCCACAACGCCCGAAGCCACCAGGGTCTGATGCGCAACATGATAGTGCGCACCGCCTCGACGGGCGAGAAGATGGTAATCGTCGTATTCAACGAGGAGGACAAGCCGCGCATAGAGGCGCTGCTCGACCATCTGGCCGGACGCTTCCCCGAAATAACATCGCTGATGTATGTGGTCAACACCAAGCTCAACGACTCGGTGGCCGACTTGGAGGCCGTATGCTACCGCGGCAAAGACCACATAATAGAGCAGATGGAGGGGCTCAGCTTCCGCGTGGGTCCCAAGTCGTTCTACCAGACAAACTCGGAGCAGGCTTACGAGCTATACAAGGTGGCGAGAGAGGTGGCGGCCCTCACGCCCGGCGATACGCTCTACGACCTCTACACCGGAACCGGAACAATAGCCAACTTCTGCGCCGCAAGGTGCCGCAAGGTGGTGGGTATAGAGTATGTGCCCGAGGCCATAGAGGATGCGAAGGTCAACTCGCTGATAAACGGAATAAATAACACCGTCTTCTTCGCGGGCGACATGAAGCGCGTGCTCGACGACCAGTTCATAGCGCAGAACGGACGCCCCGACGTGATAATACTCGACCCGCCCCGCGCGGGCGTGGACGAGCCCGTGATAGAGGTGATACGACGCGCGGCGCCGAAGCGGATGGTCTATGTGAGCTGCAACCCGGCAACCCAGGCGCGCGACCTGGCGCTGCTCGACGCCGACTACAGAGTCACGGCCGTGCAGCCGGTGGATATGTTCCCCCACACACACCATGTGGAGAATGTGGTGGCGCTCGAAAGGCGCTCAGGGCAATAAAAAGGCGCAGAGAGGCGTTGTTTTTGCAAGTTACCTAAAAAACGGATGCCATGAAGAAGATTGTTTTGATGACAGCGGTGCTGCTGGCCGCAATCGGCACAGCCGCCGCACAGGAGACGGAGCGCAAGCCCTACATTCAGGTCAGCGGACGCGCCGAAAAGGAGCTCGTGCCCGACATGTTCTATCTGATGATAACCATCGACGAGCAGGACTCGAAAGGAAAAATCTCGGTCGAGACCCAGCAGCGGGAGATGATAAAGGTGCTGCGCCAGGCCGGCGTGGACACCGACAAGGCCCTGACAATGGCCAACGTGTCGAGCTCGTACTACAAAAAGCAGACATCGCTCGCATCGGCTCGGTATCAGTTGTGCCTCGACTCGCCGGCCATGCTCGCAAAAGTACTCGCGGCACTCAGCGACATGGGCATATCCAACGCAGCGCTGCAGCGGGTGACTCACTCGAAGATGGACCAGTACCGCAACCAGGTGAGAATCGAGGCCATACAGAACGCCCGGCAGGTGGCTCAGACGCTCGCCGAAGCCATAGACCAGAAGTGCGGAAAGTGCATGTACATCATAGACTACAACCGCAACATATCGGCCGTATACGACAATGCGGTAATGACGCGCAGCGCGAAGTTTGCGGCCGGCGGCATAATGGAGGAGGACTTCGAGGAGGAGGCCCCCGAATTCAAGACGATAAAAATAGAGTACGACGTGCAGGCATGCTTCGAGCTGCTGTAATGCGAGCTGCGGAGCGGACGCATGGAGGCTGCCGGAAAGGCTGCGCGGAAGTGGCGCAAGGCGGAAAACGATTGGGTTTTTCGCCTTTTTTTATTAATTTTGAACGACAAAAGTTCATCGCATGAAATCGCCCCTTCACATCCTGTCGCTCGCGGCGCTGCTCGCGCTCGCCGCGACACAAAAACCTCTGGCTGCAGAGGCCGCAAACAAACCGACCGCAGCAGAGCATGTCCTGTATGTCGACCCCCAGGCCGAGGCAGACGGCAGATATGTATTCCGCTCGCTCAAAGAGGCTCTGCGGCAGGCCGAACAGATGCAGCGCAGCCACACATACTCGGACGACGAGCCCCTGACGGTGAGGATAGCCCCCTCGGTATACTGGATAGACGACCCGGACGACGGGCTGGTGAGACGCCCGGCGGACGGATATCCAATACCATACGGAATGGTGCTCAGACTGAGTCATCTGAGGCTCGAAGGTCTGGGGCAGCGGCCCGAAGATACGGTCGTGGCAAGCAGCCGCGGCCAGACGCAGGGCGCCGAGGGTAATTTCACGATGCTGAGATTCGAGGGCGACGACATTCAGGTGCGCAACCTCACATTCGGAAACTACTGCAACGTCGACCTCGTATACGACCGCGACCCATCGCTCAGCAGACCCAAACGCGCCGAGGCGATAGTGCAGGCGCAGCTGATAATATGCGACGGCGACAGAGTCGTGGCGCGCGACTGCCGGTTCATAAGCCGCCTCAACCTCTGCCCATTTGCCGGAGCGAAGAGGGCGCTGTTCGAGAACTGCTACTTCGAGTCGACGGACGATGCGCTCTGCGGAACGGGTGTATATGTCGGCTGCCGGTTCACATTCTTCAGCGGCAAGCCATTCTACTCGACACAGGGAACGGGTGCGGTTTTTCTGGACTGCGACATCCGCTCGCTGGTCGACGGACGGCAGTATCTGGTAAAGATGGGCAGCCCCGTGGCGATGGTCGACTGCCGCTGGATTAGCGACAGAGACGATCTGGAGATAGGCTGGACCCAGGACCCCACAGACGACCTGCGCAGCTGCCAGTACAACGTAACGCTCAACGGCAGGCCCATAACGATAGATGCCCGCCGCAGCCATCTGACAATAGACATGACCGGAAAGCCGATGCTCGAGGCATACCGCACCACGCTGCCCGACGGCTCGGCGAGATACAACATATACAACCTGCTGCGCGGCCACGACGACTGGGACCCCGCAGGCATGAAGCCCCTGCTCGGCCCGGAGGCACAGCTGAAGGGTTCGCTGCCGGCAGCGCTAAGCCTCTCGCACCGCAAGGCCGAGATAGAGTGCGGCACGGACACGCTCAGACTCAAGGCCCGCGAGACGATGTTCTTCGGCAGGGCGGACTTCGGAGCTCCGTATGAGGGTCCGGCGCTGCACTGGAGCGTCGAGCCAGAGCACGAGCAGTTCGTGGTGCTGGAGCCCGCGGCAGACGGCAGCTGCACGGTGACGGGCGGCGAGTGCGGCGAGACGGTGCGCACGGTATGCGTGAAGGTGACGGACGACGACGGTCGCCAGGCGGCCTGCGTAGTGACGGTGCGGCCCCGGCAGCTGCCTCCGCCGGCATTCACCCGCACACCGAAGATAGTGCGCGAGGGCGACACGCTCAGGGTCGATTACGCTCTGGAGCTCGGCGGCCGCGAGGACCAGTCGGTGGTGACGTGGTACAGGATTCTCGAAGACGGAACGCCGATAGCCGTGGCCGTGTCGCGACACGACAGGCCAAAGCTCGCCTATGCGCTCACGCCGGCAGACAACGGCTGCCGGATGGCTGTGACCGTAGCGCCCAAACACCTGCGCTCGCAGGCCGCAGAGGCGCTCGAGGCCCGCACGGAGGCTCCGGTGCAGGTGGCATACGACACGGCGGCAGGATATGTGCTGAAAACAGACTTCGAGGACTTCCCCACGCAGCGGCAGCCGCGCATAGGCGAGGGTTTGTGGACGCTCGACACATACAAGCCCGCAGAGACAGCGCAGTATGACTGGGAGCCCGACCCCGTGGCATGCTGGCACTACGGCCGCGGAGTGGACGGCGCTGCGCGGGCCGAGGGTCTGCTGCAGACGGTGCGCGGAGCACGCATGATGTACACGCCCGTAGCCGGACTGGGCGGCGATATGGAGGTGAGGATACTGGCCGACCCGGGAAAGACAGCCGGGCAGGGATTCGGCAGCGCGACGGGTCAGTATATGGACATATTCATAGGATTCGACACCAGAAAGGGCGACGGATATGCGCTGCGCATAGTCCGCACGCCGCAGCACGACAGAGCCGTGGAGTTTCTGATAGTCGAGTATGAAGATTTCATGGCCCGGCCCCTGACCCGACCCGTGGCCGCGGTATGCTACCGCAGCGGATGCACCATAGTTCTCAAATCCGGGGGCGGACGCCTGACGGCGCATGCCGAGACATCGGCGCCGCTGCCGAAGCACAGGCCCGACGAGAGCGAGAGGGTCGACTTAGAGGTCGAAACAGGTCCGCTGAAGGCCGCAGGAACGGGTGTGCTCCACACCGGCTCGACGGGCGCGAGCGCCACGATGCTGCGCGAGATGGAGATACGCTGGACAGGCAGAAAATGACAATATACAGCAGAAGTATGATAACGATAAAAAGACTGATTTTCAATCCTATACAGGAGAATACCTATGTAATCTGGGACCAGACCGGCGAGTGCGTGATAATCGACGCCGGCAACTCGTCGCCGCACGAGGACAGGGCTCTGGAGCAGCTCATAGAGTCGAACAACCTGAAGCCCGTGGCGGTGGTCAACACCCACGGACACTTCGACCACACGCTCGGAGCGGCATATGCCACCAAAAGGTTCAACATACCGTTCGTCATATCGCGCAAGGATGAGTTCCTGATAGAGAATGCTGCCACGAGCGGCTCGATATTCGGCGTGAGCACGGGCCCCATGCCCCGAATAGACACCGACATAGACACGCTCGCAGAGGTGCGGTTCGGCCAGACGGCCCTGAAAGTGATAGCAGTGCCGGGACATACGCCGGGACACATAGCGCTGTATGAGCCCGAGTCGAAGTCGCTGTTCACGGGCGACACTCTGTTTCGCGAGAGCATAGGACGCACGGACCTGCCCGGAGGCGACTACTCGTGGATAATGCGCTCGATACTCGACAAAATAGTACCGCTGGGCGACGACGTGAAGGTGTATCCCGGCCACGGCGAAGAGACCGACATAGGACACGAGACCCTCTACAACCCTTTCATCGTCGAGGTGCTCGCAAACGAGGTGCGATACGAATGATATGACACGACTGCTGCACAAGCTATTATACAGAGTTCTGCCGCTGCGGGGATATCTGAGGACCGTCAGCCGCCTGTACTTTCTGTCGCTGCGCCTCGGTCTGGGACGCCGCAGCGAGGCAATGGAGTATGTCTATATGCTGCCGAAGGCGGTGCGCGCGGGCGACGTATGCATAGACATAGGCGCAAACTTGGGCTATTACGCCCGGCCGCTGTCGAAAATCGCAGGGCCCCGGGGCCGCGTGATAGCCGTGGAGCCGGTGCCCGTAATGCGCGAGGTGCTTGAAAGAAACCTGCGCGGATGCACGAACACAGAGATACTGCCATATGCTCTGGGCGGCGAGAAGAGGACGGTGACGATGTGCAACGACTCGGCTCTCACGGCCGGATACCTCGGCACGGGCCGCAACCGCGTGGAGGAGAATCCCGCGGCCGAGGCTCTGACGTTCGAGGCTCAGATGCGGCGCGGCAGCGAGCTGTTCGCCCGGCTGGAGCGGTTAGACTTCATAAAGTGCGACGTGGAGGGGTATGAACTGCACATTATGCGCGACATGCGCCCGCTGCTGGAGCGCTTCCATCCCACGGTGCTGATAGAGACCGGCGGAGAGAACCGGCCGCAGATAATCGAGCTCTTCACGCAGATGGGATATCGCGCCGAGACGCTCGAGAAAGGCCGCCTCGTGCCGCTCGAGAAGGAGAACGGAAAGGATATCCTATTTTTGCACGACTGAATCGAAAAAACGCAAAAACACAAGACTCCTATGCGTATAGATATAATTTCGTCGGTGCCCGAGCTGCTCACGTCGCCGCTGAGCGAGTCGATACTGCGCCGCGCAAGCGAGAAAGGGCTCGCACAGATAGTCATACACAACCTGCACGACTATGCTCACGACCGCAGAAAAACGACGGACGACTACCCATTCGGCGGCGAGGCGGGAATGGTCATGAAGTGCGAGCCGGTATTCGAACTGGTGGAAAAACTCCAGGCGGAACGCCGTTACGACGAGATAATATACACCTCGCCCGACGGAATAAGATACGACCAGCACGAGGCCAACAGACTCTCGACGCTCGAGAACATAATAATATTGTGCGGCCACTACAAGGGTATAGACCACCGCATTCGCGAACACCTCATAACGCGCGAGATATCCATCGGCGACTATGTGCTCACGGGCGGCGAGCTGGCGGCGTGCATAATAGCCGACTCGGTGGTGCGGCTGATACCGGGCGCCATAGGCGACGAGTCGTCGGCACTGACGGACTGCTTCCAGGACGACATGCTCGCCCCGCCGGTATACACGCGGCCTGCGGAGTTTCGCGGCTGGAGGGTGCCCGACGTGCTGCTGTCGGGAAACTTCGCCGAAATAGAGAAGTGGAAGGACGAACAGGCATATGAGAGGACGCGCAGGCTGAGGCCGGACCTGCTGGAAGGCGAATAGCCAATTAGCAATTAGCAATTAGTAATTATGAAAGACTACAACGCCGTTCGTGAAAAAAGTCTTGCCTTTGCAGTGAGGGTAGTCAAACTGTCGCGATATGTTCAGGAGAAATCGGCGGAATATATCCTCTCAAAACAGTTGTGTCGCAGCGGCACAAGCGTGGGCGCAAATGTTCGTGAGGCATTGATGGGAGTCTCTTCAGCCGATTTTCTGGCAAAGATGCACATAGCGCTGAAAGAGATTTACGAAACGGAATACTGGATTGAACTGTTATACAGAACGGGTTACATATCAGAAAATGAATACCAGAGCATTTTCAACGATTGCAATGAATTGACCAAATTGCTGACGAGTATAACCAAAACCACCAAAGGACGAATAACGGAGAAGAGATAGCAGATAATTACTAATTGATAATTGTTAATTTCTAATTGTCGAATGAAGTATTACATTATCGCCGGGGAGCCGTCGGGGGATTTGCACGGGGCGAATCTAATAAAGGGGCTCAAAGAGGCCGACCCGAAGGCTGAGTTCAGATTCTGGGGCGGAGACAGAATGGCCGCAGAGGGCGGACAGCAGAATCTGGTAAAACACTACCGAGAGACATCGTTCTTCGGGATAGTGAACGTGTTAATGAACCTCAGAACAATAGGCCGGCAGATGCGTCAATGCCGGCAGGACATACTCTCATACGCCCCAGACGTGCTGATACTGGTCGACTACCCCGGATTCAACATGAAGATGGCCCGTTTCGCTCATGAGAACGGAATACGAACACACTACTACATAGCCCCAAAGGTGTGGGCATGGCGCGAGCACCGCATAAAGGCCATACGCAGATATGTCGACCGGCTCTACATAATATTCCCCTTCGAGAAGCAATACTTCGCAGACAAAGGAATAGAGGCCGTATTCGAGGGAAACCCCACAGTCGACGCGCTGGCCGAGCGACGCGAGGCTTTCCCCGCGGCGGAGGAGTTCCGAAGCCGCCACGGGCTGGACGAGAGGCCCATAGTGGCGCTGCTGGCCGGAAGCCGCAAGGGCGAGATACGCGACAACCTGCCGCTCATGGCGGCACTGGCCGAGCGATTCCCGCAGCGGCAGTTCGTGGTGGCGGGCGTGTCGTGGCTCGACAGAAGCCTGTACGAGAGATATATGGCCGGCAGCCGGATAAGCTACATATGCGACCGCACATACGAGCTGCTGCACTTCGCCGAGGCGGCCGTGGTAACGTCGGGAACGGCCACCCTCGAGACGGCGCTGCTGGACATTCCAGAGGTGGTGGTATACAGGACATACTGGTGGCAGGTGTGGCTGCGGCCATATGTGCTCAAGGTGCCCTATGTCTCGCTGGTGAACCTGAACCTCGGGCGCGAGGCCGTGCGAGAGATAATACAGTCGTCGCTCGACACGACCGAGGCCGAAAAGGAGCTGCGCGCAATACTCACGGGCGGCGAAAAGCGCAGGCGCATGCTCGACGACTTCGCCGAGCTGCACCGCATGATGGGCGGCACGGGGGCCAGCGGCAGGTTTGCACGAAGGATGGCCGAAGATGCCGCGCAAGCGAAGAACAAAAACTCAGAGGACCGACTCTGAGCGAAACCAGGCAGAAAAAAAACACGGAAGATGAAAATAATATGCATAGGGCGCAACTACGCCGAACATGCCGCAGAGCTGGGAAATGCGCTGCCCGACACGGGCGGTGAGCCGATATTCTTCATGAAGCCCGACACGGCCCTGCTGCGCAACAACGACCCCTTCTACATACCGCGCTTCTCGCAGGATTTGCACTACGAGTGCGAGCTGATAGTGAAGATAAACCGCGTGGGCCGCGCAATCGAGGAGCGCTTCGCCCACAGATACTACGACGAGGTGGGGCTGGGAATAGACTTCACGGCCCGCGACGTGCAGCGCCGCGCAATGGAGCTGGGACTGCCGTGGGAGAGCGCCAAGGCATTCGACCGCTCGGCGGCCGTGTCGCCCGAGTTCATACCGTTGGAGCAGCTGGGCGGCGACGTGCAGCGGCTGCACTTCGAAATGTCGATAGACGGACAGGTGCGGCAGCGGGGCGACACGGGCATGATGATATTCACGGTAGACCGCATAATAGCGGCCGTGTCGCGCTACATAACTCTGCGCACGGGCGATTTGATATTCACGGGCACGCCCGCCGGAGTGGGACCAGTGCACGAGGGCGAGAATCTGACAGCGACGCTCGAGGGTCGCACGATGCTCGACTTCGACATAAGGTAGCCGCAAGGGCGACAAAAAAAACGGGCCTCGAGAGGGGCCCGTTTCTATTATATGTGTGTGCAGCGTCAGTTGACGGGAGTCACGGTGCTGCCGTCGGCGGCGATGTCGACAACTGCCTGGCGGCCGTTGGACGAGAGGATGTAGCGGTAGAAGTCGCCCGACTGGGTCTGGCGGAAGTTGACATCATCGACCGTATAGGATGCGTAGGCCGAGGCCAGCAGAGCCTCGCGCACGACCGACGGAACATCGGTCTCGGCGACCTGGGTCGAGGTGCTGACCCAGCTGCCGCTGTTGTCGAAGAGAAGGGTGCGGACAACGCCGTTGTCGAGAATCTCGAGCTCGGTGCCCGTACGGCCCGTGGCCGAGGCCAGGATGCGCGCCGAGGGGTACTGGCTCTGGACATATGCCGATACGGCGGCGGGAAGCAGCGCCGGCAGGCAGTCCTGGTAGATGTAGTTGTGGGGAACGGGGATGAGCGTGCGAACCAGGAAGCCGTCCTGCGTGAAGAAGAGGATGGCGTCGGTCTGGCTCTTGCCCGAGCCGCTCACGGCCTCGACGGCATAGAGGGTCTCGGCCCCCTCGCGCTCGATGATGTCGGCATCGTCGGTGGTCCACGACGAATACTGGCTCTGCGTGAAGGCTGTCTGCACGGCCTGCGGCATCTGTGAATAGGAGGAGTCGGTGGCGGTCATGTACCACGTGCCCGAGCCGTCGAACCACGCCTGGCGGTCGGTCTGCGAGCCGTTGTCGGAGGTCTCGAACTCGGCTACAGAGTAGTAGCCCATGCGATACCACTTGACCTCGGTGGCCGAGGGATAGAGATTGTAGAGCGACTCGGTCAGTGCCGGCGGCACGGGCCAATAGTTGTCGTCGTCATCGCAGGCGCTCAGACAGAGGCAGAGCGATGCGGCCGAGAGTGCGATAGCAAAAAATTTTTTCATAGCAATCATAAAATTTTTAGATTCGCACAGCTCGGTGCAAAATTCGGACCCTAATTTTGAAAATCAGAAAAAACCGAGGCTGCAGCAGCGGATGCAATGAGCGAAGTGATGCAATATGGACGAAAAAAACCGCAACCTTGCGATTGCGGTTCGAGCCGAAACCGGGACTTGAACCCGGGACCTTTTCATTACGAGTGAAACGCTCTACCGACTGAGCTATTTCGGCTTAAGGGGATACATAATCCCTTTAGGGACTGCAAATATCATAAAAAAATTCGTTTCACACAACATTTTTTGCAAAAATATCTCTTTTCTTGTTATATTCGCGTCAAAACTCGACGCTGCACAATGATTACGTTTTTGATCTGTCTGACCGCTCTCGTGGCCGCATATTTCACCTACGGACGCCGGCTCGAACGCCTGGCCGGAATAGACCCCGCGGCCGAAACGCCATGCTCGAAACTATACGACGGCGTGGACTACGTGCCCCTGTCGCGCGGGAGGATATTCATGATTCAGCTGCTCAACATCGCCGGCCTGGGACCGATATTCGGCGCTGTGCTGGGTGCGGCATACGGACCCGTGGCCTTTCTGTGGATTACGCTGGGAGGAATATTCATGGGTGCCATGCACGACTTTCTGTCGGGTGTGATATCGCTGCGGCACGACGGCGCCAGCCTGCCCGAGATAACTGGAATATATCTGGGCGGCGGAGTGAAGAACGTGATGCGCATATTCTCGGCCGGGCTGATGATACTCGTGGGTGCCGTATTCCTCTCGCAGCCGGCAGAGCTGATAGCCGGACGGCTCGACATCGAGGCCCTGTCGGGCGAGGCATTCGGAGGATTCTCGTGGTGCCACGTGGCGGTCATAGCGGCAATACTGGCATACTACATAACGGCCACGCTGCTGCCCGTGGACAAAATCATAGGACGCATATACCCCATCTTCGGGTTCGCACTCATATTCATGGCCGCAGCCATACTGGTCGTGCTGCTCTTCAGCGGCAGATACTCGATTCCCGAGCTCACGTCGCTGCGGAACTGCATGGCTGACGCCCGCGCATTTCCGATAGTCCCGACACTGTTCACGACAATAGCCTGCGGCGCAATATCGGGATTCCACGCAACACAGTCGCCCATAATGGCCCGCTGCATACGCAGCGAGAGCGACAGCCGCACGGTATTCTACGGCGGAATGATTGCCGAGAGCATCATAGCGCTCATATGGGCCGCCATAGCGATGGCTTTCCGCGGCGGAGTCGAGGGCCTGAACCAGGCTATAGCACAATACAACGGCTCGGCGGCTGTAATAATAGACATCATATCGCAGCAGGCCCTGGGCCGCTGGTTGGCCGGATTCGTGCTGTTCGGAGTCATAGCCTGCGCAATAACATCGGGCGACACGGCCTTCCGCTCGGCCCGCCTGATTGTGGCCGACTTCACCGGTCTGGAGCAGCGCTCGCTGCGCAAGAGGATTTACATATGTCTTCCGCTGTTCGCCGCAGGACTCATGATAATATTCTGCCTGCCGTTCCGCACGATGTGGAGCTACTTTGCGTGGATGAACCAGACGCTGGCCGTCGTTACGCTGTGGATGATAACCGACTACCTGGCACGACGCGGCCGGGGTATGATGGCGGCAGCTGTGCCGGCCGTGATAATGACATATGTCTGCGCGAGCTACATATTCGTCTCGCCGCTCATGTTCGGCATGGAGAACCGCACGGCGGCATATCTGCTCGGCGCGGCGGTGACGGCAGCGGTCGCAGCGGCGGCAACAGTAAAAATCAGAAGAGATGTCAGCAATCGTTCTTAAACCCACGGCCGACCAGACATTCGAGATTTCGGGCGGCGACTTCGGCCGAATACTCGCCTCGTCGCGCCGCGCAGAGCAGCAGGGACAGACTGAGCGCGCATGCAACATCCGCCTCGAGGCATTCCGCTTGATAGCCGCGGCGCTGCCCGAAGATGAGCCGACGCCGCTGGAGCGAAGCGACAGCAACACGCTCGCGGCCATGGAGATAGTATTCGCATCGGCAATAGACCACTTTCTCATAGACGACTTCGAGATGTCGGCGGCAATGCTCGAGATGCTCTCGGAACTCGACCCCGAGGGTTACTGCGGGTGGGTCGAGCCGCTGGCGTGGAACTACCTGGCTCTGGGCGAAATGGAGGCATTCGACGACATTGCCGCAGACATTCCCGACCGCACGGCCGCGGGAGCGTTGATACATCTGTGGGCCACGATGCGCCGGCAGGGCGCACTCGATGCGGCGGCGGCCAGGGCCTTCATGCGCGACTTCGGGCACTGCGGCAGAGAGTTCACCGCAGCGGAACATCCCGCAGACGAGGCTTACATGAAGGATATATGCAGCCAGAGTCCGTCGAAGGCCGCGCAGGCGCGCGAACTGTGGCTGCAGACCGAGAATCTGTGGCGGCGCTTCCCCGAGTTCATCGAGGCGCTGAAAGCGCTCGCGTAGAAGATCCAGGCTCAAAAAAAAGCGTAAAAAACGCTTTGTTTCTTACGCTTTTTTCATTATATTTGTATAACGCGATGCGGCAGTGATGAGAATCAGTACCGCAGGGCGGTCTTCAAAAAAACCAACCAACTTCGGCTTCGGCAACGAAGCGACTACTACCCTACCCGCACGCAAATGCAGGCGGGAGAATGGAACCTTAAAATAAAAAGTACAGTAAAAAGAGAAAGCCGGACTTCGGGTCCGGCTTTTTTATAAGGTGCGCACGCCATCAGGTCAGAGCGAACATGCGCAGCGCGTTGGCCGTAGTGGCGGCAGCCACAGCAGCCTCGTCGAGGCCCTTGAGCTCGGCGACGCAGCGGCAGACGTAGGTCACATACGACGACTCGTTGCGCCGGCCGCGGAACGGAACCGGCGTCAGGTAGGGGCAGTCGGTCTCCAGAACCAGGTCGTCGAGTTCCATGGCCGGCAGCGCAGCGGCTATGGCCGCCTTCTTGTAGGTCGACACGCCGCCGATGCCGAACAGAAAGTCGCCGCAGCCGCGCAAGGTGCGGTAGAGCGTCTCGTCGCCGGCGAAGGCGTGGAATATGCCGCGCAGGCCGCTGCCGCGGAACTCGCCGACGATGTCGGCCATCAACGAGTCGGCATTGCGCGAGTGGATTACCACGGGCAGGTCGCGCTGAAGAGCCATGCGGCACTGCGCACGGAAGGCTTCGACCTGCTCGTCGCGAAAATCCTGCGACCAGTAGAGATCCAGACCCGTCTCGCCCACACCCACGAACCTGATGCCCCCGGGCGGAGAGTCGAGCAGACGCTCGACCTCGGCAAGTTCCTCGCGCCAGCGCGGATTGTCGTTGACCGAAGTCGGATGCAGGCCGGCCATGGGCAGGCACCGGCCCGGATAGCGGCGCGCAGCGGCAAGCATGCGCGGCCGGCTGGCGGAGTCGATGTCGGGCATGAGCAGGGTGTCGACGCCGGCATCGGCAGCACGGCAGATGCAGAGGTCGCGGTCGTCGTCGAACTCGGGCTCGTAGAGGTGGGAGTGAGTATCTATGATTCTCATGGTACAATCTTTTCGCAGGCACCGCCCGGCAGAGTCCGCACGGCGCCGGCAAGTTCGAGCATCATAAGCGCCGACATCACGCTGCCTATGTCGGCACCGCACCTCGCGGCTATGGTGTCGGGGTCGAGAGTCTCGCCCGCAGCGAAGCAGCCCAGCACGGCACGCTCCTCGGCAGAGTATTCGGCTGACGGCTCCGAAACGGCTTCGCGGCCCGGGCCGAGGCTCCAGTCGAGGCTGTCGGCCACATCGGCGGCCGTGCAGACCAAGCGCGCGGCATTGCGGCTTATGAGGGCGTTGGTGCCGGCCGACTCGCGGTCGCCGGGACGGCCCGGAACGGCCATGACGGTGCGGTAATAGGAGTCGGCCATCTCGGCCGTGCGCAGCGAGCCGCCCTTAAGGTGCGACTCGACAACGAGGGTGCCCTCGCCGGCCGAAGCGATCAGACGGTTGCGGGCTATGTAGAACGAACCGTTCTGGCGCGCCGAGGAGTTGAGCTCGGAGACGATGGCGCCGCCACGGGAGAGGATGTCGCCGGCAAGACGCGTGTGCTGCAGCGGCACAACACCCGGCAGCACCGACGGGACGAAGGCCACGGTAGGGACTCCGGCAGCGAGTGCGGCGCGGTGGGCGTGGGAGTCGACGCCGAAGGCCAGGCCGCTGACGATGCAGAGGCCCTCGACACGCTCGGCAAGCTCGCCGACAATCTTCATGCAGACCGCCTCGCTGCGCACCGAACAGCGGCGCGTGCCAACAATCGAGAGCATGTGCGCAGAGTTGAGAACGGAGACATCGCCCATGACATAGAGCACGTGAGGATAGTCCGACGTGCCGCGCAGCATAGTCTGCGGATAGTCGGAATCGGTCGAGGCCACCACGCGGATGCCCTCGCGCTCGCAGCGGCGCAGCTCGCGTTCGGCCTCGGCGAAACCCTCGCGCGAAGAGATGCGGCGCGCGATGCCGGCATTCAGCTCGGCTTCGGCGACCAGTCTGTCGGCTCCGGCCTCATAGACGGCGCGGGCCGAGCCGAACACCTCCATGAGGCGGACTGTGCCACGGGCGCCGAGGCCCCGGACGAAGGTGAGAGCTGCATCTTCTACTGTCATCGGCACTTGCATTTTGCGAAAGTCAAAGATAGCCTTTTTGGCCGAAACATACAAACCGCGGAGCGGCGGCGCGAAACGAAAAAAAGCGCCCTGCAAATGCAGGGCGCCAGCGGTACATTGCCAACGGGATTACTCCTTGCCGTCGTAGGCCCACTTGACGTAGATCGAACCCCACGTATATCCGCCGCCGAAGGCTGCGAGAATGAGGTTGTCGCCCTTGCGGAGCTCCTTCTCGTAGTCGTAGAGGCAGAGAGGTATGGTTGCGGCGGTGGTATTGCCGTTTTTCTGGATATTTATCATGCACTTGTCGCTCGTGAGTCCCATGAAGCGGGCCGTGGCGTCGATGATGCGCAGGTTGGCCTGGTGGGGAACCAGATAGCGGACATCGTCGGCCGACAGATTGTGGCGCTTCATCATCTCGACAGAGACCTGCGACATGTTGGAGACGGCTGCCTTGAAGACCGACTGTCCGTCCTGGGTGATGGTGTGCCAGTTGTTGGCCAGAGTCTCGGCCGAGGCGGGATAGCGCGAACCGCCTGCCTTCATGTAGAGGTGCGGAGCGCCCGAGCCGTCGGAGTGAAGTATGTGGTCGATGATGCCGCAGCCGTCATCGCTGGGCTCGAGAAGCACGGCTGCCGCGCCGTCGCCGAAAATCGGGCAGGTGCGGCGGTCGGTGTAGTCGACAATGGACGACATCTTGTCGGCGCCAACGACGACGACCTTCTTGTAGCCGGTCTCGATGAACTTCGAGGCCGTGGTCAAGGCGAACAGGAATCCGCTGCAGGCTGCCGACACGTCATAGGCGAAGGCGTTCTTGCAGCCGGCCTGGTCGGCAATCAGATTGCCCGTGGAGGGGAAGAACATGTCGGGCGAGATGGTCGCGCAGATGACTATCTCGATATCCATGGGGTCGGTGCCGGTCTTCTCCAGCAGGTTCTTGACGGCCCGAGCGCCCATATACGAGGTGCCGAGGCCCTCGCCCTTGAGGATATGGCGCGTCTTGATGCCCATGTGCGACATAATCCACTCGTCGGAGGTGTCGACCATGCGGCTAAGCTCTTCGTTAGTCAGAATATAGTCGGGCAGGTAGGCACCCACGCCCGTTATGGCAGCTCTAACTTTTCCCATTGTTTCACTCGTTGGTTTTGAAAGCCGAACGGAACTTGGCCGCAAGGTCGGCCTTGATGGTGCGCTCGGTGGATAAAATCATGTTCTCGATGGCACGCGGCGTGGAGCATCCGTGACCGATGATGACCGGTGCATTGACGCCCAGAACGGGTGTGCCGCCGATATTCTCGTAGTTCATGGCATCCCAGAACGGGTTGCCGCCGCCCATGGCCTTGTTGATGCGGTAGAGACCTTCGGCCAGCTTCAGAGCCGTGTTGCCCACGAAGCCGTCGCAGACAATCACGTCGGCAATCTTGCCGGTGAAGATGTACGAACCCTCGACATTGCCAACGAAGGTGAAGCCCGTCTGAGCGGCATACTCCTTCATCATGTCGTGCGTAGCCTTGGCCTGGGCATTGCCCTTGGCCTCCTCCTCGCCGATGTTGAGCACCGCAACGCGCGGATTGTCGATGCCCAGCACGCTCTGTGCGTAGATCGAACCGATGAGTCCGTACTGGCACAGCACCTCGGGCTTGCAGTCGACATTAAGGCCCACATCCAGAAGAAGCGCCTGACCGCCGCCGGCCGTCGGAACAAGCGACGATATGGTCGGACGGATGACTCCCTCGACCGGTTTAACGGCATACATCGAACCGACCATCATGGCTCCGGTGCTTCCGGCACCCGCAAAGCCGTCGATGAGTCCGGCGGCAAGATGCGAGAAGCCTACCGTGATGCTCGAGTCGGCCTTCTGGCGGAATGCCACGGCCGGATGGTCTCCCATCTCGATGACCTCGCTCGTGGCTACAATATCGAATGTTTCGGCGGGACAACCCTCTGCTGCAAGAATCTCGCGTATGCGATTCTCGTCGCCGAAGAGGACTATTCTGCTCCCCGGCTCGATGCGGCGCGCCGCAGCTACGGCGCCCTTGACAGCAGCCTCGGGAGCATAGTCGCCGCCCATGGCGTCTATACCTATCTTCAACATAAAGATTCTTCCGGTTAGTATTCAAAAACAAGGCGAGGCGCCTTTCCTAACAAAGAAACGCCTCGTCGGTATCGGTTTACTCGGCCTTCTTCTCGACAGCCTGCTTGCCGCGATAGAAACCGCACTCGGGACAAACCCTGTGGTAGAGAACAGCTGCTCCGCAGTTGGAACACGTTACTACGGTAGGAACCTCGGCCTTGTAGTGAGTTCTTCTCTTATCACGTCGTGTCGACGAGATTTTGTGTTTAGGATGTGCCATTTTACAATATCTTTTAAGTTTAACGTTTCAAAAAAATCGCCCTGCGCGCTACTCCTGCGACTCCATGCCTGCCTTGAGCGCCGCCAGCTTGGCCATGTCGCCCGCCTCGAGCCCGTGGGCCGCGCGGCGCTCGGCTTCAGCCTCCATGCGGTCGAACTCCTCGGCCGTGGCAACCGAAAAACGGGCCAGCATTGCGGGGTCGCAGTCGCCATCGGCATGAACCCGCCGGTAGGGAAGCGACAGCAGCACGCTCTCGTAGATGTACTGCCCAAGGTCGACATCGTCGTCGGCCGAGAGGATGTGAATCGTCTCGCCGTCGTAGCCTGCATCCTCGCCCGAGACTCTGGCTGCAATCGAACCCGAGAAGTTCACCGGAAGCCGGCACTCGCCCAGGCAGCGGTCGCACTCGACTTCCACCCACCCGGCAATCGACACACCGAACATGAGCAGGTGGCCCGATTTGCTGAGCGTAACGTCGGCGATGCAGTCGCAGTCGTGAATCTCGCCGTTGCCGAAAGCTTCGAACAGAGCCCTGTCTACACCGAACCGGAAGGTGTGCTCACCCTCTCCGAGACCTTTGCAGGCCACACGGTATTGCGTTCCGTTCTCCATTTCCGCACGCAGATAGCTCGCAAAGTTACGAATAATTCGGACAACTGCAAAAATTTTTCATCCATTTGCTTCCGCACACCCCCTCCAAGGCCCCCGCGGAGCCGATTGCCGAGCCGACAGAAGAGGTGTCGGAAAAATAAAACGCAGCTAATTTTTTGCAATTAATAAAAAAGATTCTACCTTTGCACTCCGCACTATGCGCAAAACAATAAAAAAACGATAAAGCTATGGCAATGAAAAGAACGTTCCAGCCTTCGCGCCGGAAGAGAATCAACAAGCACGGCTTCCGTCAGAGAATGTCGACTCCGAACGGACGCAAGGTGCTGGCGGCACGCCGCGCAAAGGGTCGCAAGAAGCTGACCGTATCCGACGAAGCCACTTTCAAGTACGCTTAATCGGCCGAGAGGCCTCAGGCTATCCGGGCGACTCCAACATGGGGTCGCCCGGTTCGTTTTGGTGAGGCATAAAAGTAGAGGTCGTGCGCGTGCGCGCGACGCGCGATTAATTACGTATGCCCCAAGTGCCGACCCGGCCGAAAAGAGGTGAAAAGTTTTTTACGCGCCTAACATATTGATAATCACCAAAATGTCGGGGGGGGGTCGGCGCGGCCGGAAAAGTGGCCGGCAACCTTGGAAAATTGGCCGAATGATATTATATTTGCATTGCAGCATGGCATTCAGCGCCTGAACGCAACTCCGTGCAGCAAACAGAACTCCGCCCCCTACCCGACACTGGAAACGAAAACGATTGTTAATTAAACTTTAAGTAGCTATGAAGAATTTCTTTTCCGCATTTTGCATCTTCGCAGCTGCAGCAGCGCTCGCGATTGCTGGATGCACCAAGGACGACGGAGCTTCGGGCGGCGGCGTCGACAACAGCCAGGAACTGGCCTCGCTCAGGGAGCAGATAGCACAGCTCGAAAAGACCGTCTCGTCGCTCGAGCAGACCAAGTCGGCCCTCGAGAACGAAAAGGCGGCCCTGGAGCGCGAAAAGGCAGAAATCGAAAAGGAGCTCGAGGATGCCAAATCATCGCAGAATCAGCAGATAGCTCAGCTCGAGCAGAAGCTCGCGGCTATCGAGCAGCGAATATCGACCACCGAGGATGCCACAGGAGCCCTGACGGCAAGCATCACGGGTATGAGCACACAGATAGAGTCGATGCAGAACGCCGTGAACGGCAAGGTCGACAAGTCGGAATACGACCGGTTCGTGCAGCAGACAAACGACGCCATACAGGAGAATCTGGCTCTGCTGGCAAAGCTCGAGGTGCTGTGTGCAGGATTCGGCGAGGGCGAGAATATCAAGAGCTACATAGATTCGGCTGTAGAGTCGCTCACATCGTCGCTCGGAAATTATGTCCTCAAGTCGGTATACGAATCTTTCTATCAGGAGTTCAAGACTTTCGAGGAGAAGTACGAAACCGACAAGAGCAGCATCGAGGCGCAGATTCGCGAGCTGGCGGCACTCATCGAGGCACTCGACCCCGATACCGGCAACGACAGCTCGATAGGCGATTTGACACAGCTGCAGCTCAGGCTGGCCGACCTCGAGGCCAAGGCCGTGTCGATGGAGGATGTATACTCGAAATTCTCGGCCGAGTGTCTCCAGTTCAATAACGGCGTGAACGGCGTAATAGACGCCGCACTGGCCGAGGGCGGAAAGATATCGGCGGCAATAGAGCAGACCGTAAAGTCGCTCCTGGGCGACTTCGCAAGCGAGGTAGACCAGCTCAAGAGCATAGTCGACGACCTGGCTGGACGCGTGGGCAGCCTCGAGGAGCAGATGGCCGACATCATAGGCCGCATACAGTCGCTGGTATACGTGCCCAAGACATCGGACGGAATGATACACATCGGTTCGACATACATAGCCGCCAACGACGACGATGAGAACCGGATAGAGGTGGCATCGACCAAGAAAATCGAGTACCGCGTATCGCCGGCCGAGCTGAGCGCTCAGCTCGTCAAGCTGCCCGTCACGGCATTCTCGTTCTGGCAGGAGCATGTGACGCGCGCCGAGCAGCCGTCGATGGACGAGTTCCACGTGGTCAAAGTCGAGGAGGGCAACGGCCCCGGCGAGATACTCATCACGGTCAACAACGAGCATGACTTCACATTCCAGAACCTGGCCGTGGCGCTCTGCGTGAAGTCCGAATCGGCCAGCGGAGTGAAGACCGAGTTCACCTCGCCATACACCACCGTAATAAAAGACGGACGCAACATATTCGGCCGCTTCTACTTAGCCCGCAACACCGCTTCGGGATACGAGAGAGTATACGACGACGAACTGGTGAACATCGTCAAATATGACGACGCGACAACCGGAACGCTCTTCGGAACCGATTACGAGGTGGTATACGACAACGGCGAGGAGATAATGTCGCTCGACGACGCCAAGGAGCGCTTCGAGTGGGAGGTGGATATCGAGTGGACCAAGACGGGTGTGGCCGGCGCATTCGTCAACGAGCTCTCGAACATCACAACCGTGCCCGCAGCACCCAACAGCGACCGTTCCAAGCCCGTGACGTTCACCATGAGCTCCAGCTCGGACCGCTCGATCATAGGCAAGAAGCTCTCGGACAAGTACCGCATAGACCTCATCTCGGGCAACGTGACCGTGACGCTCAAACCCCAGTTCGGCGCGACGGTTCTCGCCTGCGACACCAAGTACACCGTAGAGGGTACGCACACCGTGGTATGGCAGTACGGCAAGTGGGAGGCTGCAACGGGCCGCCTCGTGGGCGACTACTCGCCCTACATCACCGAGCCCGGCGAAGTGACGGGCACGGGCATAGACGACATGCCCGAATCGGTGGTCAAGGCCATGTTCTCGTCATCGAACGAGTGGGTTGCAGTCAAGAAAGACGATTCGGGCATAAACGGCGAGCTGACAGTTCGCAGCACCACGCCCGTGCGCGACGGCGGCAAGTGGAAGACCGGATTCTCGCTGCTGGGATACAAGTACAGCGAGGGCACCGAATCGCTCCAGTCGCTGACCTGCTCGGCACGCCCCGCACACATGATAGGCAACGGAACCATAGAGCTGAGCGTAAGCAATTTCACCTTTGACGGCCTGCCGTCAAAGACCATAGACCTGACACGCACCATAAAGCAGTCGAGCGTGGCTACGCCGCTCTTCTATGTGGTCGTATCGGACAAAATCAAGGATGAGACCCGCAAGCTCCCCTACACCGACGAGGAGGTGAATAAATATTTCGGCGGCTCGTCGACCACCAGCCCGGAATTCATGCACGACTTCTCGCTCAACTTCTCGGAGTGGAGCAACGACACCTACACGATGCCTATGAGCATCATGCTGACTCGTTCGGACGAAGACAGCATGCAGGTGCTGTCGACCATAATGGCAAACACCGGAAAGATATCGCCCGCACTCGAGCAGACGACCCAGTTCACCGCACCTGAGAATGCCGAGCTGATTATCAAGGACGGCCCGACATTCAAGATAACGGGTACGATAACCGTCGAGAAGGATTAACCTGTACGGACGACAGAAAACAGGAGTCGCGGGCATTGTCCCGCGACTCCTGTTCGTTTTACAGGCCGAAAGGCTCAGAGGTCGCTCTTTTTGCGGCGCGAGGCGCGTTTGGTCACGATGCGCGAAAGGTGGGCGCGCAGACGCTCGCCGAACTCCTCGCGGC
The DNA here is from genome assembly GCA_022511345.1 of Alistipes sp. Taxonomy (GTDB): domain Bacteria; phylum Bacteroidota; class Bacteroidia; order Bacteroidales; family Rikenellaceae; genus Alistipes. The sequence goes on from JAFLRR010000001.1 coordinate 27,671, forward strand.
GCTTGCGCAGGTTGCGGCGCCACCCCTCCCAGCGGATGTAGCGCAGCTTCTTCTCGGGGTAGATGTCCGATATGGTCAACAGTATGCCCGTCTCCTCGACTCCTCCGAAGTCGGGGTTGGAGACGGTGTCGAAGACGCGCATGGTGGGCGACAGATTCATGTAGGAGTTTATCAGCGGGGGAATGTTCTCGTTGTACTCGCGTATCTTGCGCACCAGGATGCGGTAGTTTTCCTCGTAGCTGTCGCCCGAGAAGAGCTCGTCGTAGTAGGGATCGTCCAAATCGAGCTCGATGGGGTTGATGCCCGTGACCAGATTGTCGCGGTCGCTGAAATAGCGGCGCAGGAACCAGATGAGGGCATTGCGGGCAATCTGCTTGTAGGAGGTGTACATGGTGACCTTGCCGAAGAGGTATTTGACCTTGGGATTGAGGACTATAAGGGCTCCAAGGCCGTCCCACAGGTTGTCCAGCGCATAGATGCTCTTCAGGTTGCCGCGCACCTGGTAGGCCGGCTGCACGAACGAGCGGCCCAGCTCGATGGTGCGGGGCAGGAACTCGCGGCGGAAGCGGTCGCTGAAGCGGAAGTAGTGCTCGGTAGAGAGGTGGCGCGGCTCGCCCGAGGTGCAGACGATGAAGCGGTAGCCGCCAACAATCTCCTCGGCGGCAGGGTCCCAGACGATGAGCTGGTAGTAGCCTCCCTCGGCCAAATCCTCGGCATCGATATCCACGGCGCGGCCCGTGCCGCCGCCGGCAGCGCGGAAAGCAGTCTCGCGCAGGCGCCCCACCTCCTGCATGAGCGAGGGGCACTCGGCGGCCGAAAATATGTAAATCTCGTTGCCGGCCTTCTTCGTGTCGCGCACCTTGCGCTCGGCGGTAAGTTCGGCAAGGAGACTCCCGCGGTCGACGGGAGCGGCAATCTCTTCGGGTATAAAGGTGTCGTTCATATTCGCAAAGTTAAAAAACAATAGGCCGGCGGGCAACGGTATTTATACCTATTTTCCGCCGCCGGCAAGCGCATAGCAGAGCCCGCGCACGGCCAAAGCCTTGTCGGCGGCCGTGGCGCAGCCCGCAAAATCGGACTCGGCCACGGGCCGGCCGAAGCGTATCGTAAAACTGCTGCCCGCCTGACGGAACATCTCGTCGGGCAGAAGTATCATCTCGGCATTGAACTTCATGCCGACCATCTCGCGCAGGCGCGAAAGGCGGTAGAAGCGGTCCGAAAGAGCCCCCTCGACATAGACCGGAACAATCTGTCGGCCATAGGCCGCCGCATGCTTGATGAACGACTTCCGCCACACGGGGTCGGCAACCACGCCGTCGCGGCGGCGCGAGCAGAGACCCGCAGGGAATGTCAGCACGGGCAGATCGCCGGCCATGGCTTCGTGCATGCGCTGCGCATACTCGGGATTCTGGCGGCCATGCTTGTTGACCGGCAGCCACAGCGGCCGCAGGGGCCTGATATGGTCCAGCAGGTCGTTGACCACTACCCTGACGTCGCCGAAACGGCCGCAGATGAGCTCGGCAAGCATCATACCGTCCATGCCGCCGAAGGGGTGGTTGGAGACGAACAGCGGCCGAGACGACAGGTCGACGGCATCGAGGCCCTCGGCCCGGTAGCTGATGTTCAGGCGGGCAAAGGACTCACGGATGAAGTCGCACGGGGCAAGGTCGCCGAACTCGTCGAGCGCAGCGTTGATTTCGTCGGCGTGAACCAGCCGCTCGATGGCGCGCACGACAAAACGCGGCACCAGACGCGAGCCGCGCGGCATCTTGCGCCGCAGCACTTCGGATATGTCGATCTCAGGCATTCAGGGGCAAATAATTCACGCAAATATACAGAAATTATTCGTTAAAATTGCCTAACTTTACAGCCGAATATCATCTTTGCCAACCGCGATGTCCGAATACCACATACCAGTACTGCTCGAAGAGTCGGTGGAGCTCATGAAGATAGCCCCCGGCGACACCTGCGTCGACCTGACATTCGGCGGCGGCGGGCACTCGCGGCGCATACTCTCGCAACTCGGGGACCAGGGACGTCTTTACGCCTTCGACCGCGATGCCGACACGGCCGCAAACATACCCTGCGACAGCCGCTTCAACTATGTCGAGAGCGACTTCCGCTTCATGCGTGCGGCTCTGCGCGCAAGAGGTGTAACGCAGGTCGATGCCGTGCTGGCCGACCTCGGGGTCTCGTCGCACCACTTCGACACTCCCGAGCGGGGATTCTCGTTCCGCGGCTCGGCGCCCCTGGACATGCGCATGAACCGCCGCGGAGGACGCACGGCCGCTGACATTGTCAACCAGGCCGACGAGCAGGAGCTGACGCGCATCATGGGCGAGTACGGCGAGCTGGAGACCCCGTGGAAAATAGCGGCGTGCATAACCCGTGCCCGCGCGGCGAAAAGCATCCTGACCACGGCCGAACTGGTGGAGGCCGTCAGGCCCTGCACCCCGCGCAAGGATGAGTCGAAATTTCTGACCAAGCTCTTTCAGGCCTTCAGAATCGAGGTCAACGGCGAGGTCGAGGCGCTGAAGATGGCTCTCGAGCAGAGCCTGCGCGTGCTCAGGCCCGGCGGCAGGCTGGTGGTCATATCGTACCACTCGCTCGAGGACCGTCTGGTCAAGAACTTCATGCGCAGCGGCCGCTTCGACGGAGTGCCTCCGACCGACTTCTACGGCCGCAGGCAGACACCTTTCGAGGTGCTCACGCGCCGCGCTGCGGTGCCCCGGCCGGCAGAGCTGGAGCTCAACCCACGCTCGCGCTCGGCAAAGCTGCGCGCGGCAGTAAAACTATGAAACCGGCTTACCCGACTATGGAACAGGATACCGATCTGAACCCCTTCCTCGACCAGGAGCGCGAACGCGAGCAGGCCGACGAGGAGCTCGCCCGCAAGATTCGCCGCGAGGTGCGGCGCATAAACTCGGGCCAGGCCGACGAAGACTACCAGCGCGACGACGAGGCCGAACGCGAGCAGATGCGCGAGCAGGCCCAGGAGCGTCTGCGCGAACGCCGCAAGCGGTCGAACTGGCTGTGGCTGATTGTCTCGGGAGTGATACTGGTGCGCAGCGGCGTGTCGCAGTACTACCGCTACGCAATATGCATAGCGGTGATGTTCCTGCTGTCGATAGCATCGATTTTCAACGCGCTGCGACTGGACAAAAAGTTCTCGCAGGTGGAGAACCGCACGCAGCTGCTGCGCGAAAAGTCGATTCGCCTGCAGGAGATGAGATATGCCCGAACCACCCACTCGGCCATTGTCGGGATGATTGAAAAACGCGGACTGGGTCTGTGCGACCCTCCGGCTTCGTCGGAAATAATGGAGTAAAACCGCTGCAGATGGAAGAGGAACGCCCGAAAATAAAGGAGGAGATACTCGTCAGAGTCAAGTGGCTCTATCTATTCTTCTTCATCGCGGGGCTCGTGTTCACGGGCCGCATAGTCTACGTGATGTTCTTCAGCGAGGAGATAGCCGTAAACGCCGAGCGCCTGCGCGACCGAATAATCCAGAAATGGGAGGTGCCAGCCATGCGCGGCAGCATACTCTCGCGCGACGGCGAGCCGCTGGCCTCGTCGATGTTCCGCTACCGCGTGGAGATGGACTTCGGAAGCCGGGGATTCGACTCGCTGAAGACATATTCGGACAATGTCGACTCGCTCTCAAAGCTGCTGTCGGCATACTTCGGCGACCGCAGCGCCGCACAGTACCGCGAATTCTTCACCCGCCGCCACAACGAGCACTATCGCGTCATCAACCCCCGCGACACGGCCGTCATGCGCTCCGAGAGCCGCTTCGCCCGCTTCATAGACCGCATGCTCGACCGCGAGAAGATAGTGCGACGAATATACGACACGCTGCGCGACTCGACACTCGTGCCCGTGCTGCCGCGGGAGATAGACTACAACGAGTGGAAGGAGCTGTCGACATATCCCATATTCAACTACAACATGGGCATGACATTCCGCCTCGAAAAGACCGACCGCCGCATATATCCGCAGGGCGAACTGGCCCGCAGAACCATAGGACGCTCCGACGACCGCGGCCACTACGGAATCGAGGAGGTGTGCCGCCAGGCGCTGGCCGGAACCAACGGCCAGGCCGAAAGGCAGCGAATAGCCCGCGGATTCTACGGACGCGTGCCCGGCGGAAACGACATAGCCCCGGTGGACGGACTGGATGTGGTGACAACCATAGACCTCGAGCTGCAGGATGTGGCCGACAAGGCCCTGCGCAGCCAGCTCGAGAAGCAGAACGCAATATGGGGCACGACAATAATCATGGAGACCCGAACGGGCGACATTCTGGCCATGGTCAACCTCGGCCGCTCGGCAGACGGCTCATACACCGAGAACCGAAACTATGCGCTGTCGGGTCGCATGGAGCCCGGCTCGACATTCAAGCTGGCGGCACTGCTGGCCCTGATAGAGGATGCCCACAAGGATCTCACACTGACTTACGACTCGGGCAACGGCCGCAAGGTCAAGGTCGGAAACGCCATGGTGCAGGACTCGCACTCGGGATTTTCGGAAGTGGACCTCAAAACCGCCACGGCGCAGTCGCTCAACGTATTCTACGCCAAAGCCATATACGAAGAGTACAAGGACGACCCAAAGCGTTACACCGACTTCCTCTCCTCGCTGCATCTCGACAGGCCGATGGGTCTGGAGGCTTTCGGCGAGATGGAGCCGACGTTCCCCGTGCCCGGCTCGAAGATATGGTACCGCCACACCACCCTGCCGAACATGGGCTACGGATACGGAATCGAGCTGGCGCCCATACAGACAATAACGCTCTACAATGCCGTGGCCAATGACGGCCGAATGGTGGCTCCGAGGCTGATTCGCGAGCTCAGGCGCGGCGACGATGTCGTCGAGCGCTACCAGACCAAGGTGCTCGTGGACCGCATATGCTCGCCCGCGACGCTGCGGGCCGTGCGCGAGTGTCTGGAGGAGGTGACGCGCTCGGGTACGGCCAAAGAGTACTTCAGAGACACGACCCGCTACCGCGCCGCGGCAAAGACCGGAACGGCCATGGTGGCGCAGGGCGGCCACGGATACGGCGACGGCTACCGACTGGGTTCGATGGTCACATATCTGCCGGCCGACAAACCCCGCTATACGATCATGACGGCCGTATACACCCGCCGCGGATACGGCACGACCGTCTACGGAGCAGGTCTGGCCGGCCCGGTGCAGAAACGCATAGCCGACTACATCTACAACCGCGACTACTCGCTGCACGGAGCCGTGAGCGGCGACGGCAGCCCGCACTACCCCACGTCGCTCAAGGGTGGCGACATAAGTCAGATACGGCGCGTGGCAGGCAGCCTCTCGGCCGGCGTGAGCAGCGACAGCCGCCGCGGCTGGGGACGCGTGGAGGTCGACTCGGCCTCGGCAGCGCGCATAACCCCCCTGCAGACCGAGTTCGGACGCGTGCCCGACGTGCGCGGCACGGGTCTCAAGGAGGCGATGTTCATGCTCGAGAGCGCCGGACTGAAGGTGTCGTTCCGCGGACGCGGAGCCGTGGTCTCGCAGAGCCTCGTACCGGACTCGGAGTGTCGCGAGGGGCAGAAAATAGAGATTGTACTGAAATAAACGATAACTGTAAAAATGAAACTTTCGGAGCTTTTGAGCGATTTGCAGCCTGACGAGGTTCGGGGCGGAGGCGACCCCGAAATCGCATCGCTGACATTCGACTCGCGCACCGTCGCACCGGGCAGCTGCTTCTTTGCCGTCGAGGGCGAGAAGAGCGACGGCCACGACTTCGCCGCAGCGGCCGTCAAGGCGGGCGCCGCAGCTGTCATATGCCGCCGCATGCCCGAGAATCCCGACCCGGCAGCCGTGTGGGTGAGGGTGGACGACACGCGCGAGGCGCTCGGATTGATATCGTCGGCCTTCTACGGCCACCCGAGCCGCAGTCTGCAGTTGGTGGGTATAACCGGAACCAACGGCAAGACCACCACGGCCACGCTTCTCTACGACCTGTTCCGCGCGGCGGGCATAGAGTCGGGATTGATATCGACGGTCGTCTACCGCATAGCCGGCCGCAGCATAGAATCGACACACACCACGCCCGACCCCATAAGACTGAACGCCATGCTGCGCCAGATGGTCGACAGCGGCTGCCGCTGCTGCTTCATGGAGGTCTCGTCGCACGCTGTGGTGCAGCGCCGCATCGCGGGCCTGAAATTCGCCGGCGGAATATTCACCAACATAACCCACGACCACCTCGACTATCACAAGACCTTCGCCGAGTATATCCGCGCCAAGAAGCGATTCTTCGACGAGCTGCCCGCCGAGGCCTTCGCGCTCGTGAATGCCGACGACCGCAACGGGCTGGTGATGGTGCAGAATACGCGCGCGCGCATCAGCACCATGTCGCTGCGCTCGGCGGCCGACTTCCGCTGCAAGGTCGTGGAGATGCACTTCGACGGCATGATGCTGCGTTTCGGCAGCGACGAGGTGTGGGTCGACTTCATCGGCCGCTTCAATGCCGCCAACCTGCTGGCCGTGAGCTCCGCGGCGCAGCTGCTCGGACTCGAGCGCGGCGAGGTGCTGCGGCTGCTCAGCACGCTGCACTCCGTGTCGGGCCGCTTCGAGCACATGCGCTCCGCAGACGCCGTGACGGCCGTGGTAGACTATGCCCACACGCCCGACGCGCTGCTGAACGTGCTGCGGACAATCGACGAGATAAGGCGTCCCGGGCAGAGTCTCATAACCGTATGCGGCTGCGGCGGCGACCGCGACCGCACGAAACGTCCCGAAATGGCCCGCATAGCCGCCGAATACTCGTCCACGGCAGTGTTCACCTCGGACAACCCGCGCAGCGAAGAGCCGGGCGAGATTCTCGCCGAGATGATAGCCGGACTCAAGCCCGGAACGCCCTACATGAAGATTACCGACCGCGCCGAAGCCATCCGCGCCGCCGTGATGACCGCACGCCCGGGCGACATAGTGCTCGTGGCCGGCAAAGGTCACGAGACATATCAGATAATCGGCACCGAGAAACGCCACTTCGACGACCGCGAGCATATAGCCGCAGCATTCGCCGACCGCGCCAAAGCCGCAAACAGAGACTTATAACCCGAACAAAACCATGTTTTACCATCTTTTCGAATATCTCGACAAAGCATACAACATACCCGGAACGGGTGTGTTCCGCTACATATCGTTCCGCGCCGCAGCGGCAATAATCATCGCGCTGCTGGTGGGAACAATATTCGGCCGCCGCATAATCGACTTCCTGCGCCGCCAACAGATAGACGAGGATATACGTGACCTGGGCCTTGCCGGCCAGATGCAGAAGAAGGGAACACCCACCATGGGCGGCATAATAATCCTGCTGGCCATACTGGTTCCCACGCTGCTGTTCGGACGCCTCGACAACATCTACATACAGCTGATGCTGGTCTCGACCGTGTGGCTGGGATTCATCGGCGGACTGGACGACTACATCAAGGTCTCACGCCACAACAAGGAGGGTCTGAAGGGCAAATTCAAGATTGTAGGTCAGGTCGGACTGGGAATAATCGTCGGCACGACCATGTGGCTGTCGCAGGATATAACCGTGCGCGAGCGCACCGTGACCAAGGTCGAAACAATATATGTCGACGCCGAGGGCAACCAAATAGACCACGGCGTGCAACGCATAGTGCTCGGCTCCAAGGACCAGAAGACCACCAAGACCACCATACCATTCTTCAAGGGCAACGAGTTCGACTATGCGTGGCTGACCGGCGGCAACGAAACCGCGGCATGGCTGCTCTATATTCTGGTGGCGATTTTCGTGGTGACGGCCGTGTCGAACGGCGCAAACCTTACGGACGGCCTGGACGGCCTGGCAACCGGCGTATCGGCCCCGATAGTGGTGGTGTTGGGCGTGCTGGCCTATCTGTCGGGACACGTGGTCTATGCCGACTACCTCAACATAATGTACATACCCGACAGCGGCGAGCTGGTGGTTTTCGCCGCGGCATTCGCCGGAGCGCTCATAGGTTTCCTGTGGTACAACGCCTTCCCGGCGCAGGTGTTCATGGGCGACACGGGCTCGCTGTCGATTGGCGGCATAATAGCCGTCTTCGCGCTCTGCATCCGCAAGGAGCTCATGCTGCCGCTGCTGTGCGGCGTATTCCTCGTGGAGAACCTGTCGGTGATGCTCCAGCTGAGCTACCGCCGCTACACGCGCAAATACTGCGGCGAGGAGAGGCGGCTGTTCCTCATGTCCCCCATACACCACCACTACCAGAAAAAGAACATGCACGAGAACAAGATCGTGGTCCGCTTCTGGATCGCCTCGCTGCTGCTGGCAGCCCTGACGCTCGTGACGCTCAAGATTCGATAGACTATGCAGAAAAAGAAGATAGCCGTGCTCGGCGGCGCGATAAGCGGCTGCGGCTCAGCCATACTGGCAGCCCAGAAGGGTTTCGAGGTTTTCCTGTCGGATGCGGGACGCATAGCCGACAAATACCGCCAGATGCTCGAGAGCCACGACATACCCTACGAAGAGGGCGGCCACACCCCGGAGCTGATACTCGACGCCTCGGAGGTGGTAAAGTCGCCCGGAATACCCGACACGGCGCCAATGGTGCAGCTCATACGCGAGAAGGGAATACCCGTAATCTCGGAGATAGAGTTCGCGGGCCGCTATATAGACGGCGCCAAAACGGTGTGCATAACTGGTTCGAACGGCAAGACCACCACCACGTCGCTCATATACGCCATCATGCGCGATGCCGGGGTGAACGTGGCCCTGGGAGGCAACATAGGCGAGAGTTTCGCACTGTCGGCGGCCCGGGGAGGTTATGACATGTATGTGCTGGAGATAAGTTCGTTCCAGCTGGACGGCATGTACGACTTCAGGGCCGATGTGGCCGTGCTGATGAACATCACGCCCGACCATCTGGACCGCTACGACCACTGCTTCCAGAACTATGTCGACTCGAAGATGCGAATCACTCGCAACCAGGGAGCCGGCTGTTCGTTCGTCTACTCGGCCGACGACGAGGTCATAGCCGCCGAACTGGCCCGCTGCAGCGGCGGCATGAGCCGCCTGCCCTTCACCCTGGCCAAGGCCGACGGAGCCCCCGGAGCCGGAATGGGCGAAAACGGTGTGTTCATAGCCAAGGCCGGCGGCCGAAGCGTCGAAATCGACACCTCGAAGATGCAGCTCAAGGGCCCGCACAACACCTACAACGCCATGGCGGCAGCGCTGGCGGCGCTGGCAGCCGGCATAGACGAACACTCCATTCGAGAGTCGATATACCGCTTCGCACCTGTCGAGCACCGACTCGAGCCGGTGTGCGAAATCGACGGCGTGGTGTGGATAAACGACTCGAAGGCCACCAATGTCGACTCGGTCAAATATGCCCTGCAGAGCATGACGCGCCCAACAGTGTGGATTGCCGGCGGAACGGACAAGGGCAACGACTACCAGCCCCTGAAGGAGCTGGCGGCGGCAAAGGTGCACACGCTCGTCTGCATGGGCGTGGACAACCGCAAGCTGGTCGAGAGTTTCACGGGTGTAGTGCCCGCCGTTGTCGACACCTCGTCGCTCGACCAGGCCATGAAGGCTGCGCGCGCGGCGGCAAGGAGCGGCGATGCGGTGCTGCTGTCGCCGGCATGTGCAAGCTTCGACCTTTTCAAGAACTACGAACACCGCGGCCAGATGTTCAAGCAGTGGCTCGCGCAGCAGCAAAACGACGATGGACCAAACGGATAACAAGCGCGGCGCGGCGGGAATATTCGCGGGCGACAAGCTGTTGTGGATAATAATAGCGGTGCTGGCAACGGTGTCGCTTTTGGTGGTATACTCCTCGACGGCCAAGATGACCTACGATGCCTACCGCAGCAGCACCAACTACTTCAACAAGCAGATTTTCATGCTGGCCATAGGCGCGGCGCTGCTGCTGGTCACGCACCGCATAAACTGCCGCTTCTACATGCGCTATGCCCGCCTGTTCTACTTCGCATCGCTGCTGCTGACCATAGCCACATACTTCATAGGAATGTCGGCAAACGGCGCAGCGCGCTGGATTCCGATAATGGGATTCAGGCTGCAGCCGTCAGAAGCGCTCAAGGTGGCCACGGTGATAATGCTGGCGCGACAGCTGGCCACCAGACAGGACAAAATCGCCGGCATGAAGCTGCTGCCGTCGTTCGACCCGCGAAAATGGAGCCAGCCGGCACAGAAGCGCATTCTGCGGGAGGCCACATACCCCATTCTGGGGCCCGTGATTTGCTCGTGCGCGGTAATCTTCCCGGCGCACTTCTCGTCGACGCTCATAGTGTTCGCCGCTTCGCTGGTCATGATGCTCATCGGGCGCGTGAACATCCGCGAGTTAGTAAGGCTCATAACGGCCGCAATGGTGGCCGTGCTGCTGGCCATGTCGTTCAATATCGGTCGCAGCTCGACGGCCTCGGGCCGGTTCGGCACGTGGCTCGACTCGTGGACGCACAGCTTCGACAGCCAAAACCCCAAGGATGTCGACAAACTGACAGACACCGAACGCTCGATGATAGCCATACACAACGGAGGCCTGTTAGGCGAGGGCGCCGGCCGCAGCGTGATGCGCGTGGAGATAACGCACCCCGAGAGCGACTATGCCTATGCCTTCTTCATCGAGGAGTACGGCCTGATTACTGGCGTGATACTGATGATGCTCTATCTGTGGATATTCTTCCGCGCGATGGAGGTCTTCAAGCAGTGCGGAACGGCGTTCCCGGGGCTTCTGGTGCTGGGGTTGGCGCTGCTGATAACGTGTCAGGCGCTGCTGCACATAGCCGTCACGGTCAACCTGCTGCCCGAGACGGGTCAGAACCTGCCGCTGATTTCGCACGGAGGCTCGTCGATGTTCTTCACAGCCATAGCCCTGGGAATGATACTGAGCGTCAGCCGCCAGAACGAGGAGAAGTCGCACCAGACTCCGAAAAAGGAGTCGATACTCGAAAAATAGGGCACCGGCAAAAGGCCTTAACATACAACCATAGGCAAAGATGAAAAACTTATTCGACATCGGCGGCCGCACGGCCGTCATAACCGGCGCCTGCGGAGTACTCGGCTCGGCCGCAGCGCGATACTTCGCACAGCAGGGCTGCCGCGTGGCAGTGCTCGGCCGACAGCACTCGGCCGACAAGGGAGCGGCATTGGTGGCCGAAATCGAGGCGGCGGGCGGCCAGGCTATGTTCGCCGCATGCGACGTGCTGCAGACCCAGGCCGTGGAGGAGGCCGAAAGAGCCGTAATGGAGCGCTTCGGCCGCATAGACATACTCATAAACGCTGCCGGCGGCAACCTGCCCGGCGCGACCATTCCGCCCGACAAGACGCTCTTCGACATCGACATCGACGCCCTGCGCAAGGTCTCCGACCTGAACATATTCGGCACCGTGATACCCATAACCGTATTCGCGCGCGACATGGCCCGCCGCGGCAAGGGCTCGATAATAAACTTCTGCAGCGTGGCAGGCCTGCGCCCACTGACAAGGGTTGCAGGCTACGGAGCAGCCAAGGCCGCCATAGCCAACTGGACCAAATATCTCGGAACTGAAATGGCTCTCAAGTTCGGCGAGGGACTGCGCGTGAATGCCATAGCTCCGGGTTTTCTGCTGGCCGAGCAGAACCGCTCGCTGCTCATGAACCCCGACGGCAGCCTCACCGACCGCAGCCGCTCGATACTCGCGCACACCCCATTCGGCCGCTTCCTGCAGCCGGACGAACTGTTCGGAACACTGCACTGGCTGGCATCCGACGCCTCGGCGGCAGTGACCGGAACGGTGGTATCGGTCGACGGAGGATTCGGAGCATTCTCGATATAGCCGGCAGCCGAAACATTCGCACAACGACCAAAAAAGAGCACGCCATGTATCTTATGAAGCAGTCGTTCAGGTGGTACGGGCCCGATGACCCCGTGTCGCTCGACAACATACGCCAGGCAGGCGCCACGGACATAGTATCGGCGCTGCACCACATACCCAACGGCCAGGTGTGGCCCGTGGAGCAGATACGCCTCAGGCAGCAGCAGACCGCCTCGCGCGGACTGGTCTGGAGCGTGGTCGAGAGCGTACCGGTGCACGAACACATCAAGACCCGCGAGGGACTCTGCGAGCACTATATCGAAAACTACTGCCAGACCATCCGCAACCTGGCCGAATGCGGCATACACGACATAACCTACAACTTCATGCCGGTGCTGGACTGGACACGCACCGACCTGTCGTTCGAGATGCCCGACGGCAGCCGCGCCCTGCGCTTCGAGCGGGCGGCATTCGCGGCATTCGACCTCTACATTCTGCGGCGCGAGGGTGCCGACGGCGACTACACGCCCCAGGAGAAGGCCCGCGCTGCAGAGCGGCTGCGCTCAATGGATGAAGCCGAGCGCCAGAGGCTCACGCGCAACATCATAGCCGGCCTGCCCGGCAGCGAGGAGAGCTTCACCGTCGAACAGCTGCGGCAGGCACTCTCCCGCTACGACGGCATGGGAGCTGAGCGACTGCGCGAGAATCTGATACACTTCCTGCAACGGGTGTGCCCCGTGGCCGAGGAGTGCGGCAGCCGCATGCTCATACACCCCGACGACCCGCCCTATCCGGTTTTGGGACTGCCGCGCATAATGTGCACGGCCGACGACTTCCGGGCCATAATCAGGGCCGTGCCGTCGCCCGCCAACGGACTCTGCCTCTGCACAGGCTCGTTGGGCGTGCGGCCCGACAACGACTGCCCGGCCATGATGCGCGAATTCGGCGACAGGATAGGATTCGTGCATCTGCGCAGCACCAAACGCGACGCCGAGGGCAACTTCTACGAAGCCGACCTGCTGGAGGGCGACGTTCCGGTCTTCGAGGTGATGAAGGCTATGTTCGAGGTCGAGCAGCGGCGCAAAGTCTCCATACCTCTGCGGCCCGACCACGGCCACTGCATGTGCGACGATTTGGGCCGCAGGTCCAACCCCGGATACTCGTGCTACGGGCGCATGCGTTCGCTGGCCGAGCTGCGCGGCATAGAGCACGCCATAGCCTCCGCAGCCGAAAAACAGAGCTGAAAGGCAAGACGAAAAACCGCCGGAAATGCGCATTTCCGGCGGTTTTCATATCGGTCGTCGAACTGACTACTCGAGAAAATGGTTTTCGTCGTTGTTGGTCTCGACGAACTCGCGCAGCGACTGCAGGTGGCGCAGCAGCATGGCAGCAGCCCCCTCCTCGTCGCGCTCGCGGATAAGGCGCAGCAGCTCGCGGTGCTCGAACATCACCTCGTCCTGCGGAACGTCGCAGATGCGGTAGCGCTGGTAGTAGCGCATCACGTCGGGCGTGATGACCAGCAGCAGCGAGGCGATAACCGGATTGTGGGCTCCGCGCGCTATGGACTGGTGGTAGGCGAAATCGGCCGAGACGCGGTTCTCGGTGGGATAGTTGCGTTCGAAGTCGGCCAAAGCCTCCTCGATGGCCGCAATGTCGCCGTCGGTGCGGTTGCGCACGCATAGCTTTACAGCCTCGACCTCCAGCAGCACGCGCACGTAGACCAGCGAGGCGAAGTCGTACTGTTCGATTTGCAGAACGTCGGTTATAAGGCGCTCCAGCACCTGCATCTTCTCCTGCATGACCACAGTACCGCTCTGCGGGAAGGTGCGCACCACGCCGTAGAACTCGAGCTTCTGCAGCGCCGTGCGGACATGCGCGCGGCTGACAGAGAGCTTCTCGGCCAGACGGCGCTCCGACGGCAGTCGCTCGCCGGGCAACAGACGGCCTGTCCACAGCTGTTCCTTGATATATTTAAGGACGGTTTCTACTTGTTTAATATTGGGCGAATTGTTCATCTTGCATTTATTGGATTGCAAATATCGCAAAAATTTGCCGTCCGTGCAACAATTAGCCTCGCAACGTTTGCACGGCCCCGGTTTGCGGCCCGCTGCGGCAAAAACCGCCGGCCGCAGCGAAAAAAAGAGCGCCACGGTATTTCGCAGCGCTCCGGTCAGTTTCATGCAGAGCGGAGAATCAGACAGTCATTATCTCCCTCTCCTTCTTCTCCAGAGAGGCATCGAGCAGCTTAGAGTACTTCTCGAGCAGCTTCTGCGAGCGGGTCTCGCCATCCTTCGACTCATCCTCGGGCATGCCCTCCTTGAGAGCCTTCTTGAAGGCCTCGACAGCATCGCGGCGCGCATTGCGCAGGCTTATGCGGGCAGTCTCGGCATAGGCGCGCACCTGCTTGACCAGCTCCTTGCGGCGCTCCTCGGTGAGGGGCGGAATGGTCAGACGGATCTGCTCGCCGTTGTTCGAGGGAGTGAGGCCTATGTTCGAGTCGATGATAGCCTTCTCGATGGGCTTGATCATGTTCTTGTCCCACGGCTGTATGAGGATGGTCTTGGCGTCGGGCACGGTCACGCTGGCAGCACCCGTCACAGGAGTCTGCGAGCCGTAGTAATCGACCATTACGCCGTTGAGCACGTTGGGCGACGCCTTGCCGGCGCGCACGTTGAGCAGCTCCTCATCGAGGTGGTCGACGGTCTTCTGCATGCGTACCGAAGCCTCGTCGAGAATTGTGTTGGTATCCATATCGTCGTTGTTTTGATTATTCAAAAATCACAGCCTCCTCGGCGTCGGGAATAACTTCTATCTCGCCCTGCACCTCTTCGGCGGCATCCTGAGCCTCATCCGCGCTCTCGCGACCGTCGGGAAGCAAGAGTATGGCCGCAGCCACAACCGCCAGCAGCACCACGAGCATCAGCAGCACGCGGTTGCCGTTCTTTTTTTTGCGTTCGAATTTCATATCCTAAAGTTTTACGAGTGTTCCCGTCTTTTCGCCCGCGAGAACCTTGCCCAGATTGCCCGGGGTGTCCATGTCGAAGACGATTATCTCAAGTCCGTTTTCGCGGCAGAGGGTGAAGGCCGTCAGGTCCATAACCTTCAGATTGCGGCTGTAGACCTCGTCGAAGGTTATCTCGTCGAACTTCACGGCCGAGGGGTCCTTCTCGGGGTCGGCCGTGTAGACTCCGTCGACGCGCGTGCCCTTGAGCATCACGTCGGCCTCGATTTCGATGCCGCGCAACGCCGAGGCCGTGTCGGTCGAGAAGTAGGGGTTAGACGTGCCGCCGCCGATGATGACGACGTATCCGGCAGCCATGTACTCCAGCGCCTTGGCCTTGGAGTAGTATTCGCCCACGGGCTCCATGCGTATCGAGGTGAGCACCTTGGCGCGCACGCCGTTGTCCTCCAGCGCCGACTGCAGAGCCAGCGAGTTGATAATAGTCGCGAGCATGCCCATCTGGTCGCCCTTCACGCGGTCGAAGCCGCGGCGTGCGCCCTGCAGGCCGCGGAAAATGTTGCCGCCGCCGATAACTATGCCTATCTCGACGCCTGCCTCGACGGCCTGACGAATCTGCGAGGCGTACGACTGCAGCACCGAGGTCGATATTCCGTAACCCTGCTCGCCCTGCAGCGACTCGCCGCTGAGCTTGAGAAGAACTCTTTTGTATTTCATTTTACGATTATTTGCAATCCGATTACAAATATACGAATTAAAGGCGAGAAAACAATAACACCGCCCGATGAGCACCGCTGGCTCCGAGGCAGACAAACAAAAAAGGACATGTCGGTGACACGTCCTCCTGTCTACGGAGAGAAAACGCTTACTCTGCAGCAGCCTCGGTTGCCTCAGCAGCCTCCTCGGCATGCTCGCAGCAAGCCTCGCCCTCTTCCTTGCAGCACTCGCCCTCGCAGCAAGCGCCCTCGCAGCAAGCCTCAACCGAAGCAGCCTCAGCCTCGGCTGCCTTCTTGTTGGCATTGCCTCCGCAGCTTACCATGGCCGCAGCGGCAACGATAACGATAAGAGAAAAAATCTTTTTCATAGTCGAATTAGTTTATTGAACGTCACAAAAGTAGATATTCGATTTTTTATATCCAAAATATTTTTAAAATTTTTTACCAATCACCTCTTTTTATCTTCGCGCGAGGTTGTTTCATCCTCTGCGTTTTCATCGTCGGAGGCCTGAGAATCCTCGGGCACGAAATCCGACAGCGACATCTCGGCGCGAACTACATAGGCCTTGGGGAACTGGTTGCGCACGCGCGCCAGAAGCATCACGGCCTCCTCCTCGGTGATGCAGTCGCCGGCAGTGACCTTGAAGTAGGGGTTGTCGTAGAAGCGGTAGACGCGTATGTCGGGAAAAGCCTTCTCGAAAGCCTCCTGCACGGCAATGGAGCTCTCGTTGGCCGAGGCTCCGTTGTCCGAAAAGATACCCAGGCGGTAGCCGCGGATGCGGGCGTCGGGCGTGCGGCTGCCGTCGGCGCGCCGTATTATCTCGGCAGCATCCGAGGTCTCGGCCACGCTGACAATGCCCTGACGCGAACCGTCGGCGGCAAATGCCGGCTCGGACAGCCGCTGGCGAAAGGCCGCAACGGTCTGCGCGCCTGCCTCGGCCGAGGCTGCGATGGAGAAAAATGCGAGTATGGTTGCCAGAAATCTCATTGTGTCTGAAAATATGATGAAAACTCCTCTTTTGTCACGCCAAAGATATTAAGAATTTCCGACAAAGAGGACGGACGCGTATAAATTCTTTGGCTGCGGCCGTCGCCGATGCGCACCACAAAGCCCGCCCGAAGCCGCACCGGCTCCGTATCGCCCGAGAGCAGGCGCCGCCACAGCGACTGAATGGCCGCCGGGCTGCCGGCGTGAAACTTCATGCGCAACACAGCCGTACTCACCTTGCGGGCGGGCACCGAGACTCCGCCGCGCAGTTCGAGCGACAGAAGCCGTCCCGAGGGCGAAAATATCTCGACCGTGCAGCTGTCCAGATGCAGGTCGCGCTTCATGCCGTTGTCCACGCGCAGCGCGATGTCGGCACCGCTCCATGCGCGGCGCTCGACCGACTCGACAGCCATGACATGCACCTTGCGCAACGCGGCGCGGCCGCACGAAGTGCAGCACAGAAGCACGGCCAGAGAGGCGATTATAAGGCGTACGGGTCTCATGGTTTGAAGGCTGTATAGATGTGAACGGTTCCGAATGTCAGGCTGCGGATGCGGCAGCCGGTGAAACCCGCCTCGTGCAGCATCGCGGCAAAGCGTTCGGGCTGCGGGAACTCCTCGATGGAGGCCGGCAGGTAGCGGTAGGCGGCCGCATCGTCCGACACGGCGGCGCCGATGCGCGGCAGAAGCATCCGGGCATAGAGGTTGTAGAGAGTGCGGACTGCGGCATTGCGCGGCACCGAGAGCTCCAGCACCGCAAGCATACCCCCGCTGCGCAGCACGCGCAGCAGCTCGCGCAGGCCAGCACCGATGTCGCCGAAGTTGCGCACGCCGAAGGCCACCGTGACGGCGTCGAAGCTGCCGTCGGCAGCCGACAGATGCTCGGCATCGCCGCACTCGAAGCCCACACTCCGCCCGGGCAGGGCGGCGGCGGCCTTGCGGCGGGCCTCCTCGAGCATATTCTCGGAGAGGTCGACACCGGTGACCTCGGCATCCTTTATGCGGCGGGCCAGGGCTATCGACAGGTCGCCAGTGCCGGCAGCCACGTCGAGAATGCGTCGGGGCGAAGTCTCGGCCACAAGCCGCACCGTGCGGCGGCGCCACCACCCATCCAGACCAAGGGACATGGTGCGGTTGAGTCCGTCGTATGTCGGGGCGATGCGGTCGAACATGTCGCGAATCTGCTCCTTTTTGGTTTTGTCGTTGTCGTAGGGTTTCATCGTCAGTCGTATCTGAGAGCCTTTTCGGGCTTTATGCCCGACGCTATGCGGACGGGCAGCGCCATGACGGCCACGATGGCCGCCAGCGAGCAGAGGTCGAGAAGAATCACATGCCACGGCACCACATCGACCGGCACCTCCGAGAGCAGGTAGCCGGCAGAGTCGAGCCGCAAAGGCTTGAAAAAGCGTTGCACGGCGCAGAGCGCCAGTCCCGCAGCGTTGCCCCACAGGATTCCGCGCAGAGCTATTGCCGCGGCGCGGTAGAGGAAGACGCGCTGCAGCGACACATCGCTCATGCCCAGCGTCTTGAGCAGGCCCACCGTGCGCGTGCGCTCGAGCACTATGATCAGCAGCGCCGTGGCCATGTTGAAGAGCGCCACCACGGCCATGACGGCTATCACCACGGCGGCATTGACGTCGTGCGTGCGCAGCCAGTCGAAAATGCCGGGGTTGAGTTCGACGATGTTGCGGGCGTAGAGCGTGCCGTCGCCGCACCAGGCCAGCGTGTCGTTGAGCCGCGCGGTGAGCTCGTCGATACGGCCGAAGCCGTCGAGCCGAACCTCGTAACCCGAAATCTGCCCCGCATCCGGGCCGGCGATGCGGGCCACGTTGCGCATGTCGGTCAGGGCCAGCGCCTCAAGTTCGTCCATGCCGGTCGAGTAGATGCCCGTGACACGGTAGCGGTCGCGGCGTGCATCGCCGTCGGCAGCAAGGAAAACGGTCTCGACCCTGTCGCCGGGCGAAAGTTCCAGAAGATCGGCCGTGGTGCGCGATATGAGGATATCTTTGGTGCGCTGTTCGCCCCCGACGGCGGGCAGTTCGCCCCGGGAGAGCATCTCGGCGAAGAATGTATCCTCATAGCCGCCCTCGATACCCTTGAGCAGAAAGCCCTGCATGGCCTTTTCGGAACGGATTACGCCTCCCGCCGAGACGAACGGCCGCACCGACTCGATGCCCGGGATTGCGGCCATGGCCTCCTCAGTCGAGGCATCGCGTCCGAAAGGCGTCGGCGAGAGCGGCTCGGAGCCGAAAGGTGCCACGACGATGTGGGCGCCCATGCCCGAGAGCCGTCGCGAGATTTCGGTGGCGAAGCCAGTGATGACGGCCAGCGTGATTATCATCACGGCCACGCCAAGCGCCACCGACACCACGGCTATGCGCTCGGCTGCCGAGCGTCCGCGGCCCGAGGGCGAGGTGGATATTCTGCGCGATATGAAGAGTTCGGGATTCATATTTGCATGCAAGCGGCCGCACGTCGGGGGCCGCATTGCAAAGTAACGCAAAATTTTCTTACTTTTGCCGTCGACAACGACTTATTTGTCGCAAACATACCGTAAATAACTAATCAAACAAGCAGCGAATCATGTCGGAATTCATTCTTCAGGCCGGATACTACGGCTACCAGAGCGGTGCATATGCGCCTGCAGCAGCAAACTACGGAATGTACGGATTGATGATTGTGATTGCCATTGCCGGCTACGCCGTACAGGCACGGCTGCAGTCGGTATTCTCGAAATATTCGAAAGAGCCAATGCCCGGCGGACTGACCGGCGCTCAGATGGCCGAGAAGATGTTGCGCGAGAACAATGTGCACAACGTCAAAATCACGCACGTAAGCGGTCACCTGACCGACCACTTCAACCCCGCCACTATGACCGTAAACCTGAGCGACAGCGTCTACTCGAGCAGCTCGATAGCCGCCGTGGCCGTGGCATGCCACGAGTGCGGCCACGCCGTGCAGCATGCCCAGGGATACGCTCCGCTGGTGCTGCGCTCGCAGCTGGTGCCCGTGGTCAACATATCGTCGCGGCTGGCTACCATAGTGATACTGGTCGGCATAGGCATCATGGCCGCCACTAACAACGAAACGGTCTGCTGGATAGGAGTGGGCATGATAGGCATGTCGGCACTCTTCTCGATAGTCACCCTGCCGGTCGAGTACAACGCCTCGGCGCGGGCTCTGGCGTGGCTCACCCGAACGCGCATGCTCAATGACCGACAGATGGAGGGCGCCCGCACCTCGCTGCGCTGGGCTGCCAGAACATATCTGGTAGCAGCCATATCGGCCGTAGCCACGGTGCTCTATTACGTGATGCTCATCTTCGGACGTCGCAATGACTGACAATCAGAGCGAGAACCTTGTTGCAAGGGTGTGGAAAGCGGGGGCTGCGGTAATCGCGCTGCTCGTGGCCGCGGCATTCATTCCGCCGATAGAGGTCTGCGGCACGATGCTGCGACGGGCCAACATACTCTCCGCCCTGATGACATTCGACGACACGTCCCTCATCTCCGACGTCGACGAGACGGCCTCGGAAGCTACGGCCGAGGAGCTCGAAGCCGTGGACATGGAGCGCATAACGGCCGAGATTGCGGCCGACACCATTCCTGCGGCCGAGGAGATTCTCTCGTTCGAGTGGGTGATAGATGTTCCGGCCGAACGTCAGGCCAGAGAGCCGGCCGATGGTGCGGAGCCTCTGACTGCCGGAATCACTGCCGTGGAGGATTTCGGCGGCGACGATTCGCCCTTCGCTCGCTTTTTGGACAAGCTCGAAGCGGGCAACGAGCCCGTGAGGATAGCCGTGGCGGGAGACTCGTTCATCGAGGGCGACATAATGACATGCGACCTGCGGCTGCTGTTGCAGCAGAGATTCGGAACCGAATCGGACGCCACGGGATTCGCGCCGGCCAGTTCGCCTCTGACGGCATTCCGCCGCACGGTCAAGACCCGCTCGTCGGGCTGGAGTTCATACAACGTCATGCAGCAGCAGAGCACCCCGGCCGCAGCTGCGGACAAATACATGCTCGGCGGATGGGTGTCGCTGCCGGCAGCGGGAGCCTCGACACGCTGGGAGCCCGCCGCATACGGCACAGGCGTCGCGCCCAGAGCCTCGCACGTGGACATATACCTGCTCTCGCCCTCGCACAGCCGCACCGAGGTAATCATCAACGACACGCTGCGCCGGCCCTTCGAGATTGCCGGCTCGCCCAAGCTGCGCCGCATAAGCGTCACGGCACCCGCCATAGCCTCGGCCGAGTTGCGAGTCATATCGCCCGGCGAGGGATTCATCGGCTACGGAGCCTCGTTCCGCGGCGACGGCGTGACCGTAGACAACTACTCGGTGCGCAGCAACAGCGGACAGGCGCTGCTGAGAATGAACCACTCGCTCAACGCGCAGCTCGACCGCTTCACTCCCTATGACCTTGTGATTCTGCAATACGGCCTCAACATCATGCAGCAGGGCCGCCACAACTACGACAGCTACACCGTCCAGGTCGAGAAGATGACCGAACTGGTGCGCGGCTGCTTCCCCGCGGCGGCGGTGCTCATCATGGGCGTGAGCGACCGTTCGGTCAAATCGGACGACGGCAGCTTCGTGCGCATCGACGCGCTGCCATACCTGGATGAGGCTCAGCGCGAAGCGGCCCGCAGAACGGGCTCCGCATTCTGGAGCACGAGCGCAGCCATGCAGATAGAGGGCGGCATGGCCCGATTCGTGGCCGAGGGCTGCGCCGGCAAGGATTATACGCACATAAACTACCGCGGCGGAGAGCGCATAGCGCGTGCGCTCTGCCAGGCCATATGCGCCGCCGCAGAGGCCCGGCCGCGCGCCATCGAGCGGCGCGAGGCGATGAAATTCAGGGCTGAGGAGCTGTTCGAGCGCGACGATATAGGCCTCAAGGCCGAACTGTAAAAACCGAAACGAGATGATGCTGCCGACAACAGAATCCGTTGCAGAGAGCCTGCAGAAGCTGCAGCTCTACGACCCGGCGCATCCGATGATATTCGCCAGCGGCCTGTTTCTGTTTCTATTCACGGCCTTCGCGGCCGTATACGCCCTGCTGCAGCGCAGGGATTCGGCACGAATAATCTATGTCATACTCTTCTCGCTCTACTTCTACTACAAGTCGAGCGGATGGTATCTGCTGCTGCTCATATTCACCGCCACGAGCGACTTTCTGCTCGCGCGCCGCACGGCGGCTGCCGCGACAAAAAGGGCCAGGAAGTGGTGGACGGCGGCCAGCGTGACGATAAACCTCGGCATGCTCGGCTGGTTCAAGTACGCCAACTTCTTCGCCGATATGGCTGCCGAGCTCTTCGGCCGCAATTTCCCCGACTTCGGGGCCATATTCCTGCCGGTGGGAATATCGTTCTTCGTATTCCAGTCGATGAGCTACACCATAGACGTATACCGCGGAACGCTCAAGCCGCTGGACCGCTGGACCGACTATCTGTTCTACATATCCTTCTTCCCGCAGCTGGTGGCCGGCCCCATAGTTCGCGCCCGCGACTTCATACCGCAGATACGGCGCCACCCGCAGGTCACGCGCCGCATGTTCGGCACCGGACTCTGTCTGATACTGGCCGGACTGGTCAAGAAGGCAATAATCTCGGACTACATATCGCTCAACTTCGTCGACAGGGTCTTCGACCAGCCGCTGCTATACTCGGGATTCGAGTGTCTGACTGCAATTTACGGCTATGCGCTGCAAATCTACTGCGACTTCTCGGGATACTCCGACATGGCCACGGGACTGGCTCTGCTGCTCGGATTCCACTTCCCGAAAAACTTCGACGCGCCATACAAGTCGGCAACCATAACAGAGTTCTGGCGCAGGTGGCACATATCGCTGTCGACATGGCTGCGCGACTACCTCTACATATCGCTCGGCGGCAACCGCAAGGGCCGCCTGAGGACCTATGTCAACCTGATGACAACCATGCTGCTGGGCGGATTGTGGCACGGCGCGGCCGTAAGGTTCGTGCTGTGGGGCGCACTGCACGGCGCGGCGCTCGCGCTGCACAAGGCCTGGCTGCAGGCGGTGCCTCGAGCCAAGGTGTTCGGCGCGGAGATGCCCCTGCTGCGACGGGTGGCGGGCATGGTTCTGACCTTCAACATCGTATCTTTAGGCTGGCTGCTCTTCCGTGCGGCCGACATGCAGACCGCGGCAGAGATGCTCGGACGCATATTCCACGACTTCAACGCTCCTCTCGTGCCGCAGGTGGTGGCGGGCTACTCGACAGTCTTCCTGCTCATGGCCGCAGGATATGTCATGCACATGATGCCCGCAAGAGCCGATGAGGCGCTGCGCGAACGTATGGTCAAGGCTCCGTTCGCGCTGCAGGTCATAGCCGCGGCGGTGACCATATGGTGCCTCATGCAGGTAAATTCGGCCGATATTCAACCGTTCATATATTTTCAGTTCTGATGCAATACACCGATTACACTTTCGACCACGGACTCTTCATGCTGCTCAACTTCGACGGCGGAGAGACGATGGACCGTCTGATGCAGGCCGTATCTGGCACTGCCATGTGGATACCCATGTACCTGCTGATGCTGTGGATGGTATGGCGGCGGTACGGGTTGCGCGGAGCGTTATGGTTCGTAGCGGCGGCGGCTCTGGCCATGGGTCTCTCGGACATGATATGCGGAATATTCAAGCACAGCGGCCTGCTCAAGAACCTCTGGCCATCGTTTCCGCCGCGCTGGAGGCCCATGTTCACGCCCGCGCTCGAAGGACTCGACATAACGCCCGACTCGCTGATGGCCTGGCGCATGAATCCCACGCCCGAACTGCCGCACGCGGTCCACGTGATAGCGGCAGGCAGCCGCTACGGCACCGTCTCCGCGCATGCCGCAACGATAGGCTCGGTGGCGCTCCTCTCGGCCGGAGCCATAAGGCACAGGGGCTGGAGCGCGGCCATGGCCATAATCACGCTGCTGATATGCTACTCGCGCATATATCTGGCCAAACACTTCCCCGGGGACATAGTGCTCGGACTGCTCACGGGCGTCGTCACGGGATATGCCGCACTGCTGCTGTGGCGCCGCTTCGGGCAAAGCAGCCGCAGGTGAAGGCTGCATATTGCCGTTAAGCAAATTTTCACTACTTTTGTCACGACTTTCGCGCGCGCACGCAGTGTGCGCTATGCAAACGATACTACTATGGAAGAACAACTGAGCGAACAGGAACTCCTGAGGCGCAACTCGCTGCAGGCATTGCGCGACCTGGGCATAGAGCCCTACCCCGCCGCACGATTCGACGTGACGGCTTCGGCAGCTGAGATAGCCGCCGACTACGACCCCGAAAAGGGCAACTTCGCCGACGTGAGAATCGCCGGCCGAATAATGAGCCGCCGAATAATGGGAAGCGCCTCGTTCTTCGAGCTGCAGGACCACTCGGGCCGCATTCAGGTCTACATACGCCGCGACGACATCTGCCCCGAGGGCGACCCGACGATGTACAACACCGTATTCAAGAAGCTGCTGGACATCGGCGACTTCATCGGCGTGGAGGGATTCGCTTTCCGCACCAACACGGGCGAGCTGTCCGTTCACTGCCGCCGGTTTACGGTCATCTCGAAGTCGATACGTCCGCTGCCCATCGTCAAGGAGAAGGACGGCCAGGTATTCGACGCCTTTACCGACCCCGAGGTGCGCTACCGCCAGCGCTATGTCGACCTGGCGGTCAACCCCCACGTGAAGGAGACCTTCGTCAAGCGTGCCAAAATCATGGCCACGATGCGCGAATTTTTCAACGAACGCGGCTATATCGAGGTCGAAACACCCATTCTGCAACCCATTCCGGGCGGTGCGTCGGCGCGTCCGTTCATCACTCACCACAACTCGCTGGACACCGACCTCTACCTGCGAATCGCCACGGAGCTCTACCTCAAGAAGCTGATCGTCGGCGGATTCGACGGCGTGTACGAGTTCGGCAAGAACTTCCGCAACGAAGGCATGGACCGCACGCACAACCCCGAGTTCACCTGCATGGAGATATACGTCGCCTACAAGGACTACCTGTGGATGATGGAGTTCACGGAGCAGATGCTCGAGCGCGTGGCGCTGGCTACCAACGGCACCACGGAGCTGACCATCGACGGCCGTCAGGTGTCGTTCAAGGCGCCGTTCCGCCGTCTGACGATGACCGACGCCATCCGCGAGAAGACCGGCTACGACATCACGGGACAGTCTGAGGAGCAGCTGCGCGAGGCTTGCGCACGTCTGAACGTCGAGGTCGACGAGACCATGGGCAAGGGCAAGCTAATCGACGCCATATTCGGCCAGTACTGCGAGGAGGAGCTGATTCAGCCCACATTCGTGACCGACTACCCCATCGAGATGTCGCCCCTGTGCAAGCGCCACCGCGACAACAAGGATTTGACCGAGCGTTTCGAGCTCTTCGTCAACGGCAAGGAGCTCTGCAACGCCTACTCGGAGCTGAACGACCCCATCGACCAGCTGGAGCGATTCAAGGAGCAGCTGCGTCTGTCGGAGAAGGGCGACGACGAGGCGATGTTCATCGACATGGACTTCGTGCGCGCATTGGAGTACGGCATGCCGCAGTGCTCGGGCATGGGTATCGGCATCGACCGTCTGACGATGTTCATGACGGGCCAGCCCTCGATTCAGGACGTGCTCTTCTTCCCGCAGATGCGTCCAGAAAAGAAGCCTACTATCGACCCCGAAGAGAACTACACAGCCATCGGAGTACCGGCCGAGTGGGTACCCGTGATTCAGAAGATGGGCTACGTGACGGTCGAGTCGCTCAAGAAACTCTCGGCAGGCAAGTTCTTCAACGACCTGTGCGGATTCAACAAGAAGAACAAGCTGGGACTGAAGGCTCCCTCGATGGAGGAGGTCAAGAAGTGGTGCGAACAATAGTTGTCAAAAGAGATATATTTTATCAATAAATTTTCAATTTTATGAGAAAGCACATCGTTGCCGGAAACTGGAAGATGAACACTCTTCCCGCAGAAGGCGTTGAGCTGGCAAAGGGCGTGGCTGCAGGCTGTGCCGCAGTGCCGGCATCGGTAAATCTGATAGTATGCCCCCCGTTCACCCATCTGTCGCAGGTGGCCGAAGCGCTGAAGGGCTCCGCCATAGCCGTAGGTGCGCAGAACTGCGCCGCCGAGGCCAAAGGTGCCTACACGGGCGAGGTGGCAGCCTCGATGATTGCGGCTCTGGGCTGCAAGTATGTAATCCTCGGCCACTCGGAGCGCCGCCAGTACTACGGCGAGACCTCCGAGACGCTCAACAAGAAGATGGAGCAGGCCTATGCCAACGACCTGACGCCCATCTACTGCGTGGGCGAGAATCTGGACGAGCGCGAGGCCGGCAAGCACTTCGAGGTGGTCAAGGCCCAGATCGAGGAGGTTGTCTACAACCTCACCGCCGAGCAGTTCGCCAAGCTGGTCATAGCCTATGAGCCCGTTTGGGCTATCGGCACCGGCAAAACCGCTACGGCCGAGCAAGCGCAGGAGATTCACGCCTACATCCGCCAGGTGCTGGCTGCCAAGTTCGGCGCAGCAGCCGCTGAGTGCCCGATTCTCTACGGCGGCTCGTGCAAGCCCTCGAACGCTGCCGAGATATTCGCCAAGGAGGATGTCGACGGCGGCCTTATCGGAGGCGCAGCCCTGAAAGCAGAGGATTTCCTGGCTATCGGCAACGGATTCGCCGAGTAAGTACCCGGGATTTCAGTTATTTGCGGCGGGGCCACGGCTCCGCCGCAGTTTTATTCTGCACAGGCTTTTTACTATATTTGCCGCATGGAAGCAATCATCGCATCGCTCAACGCAGCACTCGCCGACTGGGGATATGCCGGTCTGTTCGTCGCCTCGCTCGTGGCGGGCAGCATCCTGCCCTTCGCCTCGGAGGCGGTGCTCGGGGCTCTCATCGCCGCGGGCCTCGACCCCGTGGCATGCGTGGCAGTGGCCTCCGTGGGCAACACTGCAGGCGGCATGACCTGCTGGCTCATGGGCCGTGCGGGCGACGCACAGCGCATTGCGCGGTGGCTGCGCATCGATGAGTCGAAAATCGTGCGGGCGCAGCGCCTGCTGCAGGGGCGCGGAGCTCTGGCCGGATTCTTCGCCTTTCTGCCATACATAGGCGAGGCGATAGCCGTGGTGCTGGGCATGATGCGCAGCAACGCCGCCCTCACCGCACTGTCGATGCTGGCCGGAAAGACACTGCGGTATGTCGCCATTGCGGCAGCCGTGGCCGCCGCGACGGCATAAAAAATATGCGAGGATGAACATGAACCGCGAGATACTGCGCATAGCGCTGCCCAACATCATATCGAACATCACCGTGCCGCTGATGGGTATAGCCAGCACGGCCATAGCCGGCCGCTGGAGCGACGACTCGGCCGCGGCCATAGGCGCGCTGGCCATAGGCGTCTCGATATTCAACTTCATATACTGGAACTGCAGCTTCGTGCGCATGGGCACCGGAGGAATCACCGCCCAGGCCTTCGGAGCAAAGGACTACAAGGCCTGCACGGCCATTCTGGCGCGGTCGCTGGCCGTGTCGGCCGTACTCGGCCTGGCCGTGCTCATATTCCGGCACCCGCTCGGCGAGGCGGCGCTGCGGATGATGAACGGCGGAGAGATAGCCCGCCAGTACTTCTACGCCCGCATCTGGGCCGTACCCGCAGGAATCGTACTCTTCGGATTCAACGGCTGGTACACCGGAATGCAGAACGCCGTAATACCCATGGCCATAGCCATCACGGTCAACACGGTGCAGATAGTCTGCAGCTTCTGGTTCGCATTCGGGTTCGATTTGGGGATTGTCGGCATAGCCTACGGCGCCGTGGCGGCACAGTACACGGGCGTGGCGCTGGCACTGCTGCTGCTCGCCGTGCGGTACGGACGGCTGCTCGTGCCGGTAGGGGCACGCGAGGTCTTCGACCCGGCAGCCATGAAGCGCTTCTTCGTAATCAACAGCGACATCATGCTGCGCACGCTCTGCATCGTGGCCGTCTACACATTCTTCACGGCCGCCTCGGCCCGCATGGAGAACAAGGTGCTGCTGGCGGTCAACACGCTGCTCATGCAGCTGTTCACGCTATTCTCGTACATGAGCGACGGCTTCGCATACGCCGCCGAGGCGCTAACAGGCCGCTTCATCGGAGCGCGGCAGGTCGACAACCTGCGCCGCTGCATACGCGGCTGTCTCGTGTGGTCGATGGGTGTCTCGCTGCTCTTCGTGACGGCATATCTCGCCGGCTGGCGCAGCCTGCTGTCGATATTCGTCAGCGCACCGGCCGACCTGCCCGAGGGACCCGAGCAGGTGGCGCAGCTGATAATCGACACGGCCGGCAGCTACATAGGCTGGGTGATAGCCATACCCCTTGCGGCATCGGTTCCGTTCCTGCTCGACGGCATTATGGTCGGAGCCACGCAGACCCGGCTCATGCGCAACTCGATGATTCCCGCCACAGCCGCATACTTCGCCATCTTCTACGCTCTGGAGCCCATAGCGGGCAACAATGCCCTGTGGCTGGCATTCACCAGCTACATGTTCCTGCGCGGAATCATACTCTACGCCATGTCGGACCGCCTGAAGCGGGTATACGAAAAAGCCCTGTAATCGCTTACAGGGCTCTGTTTCGCTTGTCGCGCGCAATCAGCCGAGGTAGGTCTTGAGCAGCTTCGAGCGCGACGAGTGGCGCAGGCGGCGGATGGCCTTCTCCTTAATCTGACGCACGCGCTCGCGCGTGAGGTCGAACTTCTCGCCAATCTCCTCCAGAGTCATCTCGGCGCAGCCGATGCCGAAGAAGTAGCGGATTATGTCGCGCTCGCGGTCGGTGAGGGTCTCCAGCGCACGCGACACCTCGGTCGAGAGCGACTCGTTGATCAGCCCCTTGTCGGCATTGGGCGAGTCGGGGTTGACCAGCACGTCGAGCAGCGAATTGTCCTCGCCGTCGGCGAAGGGAGCATCTACCGACACGTGGCGGCCCGCTACGCGGAGCGTGTCCGACACCTTCTCCTTGGGCAGCTCCAGCTCGTTGGCCAGCTCCTCGGGCGACGGGGTGCGCTCATGCTCCTGCTCGAAGCGGGCGAAGGCCTTGTTGATTTTGTTCAGCGAGCCGACCTGGTTGAGCGGCAGGCGCACGATGCGCGACTGCTCGGCCAGCGCCTGCAGAATCGACTGGCGAATCCACCACACGGCATAGGAGATGAACTTGAAGCCGCGGGTCTCGTCGAACTTCTCGGCTGCCTTGATAAGGCCGAGGTTACCCTCGTTGATGAGGTCGGGAAGGCTCAGTCCCTGGTTCTGGTACTGCTTGGCCACCGACACTACGAAGCGCAGGTTGGCCTTGGTGAGCTTCTCGAGAGCCTCCTGGTCGCCTTTTCTGATTCTCTGGGCGAGTTCCACCTCCTCCTCGACCGTGATGAGCTCCTCCTTGCCTATCTCCTGGAGATACTTGTCCAGCGAAGCGCTCTCGCGGTTGGTGATGGACTTCGTGATTTTTAACTGACGCATATTCTACAATTTGTTATTATCTCTTGTTTCCGCCCGATGCGAACCCGCCCCAAGACCGCGCTACTCCACGAATGTGTAGCTTGCGGCACGGCCGTCGGGATAGATTCCGTCTATCGAGACAACTTTGTCGGTAAGACGGCTCAGGTCGGACACGCCGCGCACGGGACGGTCATTGATGTGGGTTATGACGAATCCCGGCTTCACGCGGGCCCGGGCCAGCAGTCCTCCCGCCTTGACGCCTGCAACCTGCACGCCGCCCTCGATTTCCAGCTCGCGGCACAGTCTGGTGCCGGCATCGGTGAGCTTTCCGCCGAGAGCCGCCGCAACATCGACGCTTTCGCGGGTGAGCAGCTCGGTCTTACCGGCCTTATTACGCAAAACAACCTCTATTTGTTTCACATCGCCGCCTCTTTTTACCGAAATTTTAACTTTGTCGTTGGGACGACGCTTGCCAATCTGCTCCTGAAGCGTGGTTCCGTCGGTGATGTTCACCCCGTCGACAGCCATAATCACGTCGCCCTTGCGGATGCCGGCAGCCGAGGCTGCGCCATCCTCCGAGACGGCTGTGACGTAGACTCCGCCCGGCTCGGCGATGCCGGTCTCCTTGCCGCGCTCGTCGATGAACTCCTGCGTCACGGGCGTGTACTGTATGCCCAGCATGGCGCGCTGAACCACGCCGTACTCCTTCAAATCGACAACCACCTTGCGGACGATGGCCTCGGGTACGGCGAACGAGTAGCCTATGTAGCTGCCCGTCGACGACTTGATGACGGTGTTGATGCCCACAAGCTCGCCGTGGGTGTTGACCAGCGCGCCGCCCGAATTGCCGGGATTGACCGCCGCGTCGGTCTGGATGAACGACTCGATGCGGAATTCGTTGGGTATGACGTTAAGGCTGCGGGCCTTGGCGCTGACGATGCCGGCCGTAACGGTCGAGGGCAGGTCGAAAGGCGAACCTATGGCCAGAACCCACTCGCCCAGGCGCAGCGAGTCGGACGAACCGAACGGAAGGGTCGGCAGGTCCGAAGCATCGACCTTGACAAGAGCGATGTCGGTGGTGGGGTCGGTGCCGATGACCGTACCGTCGTAGGTGCGGCCGTCGGTGAGCTTCACGCGCAGGCGCGTGGCTCCGTCGACAACATGGTTGTTGGTAACGATATATCCATCCTCGGAGATGATTACGCCCGAACCTCCGGCGCGCACCTCGCGAGTCTGAGGCTGCGAATCGTAGCCCTGCGGGAAGCCGAAGAACTCGAGGAAGGGGTCATAGGAGCGTCGCGGCGTCTCGACCTCCTGAATGGCTTCGATGTTGACCACGGCCTTGACGGCGTTCTCGGCCGCATAGGTCAGGTCGGGATAGTTGTCGTCCTGGTAGGATGTGAACTGCGAGCCGAGAGCCGGGGTGCGGAGCACCTCGCGTTCGACGTACTGCACGTCGGATGATACTGTCGCGCGGACCACGCAGTAGGCGGCTGCGGCCGCCGTCACGGCGGAGATGGCTGCTACCGCCGTTGCAAATAATGCCTTTTTCATAATAACACGGTTTTTCGAATGACTATATTACAACAAATAGGCAAAATCCAATCCATAGGCAGTAAATTTCAATGTTTTTCTTCTCCGGCAAAACTCTTTTTTCCGCCGGTAAAAATAACGGCGGCAGAGCCGCGATATTGTACGGCCCGAAGAAAAAATTTTCCAGGCTAACTCTTTTTACTCTTCAGCCGCGGGTAGTTGAAGGCTATGGCCGCGAGGGCGCATAGGCCCGTGAGCATAGGATAGTAGAGGTGTCCGATGATTGCGCCCGGCGACACGACGGCCAGACCCGAGGCCATGAGTATCTGCGCACCGTATGGGAGCAGACTCTGCGTGAAGCACGAAAATGTATCCAGAAGGCTGGCCGCACGGCGCGGGTCGACGCCGAAGCGGCGGCTGACAGAGCGGGCTATCTCGCCCACGGTGATGATGGCTATGGTGTTGTTGGCCGTGCAGACGTTGGCCATGCAGACCAGTGCGGCAATGCCAAACTCGGCGCCGCGGCGGCCGTCGATGCGGCGCGTGAGCACGCGGATGACCCAGTCGATGCCGCCGTCGCGGCGTATCATCTCCAGCACGCCTCCGGCAAGCATCGTCACGATTATCAGCTCGCCCATGCCCGATATGCCCCGGCCTATTTCGCCGCACCAGCCGAAGAAACCGAACGACCCCGAGGCGATGCCCGTGACAAGCACCACGGCGACATTCACGCCGGCCAGAGCCGTACCCAGAACGGCCATGTAGGGCAGCACCTTGAACCAGTCGACCGACTGAACCTCGTCGACCGGGGCGCTGTCGCCGCAGAAGATGTAGATGAGCAGCGTTATGAGCGCCGCCGGAAGCACTATGCGGATATTCACGCGGAACTTGTCGCGCAACTCGCAGCCCTGCGTGCGCGTGGCGGCGATGGTCGTGTCGGATATGAACGAGAGATTGTCGCCGAAGAAGGCTCCGCCCACCACTACGGCCGTGATGGCTGCAGGGTCGGCACCGGTGCGCGCCGCAAGCGCCGAGGCTACCGGCACCAGCGCCACGATGGTGCCCACGGATGTGCCCACCGAGATGGAGACGAAGCAGGCGGCCAGGAAGAACCCCGCCGAAACGAACTCGGCAGGCAGCAGGCGCAGCGTCAGGGCCACGGTCGCATCGACCGCTCCGGTGGCTTCGGCCGAACGGGCGAAGGCTCCGGCCAGCACGAAAATCCAAATCATCATCATCACGTTGCGGTTGGCCGCACCGGCCGAAAAGCGCTCGATGCGCTCGTTCAGAGGCACTCCGCGGGCGGCTGCGACAGCTGCCACGGCAGCCGCCAAAAACGCCGTGACCACCGGCATGCAGTAGAAGTCGCCGGCGACGGCCGAGCTCACCAGATAGAGCGCCAGAAATACCGCCAGAGGCATCAGGGCGCGGAAGCTGCCGCGCGGCATATCGTTCTGCGAAGTGTCGGACATGGAGGATGCTGTGATTTTTTCAGGTGCAAAAATACGACTAAAAATCGTATCGCCAAACCCGCCACCGGCTCGGCAATAAGCCAATCGGCTCAGAGTCAGCGGAGCGAAGAGCAGAAAATCAGTATTTTTACTTACATTTTATTCAGCTGCAATGACGACCTTTGCACCAACAAAACATTAAAATCTGATATTATGTCAAAATCGAGACTTACACTTGTAATGCTGGCAGTGCTCGCAGCGGTATTCACCGCCTCGGCACAGGCGCCGGCTACATCCGAGACGGGCATACTGCAGGCCCAAATCGACTCTCTGACCCAGCGTCTGGCGAAGGTCGAGAAGAAGACCACGGGCTGGGACAAACTGCTTGCGAACCTGCCCAAGATTTCGGGTTACGGACAGATGGGATATGAGTGGAACGGAACCACCGACAATGCCGAGTCGCGCTTCTACGTTCCCAGCGTGCGACTCACGCTGGCCGGCGACATCGGCAAGAAGGTCGACTACAAGTTCCAGTTCGAGTTCATGAACCCCAAACTCATCGACGCCTTCGTGCGTTACAAGGTGCATCCGGGATTCAGCCTGCA
The DNA here is from genome assembly GCA_022511345.1 of Alistipes sp. Classification (GTDB taxonomy): domain Bacteria; phylum Bacteroidota; class Bacteroidia; order Bacteroidales; family Rikenellaceae; genus Alistipes. Next base: position 60,187 of record JAFLRR010000001.1, read on the forward strand.
GGCAGGTCAGTTCCACACCAACTTCTCGCTCGAGGGCCCCATGGCTCCGCTGGACATGGAGACCATAGACTACGCCCCCGTGGTCAAGGCCATCGCCTGCCAGACGCCCGACACGCGCGACATCGGTATCGCGGCATACGGTGCGGCAGCCAAGCGCGACGGCTACAATATCTTCGAGTACAGCGTGGGCGTGTTCAACGGCGAGGGCAAGAATGTGGTCAAGGATGCCAACAAGAGCAAGGATGTAATCGCCCGCGTTAAAATCAACCCTATGAAGGAGCTGACCCTCTCGGGTTCGTTCGGCTACGGTGAGCGCGGCCAGACCTACGTACACAACACCCGCTATGCAGCCGGTCTGTGGTGGCACGGCGAGCGTTTCTACCTGCGTTCGGAGTATCTGGCGCTGCGTCAGAACGACTGGAGTGCCGATGCAAAGCACAGCATCGACGGATGCTATGCCGTTGCGGGCTACTGGATCAAGAAGTTCTGCCCGCTGGTGCGCTACAACTGGATGGACAGCAATCTGTCGGGCACCTCGGTCAAGCAGTCGGACTATCTGGTCGGCATCGACTACAAGCCTCTTAAGTATCTGCGCCTGCAGGCCAACTACTCCCGCACGCAGTACAAGGGTGCCGGCGGCTCGAACATTGTCGGTCTGATGGTTACCGGTATATTCTAAGTCTTAAAATACAAAACGATTGAAATCGATGAAAGCGTTTTTGAAAAAATTCCAGACCGAGGACTGGGTGGTATTCGCAGCCGGCGCGGTGATACTCGCACTGACGCTCGCATGCCCCAGATTAATGCCCAAAATGCCGGCGCTGCTGACCTCGGGCGGCGACTTTGCGGCCGCAGGACTCATGTTCCTGTTCGTGGCGGCAATTACCGTATTCTGTCAGTATCTTCTGGGCAAGGAGAAGCCCTTCAAGGTCGTGCTGCCGCTGATTGCCGTCTTCATCATCTCGCTGCTGGCGCAGGTGGTGGCTCAGATAGGCATCATCAAGGAGTACGGTTTCGAGGCCGTGTTCTTCTCGGTGATTTTCGGACTTCTGATTCGCAACATATGGCATGTGCCCGACTGGATGAAGCCCGCCGTGCAGGGTGAGCTCTACATCAAAATCGGTGTCGTCTGCCTCGGTGCGACCATCCTCTTCAACGACGTGATGAAGTCGGGTATGTACGGTCTGCTGCAGGCTTGCGTGGTGATTTTCGCAGTGTGGTTCTTCGCCTACTTCCTTTCGCGCAAGATGGGCGTAGACCGCAGCACGGCCATGATTCTCTCGAGCGGCGTGTCGATTTGCGGCGTGTCGGCCTGCATCACCGCATCAAAGGTGGCCGGCGGCGACGACAAGAAGCTCTCCTACATCATATCGCTGGTGCTCATCATCGTCGTGCCCATGATTTACCTCATGCCGTGGCTGGCAAACACCCTGCTGCCCCTGATATTCGACGACCCGCAGACCGTGAGCGAGGTGGCCGGCGCCTGGATCGGCGGCACCATCGACACCACCAGCGGCGTGGCAGCATCGAGCGAGATGCTGGGCCCCGTGGCACAGAGCAACGCCGTGATTATCAAGGCTACGCAGAACGTGCTCATCGGCGTGGTGGCATTTTTCATCGCACTCTACATGTCGACCCTCACCGGCACCGGCAAGAGCCAGGCTCCGTCGCTGAGCATCGTGTGGGAGAAGTTCCCGAAGTTCATCATCGGCTTCGTGCTGGCTTCGCTCGTATTCAGCATCTTCCAGATGAATGACCTCTTCGTTCTGGGCGGCAGCGAAACCAAAATAGCCAAGACGATGAGCACCGTGTTCTTCTCGCTGGCGTTCGTCTGCATCGGTCTTGACACCCGCCTGAAGGATATCATCTCGAAGGAGAACCGCCGTTCGCTCTGGGCCTTCGTAGCGGCACAAACCTTCAACATCATCTTCACGCTGGTGGTTGCAGTGATACTCTTCGGATTCCTGAAGCACTAATATTCGACAACGCACAAAAAATGGCTGCCTCAACCAGGCAGCCATTTTTTTGTCAATTATATATTGATGCACCAGGTTCGTCGACAGCTTTAATCTCGTCGATTTTTATCCTAATCTGAAGCTCACTCTCCAGGTTCACGCTTGTCGAAAAATGAGCGGATGCGCTGCGCGCGGGCCGGGCCCACGACCTCGGCCAGCGCCTCGGTCGAAGCCGATTTGATGCCGGCCACCGAACGGAACCTCTTGAGCAGTGCGCCGATGCTCTTGGCGCCGATGCCGTCGATTTTCTCCAGCTCGCTCTGTATGAACGATTTGCTGCGCTTTTGCCGGTGAAACGATATGGCGAACCGGTGAACCTCTTCCTGAATGTGCGACAAGAGGTGAAACAGCGGCGAGGTAGCCCGCAGACCTACCAGCAGAGGCGGATAGCCCGTGTAGAGCTCCGTGGTTTTGTGGCGGCTGTCCTTGGCCAGGCCGGCGATGGGTATGTCGAGTCCCAGATGCTCCAGCACCTCGTGGATTACACCCATCTGACCCTTGCCGCCGTCGGCTATGATAAGGTCGGGAAGCTCCTGGCCCTCGGCCACCAGACGGCTGTAGCGGCGGTAGACAATCTCGCGCATCGAAGCGTAGTCGTCGGGGCCCTCGACAGTCTTGATGTTGAAGTGGCGGTACTCCTTGCGCGAGGGCTTGCCGTTGCGGAAGACGACGCACGAAGCCACGGGATCGGCACCCTGCAGGTTGGAGTTGTCGAAACACTCTATGTGCCGCGGCTGGCGGTCGAGGCCGAGTTCGCGGCGCATGGTCTCCATCAGGCGCTCGGTATGGCGTTCCGGGTTTCTGATTTCCAGATTCTTCATCTGCTCGGCGCGGTATATGCGTGCGCTCTTGCGCGAGAACTCCAGCAGGTCGGCCTTCTCGCCGCGCTGCGGCACGGTGAAGGTCACCCCGTCGAAGAGCATCGCCGCCGACGGAACGCAGGGCACGATGACCTCGCGCGCCAGCCGGCTGTCGGCCATCGAGTCCATGATATACTGAATGGCCAGCGTAAGGGTCTGCTCCTCGGAGCTGTCGACACCGGCCGTGAGCCGCACCGTATGCACTCCGACAATCGAGCCGTGGCGTATGCGGACATAGTTGCAGTAGACCACATCGTCGTCGGGCAGCAGCGAGAAGACATCGACGTCGACAATCTTGGCGCTGACTATGACCGAGCGGCTGTGGTAGTTTTCAAGCGCCGCGAGCCGCATCTTGTACCTCTGCGCCGCCTCGAAACGCAGGTCTGCCGCGGCACGCGCCATCTCGCCCTCGAGGTATCTCTTCACGGGACGCAGGTCGCCCCGGAGCACCGACACGGCCATCTCGACCAGCGAGGCGTAATCCTCGGCCGTCTGTGCTCCGACGCAGGGACCCTTGCAGTTGCCTATGTGGTACTGCAGGCATACCCCGTAGCGGCCACGGGCTATGGCCTCGGGCGAGAGGTTGAGATTGCAGGTGCGCAGCGGGATGACCTCGCGGATGAATTCGAGCACCGTGTGCTGCATCGCCACCGACCCGTAGGGACCGAAATACTGCGAGCCGTCGCGTTCGAGCCGCCGCGTGGAGTGTATGCGCGGGAAGTTCTCGCGCCGGACGGCTATCCACGGATAGGTCTTGTCGTCCTTGAGCAGTATGTTGTAGTGAGGCTGCAGGCTCTTGATGAGCGAGTTCTCGAGCAGCAGGGCGTCGGTCTCGCTGTCGACCACTATGTGACGCACCTCGGCTATGCGGCGCACCATCACGCGCACCTTGGCGCTGTGCTCGCGCGAATTGACGAAATAGGAGCTCACGCGCCGGCGCAGGTTTTTGGCCTTGCCGACATAGATCACCGTACCGGTTCTATCGAGGAACCGGTAGACTCCGGGAGATGTCGGCAGAGCCGCCGCCTGTTCCCTGGGTGTGAGCCTGGTTTCATCTGACATGACGCAAAGGTAGCGAAACGGGTGGAATAAATCCGAATTTTGGGTTCTGAATTTTGAATTTCTTTGTTATTCCGCAAACAATAGTTATCTTTGTACCGCAAGCCTCGCGCGCAAAAGCGCCGCTGAGGCCATTCAGCCGCCCGAAAAGCTCGGCCCGAAGGCGGCGCTGAAAGATGTAGAAATTCATTAACACACACAAATTTTGACTTCTTATGGGTTGTTTTTTATGTAACTCGTCCCTCGGAAAGAAACTCGTGATGAGCATCTCGGGATGCTTCCTGGTGCTCTTCATCCTCTTCCACATGGCGATGAACCTCACGGCCTTATTCTCGGCCGAGGGCTATGACATGATTTGCAAATTTTTGGGTGCCAACTGGTATGCGCTCGCAGGAACGGCCGTGCTGGCTGCCGGCGTGGTGGTGCATATCGTCTATGCATTCATCCTCACGCTGAACAACTACCGCGCACGCGGCAAGCAGCGCTACGAGGTCACGGTAACCGAAAAGGGCGTGTCGTGGGCTTCGAAGAACATGCTGGCCCTGGGCGTGATAATCGTCCTCGGACTGCTGCTGCACCTGTTCAACTTCTGGGCCAAGATGCAGCTGGTGGAGGTTCTGGGCGGACACCGCAACTCGCTGGGCCTCTCGCCCACCGACGGCGCGGCGCTTATTGCCTACACATTCTCGCAGTGGTACTATGTGGTGCTCTACCTCATCTGGTTCGCGGCGCTGTGGTTCCACCTGACGCACGGCGTGTGGTCGATGTTCCAGACCGTGGGTTGGGCAAACGACACGTGGTATCCCCGTCTGAAGTGCCTGGGCAACATCGTCGCGACGCTCGTATTCCTCGGCTTCGCATCGGTAGTGGTGGTCTACTTCGTCAAGTCGCTCTGCTGCGGCGCATGCTGCTGACTGTAGCTAACGTATAATCAAGAAAAAAGAAAGCATATGGCTCTGAAATTGGATTCCAAAATTCCGGCAGGCGAACTCGCACAGAAGTGGAGCAACCACAAGGCCGCAATCAAGGTTGTCAGCCCCGCCAACAAGCGCAAACTCGACATCATCGTCATAGGCACGGGCCTGGGCGGCGCGTCGGCAGCTGCTTCGCTCGGCGAACTCGGCTACAACGTCAAGATATTCTGCATTCAGGACTCGCCCCGTCGCGCTCACTCCATCGCAGCGCAGGGCGGTATCAATGCAGCGAAGAACTACCAGAACGACAACGACTCGGTTTACCGTCTGTTCTACGACACAATCAAGGGCGGCGACTACCGTGCCCGCGAGGCCAACGTCTACCGTCTGGCCGAGGTGTCGAACCTCATCATCGACCAGTGCGTGGCTCAGGGCGTGCCCTTCGCACGCGAGTACGGCGGTCTGCTGGCCAACCGTTCGTTCGGCGGCGCGCAGGTGTCGCGTACGTTCTATGCCCGCGGCCAGACGGGCCAGCAGCTGCTGCTGGGTGCCTATGCCGCGCTGAACAAGGAGATTGCCGCAGGTTCGGTGAAGAGCTACCCGCGTCACGAGATGCTCGACGTGGTGGTTGAGAACGGCGAGGCGCGAGGCGTCATCGTCCGCAACCTGGTCACGGGCGAAATCGAGCGTCACGGCGCTCACGCCGTGGTTATCGCCACGGGCGGCTACGGCAACGTATTCTTCCTGTCGACCAACGCCATGGCATCGAACGGCTCGGCGGCATTCCAGTGCTACCGCAAGGGTGCCGGCTTCGCCAACCCCTGCTTCACGCAGATTCACCCGACGTGTATCCCCGTACACGGCACGCAGCAGTCGAAGCTGACGCTGATGTCGGAGTCGCTGCGCAACGACGGCCGCATCTGGGTGCCCAAGAAGCTGGAGGATGTGAAGGCTATCCGCTCTGGCGCGAAGAAGCCGTCGGATATCGCCGAGGAGGACCGCGACTACTATCTGGAGCGCCGTTATCCGGCATTCGGAAACCTGGTGCCGCGCGACGTGGCTTCGCGTGCCGCCAAGGAGCGCTGCGATGCAGGCTTCGGCGTGAACGAGACCGGTCTGGCCGTGTTCCTCGACTTCAAGACCGCCATCGAGCGTCTGGGCAAGAACGTAATCGAGCAGCGCTACGGCAACCTGTTCGACATGTACAAGGAGATTACCGACGTAGACCCCTACGAGCAGCCGATGCAGATTTTCCCCGCCGTGCACTACACCATGGGCGGTATCTGGGTCGACTACAACCTGATGACCACCATCCCGGGTCTGTACGCAATCGGCGAGGCCAACTTCTCGGACCACGGCGCAAACCGTCTGGGTGCTTCGGCTCTGATGCAGGGTCTGGCCGACGGTTACTTCGTGCTGCCCTACACCATCGGCGACTACCTCTCGCACAAGATTCAGGCCCCGAAGGTCGACACCAACACTCCGGCATTCGACGAGGCTGAGAAGGCCGTGCGCGCGAAGATCGACAAGCTCTTTGCAATCAAGGGTACGCAGACCGTCGACGACATTCACAAGAAGCTGGGCCACATCATGTGGGAGAACGTGGGCATGGCCCGCACCAAGGAGTCGCTCGAGAAGGCTATCAGCGAGATTCAGGCTCTGCGCAAGGAGTTCTGGAAGGATGTCAAGGTTGCCGGTGCGGCCGACGAGTTCAACGTCGAACTGGAGAAGGCTCTGCGCCTGGCCGACTTCCTCGAGCTGGGCGAGCTGATGGCCCGCGACGCACTCAACCGCGAGGAGTCGTGCGGCGGCCACTTCCGCTCGGAGCACCAGACTCCCGAGGGCGAGGCTCTGCGTCACGACGACGAGTTCTCCTACGCCGCAGTATGGGAGTACAAGGGCATGGACGAGGCTCCCGAGCTGACCAAAGAGGCTTTGGACTACGAGTTCACACACCGTGCACAGCGTAACTACAAAGATTGATGACGTTCAACTTTAACCGATTGGAACAATGAATTTCAAATTAAAGATATGGCGTCAGAAGAACGCCAAGGCAACGGGTAAGTTCGAGACCTACACCGTCGAGAACATATCCTCGGACACCTCCTTTCTGGAGATGCTCGACATCCTGAACAACAACCTCATCCACGAAGGCAAAGAACCCGTGGCTTTCGACCACGACTGCCGCGAGGGTATCTGCGGCATGTGCTCGTTGCACATCGACGGACATGCGCACGGCCCTCACCAGAAGGTCACCACGTGCCAGATTTACATGCGTCAGTTCGCTGACGGGGCAACGATTACCATCGAGCCGTGGCGTTCGGCTGCATTCCCCGTAATCAAGGACCTTGTCGTCAACCGCGGCGCCTATGACCAGATTCTGCAGGCCGGAGGCTTCATCTCGGTGCGCACCAACTCGGTGCCCGACGGCAATGCGATTCCCATTCCGAAGGCCGATGCCGACGAGTCGATGGACGCTGCGGCGTGCGTGGGCTGCGGTGCTTGCGCTGCCACCTGCAAGAACGGCTCGGCGATGCTGTTCGTGGCTGCGCGCGTGTCGTCGCTGGCCAAGCTGCCCCAGGGCCGCGTGGAGGGTGCTCGCCGTGCGAAGGCTATGGTTGCGAAGATGGACGAGCTGGGCTTCGGCAACTGCACCAACACGGGTGCATGTCAGGCAGAGTGCCCCAAAGGCATCTCCATTGCGCATATCGCGAGATTAAACCGCGAGTTCCTCGCTGCGAAGTTGAAGGACTAAACTGTTCTACATACCATTAATTTGAGGGGCGGAATATCCGCTCCTCATTTTTCACTCTATTATGGAAAATATTACGGATATATCCGCCGCGACCGAACAGCGCGCACGCAAATTGCTGGACGACAGCAATATCATACGCATTTGGGAGGATGCAGGTGCCGAAGTCAACATCGTGGGTTCGCTGGCGATGGGGCTGATGATGAAACACCGCGACATCGACCTGCACATCTACACCGACCGATTGGACCCTGCGGCCGATTTCGCTGCGATGGCCCGTCTGGCGGCCAATCCGGCAGTGGAGCGGGTGACGTTCGCCAACCTTGCGGCGACGGAGGAGGAGTGCATCGAGTGGCACGCATGGCTGCGCGACGAACGCGGCGACGAGTGGCAGCTGGACATGATACATATCCGCCGCGGGTCGCGTTATGACGGTTATTTCGAACGCATGGCCGAACGGATCCAGGCGGTAATGACGCCCGAGCAGCGGGAGACTATATTGCGGTTGAAGTCCGAGACGCCCGACACGGAGCATATTGCGGGCGTGGAGTACTATATGGCTGTGATTCGCGACGGCATCCGCACCTGTCGGGATTTTCTTCGCTGGCGTGCCGCCCACCCCTTCGACGGCATCATCGACTGGCTGCCGTAAAGGCTGTTTTTCTATTGTAGGCGCATAGCTGTCCCGAAACCGAACCAACGGCGAGGTGCGGTTAAACAAATGTGTCATTGCGAGGCGTCGTCGTAACGACGCTTTTTCTACGACCCGCATGCCTCAAAAGGTCTGCACGAGCAAAAATCTCGTTTTTTTGCACATGCGTTACATTATTTTTCATATATTTGTACTGATGCTGAATAGATTCGGCACGACCAACAAAAACAAAGAAACGGCGCCGGTTTCTTAAATACAACCCGCGGTCAAGGGCGCAGGCCGCAGTAAAACTTAAATTTTACTATTATGGATGCACTAAACTGGAAATTAACCACCAAGAAAATCTATCAGGGCGTACTGCTCTTTTCGCTCTGCGGCGTGGCAAAGCAGGTGCTGGCTCCGTTCCTGACCGCCAACGCAGTTGCAGCGTTTGCCAACGGTAGCTCGAGCAGCTCGTCTCTGACCATGGTCAACGCTCTGCTGACGATTGCCATCATCGCAGGTTATGTCCTCTTCTTCCTCGGAATCCAGGGATTCCAGAACGTTACCGAGCAGAACGATGTTCCCCACGTCAAGAGGCTCTACGTCGCTACCATCCTGCTCATCATCTCCTACGTGCTGAGCTTCATACCCATCATCAACTTCATCTGCTGGATTCTGAACCTCGTAGCATTCATCTTAATGCTTCTGGCATATTCGGCACTGAAGAAGTCGCCGACCTTCCCCGCGCTGGCTCGCAAGGGTGCTTCGCTGCTCTTCATCGCCATGATTCTCGACATCGTGGCTGCCGTATTCGGTCTCATTCCCCTCTTGGGTCTGATTGTGAAGGTTCCCTTAGACATCGTAGCCTTCGTCCTCGTACTGATCGGCTGGAAGAGAATATCCGACGCAGACGTGAACGAGAAGTAGCATCTGCCCGTTAACACTCAAAAGAAAAGGCCCGCCTTGTTGGCGGGCCTTGTTTATTTGGGACACATGCCGCTTAAAGGTCGAAGTGCAGCAGGGTCATATACGACGACTTGCCGTCGCGGAAACCTATCCGGTGTGCAGCCTCGACCCACTCCGCACGGCCGACAGCGGTGCCTGCCTCGCGCAGCAGAACCGCCGCACGCGGAGTCTCGAAAGGCTTGATCTGCGTGTGGGGCCAAGCCGAAGGATTCTCGTAATAGGGCAGCAGATACTCCACGGCACGCTGCGCCTCAGGCATGGTCCAGATGTCTATGCCCGAAGCAAGGGTCACATTGCGGACAATCGAGAATGCCTCGAGCGCAAAGGTCGAATAGTGGAGCGAGAGAGTGCGCGCCAGCTCCTCGGGCAGCGACCCGTCCTCGGCCACCTGCTTCGCGAAGCGGGGCATGAACGACTCCTCGGCAATCTCCCGCACGCGACCGTCCAGACCCGCCGCACGGGCCGTCATGACACGCACGGCATCGTACCACAGGCCATGGTTGTTCGGAGCGTGCAGCTCCTTGAGTCCGTTGACGCTGTGCTCGAGCCAGTAGAGGAAGGCTGCCGACCACTCGCGCAGCGCAGCAGCGTCGGCTTCGCTCCACGCGGGCGACGAGGCGATGAGCTGAGCCGAGTTGAGCGCATAGCACATGCGGCGGGCGTCGATGATACCCGTGCCGCGGATGATTGCGCGGCCGCGGATGAGCTGCGAGTATGTCATGTTGGGATTCATGCCCTTCTCGGGGTCGAGAAACCACGTGCGCAGCAGCTCGGCGCACTTGGCTGCATAGCGCTCGTCGCCCGTCAGGCGGTAGAGCACGGCCAGCGTGCGGGTGTACTCGCCCAGACGGTCGCCGTTCTCGCGCTCGGGATAGTCGTAGACCTCGGGGTTGCGCTCGCCGTCGCGGCGGATGTAAGGCAGACCGTCGGGCTGCTCGGGATCGGGCCACCAGTAAGGCGAGAGGGTCATATAGTCGCGGCTGTCGTTGCTCGGAGGCAGCATGCTCTTGGCCGTGACGGTCAGAGGCTCCATCGTCAGCAGCTTCTCGGCCGCCGCCTCAACACGGCTGACAGCCGCTGCGGCACGCTCGTCGCCGGCCTTCAGGGCCTCAGCTACATTGTCGAGCAGGCGGCTGTCGAATATATATTGTGCCGAGGCGGGTGCAAGAGTTGCAGCTGCCAGGATAAGTGAAAACAGATATCTCATATATTTCAGGGTATAAAGCGGGCGGACAGCATCCGTTGCCGGCAAGACCGTCCGCCCGATTGAAAAACATCGTTTAAGTTACGAGAAGAGCGTACCGCCGTTGATGTCGATGTTGGTACCGGTCAGGTAGCTCGACTCGTCGCTTGCCAGGTAGCAAACCAGGTCGGCGACCTCCGAAGCCTCGCCCTCGCGACGCAGCGGAGCCGTGTTGTGGAGGTTCTGACGAGCCTCGGGCTTGGTGAAGCGGTCGTGGAACGAGGTGTTGATCATACCCGGAGCCAGCGCATTCACGCGGATGCCCTGCGGGCCGAGCTCCTTGGCCATGGCGCGCGTGTGGCACATCACGGCAGCCTTGGCCGTAGCGTAAATCGAAGCGCCAGGACCGCCGCCGTCGCGTGCTGCCTGCGACGAGAAGTTGATAATCGAACCTCCGTGAGGCATCATGGGAACCACCTCGCGGGTGCAGAGGAATACCGAACGCATGTTGACGTCCATCAGGAAGTCGTACCACGCCTCGTCCTGCTCGGTGATGAGCTTGCGGCCCACGATACCGCCCACGACGTTGACAAGTATATCGACCTTGCCGCCGAATGCTTCGCCGGCAGCTGCGAACAGACGCTTCACGTCGGCAGCCTTGGTCATGTCGCCCTGCACGGCGATAGCCTCGCCGCCGGCCGACCTGATAATCTCGAGAGTCTTCTCGGCATCGTCGGGGTTGTCGAAATAGTTCAGGCAAACCTTGGCGCCCTCGGCAGCCAGTTTAACCGATATGGCGCGACCCAGGTCGCGTGCGCCGCCGGTAACGACGGCCGTTTTTCCAGTAAGTTTCATAGTTATTTCGTTTGTTTAAGTTTGTAAATGTCGGTTATTTGTTCTGCTGCTCAATCCGGCCGCCGAACAGGAAGATGCTCGCCAGACTCGCGGGTACCAGCGCGGCGCCCAGCACGAAGAACATGGTCCAGTCGCCGCTCTGCGTGAGATAGGGAATGAACAGAATCGAGATGATGGTTCCGGCCACCGCGGCAGCTCCGCCCAGTCCGGCCAGCGAGCCGACCGCCTTGCCGGTCTGAAGGTCGCTGGCAAGGGTCTGGATGTTGGTCATGACGAACTGGTAGCCGCCGAGAATGAAGGCCATCATAATCACCGCCGTTGCAGGCGACGAAGCCATGGCGGCCAGCACCATGCCCGGGATTATGACGCATCCGCCGGTAACCATCGCAGCCTTGCGTGCGAAGTTAACGCTTTTGCCGCGATTTATCAACAGACCCGAGAACCAGCCGCCGGCCACCGAGCCGATGGCCGCACCCACGTAGGGCACCCATGCCGACATGGCAATCTGCTTGATATCCAGGCCGAAGACCTCGATAAGATATATCGGCAGCCAGGTCACGAACATCCACCATATGGGGTCGAGGAAGAAGCGTCCGAGGATGACGGCGTAGTTCTTGCGCTCGCCAAGAAGCGTACCCCACGACTTGGCCGTATCGCACGACACGCGGCACTCGGGCTGACCCGTAAGGATATATTCGCGCTCCTCGTCGGTAATCCACGGGTGCTCCTTGGGACCCTTCTTGTTGATTATAAGCCACGGAATCACCCACAGAATGCCCAGCGAGCCGACAACCACGAAGGTCACGCGCCAGCCGAAGGCCAGAAAGAGCATCGGGATGAGTATCGGCGCGATGACCGAGCCGGCCGACGCCGCAGCGCCGAAGATGCCCTGAGCCAGTGCGCGCTCCTTCTGCGGGAACCACTCGGCATTGGATTTGGTCGTTCCGGGCCACGGACCAGCCTCGCCCAGACCCAGCATCACGCGGAAGAAGGTGAGTGACTTGAGTCCCGCAGCCAGCGAAGCCAGCGCATCGGCACCTCCCCACAGCAGAGCCGAAAGGGTGAAGCCGCGGCGGGTGCCTATCTTGTCGTAGATTTTACCCGAAACCAGCTGGCTGATGCCGTAGGCCACCATGAAGAACATGGTGATGACGGCCAGCAGGCTCTTGGCCTGACGCTGCTGCTCCTCCAGGGGAGCCTTGACGTCAATGAGACCCAAATCCTTGGCAATACCGCCGTGCACGATGTACTCGGCCGAACCGTCGGGCTGAATGGTCACCTCGTCGGCCGGCATCGACACCTGACCCGACTCGGTGTTGAAGACATAACAGCCCGCATCCTCGTCGAAGGTGTAGTCGCCCGGGGCGCATGCCACCTTGGTGTTGGCCACCCACATGTAGTTGAGCGTACCACGGTCCAGATAGTTGATGATTGTCACAAGCGCTATGAGCGTCAGGACAATCCAGCGCAATCCTTTAATTTTCATAGCAGCACCGTTTTAGTCGATTATTTCAGAAAATCGGCGCGATGCGGCGAGAAGGTGTCTATCAGAACGCCCTTTTCGAGGCATACGCATCCGTGCAGCTCGTCGGGTGCCACATAGTAGCCGTCGCCGGGGCCGAGAATCTTCTTCTTGCCGCCGATGTTCAGCTCGAAACGGCCGCTGGCAACATAGGTAGCCTGACTGTGATAGTGTTCGTGCTGGGTGCCCACGGCGCCCGCCTCGAACTCGACCTTGACAATCATCAGCTGACCGTCGTAGCCCATAATCTGGCGGCGGATGCCCGGTGCGGGGCTCTCCCACTGCAACTCGCTCTCGAGTTGGTAAGTTTCACTGCGTGTTTTCATTTTCGGTTATGTTTGTTGGTTTATTCCATTTTAACATCGCGCGGGCCGTCCCACTCCACGACTCCGTCGGGCGTCTGCACGCTATGGTGCGCAGCCTTGTCCGCAGACAGGTTGGCAACGCAGAGCGTGACTTTGTGTCCGCCCTCGTATTCGGCCACGGCCACGGTATACTCCGGCGTGTCGACCAGAACCTTCACGCCCGTGCACGACGAGGTGAGATTGTCCGACTGCTCGACCTGCAGGTCGTAGGTGCCGTGGGTCTCGAGCGACGAGAAGAAGGTGTGATTCTTGAGGTCGCGCTCGCGGATGATGTATCCCTTCTCCACGCGCAGGTTGTAGTTGGGATCCGAGGCGCCGGTCTCGACCATCACCATGCGGCTCTGGGGAGTCGTCGCGGTGTTGAGACTGTAGAAGCGGTCGCCGGTAATCCAGGTGAAGCAGGTGGTGCCCGAGTCGCTGTTCGAGCCCTCGGCCGTCAGCCACAGGTGCTGGTAGCCGTTATCCTTGCCGAGCGTGGTCATGGTGGTCAGAGCCCGCTCGTAGGGGAAGTTGAGACTAACCATCTGACCGTTGTACCATATGGGATAGTCGTAGTTGTGGTTCTTGTCGCTCGTGGCCTGCAGCAGGTCCAGAATCAGCGGATACTGCAGGAACGGCGTCTCGACATATGCCACCGTGCGGCGCATCTTCACGCCGGGATAGGCGTTGTCCTCGCCGGCCGAGACAATCTGCACGCCCTCGCGCGAGAAGTCGGTGTAGAGAATCTCCGAATGGTGCTTCATCGACTCGTCGTAGATGCCGCCGAAGTGCGAACCCTCGTCGACCACAAGCGTGTTGTGGGCGATGGACTGCATGGCGAACGTACGGTTCTCGGGCGTGTAGTGGCCCTTGTACTTGGCCTCGATGTTTATCCAGCGGGCTGCGCCGTAGTCGCAGAGCACCTCGTTGCCATTGTCGTAGTAGGCAATCGTGAGTTTGTCGTAGTGTCCGTGGCTCAGGCCGTGCGAGGTGGCCTTGAGCGTCAGCGCGCTGTTGAGTGCGGGGTCGGTGGAGCGTATTACCGCCACGCCGCCGCAGTCGCCGTCGCGGCCGTCACGATAGAGGGCGCTGCGGAAAGCCAGCGGCTGAGCCTCGCCGCGCTCGATGTCGCGCGCCACGGCAAAGCCGGCATCGGTGGGCAGCACCCAATCCTGATAGCGCGCCGCAACATCCAGAAGCATCTTGTTCGATCGGTCGGCGTTGTAGGCTATGTTCACTGCATAGACCAACTCCTGAGCATCGTAACCCTTGACCAGAGCGTCGTTGAACCGCATGAAGCGGCCGTCGTAGGCCAGCTGCAGCAGCGTCGAAACAGCCTTGAAGAGTATGCCGTCGCGATACTCGAAAATCTTCAGTTCGGGCATGTTGCGGTCGATGCTCTGCGCGAAAATCATGAAGGGCCAGATTGCATAGCGCAGATAGTATGCACCCTCGGTGAAGTAGCCGTCCGACGAGAAGAGCTCGTCCATCTGCTGTATGAAACCGCCATGCTTGCCCGTCTCGTCGCTGCCGTAGAGAGCCTTGCGCACAAGCGTGGAGTCATTCATGGTCATGCCTATCATTCCCACGGCAGCCGTAGCCCACGTAGCGTGGTTGTGCATCTTGTTGAATACCTTGTTGTTGCCGCGGTTGCCTTCCAGGCCGTTCATCAGAAAATCGGCCATCGGACGGAACAGGTTGGTCTCGATATCCTCCCTTTCGGCAGGCGTGAGCATGTCGTAGACGCAGTCGTAGGCCATCGAGGTGTGAACCAGCCACACGCTCTCGTTGAGCGTCTGCCAGAAGAGGCGTCCGGGAGTGTTCGACAGCTTCACGGGATGGAAACCGAGCGACGGGTAGATGCGGGCATAAGCCTTGAGCATGTCGATCACGCGTCGGGCATAGCGCTCGTCGCCCGTAACCTGCCATGCGATGCCGCAGTCGACCATCTCGTAGTAGTTGAGTTTGTGGCGCTCGTGCGAGTAACCGCCGCCGCCGTCGCGCGGCTCGGGGACGACTATCTCAGAGGCCAGCGCCGCATCGGCACCTGCCAGAGTACGGGCCATTGCCGCGTCGAAGGCGGGAATCGTTCCGCGCGCCGCACGCATCTCGGCAACGCCCTCATGGGTGAGCAGCAGCGAAGGGTGCTGTGCAGCTCCCGACACCGCGAGGGTCAGGAGCAGCATGGGTATGAACAGTAACTTTTTCATTGCATGTCAAGTTTTTATCGTTTCACGCCTATTCCGAGCTTTGCCAGAGCGCTGCCCTCGCGCTGCGAGAAGTCGCCGGCAGCAGCATCGGTGTATTCGGGTTCGATGTCGTAGAGTTCGCCCTTGACCACGGTGCCCGTCATGGAGAGTATGCCGCCCGCGTTGCTGAAGTTGCAGTCCGAGACGGCTATCTTCTCCCACGTAGCCTCGTCGAGGCGTATCGAGCGGCCGCCGCGGCCGCTGTTGGCGAAGCTGCAACCCTTGATTTCGAGAATCTGCGGGCCCGTGAGACGCAGCACCGAGCCGCGCTCCTTGTTGCAGCAATCCTCGAAGTTGCAGTTGAGAATCGAGACATAGGGACCGGCCGTCGACTCGTCGCTGCCGCCGCGGTAGATGTTCACCGGGATGCCGAGGATGCGGTAGAACTGGCAGTTCTCGATTATCATGTCGTCGGCATTGTAGCGGCCCTTGTCATCGCGCTCGGCAGCATAGTTTATCGCATCGCCCGACAGGTCGCGGAACGTGCTGTTGCGAATCTCGACGCGGCCCGCAAAGGTGGCCTGCGTGCCCTTGACGGCGAAGAAGCCGCTCTCGCCGAAGTCGCGGAATTCGCAGTTGTCGACATAGAGGTTGTAGGGCTTAATCATGTTCGCAGCGGTCGAGATGCCGGCCTTTGCCAGCGCCTTGCCCGGCTCGAGCGTGCCGGCGAAGCCTATGCCCGAGATGCGGAGCTCGCCGCCGTCGGCTATGGTTATCATGTTGTCGCCGCGGCTGCCGTTGAAGCGTATCTCGGGACGCGCACCGCCTGCGGCGCGAATCGTCAGAGGCTTGTCGATGACCAGCGCACGCGCCACGGGATAGTCGCCGCCGGCATCGGCCAGCACTATCGTAGCCCCTGCCGCAGCTCTCTCGACAGCTGCCGGGAGGTCTTCGCCTGCATGCACGACCAGAATCTCAAACGACGACGGTGCGGCGCTCTCGCGGGCTGTGTAGTGCGGCGCTCCGCGGCCTTCGCGAATCTCGGCTTCGGAGGGCATGGCGGGAACCTTGACCGCGCCGTTCGAGAATCCGGCCACCGAGCACTTGCCGGCCAAATCCACGCGGTTGTCGCGGAATGTGAACCCGTCGGTGCGGTCGATGGCGATGAACGGCTCCGCAAGGTTGCGGTTTACGATGGTGTTGCGCGCAAAGAGTATTCGTTCGGGAGCCAGCGTGCGCTCCAGGTCGCGGCCCGTGCCGAACTCGATGTTGGTACAGTCGACGAATGTGTTGTCCGTCACCTCGACATTCTCCACCAGACAGTAGCGGTTGGGCAGCGAGTTGGGCACGGCATTCATCAGCGCCAGCGCCGAGAAGAAACGCTCGCCGGCAATGCCGAACAGAGTGTTGCCCTTGACCGTGTGGCCGGCATTGACTATGCGGATGCCGCCCGTGTTGCGCTTGCCGTTGCCGATGAAGATATTCTCCTCGACACGGTTGCGGTCGCCATGCCGCAGCGCCAGCACGCCCTCCGACTCGAAGAATATGTTGCGTCGGATGATGTTGTCGCTCGACTTTATCGACACCACCTCCACCTCGCCGTTGCAATGGTCGAAGAGGTTCTCTTCGATTATGGTGTTCGACGATTTGTAGGCCTGCTGCGACGTTCCCACGCGTATGGTCTCGGCGCCGTTGGAGCCGTAGACCGGACGCGGCCCGAAGTGGTTGTGGTCTATGCGGTGGAAGTTCTGCTGGTTGCGCTCCTCGTCGAGTATTACGATGAGCGTCACGCCCAGATTCAGCTTGCCCGTCAGGGTGCAGTGGTCGACGCGGTTGCGGCGTCCGTAGAGCAACACATAGCTGTAGGCCGCATCGCGGCGCACGGGGTTGTAGCCGTCTATCACGCAGTCGGTCATGCGGCAGTCGTTGGCCACATCGCCCGAGCAGCGGAACTCAACCACTGAGCCCGAGCGGGGCGTGCCGTCGCGGAAGTCGAATCCCGAAATCTCCATCCACTCGCCTGCCATCCGCAGCGTTGTGGAGCCGGTGAATACCACTCCTCCCGGGGTCTCGGCCTCGATGCGCAGGGGAGCTTCGGCCGTGCCGTGTCCGCGCCACTTGAGTTCCAGGTCGCTGTAGGTGCCGTTTTCGACGATTATGCGGTCGCCGGGGCGGGCTTTGCCGAGTGCGGCGGCCACGTCGGCGGCCGGCACGCGTATGTCGGCGGCCGAAACGGCTGCAGCAGCCAAAAGCGCTGCCGCCGAAAGCATATATTTAGCAAATATCGTTTTCATCGTCATCAGTTGGTTATCCATGAACATCCCGCAGCGTTGCGTATGGACTCGATTGCGGACTTGACGTCGGGGCGTGCGGGGGCTGAAGCGGCCGCGGGCAGCGTGATGCCGCGCTGACGGCCGTAGAGAGTGTTGTTGCTCCACGTGATTTCGGGTTCTGCCGGAGCATCGGGCAGATAGACCGCATATGACGACGAGGCCGTCGTCGAGACGGTGTTGTTTTCAATCACGGTGCTCTTGACCGGAAGCACCTGATTGCTCGTCGACGATGCATAGTTGACATTCAGGCCGTACTTGCAGTCGAAGACATAGTTACGGCGCACCACGGCGTTCTTCACCTGCCAGTAGCCGTTGAGCGCGGCATTCTCCTGTCCGCGGACTATGCAGATTGCCGAGCGGTAGCCCGTTCCTGCCAGCGACTCGAACCAGTTGCTCTCGACGGTGTGATTCTCGCCTATGATTCGCACGCCGCCCGTACCCTCGAGACCGTTGCCGATGAAGTAGCAGCCGGTGACGGTGCAGTCGTTGCCGTGACGCAGCGTGAGCGAGCCCTGGCTCTCGACGAACAGGTTGCGGCGGTAGATGTTGCGGCACGACTTGTTCGATACGATTTCGGCCTGCTCGCCGTGACAGTGGTAGAAGTAGTTGTCCTCGACTATGCAGCCGGCATCCTGCATCGAGAAGTCGCTCGTGCCGATGCGTATGGTCTCCTGGCCGTTTATGGCCTTGCCGGCATCGTCGACCAGCGTCACCGGACGGGTGAAGCTGTTGCCGGCGATGGTGTGGGCGGGAACCACTCCCGTCTCGAGCCATACGACCAGCAGGGTGCCTATGTTGCGCTTGTCATGCAGCGTGCACGACTCCACGCGGTGGTTGGTGCCGTAGAGCGACACCCACTTGGTGTCGACCGTCTTGCTCTCGACGGTGTTGTCGCCCGTTATGGCGCAGTCGCGCAGTGCGCAGGCGTCGGAGCCCTTTGCCATGGTCACCACCGCCTTGCCCGACACGGGCTCGGGGTTGCGCCACCAAAAGCCCTCGACAGAGGCGTGCGAACCCGACACTGATATGCGCGATGTGCCGGTGAAGATGACCTTGCCGGCACTCTCGGCGCGCAGCACCACCGGTGCCTCGGCCGTACCTGCGGCCTTCAACTCGACCACCTCGCCCGAATAGAGGCCGTTGCGCCACACGACAACCGAACCTGCGGGCAGCGTGCCCAGCGCCTTGACATCGGCAGCCGACGAGACGTATATCTCCTGCGGCGGGGTCTGTGAATCCTCCTGCGGCGTCTTTCCCGGGGTTTCGCCGGGCGTCTCAAGGTCGTGACCCGAGCAGCCCAGTCCGGGCATGAGCAGCAGCAGCGAGAGAATGTACTTTAACATCGTTTTTCGGTGTTGTGTCCTGCGGAAACGCCCCGCGACTTACGTCGCGAAGCGTTTCTTGCAGAAAATTAATGAGTTATACGTTTTACTCCTCAATCAGAGGCTTGGTCCAGTAGAAGTCGAACGTCACGGTCGCGTCGTTCGAACCGGTAGCGCCATCGAAGCCTTCCATCTGCTTTACGACCAGCAGACCTGCAGCATATACATCCGAGAGAGACATGCCGCTGAACTTGCCGGCCTGGTAGGACATGTGCTGCACGGCGATGACCTGGCCGTTCTTGAATCGGTTGTTGGCTGTACCGACATTGTCGAACTGCGGAGCGCCCGACGATACCAGCTTGGGCATCAGGTCGCTGACAGAGGTCAGCTCGCCGTTGCGAGCCTTAGCGGCTGCAGCGGTCTCGGCTGCGGACGCACCGTCGAATTCGATGTTGCGGTAGCCGATGACGGGGGTTCCGTATCCGCTCGCCAGCTTAGTGCCGTCCGAGGTGCGGTGGTTGGTAATCTGCGACGCACTGTTACTCGGCGAGATGAACGAGAAGACGTTCGATCCGCTGTTGGTAACGAATATGTAGGCCGGAACCTCGTGATACATGTCAGCCGAGGTTATCACCGTCTTGTCCAGCGTGTTTGCCGCCGACTGGGTCTTGCTGCCGATATAGGGGTCGATGCCGTCGTTGAACTCGTCAGTCGACAGAACGCGTCCCTGCTCGGGAAGGAAGAACACACGGCCGCGGTTCGACTCGCCCTGCGCGCCGATGGTCACGTCGGGATAGAAGTAGAACGGATATACCATAGCCTTACCGGCGTCGACCTGCTCGCCATCGTTGTAGACAGCCTTGATTTCGACCTCGGTTGCCGTGTCGAAATCGACGCCTGCGGGCACGATGAACTTGGCCTCCAGGTCGGAGGGCTCGCCCGAAAGCTCGGCCTCGACTCCGTCGACGAGGAATCCCTCGACGGTAGCCAGGTTCTCACCCTTGACAGTTACGACCTTGCCCAGGTAGAACTTGTTGTCGGCACCGCCGTCCTGAGCCGTCATGCTCGACACTACGGGAGCCGCGGGTCCTATGGGCGTGAGGTCCACGCGCCAAGCCTCGGCCACGAGCGTCGTCTGCTCGGGAGTACCCCATACGGCCGTAATGTCCTTGGAGACAACCGAACCATCGTCAGCGAGCGACGAGGGGAAGCGCACGGTGATGGTCTCAGCCTCAGCCTCCGTTTCGGAGTCGGTCTCAGTCTCGGAGTCAGCCTCGGACTTAGACTCGGGCTCGACAATCAGAAGCTCTTTTTCGCCCCACAATACGGCCGTCACCAGATAGAGGTTCTTGCCGGTGATGGTCACCTCGTCGCCGATCTTCGAGTTTTCGCCCTCGGCCTGCTCGAGAGTATCGAACTGGGGAGTGTGCATCACGAAGGGCTCCTCGCCGGTAACGTCGATGCTCTGCGTGCCCCACTCTGCCGAGATTTCGATCTCGCTGTCGCCCGCGGCATATTCTCCCGCGGGAACGGCGAAGGTGATGCTTGCGCCATCCTCGGCAACTGCCGTGAAGTCGGCAGCCTCGATTACGGCCGAGCCGAAGTGCACGCGGGTAACCTGCTGCAGGTTGCGGCCCGAGATGGTCACCTCGGTGCCGATTGTACCCTCAGCGGGAGCGTAGCCCGACACCAAAGCGTCGGTCACGGGGATGGTCACATAGTACGATGTGGTGAAGATCAGTCCGTCGGGGCCGTAGATGTTGAGCTTGGTGTAGTAGGGATTGTCGTTCTGCGGGAACTGCAGCGCGGGAACCCTGAACTTGAGGCTCTTGAATGACTTGTCGGTAATTTCGGCCTCGAGCTCGTCGAACTCTGCGCGCGTGACGAATTCGAGGTTGTATCCTTCGACCGACACCTCGGTGCCGACATAGGCGCGCGATGAGCCGCTTTCGTCAGTCAGAGGCGAGAGCGTGGCTCCGTTCACGGCAGGCACGTTGGCCGTTTCGACCGAGCTCATCTCGGGGCCGCAGGCCGCAAGGAGGGCCAGGGCGCCGAGCATCAGAGGCTTAGCATATTTAATGAATCGTTTCATCTTGACTGCTGTTTAGGTTATTGGGGAATCTTGGAATAGTCGTAGTCGTACTTCTGCCAGTAGCAGTTGAATGTAACGTCGCTTCTCGAGGGCTGCTGGTTGCTCGAGTCGAGACGGTGGTTCATCGAAACTATGTGCACGAATCCGATGCGGAGTATGTTCTGCGCAAAGTTGCCGTTATAGCCGCCGTAGCCATAGTAGAATACCATTATCACGGCGTCGATTTTGATGTTGTCGGCAGGCTGTTTGATTACGAAGTCGGTGCCGACAGCCCACTTGGCCGTAGTGGTCGTTCCCTCGCACGAAGTGATGCCGATGCCGGCCACGCTCTGGTTTGCGACATCCACGGGGAAGGACTCCTCGTCGATGCGCTCTATCTGCTGGTTTATGACCTTGTCGATGAGCGCCTTTTCGGTCGCGTTGGCCGGGTTGAGGTAGCGGTACGCAATGACCGGAGTACCGTATGCGTCGACATTGGCGCCTAAGCATCGGTTATCATTGCTGCTGGTGGCGCTCATGAAGAAGTTCTTGATCTGGCCCACGCTGTTGGCCGGACCGTTGAGCTGCACGTTGCCATTGCTCACGCCCGAGAAGAAGAAGTAGGGCTTAACCGACAGATACTGCTCCTTGGAGATCATCGCAGTGTTGGGTACATTACCTGCGGTGCAGACCTGACTCTTGTACTCGTACGAGATTGGGTCGACCTCGGTGCGCCAGTCCGAATTGGCATATACGCGGCCGGTCTCGGGCGAGAAGAATGATGCGAACTGCTCTACCTCGCGGCTCTGAGCCCAGGTTCGCATGTTCTCCCAGAACTTGACGAAGGGAACGAAGACTACGAACTCCTCGCTGAGCGTGCTGCTCTCGTGGCCGTCGAAATACTCGGCAACCACCGACGTGACGGTCTCGCCGTCAGCGAAGTCGCCCGCGGGAACGGTGAAGGTGAGCGTCGTGGGCTGTTTGTTGACCACGGCCTCGAATCCGTTGACCAGAATCTTATCCACCTTGTCCAGATAGCGGCCCGTGATGGTCACGGTGCGACCCACGGCGGTGCGCTCGAAGGTCGGAGTGTCGAACTCGGGCTTGTTGCGCACAATATCCAGCGAGGGAGCCGTCTCGCGCGAGGTGGCAACCGACGAGGTGCCGTTGAAATAGCGCAGCGTGATGTCGGCCCTGTCGCTCTCGACATAGGGCACGCGCACCAGAATCTCGGTCGTGTTGCGCTCCTTGATTTCGGCCGTCTTGGGCTCGTCATAGCCCTCGGCGGTGAAGAGCACTGCCTCGACAGCCGTCATGTTGGTGCCGGTCAGCAGCAGCTCGCCGCCCATGTCGATGCTCGCGGGCAGCAGGTTGCCGATAAGCTCCGGAACGGCATAGGCGAAGGTGAACGTGTGCTCGGATTCGCCGCGTCCGGCAGCGTTGACGAGCGTAATCTTGCCGTCGCGGGCAGCGGCCGCAGCCAATATCGACAGACGCGTGTCGGAGACCTTCTCGATGATGGTCACCTCCGTGTCGCCGATGTATGCCTTGTTCACGGCGTTGAGATACTGGCCCGTGACCACGATTTCGGCACCTACGGGAGCCGATTCGGGAGTGAAGGCCTCGATGACGGGCGCCGACTGGATCTGCTCGTCGACAAACACGTCGTCGCAGCCTGCAAGCATGGTTGCCGACATTGCCGCAATCATCAGCAGGCCCGATATTCGATTCATGATTCGTTTCATGGCTTATTCTGATTTAACGGTTTAGTAACCCGGGTTCTGGGCTACGTTGGAATTGATGTTGGTAACCGAGATGGGAATCGGAAGCAGAACCTGCCACTCCTGTATCGGGTTGACCGGATAGGTGTAGTCGCCGTAGAAGAGCTCCGAAACCAGATGCTCGTTGACGACGGTCATGGCCTGGTTCCAGCGCATAAGGTCGAACCAGCGCTGATTCTCGCAAGCCAGCTCCAGACGGCGCTCGTTGCGCACAGCCACGCGGAACTCGTACTTCGACGACACGTCGGCCGAGGTGTAGGGCTCGATGCCCGCGCGCTCGCGAATCATATTTATATAGGTCATAGCCTCGTCCGTGGGACCCGACGTCTCGTTAATCCACTCGGCCAGCAGCAGGGCGATGTCGCCCACGCGCAGAACCGGCCAGTCCTTGTCGCCGTCGTACTCGGTGGTCACCGGCTCGAGGAACTTGTCGCACCAGCGGCCTGACGCACCCTCGACAACCTGACCCGTGGTGGGGTTGTAGTAGCTCTCCTTGAGAGTCACCTCCTTGCGCAGGTCGTTGCCGCCGGCGTTGAATGCTCCAATCAGATCATCGGTGGGGAAGTTGTAGTGCTTGGGCGAGCCCATGATGACGTTGTTGCCGTTGTTCAGGGGGCCGAACAGCGTGCCGAAGGGGCAGCCCAGACCTACATTGCCCGACAGGTAGCGAACGGCGAAGATTATCTCGGCGTTCATCTCGTTGTCCGAGGCGAAGATGCGATCGTAGGGAACCAGAGCCGCACCCGACTGGGGATTGCCGGCGGCAGCCAGAACGCTGCGCATCAGATCGCCGGCTTTCATGTAGTTATCCGAGCCTACTTCGTAGTGGGTCATGTAGACCTTGGCCAGAAGAGCCTCGGCAGCCTGCATGGTGGCGTGGCCGAGGTCGGCCTTGTCTACCTGCGAGGGGGGGGGAAGAAGCTGGTTGTCAATAATATCGGTCAAATCCTGCTCGATGAGCGCATAGACTTCGTCGACCGGCGACCGCTGCATGTAGCGGGCCTCGTCGGCGCCCGTCTTGCGGGTCACGATGAACACCGGACCGTAGAGGCGCACCAGGTTGAAGTAGAGCAGTGCGCGGATGAACTTGACCTCGCCCTCATAGCGGTCGTGCAGCTCGGCATCGTCGACAACGCCGAGATTGGCCAACACCTTGTTGGCGCGGTCGATGGTGGCGTAGCAGGCGTTCCAGTAATCCTCGATCCAGGCATGGGCCGTGGTCTGCACGCCCTGGTCGAGCTGCTCGATGAGTTTGGTGTCGTTGGCCGTCGAACCGTTCACGCGCATGCGGGTATTGTCCGAACGGAGCTCGGTGAGAGCCCACTCGTTGTAGAGCACGTCGTGCAGGCCGTTGTAGGTTCCCACCACGAGTGTCTTGACCTCGGCGGCGCTCTTCACATAGCTGTCGGTAGCAGTCTCCGAGAAGGGAGCCTGGTCGAGATTGCAGCCGCCGGCAACCAGCGCCGCAACCAGAACAGCCGAATATTTGAGTATCTTTTTCATCTTCGAAATTTATTAGAAGTTAAGGTCCAAACCGAACGTAACGCTCGACGTGAGCGGGAATCCGCCTCGCTGGTAACCGTCGATCATCGGGCTTGAATACACGCCCGTAGTCATTCTCGACTCGGGGTTGACGCCCTTGTAGTTGTCGCTCCAGATGTAGAAGAGGTTCGTGCCGGTTACATAGATGCGCAGACCGTTCAGACCGATTTTTTTGGCCGACTTGCGCGGAAGCGTATAACCGAAGGTCAGGTTGCGCAGACAGAGGTACGAACCATTCTGCAGACTGTAGTCCGTAAGTACATGTTCGGTGCCCACCTTGGCGTAGGGGGTCTTGCCGTTGCCGGGAGCGCTCTCGCTCACCCAGCGGCCGGTCATGTAGGCGCGGTTGTATTTGTGCGTCTCGGTGTAGTAGATGTCGCCGTTGAGAACCGTCACGCCCTGCACGCCCTGAAGCTGGAACGAAAGGTCGAAGTCGCCGAAGCGGAAGTTGTTGGTCATGCCGTACGAGAACGAGGGATAGGGGTTGCCCATAGCCACGCGGTCCTCGTCGGTGAGCAGGCCGTCGCCGTTGGCGTCCCAGATGCGCAGACTGCCCGGAACGTCGGATGCGAAGTGGGGATTGGAGTCTATCTCATCCTGGCTGTTCCACACGCCGACGGTCTTGAAGCCGTAGAACTGTATGAGCGGCTCGCCTACGCGGGCTATGTAGCTCTCGTTGCGCTCGCCCTGCGAAATGACCTGACGCTCACCGCCGATTTCGAGCAGCTTGTTGCGCGAAAGCGACAGGTTGAAGGTCGTCGACCACTCGAACCTCTTTCTGTTGAACTGGTGGGTGTCGATCTGAATCTCGACGCCGCCATTGCGCACGCGGCCGATGTTGTTCCAGTAGGACTGGAAGCCGGTGAACGACTGCGTGGGCTGCTCGAACAGAAGCGCGCGCGTAACGGAGTAGTAACCGTCGATGGTCAGCGCAATCTTGTTGTCGAGGAAGCCTGCATCCAGACCCACGTTCCACTCGTCGGTCTGCTCCCAGGTGATGTCGGAGTTGGCCAGCGTCGACGAGGTGTTGGCTGCACCCGGAGTGAGCGTGCCGCTGCCCGAGCCGAAGGGATAGTTGGCGGGGTTGAGCACCTCGAGGGCTGCGTTGTAGTTGATGTTGTTGTTACCCGTCACACCGTAGGATGCGCGCAGCTTGAGGTTCGAGAATGCGCGCTGATCCTTCATGAACTTCTCCTCGGAGATGCGCCAGCCGGCCGAAATCGAGGGGAACCATGCGTTGCGGTTGCCCTTGGAGAAGAGCGACGAGCGGTCCAGACGAATCGAAGCCGACATCAGGTAGCGGCCGTCATAGCTGTACGAAACACGACCCAGATACGACTCCAGAATCTTGTCCGGATAGCGGAAGGTGCCCGTTCCCGAGCCGTTGCCGTTGTTCGACGCGGCCAGCTTGAAGATGGTTGCGGCGTTGAGCGTGTGGATGTTGTCGGTCGGGAATCCCGTACCTTCCATAGCCACGTTCTGCACGCGCGTCGACTCGGCCGTATAACCTGCCAGAATGTCGATGTCGTGGCGGCCGAAAGTGCGGTTGTAGTTGAGCGTGTTCTCCGTCAGCAGGTCTACGTACAACGAGCTGTTGAAGGTTGCCGTACTTGCATCGCCGTCCTTGGTCGCGTTGAAGTTGCTATATGAATAGGAGGGGCGGTAGCGGACGTTCACGCCGTTAGAGGTCTTGAACTGCAGGCCCTCGACTATGTCTATCGTAAGGTATACGTTGGCTATGCCCTGGAAGCTCTCGTTCCAGCGGGTGGTGTTGGCCATCACGCTCTTGGGGTTGTTGTTGGCCGAGGTGAAGGGGCTGACGCCCGAGGTGTTCCAGGTCGGGTTGCCGAACTCGTCGGGATTGCCGATGGGAGCGAACATGTTGTTGAAGTGCGAACCGCGCGCAAAACCCGTATAACCGGTCAGAGCCGTGGTCCAGTCGTTGTGGTAGACGGGCAAGAACGAAGGCGTGCGGTAGAAGTCGATGAAGTTGTTGCGCGGACGCGAACCCTTCATGTAGTTGGCCGAGAAGTTCACGCCGAACTTGACCCTGCGCGACAGGTCGGCATCCAGACGGGTGCGGAAGGTGACCTTCTGCAGCTCGTTCTGATGCATGACACCCTGGTCGCGGTTCCACGACGCCGAGCTGTAGTAGCGTATGTCCTTGCGGCCGCCCTGAACCGAGAACTGCACGTTGGTCACGCTGGCCGCGCTGCGCAGACCCTCTCTCTGCCAGTCGGTCGAGCCGATGTTCTTCTCGATCCACGCGGCAGCCTTGGCCTGCATCGTAACGGCTGCGCCGCCCAGCGCCTCCTCGCGCTCCAGCCACTCGAGATACTCGGTAGCGGTGAGCATGTCGTGGAGTTTGTAGGCGTATTTCACGCCCTGGTAGAACTTGACCGAATAGCGGGGCTTCTCAGCAGCACCGCTCTTGGTGGTGACCATGATCACGCCGTTTGCAGCACGCGAACCGTAGATTGCGGCCGAAGCGGCATCCTTGAGAATCTCGATGGACTGCACATCCGAAGGGTTCAGCGACTGAAGTCCGTCGGGAACGGGATAACCGTCGATTATCACCAAAGGCGAGCTGTCGGCCGAAATCGAACCCGTACCGCGCACGCGGATGGCAGGTGCAACACCCACCTCGGAGGTGATGTTGTTAATCGACAGACCCGGAATCTGACCCTGCAGAGCGGTGGTCAAATCCGACGCCGGACGGTCGACCAGAGCACTGCCGTCGATTTTGGCGATGGAGCCGGTCAGGTGACTCTTCATCTGGACACCGTATCCGACAACCACTACGTCGTCCATGGCAACCGCATCGGTCTCCATCACGACGTCTATCACAGTGCGCTTTCCGACAGTCTGCTCAACCTTGCGGTAGCCGATGTACGAGTACTCCAGCACGGCGTGCTCGTCGGGCACCGTAATCGAATAGGAGCCGTCGATGCCGGTAGCCACACCCACGGGCACACCCCCTGCGGGCGTTTTGACCGTCACTGACACACCGATCAGCGGCCCTTCCTCATCGGAAACGACTCCCTTGACAGTGGTCTTCTGCGCATGTACCGCCGTCGTCACGACCGTCATGGCCATGAGCAACAGCAATTTTGCAAGAAAATTTTTAGTCATAAACGTTAATTATTAGGTTAGTTACAGATTACTGTCTCCGTTATTCGTATTTGGTTCTGGTTGGTATTCAATGCTTTATAACTTACTCACGGGTTCTCTGCGCCACCCGTCCAGCGCCCGAACTGGTTAACCTCTTTGGTATGCCAAACTGGTGAACCAATTTCGATTCGAGTCCAAAGATAAAATAAAAAGAGTATACCGCCAAATTTTTTGTGTCGTTTTTTGAATTTTTCAGCATATCGAAACCCTCCGGACCTTAACATTTTACGTCCCGCGGCCGCATCGTGCCGCACACCAAAAGCGCACAGAACGGCATCAGCCGCCACAGCACGGCGCACAGAGTCCGTTTTTACCAGTGAAGCACCAGCCGGTCGGCCGCCATATCGACATGCTACATCGGCCCGCACAGCGAGTGTTGCAGATTGAACGCAGCGATGCTCCCGTCCAAAGACACGAACTCACCCTGCAACAAAAAAAATGAGCAACCGGACCAGCCGATTGCTCATCGATAATTATCAATTGGTATCTCTACCACTCTGCCATCTGCGGCATGGGCAGACCCTTGTAGCCGCCGCTCGTCAGACGGTCGCGAACGGCCTTGAAGGCGTTGAGCGTGTACTCGACATCCTCCATCGTGTGGGCCGCCGTCGGGATGACGCGCAGAATGATTTCGCCGCGCGGAATGACGGGGTAGACCACAATCGAGCAGAAGAGCTTGTGATTCTCGCGCAGGTCGTAGACGAGGTTGGTGGCCTCCTCGACGCCGCCCTTCATGAAGACGGGCGTAACGGGCGAGTTGGTCACGCCTATGTCGAATCCGTTCTCCTTCAGTCCGTTCTGCAGCGCGCGGGTAATCTCCCACAGCTTCTGCTGATACTCGGGGTGGTTGCGGATAAGGTCCAGACGCTTCAGCGCGCCGATAACCATCGGCATGGGCAGCGACTTGGCGTAGAGCTGCGAACGCATGTTGTAGCGCAGCAGGCGGATGAGCCACGTCGGGCCGCTGACGAATGCGCCGATGCCGGCCATCGACTTTGCGAAGGTGTTGAACAGAACGTCTATGCCGTCGGTCACGCCGAAATGCGACGCCGTACCGCGGCCGCCCTCGCCCATCGTGCCGAATCCGTGGGCGTCGTCGACCAGCAGGCGGAACGAGAAGTCCCTCTTCATGGCGACAATCTCATCCAGCTTTCCGAGGTCGCCCTTCATTCCGAAGACGCCCTCGGTGATTACCAGCACGCCGCCGCGCTGCTCCTCGGCAAGCTCGGTAGCATGCTGCAGCTGCAGACGCAGCGACTCCATGTCGTTGTGGCCGTAGACGAAGCGCTTGCTGGTGACAAGACGCAGACCGTCGATGATGCAGGCGTGAGCCTCGGCATCGTAGACCACCACGTCGCGCGGGGTGAGCAGGCAGTCGATAATCGACACCATGCCCTGATAGCCGAAGTTCAGCAGGAAGGCATCCTCCTTGCCCACGAAGGCGGCCAGCTCGCGCTCGAGCTGCTCGTGGTACTTGGTCTGTCCGCTCATCATGCGGGCACCCATCGGCGCTGCCATGCCGAACTCGGCAGCACCCTTGGCATCGGCCTCGCGCACCTCGGGGTGGTTCGCCAGACCCAAATAGTTGTTAAGGCTCCAGTTGAGCATCATCTTGCCGCGGAACTTCATGTGCGGGCCGATTTCGCCCTCCAGCTTGGGGAATGCGAAGTAGCCGTGCGCATAGTTCATGTACTGGCCGATAGGGCCTCCGGCGTTCTTTTCGAGACGATCGAAAATATCAACCATAGTCAAAGTATTTTTAGTTCGAATTATCGTCAAAAACTTTCGCAAAGTTATAAAATTATTCGATTCTCTCTCGCCGCATGCCTACAAAGTCGGATTTTTTGTATTTTTGGCAATAATTTCCGGCGCCGCGGCGCGTTATATATCCCAAAGAGGATGACAATGAAACTCTTCCGAACAATAGCCATATCCGCTGCCGCATGCCTCTCGCTTGCAGCGCGGGCCCAGCAGCGGCCGCTCTACATAGTCAACGGCAGGCAGGTCGAGCAGATTCGCGACATACCGCCCGAGGACATCCTTTCGACCGAGCTGCTGCCCGCCGACGAGCAGACCGTCGAACTCTACGGTCCGCAGGCCAACAACGGCGTGGTGATAGTCTCGCTGCGATACGACAAGCCGGCACAGTTCGGCGACGGCAGCGAATCGTTCGCCCAGTACATAGCCCGCAACATAAAGTGGCCCGAGACGGAGCGCACAGCCCGCTTCGTCACGCGCTTCCGCGTGCTGGCCGACGGCACGGCCGTACTCGGCGAGGAGCTCGAGTCGACCGATGCCCGCCTGCGGCGCAAGGCTCTCAAGGCCTTCGCTGCAGCCCCCGCATGGCAGCCCGCCACAAAAGAGGGACAGCCCGTCGAGTGCAGCCTCGTGCTGCGCATACAGCTGCCCGAGGGGCGGCCCATGCCTGTGGAGCCGGCCATAATAATACGCTAAAGCAGTGTCACGCACCGATTTCATAACTCTTGCCGAGCTCCAGCGCCGCGTGCGTCTCTCACTCGAGGAGGCGCTGCCGCTGCCGCTGTGGATAAGTGCCGAGATTGCCGAAATAAAGGTCAACTACTCGGGCCACTGCTACATGGAGCTGGTCGAGAAGGGCGAGACTGACGGAGTGCCCAAGGCACAGGCCCGCGCCGTGATATGGCGCTCGCGCTACGCCGCGCTCGAGACCATGTTCCGCCTCGAGACGGGCGCACGGCTCGAGGCCGGCACCAGGATTCTGGCCCGCGCCACGGTCAGCTACCACGAGATATACGGTTTCTCGCTCAACATCACCGACATAGACCCCTCGTACACTCTCGGCGACATGGAGCTTGAGCGCCGCCGCACCATAGCCCGTCTGAAGGAGGAGGGCGTATGGGATATGAACCGCGAACTGCCGCTGCCCATACCGCTGCAAAGGCTGGCCATAGTCTCGAGCGCGGCGGCCGCCGGCTACCGCGACTTCTGCAACGAGCTGCAGGCCTCGGGCTACGCATTTCGTACCGAGCTCTTCGAGGCCGTCATGCAAGGTGCCGCCGCCGAAGATTCGATAGTCGCGGCGCTGGAGCGCGTGGCCTCTGCGGCCGACAGGTTCGACGCCGTGGTCGTCGTGCGCGGAGGAGGTTCGGCAAGCGACCTGAACTGCTTCAATGCCTACCGCCTGGCGGCCCACGTGGCGCAGTTCCCGCTGCCGGTGCTCACGGGCATAGGCCACGACAAGGATGTGAGCGTGGCGGACATGGTTGCCCGCATGCCGCTGAAGACTCCCACTGCCGTGGCGGCGTGGCTCGTGGACTGCATGGAGCAGGCCGAGGCGGCCGTTGAGCGCGCCGCTCAGAGACTCGGCGACACGGCCGCCGCAGCCATCAGGCGCCACGAACTGCAACTCGAGCGCATAGCGGCCGAACTGCAGCGCACAGCCTCGGAGTGCATCGCCGCACGCCGCTCGAGGCTCGAGGCCCTGCACGACATGCTGCCCATGCTCGCCGACCACATCTTCAGGCGCGAACGCTTGAGGCTCGACGCGGCCGGCGAACTGACCGAGAGCCGTGCGCCCGCAAGAATTCTCAAGCTCGGATTCTCCGTGGTCCGCGTGGGTGGACGCGCCGTCACTTCGGCCGCGCAGCTGCCTCCCGGAGAGAGGATCGGCATCGAACTCTACGACGGCCGCGCCGAGGCTACGGTCGAAGAGTCGAAATGACACGTTTTGCAACAGTAACACTTTAAGAATAATATGGCAGAAAACAAGATGACATACGCCGAGGCGATGGCCGAGGTCGAACGCATCCTCGAGAAGTTCCGCTCCGAGGAGCTCTCCGTCGACGACCTGGCCGCCGACGTGAAGCGCGCCACGGAGCTTGTGGCGCTTTGCCGCAAGCGGCTCCGCAAGGCCGAAGAGGATGTCAGAAAAGCTCTCGGCGAAGATGATTAAGCAGCTCATCCGCAAGGCTCTCAACACGCTGCCCCGCCCCGTACTGCAGCATGCGGCCGGCATACTCGTACCGATTGCCGGGCTGGCCTATGCCGGCCGCGGGCGCGAGTGTCCCGTATGCGGAGCGCGCCTGCGCCGGTTCATGCCCTACGGCTATGTCACCGTGCGCGAGGATGCTCTCTGCCCGCGGTGTCTGTCTCTGGAGCGACACCGGCTGCTGTGGATGTACATGCAGCGCTGCGGCGTGGCCCAACGCAGCTTCGACGAGCTGCCCCGCCACGGCGAGGTGCTGCTGCACATAGCGCCCGAGGCCTGCATCAAAAAGCCGCTGCGCAAGGCTGTCGAAAAGGCCGGCGGCAGATATGTCACAGCCGATTTGGAGTCGCCGTTAGCCGACCTGCACTTCGATGTGCAGCAGATTCCGCTGCCCGACGGCTATGCCGACGTTATCATATGCAACCACCTGCTCGAACATGTGGCCGACGACAGGCGCGCGCTGGCGGAGCTGTTCCGCATAATGAAACCCGGCGGCTGCGGGGTAATGCTCTCACCCGTGGACGAGTCGCGCGCCGAGACCTTCGAGGACGATTCGATAACCGACCCTGCCGAGCGCACGCGGCTATTCGGCCAGTACGACCACCGGCGCATCTACGGCCGCGACTACCCCGAGCGGCTGCGCAGCGCAGGATTCGAGGTCGAAATCGTCGACTTCGCCGCACAGCTCACGGCCGAGGAGCGCACCTTGCGGTCCGTATCCAACGAAAAGATATACGCCGTGCGCAAACCCTGAGTCCGCACGGCGCACCAAAAGAGCCGCCCGCACCGAAAATCACGGTGCGGGTCTTTTTTTGTTCCCCGCCGCTGGCACCATAATTGAACTGCCAGCCAAGACGAATTTTCATCTTCACACAAAAAACCGAAATCTATGGGAACAACCACTCTCAGGCTCTATTCGCTCACCTCGAATCAGGCGAAAACCTATCTGGCCGCGGCGTTGTTCGTCGCCGCCAACATCATCCTGCCGCAGCTCTGCCACCTCATACCCGGCGGCGGCCGCATGCTGCTGCCCATATACTTTTTCACGCTTTTAGGTGCATACAAATACGGCTGGCGCGTGGGTCTGCTGACGGCTCTGTTGTCGGCGCCCGTAAACTGCCTGCTGTTCGGCATGCCGGCACCCGCCGCACTGCCCGTCATTATGGTCAAGTCGCTGCTGCTGGCCGGCGCTGCAAGCTATGCTGCCGCCCGCTCGCAGAGGGCTTCGATTCTGACCATTGCAGCCGTGGTTCTCTTCTATCAAATCTCCGGGTCGCTCTTTGAGTGGCTCTGGACGGGTTCGTTCATCGCGGCGACCGCTGATTTCACCGGAGGACTCCCTGGCATGGTTCTGCAGGCGGCGGGCGTATGGCTGCTGCTCAACAGCATAATGAAGCGTTAGACGATGGGCAAAAAACTCGGATTCGGGTGCATGCGCCTGCCTCTGGTCAATCCTGCCGACCGCTCGTCCATAGACATCGGCGAGCTGTCGCGCATGACCGACCTCTTTCTCGAGCGCGGATTCGACTACTTCGACACGGCCACGACCTACTGCGACGGACACTGCGAGCAGGCCGTGCGCCGCGCTCTTGTCGAGCGCTACCCGCGCGACCGCTTCCGCCTGGCAGGCAAGCTGCCCACAATGCTCGTCGACAATCCCCTGCAGCAGGAGGAGATATTCGCCGGACAGCTGGCCCGATGCGGCACAGACTATTTCGACCGCTATATTATACATTGCGCCACGGAGGCATTCTTCGACCGTGCCGTGCAGATGCAAAGCTTCGACTTCGCCTTCCGCAAGCGCGACCGGGGGCTGGTCCGCGAGGTCGGTTTTTCGTTCCACGGCTCGCCCGAGCTACTCGAAACGATTCTGGCCGAATATCCCGACGTGGATTTCGTGCAGCTTCAGATAAACTATGCCGACTGGGACTCTGCGACGGTGGCCTCGCACGACTGCTACCGGATTGCACTAAAACGAGGCAAGAGTATCGTGGCCATGTGTTCGCTCAAGGGAGGAGTGCTGGCTTCGGTACCGGCGCGTGTCGAGGCTATGCTGCGCCAGCTGCGGCCCGACTATGAGCCTGCGGCATGGGCTCTGCGCTTCATCGCCGATCTGGAGGGCGTCGACACGGTGCTGAGCGGCATGTCGTCGCTCGGACAGATGCGACACGACACCGAGACTCTGGACCGCATGCCGCCGCTCACCGAGCGCGAGCGCGAGGTGCTCAAGACAGCCGCCAGAATCATTGCCGAGGAGACTCCTCTGCAGTGCACCTCCTGCGGATACTGCACCGCTTCGTGTCCGGCTCAAATACCGATACCCGACTGCCTGCGCAGCTACAACAGCGGACGGCACCACGCCAAAGCCTCGGAGTGCACCGCCTGCGGCCGCTGCGAACGCACCTGCCCGCAGAGACTGGGGATAATCGGCGCCATGCGGCGCATGGCCGCCTGTGCGGCTGCCGCTACGCCCTGACAATCGAGCGGCCGGCCCACACCATCAGCAGACCCAGCGCGAAGCTCGCCGCCACGTATATGCCGAAGAGCATCCAGTGGCGCTGCTGCAACAGCACGAACATGTCGTCGGCCAGCGACGAGAATGTCGTGAAGCCGCCGCAGAAACCTGTGATGAGCAGCGCGTTCATCGACGGCGAGATGACGTTGTTTCGCTCGGCCAGACCGAACAGTATGCCTATGATGAAGCTGCCGGCAACATTGACCGTAAACGTACCCCACGGAAATGCCGAGTCGCACAGCGTACGGCATAGTTTTCCGGTAAGAAAGCGCAGGCAGGTGCCTATAAAGCCGCCGAAACCTGCAATCAACATGGCTTTGAACATAATGCAAAACGGTTTTTATGCGGCAAAGTTAACAAACCGCCTGCCATTTTCGACACCTAACGCCAATTATTAATTTTCTAACATAAGAGTATTATGCATTTGACACCGAGAGAAATCGACAAGCTGCTGCTGCTCTCGCTCGGAGCTATCGCCGAGCGGCGCAAGCAGAAAGGGCTTAAGCTGAACTACCCCGAGGCGGTGGCCTACATCACCTCGGCGGCACTTGAGGGAGCTCGCGAGGGCAAGACCGTCGAAGAAGTCATGACCCATGCAGCCTCCGTTCTCCGACGCAAAGATGTCATGGAGGGCGTCGCCGACATGATAGAGCTGCTGCAGGTGGAGGCCGTATTCACCGACGGCTCGCGTCTGGTGAGCATTCATCACCCCATAAAATAAACACCGCCATGAAAAAGAATACCAAAGACGACACCCGCCCCGCACTGGCGGGCCTCTATCCCTGTGCCGAGGGTTTCGCGCCGGCCCGCCCCGTAAAACCCGGAGGCACCGTGCTGGCCAAAGAACCCATAGTCTACAACACGGGCCGCTACACTGCGCGTCTGAGCGTCAGAAACACCGGCGACCGCCCCATACAGGTAGGCTCGCACTTCCACTTCTTCGAGGTCAACCGCTATCTTGAGTTCGACCGCGAGGCGGCCTTCGGCTGCCGACTCAACATACCCGCCGCCACGGCCATAAGATTCGAGCCGGGCGACCAGAAGACTGTCGAAGTGGTAGCCTTCTCGGGCAAGCGGCGCGTCATAGGTTTCAACAATCTTGTCGACGGCTACACCGGCGACGAGGATGCGCCCAGTTACTTCCCGGCCCGCATGACGGCCTTCCGCCGCGTTCGCGAGGCGGAATTCCGCATAGCCGGCAAAGAGGATGCGGGCCGCAGGCCGGCAGCGGCGCCTGCGGCGAAAAAGAGCGTTAAAAAGTAAAAAACGAGATAACTATGGCAACAATTTCACGACAGGAGTACAACAACCTCTTCGGTCCGGCCATTGGCGACAAGATACGCCTCGGCGACACGGACCTCTATGTCGAAATCGAACGCGACCTGCGCGTCTGCGGCGACGAGGCGGTCTACGGCGGCGGCAAGACGCTGCGCGACGGCATGGGTCTGGCCAACACCATGACCTCGAAGGAGGGTTCGCTCGACCTTGTAATCACCAACGTGACCATCATCGACCCCATCCTCGGCGTGGTCAAGGCCGACGTTGGCATACGCGACGGCCGCATTGCCGGCATCGGCAAGGCCGGCAACCCAAACATCATGGAGGGCGTCGACCCCGACCTGGTCACGGGCGCCTCGACCGACGCCATCTCGGGCGAGCATCTCATTCTCACGGCCGCAGGCATCGACGGTCATGTCCACATGATAGCCCCTCAGCAGGCATATGCCGCACTGAGCAACGGCATCACCACCCTCTTCGGCGGCGGCATCGGCCCCACCGACGGCAGCAACGGAACCACCATAACCTCGGGCGCATGGAACGTGGCCAAGATACTGCAGGCCTACGAATCTCTGCCCGTGAACATAGGCCTGCTCGGCAAGGGCAACTGCTCGGTCGCGCAGCCCATCGAGGAGCAGATAGAGTCCGGCGTCTGCGGACTGAAGGTCCACGAGGACTGGGGCTCGACGCCTGCAGCCATACGGTGCGCGCTCGATGCCGCCGACCGCTATGACGTGCAGGTAGCCATACACACCGACACCCTCAACGAGGGCGGCTACGTCGAGGATACCATCGCCGCCATGGACGGCCGCACAATCCACACCTACCACACCGAGGGCGCCGGCGGCGGCCACGCACCCGACCTGCTGAAGGTTGCGGCCATGCCCTATGTGCTGCCCTCGTCGACCAACCCCACCCTGCCCTTCGGCATCAACTCGCAAGCCGAACTCTTCGACATGATTATGGTCTGCCATAACCTCAACCCCGGCATTCCGTCGGACGTGTCGTTCGCCGAGAGCCGCGTGCGGCCCGAGACGCAGGCCGCCGAGAGCGTGCTCCACGACCTGGGCGTGCTGTCGATGATATCCTCCGACTCGCAGGCCATGGGACGCGTGGGCGAATCGTTCCTGCGCACCTTCCAGACAGCCTCGTTCATGAAGCGCGCCGTTGGACGCCTGGCCGAAGATGCCGAGGGCAACGACAATTTCCGCGTGCTGCGCTACCTGGCCAAAGTGACCATAAACCCGGCCATAACATTCGGCGTGTCGGACTATATCGGCTCTGTCGAGAAGG
Source organism: Alistipes sp. (assembly GCA_022511345.1). GTDB lineage: Bacteria > Bacteroidota > Bacteroidia > Bacteroidales > Rikenellaceae > Alistipes. The sequence goes on from JAFLRR010000001.1 coordinate 96,753, forward strand.
GCAAAATCGCCGACCTGGTGCTCTGGGAGCCGCAGTTCTTCGGCGCAAAGCCCAAGATGGTCATCAAAGGCGGACTCATCAACTGGGCCAACATGGGCGACCCCAATGCATCGCTGCCCACACCCCAGCCCTGCTTCTACCGCCCCATGTTCGGAGGCTTCGGCAAGGCTCTGCCGGGCACGTGCCTCTCGTTCGTGTCGCGTGCGGCCTTCGAGCTGGGCATAGCCGACCGCCTGTCGCTCGAGCGCAGAGTGCTGCCCGTCAGACGCACGCGCCAGATAACCAAGCGCGACATGGTACTCAACGGAGCCATGCCCCACATAGAGGTCGACCCCGAGACCTTCAGCGTGAGAGTCGACGGCGTGCACGCTTATGTCGAGCCCGTGCGCAACGCGGCTCTGGGTCAGATGTACTGGTTCAGCTGATGCCGGCCATGAAGATTTACGACACCGTTGCGGGCAACATCCGCTCCCGAGAGTGGGCCCGCAGACTCGAAGGCTGCACGATAGAGTACATCGACCTCGACCAGTGGACGGCCCAGAAGAGCCGCTTCGCAATCCGCGGCCACATGGGCGGAGAGTATGCCGTATCGCTGGCCCGGGGCATGCATCTTTCAGACGGCGACATCATCTGCTGGGACCAGACGGCGCGCCGAGCCGCCGTGGTGCGAATACATCTGAGCGAGGTGATGGCAATAGACGCCTCCGAGCTGGCCGGAGCCGAGCCCCAGACAATCCTTCGCACCGCCTTCGAGGCGGGCCACGCCGTGGGCAACCAGCATTGGGCCGCCGTAATCAAGGGCTGGACGATATTCGTGCCTCTGACCGTCGACCGCAAGGTCATGGACAGCGTGATGCGCACCCATGCCATCGAACACCTGACATGGCGATTCATACCCGGCTCGCAGGTCATCCCCTACCTTGCTCCGCACGAGATTCGTCGACTGTTCGGCAGCTCGGGCGAACCCGTACACGAACATGGCGGGCACGGGCACAACCATCACAGCCACATGCACGAGCATGCCGCAGCGAGGTAGTCTCTGCCGTCTTATGCGGCTGGCGCAGCTCACCGACTCGACGCTGCCCGTGGGCCTCTTCTCCTTCTCTGCAGGACTGGAGACGGCCGTAGCCGAGGGCGTGGTCCACGACCATGCAAGTCTCGAGGCCTTCATCCGCGATGCGGTACGTCAGGCGCAGACCACCGACCTGATTGCAGCCCTGCATGCTCATCGTGCACGCATGGCCGGCGACTACGGGGCCCTGCTGCGGGCCGACCGGGCGGCTCTGCTCTGCAAGCTCAGCGACGAGCAGCGCATCATGACCCGCCGCACGGGCCGCAAGCTGGCCGAGCTGGCCTGCAGCATCGAGCAGGACTGCATCGTAGGCCGTCTGGCCGGCGACATAGTCAGCGAAGATACCCCGGGATGCTATCCCGCGGTGCAGGGAGCCGTGTTCGCGGCCTGTGGCCTCACCGAACGGCAGCTGGCCGCTTCGCAGCTCTACGGCGCTGCGGCGGTGGTTGCCGGAGCCGCGTTGCGCTGCATGCGCATCACCCACTACCAGACGCAGCGCATACTCTTCTCGCTGAGTGCCGATGCCGACTCTCTCTACGAGCAGGTGCGCGACGACTCTCTCGACGACATACGCAACTTCTCGCCGCAGCTCGACATTCTCGCCTCGCTGCACGAAAAGGGTACGCAACGAATGTTCATGAACTGAAAAAACAGGCAAAACAATGGTAAAAAGGAGTTCAACATGCCGCATAGGCATCGGCGGCCCCGTGGGTTCGGGCAAGACCGCCATAATCGAGGCCGTCACCCCGCGGCTTCTGGAGCGCGGGCACAAGGTGCTCATCATCACCAACGACGTGGTTACCACCGAGGATGCCGAACATGTGCGCCGCATGCTCCGCGGAATATTAGTCGAGGAGCGCATCGCCGGCGTGGAGACCGGCGCATGTCCGCACACCGCCGTTCGCGAGGACCCCTCGATGAACATCGCGGCAGTCGAGGAGATGGAGCGGCGCTTCCCCGACGGCGACGTGGTGCTCATCGAGTCCGGCGGCGACAACCTCACGCTCACCTTCAGCCCCGCGCTGGTCGACTTCTTCATCTATGTCATCGACGTTGCCGCCGGCGACAAGATACCGCGCAAGGACGGCCCGGGCATATCGCGCTCGGACATACTGGTAATCAACAAGACGGACCTTGCGCCCTATGTCGGCGCCGACCTCGGCGTGATGAGCCGCGACTCGGCGGCCATGCGCCCCGGCACGCCTTTCATCTTCACCAACTGCAAGACCGGCGAGGGCATAGGCGAGCTGACCGATGCCATCTGCCGCCTGGCGCTCTTCGACATGCCCGCCGAGGAGCCGGCACAAACCGCCTCGGCACGATGAACCCCACGCCACGCGAGCTGCGGCCCTATCTGAAGAGCCGGCCGGGCGCCGCAGCCGGTTCGCACGGCAAGCGCGGATATCTGCGCATGGGCTTCGAGCTCGACGACCGCGGCCGCTCCATTTTACGCGACCTGGAGCGCCGCACGCCGCTCATCGTGCAGCAGGAGCTCTATTTCGACGAGGCCATGCCCGAGATGCCATGCGTTTACATTCTCTCGTCGGGCGGCCCCAACGTCGACGGCGACCGCTACGAGCAGCACTTTTCGGCCGGGCCCGGCGCCTGTGCGCACATATCGACCGGGGCGGCCACCAAGCTGGCTGAGATGCGGTGCGACTGCTCGGCTCTCACGCAGACATTCACCCTCGGCGAGGATGCCTACATGGAGTATCTTCCCGAGCCTGTCATACCCTGCCGCAACACCCGCTTCGTGGCCGACACGCTAATCACGGTGCACCCCTCGGCCACGCTATTCTATGCCGAAACCTATCTCGGCGGCCGAAAATATTTCGGTGCCGGCGAACGCTTCGACTACGACCTGCTGTCGGTCAGGCTGCGCGCCCGGCGGGAGGACCACGAACCGCTTTTCTGCGAAAAGTTCGTCATACAGCCCCGGCAGCTCACGCCCGACAGGCCCGGAGCCATGAACGGCTTCGATGTGTTCGCCGAGGCCGTGGTATTGACGCCGCAACCACATGCCGACGCGCTCTACGCCTCTACTCCGGCATATCTCGACCGGCAGGCAGGCGTGGCGGCGGGAATATCCCGTCTGCCGAACCGCTGCGGAGTGATATTCAAGGTGCTGGGCCGCGAAAGCGAACCCGTCAAGCGCATCGTCCGAGAGTTCTGCTCGGCAGTGCGGCTGCAGGTACGCGGAAGGCCGCTGTTCGACGAATTTCCATGGCGCTAAACCTAATCGACAATGCGCAATTAGCCGCCGGCTATTATTATCTTTGTCGCGGCAATTGCTGATTAACAATTTCCAATCATCGAATTATGAAAAACTTTTTCATCAGCTGTCTGCGCAGCGCCGGACAGGTCTTTTTCCAGAACAGCGCCTGGAGCGGCATACTGTTAATCGCCGGAATATTCTGGGGCTCGCACCAGGCCGGCAGCACCGCACCCGCATGGGGCGCTCTGCTCGCACTTGCGGTGTCGACCCTCACGGGCCGCATCCTGCATCTGCCCGAAGATGACGGACGGCAGGGTCTGTGGGGATTCAACGGAATACTCGTGGGCTGCGCCTTCCCGACATTTCTCGACAACAGTGTGTGGATGTGGCTGGCGCTGATTCTGTGCGCTGCGCTCTCGACCTGGGTGCGCACGGGCCTCAACAACGTCATGCGCACGTGGCGAATAAATTCGCTCACCTTTCCCTTCGTGCTGACGGTGTGGCTGTTCCTCCTTGCTGCACACTCCATGCACTCGCTGCCCTCCGACTCGCTGCCCGTGCCTGGCGAGCCCGCCGCATTCGCCTCTGCCTTCGATGCCGGCTTCATGCCTCTGCTGCGGGCCTGGCTCTGCGGCATCTCGCAGGTCTTTCTTATCGACTCGCCCATAACGGGCCTGATATTCATCGTCGCGCTGGCCGTAAGCAGCCCCCGCGCAGCCATATGGGGCGCCGTGGGCTCGGCCGTAGCTCTCTGCATGGCCATTCTGCTCAGGGCTTCGGCCTCGGACATCACCCACGGACTCTACGGCTTCAGCCCCGTGCTGACAGCCATAGCTCTGGGCGCCGTATTCCACAGACCCTCGTTCGGCGCGGCCATATGGGCACTCCTGGGCTGCATCACCACCGTATTCGTGCAGGCGGCATTCGACACGGCGCTCGCACCTGTGGGCATCCCGTCGCTGACGGCCCCCTTCTGCATTGTCACATGGCTCTTCCTGCTGCCGCTTGTAAAGTTCGCCTCGGACAAGGCCCCCGACCACTCCGACTGGCACAGGCACGGCGGCCGCCAGGGACGCCATGACCGCAAAGAACGCTAATCCTCAGGCTGCGGAGTCCTCTTCCCCTGCGGGAGAGCTCCGCGCCCGAGCACGAAGGTCACCGCGGCGCCCGCAATCATAACGGCAGCCGTAACCGCCACGGCAAGCTCGGCTCCCCCGTGGTGCATCAGAAACGGAAAGACGAACACACCGGCCGCCGCGCCAGCCTTGCCGAACGCCGCAGCCACTCCCGCCCCGACGCCACGCTCCGAAACGGAGTATATCCGCGACGGCAAGACGAATGTAACCAGATGCGGACCCGCATTGATGAACAGCTCGAAGAGCATGAATCCCGCAACGCCCCACCACAGGTGAAGGTGAAGCGCCCGGGCCAGCGGCAGCAGCGCCAAACCCGCAGCCGCAACGACAAATCCCAACACCTGCATCCTTATTCCGTCCACGCGCCGCACAGCAGCCAGCCCGACACCGAATCCTGCGGCTCCGAACACGCCGGCAACGACCGATATGCCCACCGATTCGACTATACGTGCGGCCGTGCCGGTACCATCGGCCACGATACCCGTGCTTATGAGTATCAGCGGCAGAAACATGCCCACGCCGTAGACTCCCATACCCTCGCAGGCCCACGGCACCCCGCTCAAAAGTATCCTGCGCATGTTTCCCCCACGCAAAAACTCCCTCAGGCCGCTCCGCCGCCCGCGCATGGCTATCTCCTCACGCATGGCGGCACCAGTCTGAACATCCTGCCCGAGAATGTAGCGCGCAGCATGCTCGGCCTCCTGCTGGCGGCCGTGCGCCAGCAGCCATGCCGGGCTCTGGGCAAAGCGCAGGCGCGTGAGCAGCGTGGCGGACGCGAGAATCAACACCAGCAGAAACAGCGCATGGCGCATCCCGCCGCCTACACCGTACTTGCGCAGAAGCAGCAGACAGACCGTCGACACCGCCACCGTGCCGGCCGACGACGAGGCTTTGACTATGCCCACGGCCAGGCGGCGCAGGCGGCGCGGCATAATCTCCGACACATACTCTCCGTCCATCGAGTAGTCGCCGCCGATGCCCACACCGGCGACGAACAGCGCCGCCGTGAGCACTCCGAAACTGCTGCACAGAAACGCCGTCAGCGATGCCGCCGCCACTATCGAGGGGCAGAGCCTAAACAGACGCGGATAGCCAGCCCTGTCGCTCCATATGCCGAATACAACCGAGCCGGCCATGATTCCCACAAGGCTCGACGAGGCCAACAGCGCCTGACGCAACGGCGTGAGACCTCCGCCGTCCGCCAGGTGCAGCAGCGGTATGACCACGCTCACCACGGCCGCCATGCCGGCACCGGTAATCTGTCCGAGCGAGGAGGCAATCAGCACGCGCAGATGGCCCCAGCGCAGCGGCATGGCATCCATCGTCACCATTTCGCCGTCGGGCGAGGCTCCCGTGCGCAGCAGCCGCTGCCTGAACCTGTTCCAGAGCTCCAAAATCCACAGCAGCCCCACGCCCACGGCCACACCTACGGCCGACTCGCAGAATCGCAGCGTACAATTGACTGCCGGGTCGGCATCGGGCGACATCTGCGACACGAGCATTATTATCAGCAGCGTGACCGTAGCTATGTTGCCGTTGTCGTAGAGCCGCAGCAGCATCAGCACGGCCTCCAGCACGAATACCGCCGCCAGCATCCCCACCACCGTGAACGGCATCATACGAAGGTACAAGTAGGCCACGGCCGCGCCGATGAATGTGCCCAGAACGCGCAGGGCGCCTGCACGCAGCGAATCGCGGTAAGTACCCTTCTGCATCACGGCCACCACCGACGAGCAGGCCAGCATGGCCCCCATCCACCTCGAAGCCGAATGGAATGAGCCCGTGGCGTACATTCCGCACATGTAGGCCAGAAGTATGCCTATGCACGATACGGTTATCTCGAAGAAGCGCACGCGGCCCAGGGCCCCGTTCACCGCCTTGCGGATTCTGCCGGCCGGGCGGCCGCTGCCCACTCCGTCGGCGGGGCCCATACTCTGTTCGTTGTTCATAATACGGATTTTTGTCCCGGCACAGCGGCAAGAAACGGGCCGAAGCATGGGTTGCGGCCGCCTGCGGAACAAAAAGCCGCGCGACTTTGGCGCATACGAGTAAATTGATTAACTTTGACGTGTGAAGCGCCGTGCCACTCGCAGACTGCGGCGCTGCGACGGACAACGAAACCGACAAAGATTATGAAGATTGAAGATATCCGCACCGAACTGGAGCATCTGATGATGCTTGCCGACCGCATACCGGCCGGCGGAACTCCCTGCGCCACCGAACGCGACCTGATGCTCGAGAAGCTGCGCGCAATCTACGATGCGCTGCTATTCGCCGCAACGGCCCCTGCCGCAGAGAGTATAGCCGATATTCCGGCCGCAGCTGCAGCCACGGAGCCGCAGCAGACCGATACTGATGGCCACAGCGCACCCGAACCGGCCCAGGAGCCTGCCGAGCAGCCCGCCGTGGAGCCGGCAGAGATTTCCGAGCCCGCAGCAGCCGAACAGACCCAGGCGCCGCAAGCCGAGGCAGCCATGGAGGAGCCTGTCCCCGCCGCGCAGATAGAGACTCCGGCCGCAGAGCCGCAGACAGAGGCTGCGTCTGAAGCCGAAGTCGAGCCTTCAGAACCTGCCGCCGCAGAGACGAAAAATGCGCCGGCATCGGAGCTTCCGTTCGAGTTCGACACGACCGTGCAGCGCCGCCCGAATCGCCGCATGATGTCGCTCTACGACGATGATCTTTTCGACCGTATTCCCGCACCGGCACAGAGCGCACCGCAGCCCGCAGCAACTCCGCAGCCGACACCCGCACCTGTTGCGGCACCCGTTGCGGCAGAGCCCGCAGCGGAATCTCCGGCTCCGGCAGAAGAACCGGCTGTCGAAACGCAGCCTGCACCAGAGACGCAGCCCGTCGCCGCCGCCATGGCCGACAACGAGCAGCCTGCCGCCGACCAAAGCGCCATAGAGCCCGACGAGCAGACGGCTGCGCAGCCTGCATACGAGCCTGCCGCACAGTCCGACCCGGAGCCCGAAGATGAGCAGGAAGATGAAGATGAATACGACGACAATGCCATAGATATCGACGAAGACGATTTCGCCGAACCGGCAGAGCCGGCAGCCGCAACCGGCCGCATGGCATACGACGAGCATTACACCGCCGACTCCGATGCCCCGGCCATCGAGCTGGCCGACGACGAGCCTTTCGACGAACCGGAACCGGAACCTGCACCATACGAAAGCGGCGATTTCGGCAACTTCGACATCAAGCCTCTCGCCTCGCAGCAGCCCTCACAGAGCGCTCCGGTATTGGGCGACGTGGTCAATGGCGAGGTCGAGACCCTCGGCGACCGCATGGCCGCACAGGCCCCGGGCGATTTGTCCGAGCAACTGGCCCATGCCCCCGTCGACGACCTCAAGTCGGCGCTGAGCATCAACGACCGCTATTTGATAATCAGCGAGCTCTTCGGCGGCGACGCCGACGCCTGCGACCGCGCCCTCGACAGCCTCAACGCAGCCGAGTCGGCCGAGGAGGCGATAATATTCATCGAGGAGAACTTCTCGTGGAACTCGCGCTCGGAGGCTACGGAGCTGATAATAGACCTGCTCGAACGCAAATTCAGCCGATAAACCCTCATGTCCAAGCTCTACATAGTCCCCACGCCCATAGGCAACCTCGACGACATAACGCTGCGCGCAGTGAAGGTTCTGGGCGATGTCGACCTCATACTGGCCGAAGATACGCGCACCACGCTCTTTCTGCTGCGCCATCTGGGCATAGACAAGCCGCTGCGTTCGCATCACAAGTTCAACGAACATGCGGCCGTGAGCATGATAGCCGAGCGAATCGCTGCCGGCGAGAACATAGCCCTCGTATCCGATGCCGGCACGCCCGGCATATCCGACCCGGGGTTCCTGCTGGTGCGCACATGCGTCGAGGCGGGCATCGAAGTCGAGGTTCTGCCCGGCGCCACGGCATTCGTGCCGGCCATAGTGCAGAGCGGATTCCCTTGCGACAGATTCTGCTTCGAAGGTTTCCTCCCGCAGAAGAAGGGGCGCCGCAAGCGTCTCGAGGAGTTGGCTTCGGAGACCCGCACCATGATAATCTACGAATCGCCATTCCGCGTTGTCAAGTGTCTCGAGCAGCTGGCCGAGGTGCTGGGCGGCGACCGCCGTGCAGCCGTCTCGCGCGAGCTGACCAAGAAATTCGAGCAGACAGTGCGAGGCACGCTCGACGAGGTGGCCGCACACTTCCGCGCCAACGAACCCCGCGGCGAATTCGTCATAACGGTCGAGGGCCGCATCGACAGAAGACACGCCGCAGAGAGCGGCAATGAATAACGATGGCCACAACCAAGATAGTCATACTCAACTGGAACGGAGCGCAGCACCTCGCGCGCTTCCTGCCCTCGGTGGTGCGCAACACGCCGTCATGGGCCGGAATAGTCGTAGCCGACAACGGCTCGACGGACGACTCCCTGGAGCTGCTCTCGAACCGGTTTCCCACGGTCGAGACCATATGTCTGGAGAAGAACTACGGCTTTGCCGGCGGATACAACCGCGCACTGGAGCGTATCGAAGCGGACTATGCCGTGCTCCTGAACTCCGACGTCGAGACTCCAGAGGGATGGCTCGAGCCGCTCATAGCAACGCTCGAGGCCATGCCCGACGTGGCGGCCGTGGCTCCCAAGCTGCTGAGCGTAGCCGAACCCGACAGGTTCGAGTATGCCGGCGCCGCAGGCGGCTACATAGACTATTTGGGCTATCCATTCTGCCGCGGCCGTATACTGGGCGCCACCGAGCGCGACGAGGGTCAGTATGACGATGCGCGCGACGTATTCTGGGTCTCGGGTGCCGCATTCTGCTGCCGGCTCGAGGCCTTCCGCCGCACCGGAGGCTTCGACGAGACGTTTTTCGCGCACATGGAGGAGATAGACCTCTGCTGGCGCATGCAGCTGGCCGGCATGCGCATACGCATCGAACCCCGCAGCCGCGTCTACCACCTCGGCGGCGGCACGCTCCCCACATCGTCGCCGGCCAAACTCTTCTACAACCACCGCAACAATCTGGCTATGATATTCAAGTGCGCGCCCACGCGACAGCGCATAACCGCCGCCCTGCTGCGCCCGCTGTGCGACTTGGCTGCAGCGCTCTCGTACCTTGCCGCGGGCAACGGCGCCGGATTCATCTCCGTGGTGCGCGCCTGGCGCGACTTCATCGCCTCGCACAAAAGACTTTCGGCCGCGCGCCGCACCCTGAGGGCTCAACGCACGGCCGAAGCCGGTCACATCTACAAGGGTTCCGTCGTAGTACGCTACCTGTTCGGAACCCGCAGATTCAGTTCAATAAAATCTCTTGCAGACGACGCGAAAGATCCGTGTTGTCCATGATTCCGTTTATCAGCTCGGCACCCGTACCGTAGAGGTATACGGGGACATGTATGCCCGTGTGGCTGCCGGTTCCGTAGACATATTTGATGCCGCTCTCGGACTCGGTGAAATCCTTCTTGTTGCTGGGAATAGACATGCCCGAGGTCTCGTGGTCGGCGCATACCACCACCAGCGTGCCGGGGTTGCGGTCGGCGAAGTCCATGGCTGCACCCACAGCTCTCTCAAAGTCGCGCATCTCGGCCAGAATGCCCTCGCTATTGTTGCTGTGGGCCTCCATATCTATCTGCGAACCCTCGACCATCAGAATCAGCCCCTTGCCGCTCTTTGCTGCGTTTGCCGAGAGAATCTCCAGAGCCTTCTCCGTGGCCTGCTTGAGGTAGTCGCCGCGGCCATTGAGCATCGAGACCATGTGGTGGTCGCCGCAGATGCCGATGAGCTTGCCCTCGTGTATGTCGTCGGCCTCGGCGAGCTCCTCGACTACGGTGTAGCCCTTGCCTGCCAGGCGCTCGGCAAAGCTCCCGCCCTCGTCGGGCTTGTTCTTCAGTATGTCGCGACCGCCGCCAATGACCACGTCGATGTCGCTCTGCAGCAAATCGGCTGCAATCTGCTCCTCATAGTTGCGGTTGTCGACATGAGCATAGAATGCGCCGGGCGTAGCATGGAGTATGGTCGAGGTAACCACCAGACCCGTAGCCAGGCCGGCTTTCTGCGCCTTGGCTATTATCGACTCGAGCGGGTTGCCGTCGGGGTCGACGCCAAGATACGAGTTGTTGGTCTTCGTGCCCGTGGCCAGAGCCGTACCCGAAGCGGCCGAGTCGGTCACACGGTTGTTTGCCGAGTAGGTCGATATGAGAGCTATGTTCTGTGCGCGGTCGAATGCCGTGGGGGTAAAGCGTTCCTCGATTTCGAGCATCGAGACATGGGCCAGACCCATTCCGTCGCCAATCATGTAGATGATGTTTTTCACCCGCGGAGCCTCTTCCGCCGAAGCCTGCACGCAATTGCTCAGGCTGATTGAAGCGGCAAGCATAACGGCCGCGAGCATGATGGTTCTTTTCATTGCATAAGGTTTTGTGTCTTGCAAATATATCGAAGCCGAAGCAATTATCCAAACATTTTTACTACCTTTACGACTGTTATGGATGTAAAAATAGCCGCAGACTGGAAGGCGCTGCTCGCGCCAGAGTTCGAAAAGCCCTACTTCGCGGAACTCGCCGGCTTCGTCCGCTCGGAGTACGCCTCGCGCCGCATATTCCCGCGCGGCGGCGACATATTCCGCGCCTTCGACAAATGTCCCTTCGACAAGCTCAAGGTCGTAATCATAGGCCAGGACCCATACCACGGCCCCGGGCAGGCCAACGGATTGTGCTTCTCGGTAAACGAAGGGGTGGACTTCCCGCCCTCGCTGCAGAACATATTCCGCGAGGTTCACGACGACACGGGCGCCGAAATACCGCGCAGCGGCAACCTCGACCGCTGGGCCGAGCAGGGTGTGCTGCTCCTCAACTCGGTGCTCACGGTGCGCGCCCACGAGGCAGCCTCGCATGCCGGCCGCGGCTGGGAGACATTCACCGACGCCGTGGTCAGAGCCATCGGCAAGCATCGCGAAGGCATAGTCTACATGCTCTGGGGCAGCTACGCGCAGCGCAAGGGCGCCATAGCCGACCCGTCGCGCAACCTCATACTCAAGGCCGTACACCCTTCGCCCCTGTCAGTTTACAGAGGATTCTTCGGCTGCCGCCACTTCTCGCAGGCCAACGCCTATCTGGCCAGCCGCGGAGAGACTCCCATAGAGTGGTAACGGAGCGCCGCCGCACTATTCGGCCCGCACGCCCGTTGCGCGCATGAGCAGTATGCGCTCGGTGTTTTTGTGGTAGGGCTCGAAATCGTCGTTTAACACGGTTTCATTGTCGCGGAAGATGATTCCGTCGACCGATTTGGCATACAGCAGCGGCACGGGGAAGGTGCAGAACGTGTTTTTCTCGATGACTATGCCGCTGTGAAACCACTGACGCTGCCCGGCAAGATCGGGTATCTCGGGATAAACAGATATGACCGCTTCGGTAAACTGATACATGCTCGTAAGGGCATTTACGAAGCGGTTGCGCGTGATTGTCACATCGCGGCATGCGCCCGACTCGTACCAACCGTTGCAGTCGCCGCACAGCAGTATGGCGCTGCCAGAGGTGTGGTCGAAGAGGTTGTCGGCGACCACCGTGCGGCGCGGCGTGCTGAACAGGGCTCCGCGGGCGCGGTTGTTGCGAATCACATTGCGCACGAACTCCACCTCGGGGGTCCGCGTGAGATTCTCGACGCCGAAATTTACACCCTCCGTGCAGCCGACACCCTCCGGCACGGCATCTCTGAAGCGTATCTCGAACTCGCGAGCACCCTCGTCGGTCGGCGCATCGAGCGGAACGATGTTTTCGATGCGGTTTTCGGCCCCTACGACATCCATCGTCCGCGAACGGATGAACTGCACCCGTTCACCCGCCGCACCCCACGCAAAGCCCCACGACTGCGGGTGCATGTAGCGGCCCACGACCGTATGCTCATCCTTGCGGCCCGTTATTTTCAGATATGTGCCGTGGACGTTTATCGCATCGTCCATCATCGCCTCATAGAGTCCGTCGTGAGAATATATGCGGCCGCTGCAGCCCGAGAAGTGGGTAGCGTCGGCCTGCGTGGTGAAGTAGCGGCCGTCGCCCTCGCGCAGACGCACACTGAAGCGGTCGAGCTCAATATCGCGGCAGTTCTGGGCCAGCAGGCCCATGCCCTCGGCGTAGCGGACGGTTACATTCTCGATTACCGTATTGCTGTCCTCGGAGAGGAATATCGCCGGCGCAGGCCTTGCATATGTTCTCAACGCCACGACCATGCCCGCCTTAAGGCGCGGGTTGCGCCAGCGCGGAGCTGTAATGCGGCCCTCGTCAGAGAGATAAACGCCCCGCAGCGGAGTGGCCACATCGCCCGTGCGGTAGACTATGCGGTGAGTCTGGGCATCGAAGGCCATGCCGCAGACCGGCTGCAGCGTCCAGCCCTCGCCCGAGTGGCAGAAGAGCGAATCGGCGGATATGTGCCAGTCGACCCACGGCTCGGGAACAAATGTGGTGCCTCCAAGCGTGTCGCTCTCAACGATTCGCACCTGTGCTATGTGAGGTTTGTCGAAGTCTATCTCGAAATCTTTCAGACGGCAGTTGGCGGCTCCGGTAAGCGCCAGCGGCAGCATGCGTCCGTGGAATACGAACCGTGCGCCGTTGCCCTCGAACACGATGTTGTCCACGCCCTCCAGAGCCAGGCCCACGCATTTGGGCATCGTCTGGTCGTGGTTGGATATGTGGTATTGGCGCAGTGCGGCGCCCTGCTCGTGAAAATCGTAGCGCCCGGCGGCGAAGCGCAGCACCACAGTGTCGCCCTGGCGGTATTCGCTCCTAATGCGGCCGAAGAGGCGCTGCATAGCCGCCGAGACATTCACACCCCGGTCGGGCTTCACTCCTGCGCGGGCAGCGTCGTAGACCCTCACGGCAGCCGACGCCGACGCAGGAATAGATATCATGGCCGCAACTATGGCCGCATGCAAAAGTCGTCTCATCGCTCTCTGAAAAAATACCGGCCGCAAGCCATTGCCCGCGGCCGGTGGGTCGTACAAATGCCGATTGTTACTGGGGCTGCTTGCCGATGTAGGCCAGGATGCCTCCGTCGACGTAGAGCACATGTCCGTTCACGAAGTTCGACGCATCCGATGCGAGGAACACTGCCGGACCCATCAGATCCTCGGGCGTACCCCAGCGTGCCGCGGGAGTCTTGGCCACGATGAACGAATCGAACGGATGGCGGCTGCCGTCGGCCTGACGCTCGCGCAGCGGCGCGGTCTGGGGCGTAGCGATGTAGCCCGGGCCGATGCCGTTGCACTGAATGTTGTACTCGCCGTACTCGGAGCAGATGTTGCGCGTGAGCATCTTCAGACCGCCCTTGGCTGCGGCATAAGCCGACACGGTCTCGCGGCCCAGCTCGGACATCATCGAGCAGATGTTGATAATCTTGCCGTGGCCCTTCTTAATCATCGAGGGGATTACGGCCTTCGAGACGATGAAGGGACCGTTGAGGTCTATGTCGATAACCTGACGGAACTCGGCTGCGGTCATCTCGTGCATGGGGATGCGCTTGATGATGCCGGCGTTGTTGACCAGAATGTCGATAACGCCTACCTCCTTCTCGATCTGGGCTACGGTAGCCTGCACCTGCTCCTCGTTGGTCACGTCGCAGACATAACCCTTGGCATCGATGCCCTTCTCCTTGTATGCAGCCAGACCCTTCTCGACCAGCTCGGCCTTGATGTCGTTGAAAACGATCTTGGCGCCCGCCTCGGCGAAAGCCGTAGCCAGCGCGAAACCTATGCCGTAAGATGCTCCCGTAACGAAAGCGACCTTACCCTCAAGCGAAAAATTTACCATATCGTTTAGAATTTAATAATTGCAATATCGATTACCGCAGGTCGGTAATGAGTGAGAAATCCTGGTCGCCGTAGTCGAGGTTCTCGCCGCCCATGCCCCAGATGAAGGTGTAGTTGTGGGTAGCGGCAGCGCTGTGTATCGACCACTCGGGCGAGAGCACGGCCTGGTCGTTCTTCATCCACAGGTGGCGCGTCTCGTCGACCTCGCCCATGAAGTGGCACACGGCGTGCTCCTCGGGCAGCTCGAAGTAGAAATAGGCCTCCATGCGGCGCGAGTGCACGTGAGCCGGCATGGTGTTCCACACGCTTCCGGGCAGCAGCTCGGTCATACCCATCTGCAGCTGGCAGGTAGGCAGCACCTGGTTTACGAGCATCTTGTTGATGTTGCGGTCGTTCGAACCCTCGAGCGAACCCATGTGCGCAACTACGGCCTCGGTCTTGGTCACCTTCTTGTCGGGATAGGTGCAGTGCGCCGTGGTGGAGTTGAAGTAGAACTTGGCGGGCTTCGACGCATCCTTGCTCTCGAAGTGAACCGTGCGGTCGCCGGCACCCAGATAGAGCGCCTCCTTGTATCCCAGCTCGAAGGTCTTGTCGCCGACCTTGACCACGCCGTCGCCGCCGACGTTGAATATGCCAATCTCGCGGCGCGTGAGGAAGTAGGGAGCCTTCAGCGGGTCGATGGCCTCAAGCTCGAGGCTCTCGCCTGCGGGCATAGCTCCGCCGACAATCATGCGGTCGTACATCGAGTAGACCATGTTCACCTCGTTTGCAGCGAACACGCGCTCGATAAGAAAATCGCGGCGTATGCGCCCGGTGTCGTAGTGCTTGGCATCCTCGGGATGCGCAGCATAACGGATTTCGTAGTTAGTTTTCATTCCGGTAAGTTTTTATTTTATGTTTGCCTTGTCCTTTTCACCGATTGCGCATCGCGGCCCGCCAGCAGCATGGCGGAATCGGGCATGCGCATTCACATTCCAAAGGTAATAAAAATTTTGCTAAATCCGCGCTTGCCGCCGCTCACTTTTCGCTACTGCCGCCATTGCAGAACAATCGCAAAAAAGTCACCTTCGGCGAAGGTGACTTTTTCTGTTTCAGACTCCTTTTTCAGTATTTCAGTACTGCTCCTTCTCGTTGGGGAAGTCGCACGACTTCACATCCGCGACGTACCGGCCCACCGACTCCGTCATGACGGTGTGCAGGTCGGCATAGCGGCGCAGGAAGCGGGGCGAGAAATCCTTGTTTATGCCCAGCATGTCGTGAATCACCAGCACCTGGCCGTCGCAGGCACCTCCGGCACCGATGCCGATGGTGGGTATATGCAGCTCGGAGGTCACGCGCGCAGCCAGCGCTGCGGGTATCTTCTCCAGCACCACGGAAAAGCATCCTGCCTGCTCCAGCAGATGCGCGTCGCGCACCAGCTTGTCGGCTTCGGCCTGCTCCTTGGCTCTAACGTTGTATGTTCCGAACTTGTGTATCGACTGCGGGGTGAGTCCCAGATGGCCCATGACGGGTATGCCCGCCGAGATGATTCGCTGAACGGATTCGAGAATCTCCTCGCCGCCCTCGATTTTCACCGCATCGGCCTCGGTCTCCTTCATGATTCGCACGGCCGAGTCGAGCGCCGTCTTGGAGTTGCCCTGATAGGTTCCGAAGGGCAGGTCGACCACAACCAATGCACGTCTGACAGCGCGCACCACCGACTGCGCATGATAAATCATCATATCGAGCGTTATGGGCAGCGTGGTCTCGTAGCCGGCCATCACATTTGCCGCCGAGTCGCCCACCAGTATCACATCGACGCCTGCCGCATCGACGATTTTGGCCATGGAGAAGTCATATGACGTGAGCATGGCGATCTTCTCGCCCCGCTGTTTCATTTCGGTCAGACGCAGAGTCGTGACCGCTCTCAAATTGCTTTCTACCGACATAATCAGTGTTTACAGGTTTCGTTAACGGCTGCAAATTTAACGTTTCGGACGGATTCGGCAAAAGAAATCCCACAAAACGACTCCGCCGGCCACAGACACGTTTATCGAATGTTTGGTTCCCAACTGCGGAATCTCGACTGCTCCGTCGCACATGTCCACCGCCTGCTGCGACACTCCGTCGACCTCGTTGCCGAAGACCAGAGCATAGCGCCGGCCCTCAACGGGGCTGAACAGATCGAGCGGCACGGCCCCCTCGACCTGCTCCACAGCCAGAATCTCGCAACCCTCGCCGCGCAGCTGCAAGAGAGCCTCTTCGGTCGTGGGACAGTAGCTCCACGGCACCGTCATCTCGGCTCCGAGGGCTGTTTTGTGTATCTCGCGGGCAGGCGGCACGGCCGTTATGCCGCAGAGCACTATGCGTTCGGCGGCAAAGGCATCGCACGTGCGGAAGAAAGCTCCCACGTTCTGCGCCGAGCGCACGTTGTCCAGCACCACCGTCAGAGGCATCTTCTCGGCCGTGCGGAACTCCTCGGCCGACAGGCGCCCGAGCTCCTCGTTGGTTATCTTCTTCATTTCAATCAAGAATGCTATTAATATTCAATGCACCAATCGTTGCCGGCTGAGGATTGTTTTTCTTTTTCCTTAAAAAGAAGAGTGTATAATGGCTGGAGCTGCAACAGCGGCACATCGATATAATCGCGAAAAAAAATTCCGCCGCACGAAGCGGCGGAACACTCTTCGGCCGAAGCCCGGGCTTCGAACCTTAGCCTATAAGCTCCTTGTACTGCTCGTCCGAAAGCAGAGCGTCGCAGTCGGCCGGGTTGCTCATGCGCACCTTAACCATCCAGCCCTCGCCGTAAGGATCCTTGTTGACGATTGCGGGATCGGCATCGACTGCCGGGTTGAACTCGACAACCTCGCCGCCCACGGGCAGGAATGCGTCGCTGACAGTCTTCACGGCCTCGATGGTGCCGAACACCTCGTTGGCCTCGAGAGTCTCGCCCACGGTGGGCACATCAACGAAAACGATATCGCCGAGCTGGCTCTGCGCGAAATCGGTAATGCCGATATAGGCAAATTCACCCTCGACACGGCACCACTCGTGGTCGTTCGAGTACTTCAGATTGGAAGGTACGTTCATAGGTTTATTCTCTTTTTACGGTTATTTTCAGCATTGCGCTATGCAAATATAACGCTATTTTCCGAATGCGCAATCTTTACCGACCACGAATTCTATCTCTCGGAAGAGGTATTTGCGCAGCACACCGTCGTCATGCCGCAGCACAAGGGCTCCCGACGGCTCCACGCCCGCAACTTCGGCCATGACCTTTTCGCCCGACGGAAGCCTGAACGCAGAGCGCTCGCCCAGACGGTACATCAGACTGCGGTACTGCTCCTGCACGCCTGCCGCATCGCCCCCGCGCAGCTGCTCATACCGCTCCGAAAGTCTCCCGGAAAAGAGCTCCAGCACCTCCGCGCGATCGCAGTCATGGCCCAGCAGCTGCGCCATCGACACGGGATTGGGCAGCGAGGCATCGAACGCGCGCTGGTTGACATTGATGCCTATGCCGGCCACCGAACGGGCTATGCGCTCGCCCGAGAGGTTCTGTTCGATCAGAACGCCGGCAATCTTGCTGTCGCCGGCATAGATGTCGTTGGTCCACTTGATGCGTGTCGAGATGCCGTATCGGCCGAAGGTGTCGACCAGAGCCAGAGCTACCACCTCCGACAGCAGAAACTGCTCCCGCACATTCAGAAAATCGGGGCACAGCACCGCCGAAAATGTCAGGTTGGCGCCGGGTTCGCTCGTCCACGTATGACCGCGGCGGCCGCGGCCGGCAGTCTGGCACTCGGCACTGACTATGTCGCCGTGCACGTAGCGCGCATCGCGCGCCTCGTCGTTAGTCGATGTTACGGTTCCCAGCCGGTATATCATCGCACGAGTCCGTCAGGCCGATACGCCGAAATCGCGCAGGGCGTCGTTCAACGAAGTCTTCTTGTCGGTCGACTCCTTGCGGCGGCCGATAATCAGCGCGCACGACACCGAGTACTCGCCTGCGGGGAAGACCTTGCGGTAGCTGCCGGGAATCACCACCGAGCGCGGAGGCACATAGCCGCGATACTCGACGGGCTCCTCGCCCGTCACGTCGATGATGTGCGTCGAGGCGGTAATCACCGTGTTCGAGCCCAGAACCGCCTCGCGGCAGATATGGGCGCCCTCGACAACTATGGCGCGCGAACCGATGAAGCAGTTATCCTCGACAATCACCGGCGCAGCCTGCACGGGCTCCAGCACTCCGCCGATACCCACGCCGCCCGAAAGATGGACGTTTTTGCCTATCTGGGCGCACGAGCCAACCGTGGCCCACGTGTCGACCATCGTGCCCGAATCGACATAGGCTCCGATATTGACATACGAGGGCATCAGTACCGCACCGCGGGCTATGTAGGCTCCGTATCGCGCCACGGCATGGGGCACGGCACGCACGCCGGCCTGCTCGTATCCGTGCTTCAGCTCCATCTTGTCATACCACTCCAGCTCGCCGCCATGCATGGTGCGCATGGTCTGAATCGGGAAGTAGAGAATGACAGCCTTCTTGACCCATTCGTTGACCTTCCACTCGCCCTTTTCGATATCGACCGGTTCGGCCGTGCGGAGCTTGCCGTCGTTCACCAGCGCGATGACCTCGCGTATGGCACCGCGCACCTCCTCCTTTTCCAGGAGCGCACGGTCCGACCACGCGCTCTCTATAGTCTTTTCGAGTTCTTCGTACATCTCTCTTTTCAATTGTTTTATGCATTCAGGCCATGCGTGGCTCTGTTTGATAGACTCCAAAGGTAGCTATAAATCCCGTAAATCCAAAAACATGCGCCACAGAACGGCGGCACCGCTCCCGCACGGCGGCGGAGAGGCTGTTTTCTGAAATTTTTTCATAACTTTACGGCGCATATTTCGAATTTGCAGCAGAATGAAAAAACAGATTTTAATCATCACCCTTTCCGCCGCGGCCGTCATGGTCGCAGCCGGATGCCGCAACTCAATGGAAATAAAACACCTGCCCTATCCCGTCGCCGAGCGCGGCGAGGTGGTCGACAACTATTTCGGCACGCTGGTGGCCGACCCCTACCGCGCACTCGAGGATGACAACTCGCCCTATGTGGCCGAGTGGGTTGCCGCCGAGAACCGCGTTACGAACGACTATCTCGCGCAGATTCCCTACCGCGACGACATACGCCGCCGTCTGACCGAACTGTGGAACTATCCCAAGTTCGGAGCCCCATCGGTTCACGGCGACTGCAGCTACTACTATTACAACGACGGACTGCAAAACCAGTCGGTACTCTACCGCACCGCAGCCGACGGCGGCGAGGAGGTATTCCTCGACCCCAACACCCTCTCCGACGACGGCACCGTGGCCCTCAACACCGCCGACTTCTCCGACGACGGCCGTTACTGCGCATACGGCGTGGCGGCATCGGGCTCGGACTGGACAACGGTCCGCGTAAAGGATACGGCCACGGGGCAGGACACAGGCGATAAGATCGAGTGGATAAAATTCTCGGGCGTAGCCTGGTCGCCCGACAGCAAGGGTTTCTACTACAGTGCCTACGATGCGCCCAAGAGCGGAATATACTCCGGCCAGAACCGTTTCCAGAAGGTCTACTACCACCGCCTGGGACAGCCGCAGAGCGCCGACGAGATGATATACCGCGACGACGAGCACCCGCTGCGCTACTTCAGCGCATGGCCCTCCGACGACGGCCGCTGGCTCTTCGTACACAGCTCCGAGGGCACTTCGGGCTCGGAACTGCTATGCCGCCGCACGGACGAAAAGAGCTTCAGAACACTGTTCAAAGGTTTCGACCACGACTATGAAGTCATCGACTGCCGCGGCGACCGCGCCTATATACTCACCAACGACGGCGCGGCCAACTACCGCCTGCTAGGGGTAGACCTGGCCGGCGGCACGGTCAGCGACATAATCCCCGAGAGCGAAAATCTGCTCAGCGGCGTGACATCGGCCGGCGGACACCTCTTCGCATTCTACATGCAGGATGCCCGCACGCGCGTATACCAGTACACGCTCGACGGTCAGGCGGTGCGCGAAGTCGCGCTTCCCTCTCCGGGCACAGCCTCAGGATTCACAGGCCGCGACGAGCAGACCGAGCTCTACTATGCCCTGACCGACTACACCTCGCCCGCAACCATATACAAATACAGCGTCGCTACGGGTCAGTCCGAGCTCTACAAGGCTCCGCAGGTCAACTTCGACCCCGACATGTTCACCACCGAACAGGTATTCTACACCTCGCGCGACGGCACGCGCGTGCCGATGTTCGTCTCCTACCGCAAGGACCTGAAGCGAAACGGCAAGAATCCCTGCTACCTCTACGCCTACGGCGGCTTCCAGATAAGCCTCACGCCTTCGTTCAGCCCCGCGGCCGTGATGTTCATGGAGCAGGGCGGCGTATACTGCGTGGCCAACCTGCGCGGCGGCCTCGAATACGGCGAGCAGTGGCACCGCGGCGGAATGCTCGAGAACAAGCAGAATGTGTTCGACGACTTCATCGCCGCTGCCGAGTACCTCATCGACAACAAATACACCTCGAGCGACAAGCTGGCCATAGCCGGCGGTTCGAACGGCGGCCTGCTCGTCGGTGCCTGCGAGGTGCAGCGTCCCGACCTCTATGCCGTGTGTCTGCCGGCGGTGGGTGTAATGGACATGCTGCGCTTCCACAAGTTCACCGTAGGCTGGGGCTGGGTCGTGGAGTACGGCTCGAGCGACGACGAGCATATGTTCCCCTACATTTACGCCTATTCGCCGCTGCACAACATCCGCGAGGGCGTGAAGTATCCCGCCACGCTCATAACTACGGCCGACCATGACGACCGCGTGGTGCCGGCGCATTCGTTCAAGTTCGCGGCGCAGATGCAGCACGCGCAGGCCGGCGACAAACCCATACTCATCCGCATCGAGTCCGAAGCCGGACACGGCGCAGGCAAGCCCACGTCGAAGCGTATCGACGAGGCGGCCGACATCTACGCCTTCCTGTTCTGGAACACCAAAACCAAGTATCGCCCCGCGAAATAGAGCGAAGCAGAAGAAAAAGAGTTGCACTGAATAAGAAACATACCCAAAGTGAAAGTCTACAAATTCGGAGGAGCGTCGGTTCGCAATGCCGACGGAGTGCGTAACCTGCACAAAATAATAGCCGGCGAACACGGTCTGTTCGTGGTCGTTTCGGCAATGGGCAAGACCACCAATGCCCTCGAACGCGTCTTCGACGGACTGCGCAAGGACGACCGCAAGGCCGCACTGGCCGAGGTCGAGGCCCTGCATGCCTACCACGCAGAGATAATCGAGGGCCTCTGGCACAAGCCCCAGCAGCTCGAGAGCGTCGAGGAGCTCTTCGCCGAACTCCAGCAGATTGCCGCTTCGGCCGAGTACCGCGACGGGGATGCTGAGCTGTGGTACGACCGCATCGTAGCATTCGGCGAGCTCATCTCGACGCGCATCATAGCCGCCTATCTCTCCTATGCCGGCGTGTCGTGCAGCTGGATAGACATGCGCAAGGCCATACGCACCGAGCAGCGTCACAAGGATGCCAGCGTCGACATCGAGGCTTCGGCACCGCTGCTTCGCGAGGCGGTCGAAAAGGCTGCCGCCGACGTGGTTGTCGGACAGGGATTCATAGGCGGCGCACCCGACGGCACCACTACCACCCTCGGACGCGAAGGTTCGGATTACTCGGCAGCCGTGGCAGCCAACATTCTCGGGGCGGAATCGATGTCCGTATGGAAGGATGTGGACGGCATACTCAACGCCGACCCCAAGATATTCCCTGACGCCGTAAAAATCGAGGAGCTAAACTATCTCGACACCATAGAGCTGGCATACAGCGGCGCCCAGATAATCCACCCCAAAACCATCAAACCGCTGCAAAACAAAAACATTCCTCTATATGTAAGGCCCTTCGGCGACAAACGCAAGCCCGGCACCGTGATTCGCGGCTCGTCGTCGTCGGTGAAGGTTCCAATACTTATACTCAAGAAGAACCAGGTTCTGCTGACGGTTCGTTCGCGCGACTTCTCGTTCGTGCTCGAGGAGCGGTTCGCGAGCATATTCTCGCTGCTCGAGCGATTCCGGTTGAAGACAAACCTCATAAACAACTCGGCCGTAAACATCAGCCTGTGCATCGACGACTCATGGCATATCGACGAGGCTGTAAACGCCCTGCACGACGAGGGCTTCGACGTCATGAAGATATCGGACATGGAGCTGCTGACAATACGGGGCTACAACAGCTCGCTCTTCGAGCGCTATGCCATGGCACGCAATGTCTTCGTCCGCCAGTCGACGCAGACGACCGTCAGAATAGTCCGCAAACACCAGGAAGAGGAGCGGTAAACCGGCACTCTACGGCAAAACAAAATGCGGCGGCACTAATATGTGCCGCCGCATCCGTTTACATCCGGAGATTAGAGAGTGAAGAAGCCTTCATACTCTGCCGTAGCCATCTCCAGAACGATGTAGTAATCGCCCTCGACAGCCTCGCCGAGCATTACGACTGCATCGCCGGTTGCCGTCTCGATATTCGCGAATACCACCTCGCCATCGGGACGATATACCTCCACCGAGGCCGAACCTACCGACGAGCCGAAGCGCATCAGAAGCTCACCGTCCGTAATAAATACCGAAGCATCCACCTCGCCAAGCGAACGTTTTACCGTTCCAGGGCTACCTCCCTTTTTAACCCAATCGATGTGCGTGGGATTTTTAACAGACGGGAATTGCAGCGAGTCTGCATAAGCGGACGCAAAGAGCATCGCAAAGACAAAAAAAATGAACACCCTTTTCATAAAAATGAATTTTTTTAGAAAAAAGGTGTTCGGTTGCCAAAAAGGCAGGGTTGCGGTTGTTAAAAAAACTGTAGGGTTTTTGTCTGTTGCAAAGATATGTCAGCCAATCGGCCCGATGCAAATTTTCGGCCTTTTTTAATCTGACATTTGCAAATGTTATTCATTGATAATCAGGCTGTTTTTATTTTATCTTCTGACATCCCGTTTTCGGGGTCGTTTTTTCGGCTCTTTTCATGTCTTGCGACGGCGCTATCGCGATATTTTTCGTCGGCAATACGAAACGGAAAAGTCGTGTCGGTAGTCGATTCGGTCAGCTTCTTCACAAGCCTCGATTTGCATTTGTAGGCGGCATCGGTTGTCAGTCCGAGTATCATGCAGATAGAGCGAACCGAGAAATTGCAGCATAGCAGCAAGAACATCTTCTTCTCCCTTTCGCTCAAAGCCACCGCACCCGAAACCCGTTCGTACAATCCGTCATACTCCACATTGACGCTCTCGGCCA
The DNA here is from genome assembly GCA_022511345.1 of Alistipes sp. Classification (GTDB taxonomy): domain Bacteria; phylum Bacteroidota; class Bacteroidia; order Bacteroidales; family Rikenellaceae; genus Alistipes. The sequence continues at coordinate 120,247 of JAFLRR010000001.1, forward strand.
TATCCACAAACAGCCGCGTGCCGAACTCGGCATCTATCAACTCCTTGACATTTTGGCGCTCCTGCGCAGGCGTAATGGAGGTATAAACGGTCTCGGCCAAACGGTTGCGGAAGAAAAACTTGGTATGCACCGCCTGCTTAAGCAACTTTTTCTCCTTCTCTCTCTTATCCCGAAATCTTAGGAAGACGACCAACATCGCTACCATTATCAACAACATGGCAGCGATAGAAATCCAAGCTCGCACCACACTGCGCCGATGTCTCTCCTCCGCACGGACCTTCTTTATCTCCGACTCTTTCTCAGCCACCGAATTGTAGAGATTCCACAACAGAATGGAGTCATTCATACGCTGATACTCATCGTTGCAACCCAGCGCTTGTTTATAGTCTCCCCGGTCCTCATAAATCTCCTTAAGAAGTCTGTTTGCACGAATATACTGACTATCATCCGTTAACAATTGCGGTTTTACGGAATCTATTATATGTTTGGCTTCATCCTTTCTTCCAAGATTTGCATATATAGCTGCTTTAGTTATATAATCAGACAAAGTATATTCTGTTATCATTTGCAGCTTATCCATATATTCAATACTCTGTTCTGGATTATTATCATATGAAATCATAGCAAGTCCCCGAAGAGCATTTGCTTGAATTTCTTTATCTGTTAATTTTTCACCAAAGTCTAAGGCTATATTATAACAAAAAATTGCCCAGTCATTATATTCGTGAGCATTGGCATATGCTGAAGCAGTAGCAATTAAAACATCTGCAGCATAAAGATCATTTCCATCTTCTTCATAGTAACGATACGCTCTAATATAATGCTGTATTGCTTTTTCTATCTGATTTTGCATAAAATACAATGCTGCTATATTAGATTGTATTAATCCCAAATAAAAGTTGTCGCCGCTGCGCAGGGCGAAAGTCTCGGCGTCCATAAATATTTTGAGCGCCGAGGTTGCATGTCCGCAGTTCTGTTCGATGCGGCCGTAGCAATAGTTAGTCAGCATTTTGCGGCGGCAGTCGCCGAAACGCGAATAATAGTCGACCGCCGGCTTTATAATCGAGTCGGATTCGAGATCGACATGCAGTTTATCGAGCACGCGCGAGCGCAGCAGCGCATAACGGGCCCGTGAGGCCGTGCCGCGCAGGTCGGATTCAGTAATGGAGTCGAGCGAGGCGAGTGCCGCTTCGGGGGAGTCGTCGAGCAGGCTCCCGGCAAGATTCATTCTGCGAATTGCGGCGCCGTCGGTACAGGCACAAACGACAAATGCAACCCACAGCAACAGTGCAAGGTTCTTCACGCAGGTAGGTATAGTTGTTTTGTATTGTAAAATTATCACATTCAGATGAATTTTGCAAGTCGCCACATCTGCTCCGGACCAAAATCCGCCATGCAGCATGCCCCATCCACCAGCCGGCCGACAACAGCGCGCATAAACAGTCGGCCTATAACCACCAACACGTCTATTTTAACGAAACGAAAAAGGCCCGGAACGAATGTCGGGACCCATGGGCATCCTGTTACAGAAGGGATAAAAAAATGAGGCTAATCGGAGGTATTCGACTGCGAACGAGCACCGCCCGCGAGTCTTAGCGGCACATATTCGCCGCAACCTGCCGATTTCCTCAACCAACCTAAAACTACTAACCTAAATGAACCTTAAAACTTCGATGCAAATGTAAGGAGTATTTTTCAATTATGCAAATTTTTTAGCAATTAATTAAATATATTTAACAATTACGTAACATACCCTACCCTTTCTCTACGCCGAAAATCCCATTGCAGCGCGCGGCGGCAGGCAGCAAAAAGGGAGGAGAGCAACTCTCCTCCCTGCCGTTATTGTTGTTTCGAAGCTATCAGAAGTACTTGACCTCATGTCCCTCGATTGCTGTGAGCAGATTGTTCGCAGCCGACGAGGCTCCGATTCTGAAGAGCGCCGTATCGAGCCACTCCGGACCCAGAATCTCCTCAACGACCGTGTAGTAGAGAGCTGCATCCTCAGCCGTGCGGACACCGCCTGCGGCTTTGAAGCCCACCTTGCGGCCCATGCGCTCGTAGTAGTCGCGTATGGCATGGCACATGACCACTGCCGCTTCGGGCGTGGCGGCAACGTCGATCTTGCCGGTCGAGGTCTTCACGAAGTCGGCACCGGCCAGCATCGAGAGCAGCGAGGCCTTGCGTATCAGCTCCGGACTCTTCAGCGCACCAGATTCGATGATGACCTTCAGCACCACATCCTGAGTCTCGCCGCGCAGCAGTTCGATTTCGCTGGCCGCTTCGTCGTAGGCGCCCGTGAGCATCTTACCCACGTTCATCACCACGTCTATCTCGTCGGCACCGTTCTCGACTGCCATAGCCGTCTCGAGAGCCTTGACCTCGATAAATGTCTGCGAGGCTGGGAATCCGGCCGACACCGAGGTGATGCGCATGGCCGAGTCGCCCGCAGCCACACCCACAGTCTCGACAAATGCCGGATAGACGCATATCGACGCCACGTTGGGTATGTGCGGATATTTGTCGTAGAACTCCACGGCCTTGCGTGTGAAGGCCGTCACCGACTCGACCGAATCGTTGCAGGAGAGAGTCGTCAGGTCTATGGCCGAATAGCAGAATTCGTAGACCTCCTTGCGGGCATTGCGGCCGGCAGCTGCGCGTATGCGCGCCACCTCCTCGGCAACCTCGCGCTCGCTCGGCGCAGGAGCATATGACTTGAGAGTTTCGGTATATTCCATATTCCGGGAAATTAGGTTTATGCAAATATAGTCAAATTTCCTCACAAAGCGAAATCCCGCTTCTCTCTGCCATACATATATAATATAATAAAAGCCGGCCGCCCTTTGCGGGGCAGCCGGCATTACAAACGGTAGCTTTCGCAGATTAGAGTGCGAAACCGTTGTTGAACAGCGCCTTCAGATTGACATCCTTGGCAGCCTTCTCAGCCAGCGTGCTGTCCTTCGACACGGCGCTCTTGAGCTGAGCCTTTGCGGTCTGGAGGTCACCCTCCTTGGCTGCGATAACTGCACGCAGGTAGTCGGCAGCTGCGGTGGTGTCACCGTTGAGCTGAGCCTTTGCGCTGGTGTAGTTGTCGTTCATGACGTTTGCCACAGCAGCGTTGTAGCCCTTGAGCGTCGAAGCAGCCTGCTGGTAGTTACCCTCAGCGGCAGCCAGAAGGCTCTTGGTCTCGGCGTCAGCCGAAGCAGCATACTGCTTAGCCTCGTCAACCTTGCCGTTAGCCAGGTAAGCCAGAGCCAGGTTGTCGTCGATATCATCGGTCTTCAGACCCTTCTTTGCAGCGGCCTGGAAAGCCTCGAGCGCAGCAGCGTTCTTGCCCTGTGCAGCGTAAACGACACCCAGGTTGTTGTAAGCGCGAGCGTCGTCATACTTCTTGGCGGTGTACTCCAGGATAGCAGCCTTGACAGCGTTGTCGTTGGTGAGGCTCTCAGCGCAATAGAGCAGCTCCTCGTTGTCGAGCTCGTCATACTTGCCTGCGTTGAAGAGGGCCTTCATCTCGTCGTCGGTCTTGCCGGCGATGTCGGTGCTGTTGACAACCTGAGCACGGCGCAGTTTCGGCAGAACGTCGTTCTTCAGAGCCGAGAATACGGCAGCCATGTTCTTGATCTCAGCCTCGCGCTGGGTCGACGACTCGTACATCTTCAGAACCTGGAGAATCAGATCCTTGTCCTCGATGTTCGAAGCGGCAACCAGCTCCTGGAAGCCTTCCCAGTCCTCACCGTACGAAGCGGCGTCTACATCCAGACCGGTCTCCTTGAGCATCTTGTCGACAGCCTTCTTACCCGACTGGCTGCGGGCCGAGGAGAGCTTGTCGTTGAAGGTCTCGGGACCATCGGGCGAAGCGTAGCCGTTAACGTAGATGTGCTGCGTTGCGCGGTCGTTGTTCAGAGTCTGCTCGACATTGCTCTTGAAGTCAGCCAGTTCGCTGCTCTTCAGGGCCTTGTTCGAGGTCTGCGAGCTGTTGATAGCGTAGAGAATGTCGGCCTTCGAAACGTAGGTCTTGACGTTCTTGTAGTTGTTTGCGGCGTTGGCCATAGCGTCAGCATAGCGGATATCCTTCTGCAGAGTGTTGACACCCTTGGCAACGGTCAGACCGAACTGACGAGCGATTGCAGCAGCCTTCTCGCCGCCTGCAGCCAGAGCCTCAGCCTCCTCCTTGGTGGGGATAGCGCCGGTGTTGGCATTGACCAGAGTCAGCTCCTTGCACTTACCGCCGGGGCACTTAACCTCGATGCGCAGCTGCAGCTCGCAGTCCTGCATGCGCTCGTCGTAAGCGAACTCCACATGCTGCGAAACCTTGCCGCCGAGCTTCTTGTCGACTACTGCATAGTTGTCCTTAACCTTCGAACCCTGGTAGAACTTGGGTGCGCCTGCTACCTCGCCGCCCTCGAATACCAGAACCGGAGTCACCTTCATGACAGCCTTGGGGTTGAAGTACTTCTCGGGGAACGTAGCGGTAACATCGGCAACGACCTTGCCGTTGTTGAGCGTCAACACTTCGGGCGTGCACGTGATGTTAACCTCATCGCGGTGCTTTGCCATCTTCTTGAAGCAGTTGCAGCTCGAGAGAGTTCCGGCAGCGATTACGCATGCCAGGAAAACTTTCAAAAGATTTTTCATAACAATTGTTTTTTAAGGTTTATTCGTTTATTTTCAATATTGTCAAAAACGCAGGCGGAGACGCACGCCGCCATACATCGCAAATATAATTAAAATATTCCGAAATACGCACGAATGCCCCCGATTTTTTACATCAGGGGCATTCGTTTCAACTATTTCGACTATCTTCTACTCCTTGTCCTCGCGGAACGGACGACGGTCGCGGTGCTCACGGCGTTCGCCGCGCTCCTGACGCTCGCCGCGGTTGCGGTCGTGCTCGCCGCGCGGACGGCGCTCGCGGGGTTCGCGTTCGGTCCATCCCTCGGGCTTGGGAAGCAGCACGCGGTGCGAGAGCTTCAGCTTGCCGGTCTTGGGATCCACGCCGATGAGCTTCACGTCTATCATGTCGCCCTCCTTCAGGCCAGTCTCCTCCATGGTCTCGAAGCGCTTGTAGTCTATCTCCGAGATGTGGAGCAGAGCATCCTTGCCGGGCAGAATCTCGACGAATGCGCCGAAGGCAACAATCGAGCGAATCTTGCCGGTGTAGGTCTCGCCCACCTCGGGAACCGCCGCAATGGCCTTGACACGCGCCAGAGCGCCGTCGAGCGACTCCTTGTCCGGACCGAAGATATCGACGATACCCTTGTCGTCGACCTCCGTGATGGTGATGGTCGTACCGGTAGTCTTCTGAATGTCCTGAATAATCTTTCCGCCCGGGCCGATGACAGCGCCGATGAGGTCCTGCGGAATGGTGATCTGCACGATGCGCGGCACGAACGGACGGTACTCGGCGCGGGGCTCCGCAATGCACTCGGTCAGCTTGCCGAGGATGTGCATACGACCCTCGCGAGCCTGCTCCAGTGCCTTGGCCAGCACCTCGTACGACAGGCCGTCGACCTTGATATCCATCTGCGTTGCGGTGATACCGTCCTTGGTACCAGTCACCTTGAAGTCCATATCGCCCAAGTGGTCCTCATCGCCCAGGATGTCCGACAGCACGGCCCAGCGACCGGTTGCCGAGTCGGAGATAAGACCCATGGCGATACCCGACACGGGCTTCTTGAGCTTCACGCCGGCATCCATCAGCGCCAGCGTACCTGCGCAGACGGTAGCCATCGACGACGAGCCGTTCGACTCGAGAATGTCCGAAACCACGCGCACTGCATAGGGATTCTCCTCGCCCACGGGAACCATGGGCTTCAGGGCGCGCCATGCCAGATGGCCGTGACCGATTTCGCGGCGGCTCAGACCGCGTGCGGCCTTGGCCTCGCCCGTCGAGAAGGGCGGGAAGTTATAGTGCAGAACGAACTGCTCGGTGCCCTGCACCAGCACGTCGTCCTTGACCTTTTCATCGAGTTTGGTACCCAGCGTGACGGTCGTCAGCGACTGAGTCTCGCCGCGGGTGAAGATTGCCGAGCCGTGAGCTGCGGGCAGGTAGCCCACCTCGCACCAGATGGGGCGAATCTCGTCGGTGCGGCGTCCGTCCAGACGCTTGCCCTCGTCGAGAATCATGTTGCGCATGGCCTTCTTCTGCACGTCGTCGTGGAAGTACTTGTGAATAAGCGGAGCCTTCTCAACCAACTCCTCTTCGGTGAAGCGCGACGCGAACTCGGCCTCCAGAGCGTCGAACATCTCGCTGCGCTCGTGCTTCATCGTGCCGCTCGTGGCGATTGCGTAGGCGCGGTCGTAGAGCTCGCGGATGATGGTCTGGCGAAGTTCCTCGTCGTTGTTTTCGTGGCAGTAGGTGCGCTTTACGTCCTTGCCGAGCTCCTTCGACAGCTCGATCTGCACGGCGCAGTGGCGCTTGATCTCCTCGTGGGCGAACTTGATGGCGCCGAGCATAACCTCCTCCGACACCTCCTTCATTTCACCCTCGACCATCAGAATGTTGTCGATAGTACCGCCGACCATGATGTCGAGGTCTACCTCCTCCATCTGCGAGAATTTGGGGTTTATGACATATTCGCCGCCGATGCGCGCAACGCGCACCTCCGAGATGGGGCCGCCGAACGGAATGTCCGACACGGCCAGTGCAGCCGATGCTGCCAGTCCGGCCAGGGCGTCGGGCTGAATGTCCTTGTCAGCCGATATGAGGTTGACAGTGACATAAACCTCGGCATGATAGTCCGACGGGAAGAGCGGACGCAGCGCGCGGTCGATGAGGCGTGCAACGAGAATCTCGCTGTCGTTGGCCTTGCCTTCGCGCTTCATGAATCCGCCGGGATAGCGTCCCGCTGCGGCATACTTCTCTTTGTATTCAACCTGCAAGGGCATGAAATCGGTGTCCGGTTTCGCGTCCTTGGCTGCTACCACGGTAGCCAGGAGCATCGTGTCGCCCTGCTTGACTACCACCGAGCCGTCGGCCTGTTTCGCGAGCTTGCCGGTTTCAATCACAATCTCGCGGCCGTCGGCCTGAGTTATGACCTTCTGTACTGCATTGTACGGTCTGTTTGCTTCCATAAAAATTACTTCCAAATATATAACATCCAAAAAAATGCGAAAAAGAAAGGGGGCGGCCCGACATTCGGATCATTCCCCCTGTTCCGCCCCTCTTACTTGCGGAGGTTGAGCGTCTTGACGATAGCGCGGTAACGCTCGATGTCCACCTCCTTGAGGTACTCGAGCAACTGGCGGCGCTTACCTACCAGGCGCAGCAGCGCGCGCTGGGTGCCGAAGTCGTGCCTGTTGTTCTTAAGGTGGGCCGTAAGGTGGCTGATACGGTACGAAAACAGCGCGATCTGGCTCTCGGGAGAGCCCGTGTCGGTGTTGGACTTGCCGTACTGACCGAAAAGCTCCTGCTTTTTCTCTGCCGTTAAATAAGACATTTTTGTAAAAAGTTTTAAACGGTTGCACTCTACGACGCATTCGCCTTACCGAATAACGCCAGAGCGTGGCGCAAAGATAAATAAATAATTCCGAAATCGGCTCCGCACAGCGAAATATTTTGCTCGATTCTCGGAAAAAGATTACTTTTACACTCTGAAAACCTGCAAAAGTTTCATGACTACGAGGGCTGCAATATCGCTGTTGCTCGCGGCCGCGCTGACTGCCTGCTCGCCGCGCAGCGGATACATTTCGGTCGACGGAGCCATGCTCGGCACCACCGTCCACGTCTCGGCCCGCACGTCGCTGCCGCCGGGAACGATATACTCGCACCTGCAGCGCATCGACTCCGCAGCCAAGGCCTCGATGTCGGTATTCGACCCCCGTTCGCTGCTGAGCCGCATAAACGCCGGCCTCACCGACTCGCTCGACGAACACATAATCTACAACATAAAACTTGCCGAGCGCATAAGCCTCATGAGCGGCGGCCGTTACGACATAACGGTCAAACCGCTGGTCGAGGCCTACGGCTTCATCGGCAGCCAGGGCATGCAGAGCCCCGACACCGACTCGATACTACGCTTCGTGGGCTTCAGCAAGCTGCACATCGACGGCAGCCGCCTGGTCAAGGACGACCCCCGCGTACAGATAGACCTCAACTCCATAGCCAAGGGCTACACCGTCGACCTTGCGGCCCGCATGCTCGACGAGCTGGGCATCGAGGACTACATAGTCGAAATAGGCGGCGAGATTCGCTGCCGCGGCAAAAACAGCCGTGCAGGGGCCTGGACCGTCGGCATCGACACCCCCTTCGACGGCAACGACCTGCCCGGCCGCGACCTCTACACGCGTGTGGAGTTGAGCGACATGGCTCTGGCCACCTCGGGCAACTACCGCCGCTACCGCATCGACGAGAACGGCAACAAGGTGGCCCACACCATCGACCCCGTAACCGGCCGCAGCTCGGTCTCGCGCCTGCTGTCGGCCACCGTCGCTGCAGAGGAGTGCGCCGAAGCCGACGCGCTCTGCACGATGTTCATGGCTCTGGGCGCCGACCAGGCGCTGGAATTTGCCGGCAATCACCCCGAAATGGCCGTATGCTTCATCCTCGACAACGGCAGCGGCGGCTACGAGACATATATCTCCGAAGCCATGAAACAGCTTATGCCCGACACGCAATAGAGAGTTAACCGACAAAAACATACAACCTGAACGAGGCACGCCACGCGCTGCCGCAAAAAATGAAAAACCCAATGGCTGAAAAGATACTCTTCATCTACAACCACCGCTCGGGCCGTGGACATGCCGCCGAAAATGCCCAGGCCGTAGCTTCAGAGCTCGCCCAGGCCGGCACCGTAGTCGCGCTGCCGGTAGATTTCAAGGCCGACCCCTTCGACGGTCACGACGATGCGGCAACAGTCGTAGTCTCCGGAGGCGACGGAACGGTCAACTATGTGGTCAACCGCATGAAGGCCCGCGGCCTCAACCCCCGCCTCGGCGTAATACCCTCGGGCACGGCCAACGACTTCGCCCATGCTCTGGGCATGAGCAACGACCCCGTGAAGGCGGCCCGCCAGATAGTCTCGGGAGAGGTCCGGCAGGTCGACTGCGGCAGTGTCAACGGACTGCGTTTCGTCAATGTTTTCAGCTTCGGACTCTTCACAACCACCTCGCAGCACACCTCCGACCGCCGCAAGCACCGCCTCGGCAAGATGGCCTATATTATAGAGGGCATCAAGGAGATGCGCCGCATGCACGGCGTGCCGCTTCACCTGAGCACCGGCAGCGGCGAATTCGACACCGAGATTCTCATGGCCCTGATATTCAACGGCGAAACCGCCGGCGGGTTCCGCCTGGCGCGCAACTCGAGCATCCACGACGGCCGCTTCGAGTGTCTGCTGCTGCGCAAGCGCAACTTCTTCAGCTCGTGCTGGGCCATGCTGCTCCATCTTCTGGGCTGCAAGTCGCGCGGCGTGATTCACATCAGCTCGGACCGCATCGAGATAACCTCGCCGCTGAACGAGCCCACCGACGTCGACGGCCAGAAAGGCCCCGAATTCCCGCTGCTGATAGAGTGTCTGCACTACGACCTGCAGGTGATTGTCCCCACGAAAAAATAGGTGCGGCGACGACGGCGATATGAAAACAACTGCCAATTAATAATTAACCGGCCTCGTTCAGGGCCGGTTTTTCTATCTCGGGCGTTTTCGGCAAAAACAAAAAAAGGAGCAATTTGCAATTGCTCCTTTTTAATAGAAAAAATTATGTCAGTTGCTAATTATCTCCCGATTTTCGCCCAGTCGACCCAGCGGTTTTTGTCGTAGCGCCAGCTGTCCAGCAGAGCCTCGTCGAGTATCTTGCCCGAAAAGACCAGCAGCATCGAACCGTCCTCGTGAGCCTTGATGCAGTTGGCATAACCCTCGGGCAGGCAGAGTATTTTGCTGTCGTCGGCCGTCAGGGTGAATATCTCGGGCACAAGGTCGTCGGAGGGATTCTCCCAGTCGTCGGGCCGCACGAATGCCAGCGTGAACGAACCTTTCAGGCAGTAAAACCACTTCTTTTCGTGCTTGTGGCCGTGCCAGCCGCGGATGACGCTCGCATCGGGGTGGTGGATGATGTAGAATCGCTCCACCCCCTCGAAACGAAATGCGTTCAGCGAGCTTATCCAGCCGCGTTCGTCGCGGTTGATTTCACCCTGGATTATCTTGATTTCGGACATTCGAACTACCAGATAATTACGCGCTCCTCTTCGGGCATGAACATCGCGCCGTCCTCGATGCCGAATGCATCGTAGAAGGTCTGCAGGTTGCGCACCGTAGCGTTCACGCGCCACTTGCCCAGCGAGTGCACGTCTATCTTGGTCAGACGCTCGATCTCCTCGTCGCGGATGTTCTGGCCCCACAGAGCAGCGTAGGCGATATAGAAGCGCTGCGCTGCGGTGAAACCGTCAACCGGAGCGGGCTCCTGGCCGCCGAGAGCATTCTGCAGTGCGGTATAAGCCACGCGCAGACCGCCCTGGTCGGCAATGTTCTCGCCCAGCGACAGGGCGCCGTTGGCGTGCAGGCCCGGCAGAACCTCAATGGCATCGAACTGCTTGACCAGAATGTCGGTCTTGGCCTTGAACGCCTCGGCATCCTCTTCGGTCCACCAGTTGTTCATGTTGCCGTCCTTGTCGAAGTTGCGGCCCTGGTCGTCGAATCCGTGGGTCATCTCGTGGCCGATAACCACGCCGATGGCGCCGTAGTTCACGGCATCGTCAGCCGCCGAGTTGTAGAAGGGAGGCTGGAGAATGGCTGCCGGGAAGCAGATTTCGTTGGTGGTGGGGTTATAGTATGCGTTGACCGTCTGCGGCGACATGAACCACTCGTCGCGGTCGACAGGCTTGCCGTACTTCGACACCTCGTCCTCGTGAGCCCATCGGCGTGCTGCCAGGATATTCTCCCAGTACGATTTCGAGGGGTCGATGCTCAGCGCCGAGTAGTCCTTCCACTTGTCGGGATAGCCTATCTTTACGGCAAACGTAGCCAGCTTCTCGCGAGCCTTGGCCTTGGTTGCGTCGGACATCCACTCCAGCGCGTCGATGTGCTGACCCAGAGCCGTCTGAAGGTTCTTCACCAGCTCCGACATGCGCACCTTGTCGCTCTCGGGGAAGTACTTGTCGACATACATCTTGCCCACAGCCTCCGACAGGATGCCGTTGGGCACCGACATGGCGCGCTTCCAGCGCGGGCGGGGCTCCTGCGTACCCGACATCACGCGGCCGTGGAACTCGAACGAAGCGGCATAGAAGTCGTCGCTCAGGAAACCGGCAGCGCTGTTGAGGTACTGTGCAGCCAGATAGCTGCGGATATCCTCTATCGGCGCCGTGGCCAGCGTAGCTATGGCATTGGCTATAGCCGAGGGCTGACCAACGATTATGCGGTCGAACTCGGGCAGACCGATGGTGTCGAAGTATAACTTCCAGTCGACAGGACCGGCATAGGTCTTGACGAACTCCTCGCGCGACATGGGGTTGTACTGAGCCTGCACGTTGCGCAGCTCGACATTCGACCACATCTTCTCGGCCAGCGCCGTCTCCACTCTCATCGTTCCGGCAGCAGCCTCGGCAGCCTCAGCCTCGCCGACGCCTGCCAGCGTGAACAGCTCGGTCAGATACTTGACATAAGCCTCTCGCTTGCCGGCATTCTCCTCGTCGAGGTAGTAGTCGCGGTTGCCCATTCCCAAGCCGCTCTGGCCTGCATAGAGAGCATACTCGTTGCTGTTCATCAGGTCGGCCTCCAGGCCCACGCCGAAGAAGGGACCGGCAACCGAGATGTGCATGTCGGCGATTATGCCCGTCAGCGCATCGCGGCTATCCACGGTCAGCAGCGCAGCCACAGCCTCCTGCACGGGAGCCGCACCCTCGGCGTTCAGACGCACCGAGTCGAGACCCAGCTTGTAGAGGTCGGTGATTTTGCGGTCGGAACTTCCCTCGGGATACTCCTTTTTGGTCATCTGCGAGAAGAGCTCGTTGATGCGAATCTCGTTGTTCTCGCGCAGCACGTCGAATGCTCCGTAGCGCGAATATTCGGGCTTCAGCGGATTCTTCTTCTGCCAGCCGCCCGTGAAGTGCTGATAGAAGTCCTCGTTGAGGGCGATGCTCTCGTCGAAGTTGGTGGGGTCGATGGCGGGCACCGACGCCTTCCTGTTACAACCGGTCATGATTGCCAAAGCTGTTGCGAACAATACTATTTTTTTCATATTCTTCATCATTTTAAGCGTTCAACGGGGCTTGTCTACTTGCGAATGGCCTCAATGCCCGGAAGCGTACCCTTCTCGATGAGCTCGAGCAGAGCGCCGCCGCCCGTCGACACGTAGGTCACCTTGTCGGCCAGGCCGAACTTGTTGATGCAGGCCACCGAGTCGCCGCCGCCGATAAACGAGTATGCGCCCTTCTGCGTAGCCTCGGCGATAGCCTCGGCCACGGTGCGCGAACCGGTTGCGAACTTGTCCATCTCGAACACGCCCACGGGGCCGTTCCACAGTATGGTCTTGCTGCCCAGGATGGTCTCGGTGAAGAGCTTCTTGCCGCCGTCGTAGATATCCAGACCCTCCCAGCCGTCGGCGATGTTGTCAACGGACGCAGGCTGCGTGTTGGCATCGGGCGAATATGCATCGGCCGTCAGCGCGTCGGGCGAGGTGACGATCTTCACGCCCTTCTCGGCTGCCGTAGCCAGCACTCTGTGCACGTTCTCGAACTGGTCGGTCTCGCAAATCGAATTGCCGATTTTGCCGCCGCGTGCCGCCGAGAAGGTGTATGTCATGCCGCCGCCGAGGATGAGTATGTCCACCTTGTTGAGCAGCGATTCGATGATGGGCAGTTTCGACGACACCTTCGAGCCTCCCAGAATCGCGCAGAACGGACGCGCGGGATTCTGCATGAGGTTCTCTACGGCGTTGATCTCTTTCTCCATCAGATAGCCGAACATCTTGTTGCCGGGGAAATACTCGGCAATCAGAGCCGTCGAGGCGTGTGCGCGGTGCGCGGTGCCGAAGGCGTCGTTCACGTAGCAGTCGGCATACGAAGCCAGTTTCTTGACGAACTCCTTCTGCGGGCCCTCCTTGAGCGCCTTCTTCGCAGCCTTCTTCTCCTCCTCGGTGGCATCCTCCGCAAGACCGCGGGGCTTGCCCTCTTCCTCGGCGTAGAAGCGCAGGTTCTCGAGCATCATCACCTCGCCGGGCTTCAGTGCGGCAGCCATCTCGGCAGCCTTCTGGCCCATGCAGTCGCCGGCGAACTGGACCTTCACGCCCAGACGGGCCTCGACGGTCGAAACGATGTGCGAAAGCGAATATTTCGAGTCGTTGTTCTTCTTGGGACGACCCAGGTGCGACATCAGAATCACCGAGCCGCCCTTCTCGAGCACACGCTTGATGGTGGGCACGGCAGCACGGATGCGGGTGTCGTCAGTTACTTCGAAGTTCTCGTTCAGGGGCACGTTGAAGTCCACGCGGATGATGGCGCGCTTGCCCGTGAAATCGTAATTGTCAATTGCGTACATGTCTTTATGATTTTATGAGTTATTCGCAAAGCGGTTCAGTGCGCAAAGTTACGAAAAATTTTTAATAACAGCCGTCTCTTGTTATATAAATAACAAATCGCGTGCGAACATGACAACGAATCGAAAAATTGCATATATTTGTAGCGTAATGCGCCGCCGGAACCACTCGGAGGCGTGCACGCCGAATCGAGCGAATACTTAAAAACAATAATGCCATGTACGGAAAAATCAAAGAATTCCTGCAAAACGAACTGGCCGCAATCAAGGAGGCCGGACTCTACAAGACCGAGCGTATAATCTGCTCGCCCCAGCGCGCCGAAATCGAGGTGGCCGGAAAACCGGTGCTCAACTTCTGCGCCAACAACTACCTCGGCCTGTCCGACAACAAGCGTCTGGTGGAGGCTGCCAAGCGCGCCATGGACGAGCGCGGATACGGCATGTCGTCGGTGCGCTTCATCTGTGGCTGCCAGGATATCCACAAGCAGCTCGAGAAGGCCGTTGCCGACTACTTCGGCACCGAGGACACGATTCTCTACGCCGCCTGCTTCGACGCCAACGGAGGCGTATTCGAACCGCTGTTCACCGAGCAGGATGCCATCATCTCCGACTCGCTCAACCACGCATCCATCATCGACGGCGTGCGTCTGTGCAAGGCCGTCCGCTACCGCTATGCCAATGCCGACATGGCCGAGCTGGAGGATTGCCTCAAGCGCGCACAGGCACAGCGCTTCCGCATAATCTGCACCGACGGCGTATTCTCCATGGACGGCAACGCCGCTCCGCTGGACAAAATCTGCGAGCTGGCCGACAAGTACGACGCGCTGGTGATGGTCGACGAGTGCCATTCGGCGGGCGTGCTGGGCAAGACCGGCCGCGGAATCACCGAGCTCTACGACCTGCGCGGCAAGGTAGACATCATCACCGGCACCCTCGGCAAGGCCTTCGGCGGCGCCGTGGGCGGCTTCACCACCGGCCGCAAGGAGATTATCGACATGCTTCGCCAGCGTTCGCGACCCTATCTCTTCTCCAACTCGCTGCCGCCCGCAGTGGTCGGCGCCGGAATCGAGATGTTCCGCATGCTGGGCGAGAGCGACGAGCTCCATGACCGTCTGGTCAAGAATGTCGAGCACTTCCGCGCCGGCATGCTCGCCGCAGGCTTCGACATCAAGCCCACGCAGTCGGCAATCTGCGCTGTGATGCTCTACGACGCCAAGCTGTCGCAGGACTTCGCCGCGAAGCTCCAGCAGGAGGGCGTGTTCGTCACCGGCTTCTACTATCCCGTGGTTCCGAAGGGTCAGGCCCGCATCCGCGTGCAGGTCTCGGCAGGACACACCACCGAGCAGCTCGACAGGTGCATCGCAGCATTCGTCAAGGTGGGCAAGGAGCTGGGCGTAATCTGATTTACCAACCCCGCAACCAGCTGAGCAGATGCAGAAAAAATACGGCACCGGCGACCACTACGCTCCGGACAAACCCCGAAAGGCTCCTGTCGACGCCGTCGACACCAAGATTCTGCGCTTTCTGATAAACAACGCGCGAATGCCTTTCCTGGAGATCGCCCGCGAGTGCGGCATCTCCGGCGCCGCCATACACCAGCGCATCCGCAAGCTCGAGGAGTGGGGAGTGATACTGGGCAGCAGACTGGTCGTCGACCCCAAAATGCTGGGGTTCGACGTCTGCGCCTATATCAGCATCAGTCTGCAGGACCCGATGATGCTCAACCAGACCATGGAGAAGCTGCGGCAGATTCCCGAGATCGTCGAGTGCCACTTCATCACCGGAACATACATGATTCTGGTCAAGATGTACTGTCTGGACAATGAACATCTGATGCACACCATATTCGACGGCGTGCTCCGCATCCACGGAGTGACTGCCACGCAGACCTACATATCGCTGAACGAGGCCTTCTCGCGTCAGGTAAACATCGACAAGCTCAAATGACGGCCGTAATCCGACTTACAAAAGAGTTCCGCTTCGAGGCGGCGCACGCCCTCGACGGATACGACGGAGCCTGCCGCGAGATTCACGGCCACTCCTACCGTCTCTTCGTGACCGTCAAGGGCCGTCCATGCAGCGACGCCTCGTCGCCGAAATACGGCATGGTGACCGACTTCGGCTATCTGAAGAGTATTGTCGAGCAGCAGGTGGTCTCGCGCTTCGACCATGCCTTCGTCATACACCGCACGCCCGACAATGAAAAGCTCGCTTCGGCGCTTGGCGAGCGCTTCGCGCGCATCGTGACGGTCGACTACCGCCCCACGTGCGAAAACATGCTCGCCGATTTCGCAGCAGCCATATCCCGACACCTGCCCGAGGGCGTGACGCTCCACTCCCTGAAGCTGCACGAGACGGCCGCCTCATATGCCGAGTGGTTCGCCGACGACAACATGTAGGGCACGCACTCCACGCCCTCGCGCCGCGCAGAACCAAAGAGGCTCCCAGGCTTGAAAAAATATCCGAAGACTCCGCGAAAAAGACTATGAAAAAGCTCTTCCTCGTAGACGCCTATGCGTTGATATTCAAATACTATTACGCCTTCATGGGCCGTCCCATGCGCAACGGCGCCGGCATGAACACCTCCTGCATATGGGGCGTCACCAAGTTCGTGCGCGACATCCTCAAGCGCGAGAAACCCGACCTGCTGGGCGTAGCCTTCGACCCCAAGGGAGGTTCGTTCCGCCGCGACATCTTCGTCGACTACAAGGCCAACCGTCCCGACACGCCCGAGGACATCATAGTCTCGGTGCCCTACATCAAGCGCATACTCGAGGCCATGTGCATACCCATTCTCGAGGTCGAGAACTACGAGGCCGACGACGTAATCGGCACCCTCGCGCACAAGGCTTTGGCCCAGGGCTACGACGTCTACATGGTCACCCCCGACAAGGACTACGGCCAGCTGGTGCGTCCCAACTGCCGCATATACAAGCAGAAGGGCGACACTATCGAGATTGTGGGCTGCGACCAGATACGCGAGCGCTACGGCATAGACGACCCAGCCCTGGTGCGCGACATACTGGCTCTGTGGGGCGACGCCTCGGACAATATCCCCGGCGTGCCTGGCATAGGCGAGAAGGGAGCCTGCAAGCTCGTGCAGCAATGGGGCACAGCCGAGAATATTTTGGCCAACGCCGCCTCGATAAAGGGCCGCACGGGCGAGAAGATTGCCGAGTGGGGCGACAAGCTGCTGCTCTCGAAGCGTCTGGCATCCATCTGTCTGGATGTGCCCATAGAGTTCAAACCCGAGGAGCTGACCGTATGCTGCCCCAACATCGATGCGCTGCGGGCGCTCTACGCCGAGCTCAACTTCACCGCCTTCGCCGCCGACATAACCAACGTCGCACCTCCCGAGCCTCTGCCCGACGCGCCCCGTCAGGCTCCGCAGACGCAGCTGGCCGACATGGCGCGCGCAAAATCGCTCGCACAGCGCCGCGCGGCGCTCGAGGGCCAGGGCGACCTGTTCGGCAACCCCGTGAACATCCCGTCCGAACCCGCCGCTGCAACCATAATGACTTCGGGCGAGCCTGTCAACGATTTCGACACGGCTCAGACCGTTCCGCACTCCTATACCATCATCCGCACGGCCGAAGAGCTGCGCCAGCTTGCCGACCGCATCGCCGCCTTCGACGAATTCTGCTTCGATACCGAGACCACCGGACTGGACACCTTCAACGACACCATCGTCGGCCTGTCGATAGCCGTCACGCCGCACGAGGCCTTCTACATACCCTTCCCGCGCCATGACGAAGAGTATGTATCGATACTCAAACCTCTGTTCGAGAACGACAAATGCGCCAAGATAGGCCAGAACATGAAGTTCGACATCATGGTCCTGCGCCGCCTGGGCATCGGTGTCCGCGGCCGCAAGTACGACACCATGCTGCTGCACTATCTGCTCGACCCCGAGTCGCGTCACAACATGAACATCCTCGCCGAGCGCTATCTCAACTACCGGCCTATCGAAATCGAGACCCTCATAGGCCGCGGGTCGAAGCAGCTGACCATGGATGTGATTGCCGTGGAGCGCGTTGCGGAGTATGCCGCCGAGGATGCCGACGTGACGCTGCAACTAAAGCATGCGCTCTACCCGCTCGTCGAGCGCGAGGGTTTGGCCGACCTCTACTTCCGCATCGAGGAGCCCATGATAGACGTGCTGGCCGACATCGAAACCGCCGGAGTGAGAATCGACACGCAGGCCCTGGCCGAATATGCCGTAGAGCTCAACCAGCGCCTTGCACGCCTTGAATCCGAGGTGCGCACCGAGGCCGGCGAGCCGACGCTCAACATCAACTCCACGCGCCAGCTCGGCGAGGTGCTGTTTGCCAAGATGCGCATCGCCGAGAAGCCCAAGATGACCAAAACCAAGCAGTTCTGCACCGACGAGGAGTATCTGCAGAGCTTCGCCCGCAAGCACCGCATAGTCGACCTGGTGCTCGAGTACCGCGGCGTGAAGAAACTGCTGTCGACCTATGTCGAGGCGCTGCCACAGCTCGTAAATCCAGCTACCGGCCGCATACACACCTCGTTCAACCAGGCCGTCACCGCCACCGGGCGCCTCTCGTCGACCAACCCCAACCTGCAGAACATTCCGGTGCGCGACGAGCTCGGCCGCCGCATACGGCGCGCATTCATCCCCTCGGACAGCGAACATCTGCTGCTCTCGGCCGACTACTCGCAGGTCGAGCTGCGCCTGATGGCCCACCTGAGCGGCGACGAGGCTCTGCTGGCGGCATTCGAGCAGGGTGTCGACATCCATGCCTCGACGGCAGCACGGCTCTTCGGCAAAAGCCTCGAGGAGGTTACGCCCGACGAGCGCCGCAAGGCCAAGACCGCCAACTTCGGAATAATCTACGGCATCTCGCCATTCGGACTGCGCCAGCGGCTCGACATACCGCTCGCCGAGGCCCGAAGCCTCATCGACGGCTACTTCGCATCCTACCCCAAGGTCAGGGAGTATATCGACAACGTCGTTGCGCAGGCCCGCCGCGACGGATATGTATCGACAATCTTCGGCCGCCGCAGATACCTCAACGACATCTCGTCGCAGAATGCCGTGGCCCGCGGCCTGGCCGAGAGAAACGCTGTCAACGCCCCGATACAGGGTAGCGCCGCCGACATCATGAAAATAGCCATGGCAGGCGTCCGCCGCCGCTTTATCGACGAGGGCATCAAATCGAAAGTCATTCTTCAGGTGCACGACGAACTGGTGGTCGACATGCTCCGCAGCGAGCAGGAGACCGTAACGCGCATCGTGGTGGAGGAGATGGAGTCGGCCGCATCTCTGAGCGTGAAGCTGGTAACCGACGCCGGCACTGGCGAGAACTGGCTCGAGGCGCACTGACACTAAACCCGCATACCGTGAACCGATTGAAGATACTATTGTTGAGTCTCGTGCTGTCTGCCGCGGCCATCTCCTCGGCTGCAGGCGACAGAGGCCGGCAGAACCACAACCCCTACGGAATCGATACCGACGAGATAGAGCGCTATTTCGCCGCCGTGCTGCGCGGCGAGCCGGCCGCATTCACAACCCGCAGGATTGTCGCCCCGGCCGAGACAGAGCAGATAAAGGCTTTGGTGTGGGAGGCGTGGCGGCGAGCCAACGAATCCTTCGACCAGCCTCTGCTGCCCCAGCTTACGCCGCTTGCCGGCAGCTTCGACGAAAAGCAGGTTTCGGGCGTATGGCCGCTGCTGGAGGGCGAGCAGATGCAATTCTTCTACGGCAGCAAGGGCGACAGACCCCGGTCCGGATATCCGCTCTTTCTCTGCCTCCACGGCTCGGGCGACAACGACTACGAGTTCCGCGCCACGCTCGCATGGGCACAGCGCTACGACGATGCCCCCTCGGCATACTTCATCCCCCGCAGCCCCAAGGGCGGCACCGGCTGCAGGTGGTACCAGCCCTCGCGCCAGCAGGCGTGGGAGCGGCTGCTGAGGCAGGCTTTTCTCTTTGGCGAAATCGACCCCGACCATATCTATGTCTTCGGCATCTCCGAGGGCGGCTACGGCAGCCAGCGCCTGGCCTCGTTCTATGCCGACTACCTCGCAGGCGCAGGCCCCATAGCCGGCGGCGAACAGATGTTCTGGGCTCCGCCCGAGAACTGCGCCTCGATAGCCTTCTGTCTTCAGACGGGCGACAGGGACACGATGTACGGCCGCCGCATGCTCGTGCAGCGCGCGCAGCAGCAGTGGTCGGCGCTGCAACAGGCGCATCCGGGTTACTACCAGCACAAAATCGACCTGCAGCCAGGCTACGGACACGGCTGCGACTACACCGTCACCACACCCTACCTTAAGAACTACGCGCGCAACCCCTATCCCAAGTATGTCTGCTGGGAGAATCTGCCTCAGGGCAACATCAATGGCGAAAAGGCCTCCTTCCGCAGCGGTTTCTACAACCTCAGCATCCGTGAGCGCTCGACTGACGACTCCGACGACATGGTGCGCTCCTTCTACCGCATGACTATCGACGACAACACCGTCTCGCTCGACGTCGAGGTGGTGACCGTAACGCCTGGTCAGACCATCCAGAGCGACGAGGGCTGGACGATGAACATCGGCGAGACCAAAACATACGAGAAGGCGACCCGCGGCCGCATAGTAATCTATCTGAACGACAAACTGGTCGACATGTCCCGGCCGGTAACGGTGAAGGTCAACGGCAAACTCAAATTCAAAGGCCGTCTCAAGCCCTGCCTGCGCGACATGGTCACCAGCTGCGGCGAGTATTTCGACCCCGCACGACTCTATCCCGCATCGGTCGAAGTGACGGTCGAATAATCCGCTGCCGCAACAATAAATGCCGGCAAATATCGTTTTTCGATAAAATTTATTTGTTTTTCGGAACTTTATACATAACTTTGCAGCCGTAATCCGCTGTTTGGCAAACAAGTTAAACGACAAATAAATAGTGAAGAGATGAAATTCCTCAAAATTTTTCTCGCCGCCCTGCTGGCCGTAGTCGTCGGGGGCGTCATCAAGATGCTGATATGGATTTCGACAATCCTCAGCATGGCCGGCTCGATGGACAAGAGCGTAACCGTGGGCAACGACTCGGTGCTCACGCTCGACTTCAGCGAGGTGATAACCGATGCCCCCGTCACCGACCCTCTGGCGGGCTTCGACCTTATGAACATGTCGTCCGTAAGCACCGTATCGCTCTACAATGCGCTGCGCGCAATCGACGCTGCGGCTGCCGACGACCGCATAAAGGGTATCTACATCCGTCCCTCGGGTTCGGGAGGCCCCTCGGGCTGGGCCGTGGCCGAGGAGCTGCGTCTGGCGCTCGAAGGCTTCAAGAACAGCGGCAAGTTCATCATAGCCTACTGCGACAGCTACTCGCAGGTCGACTACTATCTGGCCTCCGTGGCCGATGAGATATGTCTCCAGCCCATGGGCGGCATCTCGTGGCAGGGACTCTCCTTTTCGAACATCTTCTTCAAGGGTCTCATCGACAAGCTCGGCGTGAAGGTCGAGGTCTTCCGCCCCACGGTCTGCAAGTACAAGAGCGCCGTCGAGCCCTACATACTCGACAAAATGTCGGATGCCAACCGCCGACAGATGCAGGAGCTGGCCGATGCCATGTGGAAGGACATCAGCGGCGATGTGGCCGCCTCGCGCGACATTGAGCCCGAGCGCCTCAACACCCTGACCAATCAGCTGGCCGTATGCGAGGCCGACGATGCCCTCAGCAACGGCTTTGTCGACAAGCTCCTCTACGAAGACCAGGTCGAGGATATCATAGCCGAACTGACCGGCACCGACGACTGGGCCGACGTGACCCTGGGCGAGTATGTCTCGCAACTGAGCCCCGACGTCTCCAATCTCAGCTCTCCGCGCGTGGCCATAGTCTATGCCCAGGGCGGAATCATTGACGGCGACGGCGCCCTCGACGGCGAGAACATCTGCGGCAACACCCTGGCAGCCAAGCTGGCCGAGGTGCGCGAGAACGACGACATAAAGGCCGTAGTTCTGCGTGTCAACTCGCCGGGCGGCAGCGCGCTGGCTTCGGATGTCATATGGCGCGAGATGACCCTGCTGCGCGAGCAGAAGCCCGTAATCGTCTCGATGGGACAGTACGCAGCCAGCGGAGGCTACTACATTTCGGCTCCGGCCGACGCGATTCTGGCCGACCGTCTGACCCTCACCGGCTCGATTGGCGTGTTCGGACTGATGGTAAACCCCACCGACGCTCTGAAAAACAAGCTCGGCATAACCTTCGACGGCGTCAAGAGCAACACCTCGGCCGACCTGGGACAGCCAGGCCGTCAGATGACTGCCGAAGAGCGCGCATTCATGATGCGCGGCGTCGACAAGGTCTACGGACGCTTCACCTCGCTGGTGGCCGAGGGCCGCAACCTGCCCATAGAGCGCGTGCTCGAGATTGCCGAGGGCCGCGTATGGTCGGGAACGGCTGCCGACCAGATAGGTCTGGCCGATGCCTGCGGAGGTCTGAAGGCCGCCATTGCCGTAGCTGCCGACAAGGCCGGACTGGAGAAGTATCGCGTCACCGAGGAGGTCGATGCTCCGTCGGGTCTGGCCGCCATACTGGCCAACCTGAACAAGAGCGTGTCGGCCAACATCGTCCGCAACGAGCTGGGCGACACCTATTCGGATGTCAAGCGCGTGCGCGAGGCTCTCTCGCAAAGCGGCGTGCTGATGTACTCGAATGTGAGAGTGGAGTAAATATCCGTCAAAAGATTGATGAGGCGCCCGAAAAGGCGCCTCATTTTTTATTCCAACATGATGAACAGACGGCTGTCGCCTATGCGCGTGAAGGCTGCGCGGATGTCGCCTCCTTCGCGGATTCCGCATGCGCGGCATATCTCGGCCGTGCTCTGCGGAAAGTCGCGCCGCAGAATCTCGACACGCAGGCCATGCAGCCGGCGGCGGAGCTGTTTGGGATTGTAGGGCTCGATGCTCGCTATGCGGTGCCACCTGCAGGGCACGCCCTCGAGCGGCTCGTCGGCAAACACGAATCCCGTCTGGCTGCGCACGTCGGCTCTGCCGCCAAGGGTGCGGGCCACGAGCCGCGCCTTGCGCAGGGCGGCGTCGGGCACACCCAGATAACGCCAACGGTCCGCATCGAACGGTCCTGTCGAGAGCATTCCGGCAGAGTCGCCGCGGGCAAATGTCGCCTCGCACTGCTCCCCTGCAGCCGTTATGGCCACCGCCGAGATGCGCGCCGGACCTCCGTCGCAGACCACATTCACCTCCTTGCATTCGCCGCCCAGCGACACCGCCTCGACAAGAGCCTCGCCGAAGCGGGCAAAGGCCTCGTCGACATCGAACATGGGCGAGAGCTTCACTGCAAGCTGCCGGCCGCACCGACTGATTTCGGGCAGCAGTGCCGCCATGTCGGGCGAGCAGTCCTCGAGGCACACCATCTTGCGGCCGCTCTGCGAACGGCGGTCGGGGTCGGCATAAATCACATCGAACTCTTCGCCGCATCCCTTCAGATACTCCTCGGCCGAGGCGCATATCACCTCGATGTTGGCCGCTCCCAGCCGTCTGAAGTTTTCCCTCGCCACGGCGGCCGTTATCTCGTCGCGCTCGAGAGCTACGACCCTGTCGAAGCGCCGCGAGGCGTAGTATGTATCCACACCGAGGCCGCACGTCAAATCGAGCGCAGCGCGACCCCTGCCATAACGGCGTGCGGCGCACGTCTCGCTCGACGACTGCTCGAAAGCCAGCGACGGCAGTATGCACCCCGCCGCCGCGTATGACGGCAGCTTGGACTCGGCACGCGCCAGATACTTCACCTGCGTGGCCACTGCCGCCGCGTGGGGCACGTGCGAATCGAGAGCCACGGCCAGCGGGTCGCGGCCGCGGTTTTCGGCTATCGCGCGGCGAACATCGTCGGTGCAGAGTATGTTCAGTTCCTCGAGTGTCACGGTGCAAAAGTAGCTAAATTTTCAATCCCCGGCCACGTCGTTCGCGGCGGCGCTGCCGGAGCTCCGCAACGGCTATCGTCGCTGCAATCATCACTGCATATGCCGCCGCCGTCTGCCAGCCGTCTAATCTCAAATCGACTGCGGCATACTCGCACCCGGCAAGCATCTGCGAGAGCGCATTCAGCACGCGGGCGGCGAATCCGGCTACGGCTCCCAACAAGCCCGCCGCAAAACCCAGTGGCATGACCAGCCACAGCAGCGAGGCGGCAACAGCCACGCTCGCGGCCGCCACGGCCACAGGACTCGCCACGGCTCCCAACAGAGGCATGCTGCCGAAGATGTGCGACACCATCGGAGCCGTAGCCGCCGAGGCCGAGATGCCGACGGCAAAGGAGGCAATCAGCATATTGGCCGCACGCCGCAGTATGGTGCCCGGCAGGCTCCTTTTGCGCTTGGGCGGCTCGTGCAGCATCAGCTCGCGGCAGAGCGGCACGCCCCACGCCAGAATGCCCGCAACAGCGGCGTATGAGAGTCGGAAGCCAGGTTCGTATATCAGGTTGGCATTGAAAAACAGGGATATGAATGCCGAGCAGGCCAGCGCGTTGAGGCCCGAATAGGTCATCGACGAGAGTCGCGCCGTCTGCAGCAGCGTGAACATCAGCGCCGCACGCACGGCGCTCGAAGGCATGCCCGTAACGGCTACATAGCTCCAAAGAAGCGCCACGGCCAGCACTCCGCGCCACAGATGTCCCCTTCGCAGCAGCGGCAGCCACCACAGCAGAGCGTTGATGCACAGAAACACGATGCCCACATGCAGACCCGACAGCGCCAGCACATGGGAGGTGCCGGCACGCGAATAGTTCTCACGCAGCGTGCGGCTTACTGCAGATGTCTCGCCCGTGCTGACGGCAAGAATTATCGCCTGCTCCTCCTTGTCCAGAGGCAGACGGCTCATGCGGCGTACGGCACGCTCGTGCAGCGACACAAGCAGCGGAGCTTCGCCCTCGTCGATACGGACAATGCTGCCCTCGCGCACGAAAGCCGTCCCGGCATACCCGCGGCGGCGCATAAGTTCGCCATAGCCGTCGCTGCCCGGAGGCGTCATGCGGCCCCGCCACACAATCTGCTGGCCGGCAGAGAGACGAACCGACGCGTCGGCCATAATCGACACCCGGCCGCGCAGCTGCCGGCTCCCGCCGCCGGATTCGACGCTCCTAAGGCTCGCATCCGCGCGCAGCCACTCTCCGGCAGGCCGCAACGACGACTCGACAACCATACGGTAATATGCCCTGTCTTCGGGAATCCCGTCAGCCTGCACCTCAAGGCTCGCGACCGCCATGCCCGAGAACATCGAAGCGACAAGCAGCGGCGCCCACCCCCGGCCCTGAAAGAGATAGTCGGCCATGGCAAGCAGAATGCAGGCGGCCACGGCCGCCACCGAGAACCACACGGGCAGCGGCATCACCGGCCAGAGAGCTATGCCGGCAATCACGGCTGCCGCGACGGGCAGCATGGGCGGTATCTGGATGCGCAGCGCCATAATGCAAATTTATGAAAAATTCGGGCGCCGAAGCACCCTCTGCAAAGACCAAAAAAAACGGGCGGCGGCCGAATGAGCCGTCGCCCGCCGTAATTGCGGACTCTGTAAGCCGGGTTCAGTACCCGTCCGAGGACGGGCCTCCGTCATTTATCTACGGCGGCGGTCTCCCGCCGTCTGGAGCAACCTACCCCCCGGCATCGGGCGAGCAACCCTTAACTGCCGGTATACATGGTCTTGCAACACGCGGGACGTACTGCCGGTCGACATTGCTGCCGCCGCGGTGCGCTCTTACCGCACCTTTTCACCCTTACCCTTGCGGGCGGTCATTCTCTGTTACGCTGCCATGCCCTCACGAACATCAGGTCGTTAGCCTGCGCGCCGCTCTGTGTTGCCCGGACTTTCCTCCCCCTGCCAAGCAGGCGGCGACGGAGCGAGTCCGCACCGCAAAGATAGGGCATAAGCTCCGTAATTCAAAACGCTGCACGCTCAGAAGAGCGACAACTGGTCGATTTCGTGATTGAAGGTCAGGCGATGATATGGCGTCAGGCCGTGTTCTCGCACGGCAAGCCGGTGCTCGCGCGTAGGATAGCCCTTGTTGCGCTCCCAGCCGTACTGCGGATATTCGCCGGCAATGCGCACCATGTATTCGTCGCGGTGGGTCTTGGCCAGCACCGACGCAGCGGCTATGTCGGCATACTTGCCGTCGCCTTTGACTATGCACTCGTAGGGTATATTCAGCCGCGAGCGGAAACGGTTGCCGTCGATGGCCAGAAACTCGGGCCGCACGGCAAGCCCCTCGACGGCCAGAGTCATACCCTCGAACGAGGCGTTGAGGATGTTTATCTCGTCGATGCGCCCGGGCGGCACGGCCACGACCTTCCACGCTACAGCCTCGCGCTCGATGATTCCGCGCAGCAGCTCGCGGTTGCGTTCGGTCATCTGCTTCGAGTCGTTGAGCAGAGGATGGCTGAAACCGGGCGGCAGAATGACCGCCGCGGCAAAGACGGCTCCGGCCAGGCAGCCTCGCCCGGCCTCGTCGCAGCCCGCCTCGACGAGGCCTGCGGAAAACGAATGCTTCAACATGGCTGCTGCAGTATCAGAACGGAACCCCGTAGTCGTGCTTGGCCTCGTCCATGACGAATGTGCTGGTAATCGACCCGAGGCTGTCGACTCGTCCGAGCACGTTGAGGATGAACTCCTGGTAGTACTTCATGTCGGGGGCGTGAATCTTGAGCAGGTAGTCGTACTCGCCCGAGATGTTGTAGCACTCGACCACCTCGGGAATCTCCCTCACGAAGTCGGTGAAAGCATTGGCTATGTCGCAGTTCAGCCGCCGCAGCTTCACGCTGCAGAAGACCACGAAGCCGCGGTTGAGCTTGCCGGCATCGAGCACCGCCACATATTTCTTAATGTAACCGCCTGTCTCCAGTCTCTTGAGCCGTTCGAAAACGGGCGTAGTCGAGAGGTGCACGCGGGCAGCCAGCTCCTTGGTCGTCAGGCGGGCATTCTGCTGCAGAATGCGCAGAATCTGCAAATCGGTTTTGTCGAGCGAATCCATCGAAGAATAATTTTCCGTTCGGCGGCTGCATCCCATGCAGCCGCATGAACATATTTCCTGTATAATCGACAAAATTAGAAATATATTCCTTATTTTACAAAATTATTGCGACATAATTTCCTTAAACATACCTTTGCACAGAAAAACAAACAAAAAAAACAATGAAACGCGATAAGCTACATTTCGAAACGCTGCAGCTCCATGTTGGACAAGAGCAACCCGATCCGGCAACCGACGCACGCGCGGTACCTATTTATCAGACTACATCATACGTATTCCGCAATTCGCAGCATGCAGCCGACCGCTTCGCCCTGAAAGACATAGGCAACATCTACGGCCGACTGACCAACTCGACGCAGAGCGTGTTCGAGGAGCGCGTGGCGGCGCTCGAAGGCGGCGTGGCCGGTCTGGCCGTGGCCTCGGGTGCGGCAGCCGTGACCTACGCACTGCAGAATATACTGAGTGCAGGCGACCACATCGTTGCGGCCGACAACCTCTACGGCGGCACCTTCAATTTGATAACCCACACGTTCACGACCCAAGGCATAACCAACACCATCGTCAAGGTCAACGACCTCGAAGCCCTCGAGGCAGCCATACAGCCCAACACCAAGGCCGTGTTCGTGGAGACCTTCGGCAACCCCAACTCCGACATCACCAACATCGAGGCCGTGGCCGAAGTGGCTCACCGCCACAACATCCCGCTTCTGATAGACAACACCTTCGGAACGCCCTACCTGATTCGCCCCATAGAGCACGGAGCCGACATTGTGATTCATTCGGCGACCAAATTCATCGGCGGCCACGGCACCAGCCTCGGCGGCGTGATTGTCGATGGCGGCCGCTTCGACTGGAAGGCCAACGCCGACAAGTTCCCCACACTGGCCAAGCCCGACCCCAGCTACCACGGCGCCGTATTTGCCGACGTGGCCGGTCCCGCAGCCTTCGTGACGCGCATCCGCGCCGTGATTCTGCGCGACACGGGCGCCGCCATCTCGCCCTTCAACGCATTCATCCTCCTGCAGGGTCTCGAGACCCTCTCGCTGCGCGTCGAGCGCCACGTTGAGAATGCCCTGAAGGTGGTCGACTATCTCTCCAAACACCCCAAGGTGGCCAAGGTCAACCATCCGTCGCTCGCGGACCATCCCGACCATCAGCTCTACAACAGATACTTCCCCAACGGCGGAGGCTCGATATTCACCTTCGAAATCAAGGGTGGCGTAGAGCAGGCATGGAAATTCATCGACTCGCTGGAGATATTCTCGCTGCTGGCAAACGTGGCCGACGTCAAGTCGCTGGTCATTCACCCCTACACCACCACCCACTCGCAGATGACTCCCGAGGAGCTCGAGCAACAGCATATCACCCCCTCGACTGTACGGCTGTCGATAGGCACAGAGCATATCGATGATATAATCGCCGACCTCGAGCAGGCGCTCGCCGCAATTTGACGGACCAAGGTCGCAAAACGCACGGGCGGACGGGGAGAGTTTCGGCTCTCCCCGTATGTTTTGCTACGCCCGGCATCGGTTTTTTGGTACGGCCGGGAAAATTAACTAATTTTGCATAGCAACAAATCTTTGGCGCCAATGAACGTAATCCGCAGCTCGCCCGCAGTCAACCTGCTGGTCATGACAGCAGTCACGGCCCTGGCTTTCGTGCGCGCAAGCCTCACGGAGTTTCCGCCCGAAACGCTGTGCGGCACCCCGTCGTTTCTCGGCTCCTTCATCGACTCGTTCCAGAGCGCCCACCCGGCAGCCGGCAGTACGATAGCGGCCCTGTTCTATTTCATGGCCGCATGGATCATAGGCCGCGCCGTGAGAATCAGCGAGCTCTACTTCGTAAAGACAACCGTAACCATACCGGTCTACGCCGTCATAGCCTGCGGAATCTATCTGCCGCACATGTCTCTCACGGCCGCCACGGCGGCGCTGCTGACCGTACAGGCCATGAAGTACCACTACTATTCGCAGCGCGACGGCTACGGATTCACGCCCCTCTTCTTCGGGTCGTTCTGTCTCGGCCTGCTGCCTATGGTCTACGCCCCTGCGGCGCCCATGCTGCTGCTCATGCCCTTTGCCGTGACCATATTCAAGCGTTCGACACGCGAAACCATAGTCGCTTTGGCCGGTCTGGTACTGCCGTTCGCCGCAGCGGGATATGTCAACTGGGGCGCCGGAGGAGAGTTCTTCGAGCCGGTGAACCGAATCGCCACGGCGATTCTCGCCCCCAGCGGCTACCGCATATTCGGCGACATGTCGCTCACCTCGGCAGTTATGTTCTGCTGGGTGCTGGCCACGGTGCTGAGCGCCGTGCTCTTCTGCGGCGTGAACCTCTACTCGCTCGGCTCGCGGCCCCGAAGCATCACCCTCTACAACATCTGCGCATTCATTCCCGCGGCAGCCACTCTCGCCCTGCCCGGCTCGACCGTCGCTTCATTCGGAATAGTCGCTGCACCGGCAGCAGCTCTCATACCCGTCATGCTCATTCGCCTGAATTGGCGCATAGCCGACGTGTTATATTCTATTTTACTGCTGCTCTGCATCATACGCATCTTTATCGAATAAAAAGCTATCCGCGACGTAATTTTCGGATTAAAATATGGCACGTCGGGTCGATACAATTTTTTATTGTAAATATACAATAATATTTTTATATATTTGTAGCCGTAATGTAATTGCATACGCACTGTCGCCAGCGGCGGAACAGAGCATCGACTATTAAAAAATTATTCATTATGGTACAAATCTACAACGAAACGGCCCAGCCGACAATCGTCCGACTCGTCTGCCCCAAAAACAACGGGATAGAGGTTTCGTCGCTTTCGCGTTACGCCTTGTGTTACATTCTGCGCGGCAGTGCCAACATTTACTACGGAGATACGCGGCACCGCATCTCACAGGGCGAAATCTACTGTCTCGGCTTGGGGAACCACTACATCGAGAAGATTCCCGAAAACGGAAGGCCGTTCGAACAAATCGTCATCTACTACACCCCCGATGACCTGCGCAACATAATGATGCAGCTCACATACGCCTACGAATTCCGCATCACCAACTCCCACAGCTGCGAGAAGTGCCGCACCAGCGGCCATATATCGATGCCGGCATGGGAGTCGCTGCGCATGCTCTTCGCATCGGTCAACGATCTGCTGCTCAAGGAGGAGCGCCGCGGCAGCGACGATGTGATAGAGGGAATACGCATATCCGAAATATTCTACGAGATAGCCTCGCACGACGACTGCTGCCTGAAGAGCAAGTTTCTGAGCAACATCGACACCTCGAAGGAGAACTTCGAGCAGGTGGTCTACGACAACATATTCCGCGACGTGTCCATAGAGGAGCTGGCCCGCATGAGCAACCGTTCGCTCACCTCGTTCAAGAAGGAGTTCCGCCGCCATTACAACTGTCCGCCGCACAAGTGGATAATCCGCCAGCGTCTGCAGCATGCGCGGCTTCTGCTGCTGGCTACCGACAAGTCGGTCTCGGAGGTAGGTTACGAGTGCACGTTCACCAACACCTCGCACTTCATAAAACTCTTCCGCAAGCAATACGGCACCACGCCCGCCTCGTTCCGTCTGCACGGCTCGCGCGCCGAAGCGGCCGAAACACAGGAGCGTGCCGAGGTGTTCGAGACTGCCGTTGCAGGATAGTCCCGCCGGATAGCGACAAACGGCCCCTCTTGCACGGAGGGGCTTTTGTTTTGCCTGCCGGACCGAGAGCTGCGAGGGACGAAATTATACTTCCGCCACAAACGGGTCTGCGTTTATGAAAAACTTACGAAATCGCTCTTATTAAAATTTTTTAATTGAAAATCGTAGCATCCGAGGCCGTATTAATTAAAAAATTATTACAAAAAGTTTGGCGGTTAATAAAAAAGAGATTATCTTTGTTCTACAAATACGGGAGTTCTCCCTTTTTTCTCATTAACCTAACTAACCTAATTCGAGGAGTTGAGTGTCGCCCGATACGCAACTCCTTATCTTTTATGCCCGCCGCTCAACACCCGAACCGCAGCGGTTTGCGGTCCCGGCAAACAAAAAAAGCGGGAACCTGTCGAGGTTCCCGCCTGCATTCACTGCCCGGGGCATCAGAGCGTCTGCTGCCACTTCCACGCCGAGGCGAGCGTCTCGTCGAGCGTCTTCTCGGCATGCCAGCCCAGCTCCTGGTTGGCACGCGTCGGGTCGGCCCAGATGGCCATGATGTCGCCCTCGCGGCGGGGAGCTATCTTATAGTTGAGCTTCAATCCGTTCACGCGCTCGAAGCCGCGAACCAGCTCGAGCACCGAGACTCCGCGGCCCGTGCCGACGTTGAACACCTCGTAGCGCTCCTTGTTGCTGCCGCCTATCATGCGTCCGATGGCTGCCACGTGTGCCTTGGCAAGGTCGGTCACGTCGATATAGTCGCGGATGCACGAACCGTCGGGCGTGGGGTAGTCGTCGCCGAATACCGACAGGCACTCGCGGATTCCGGCTGCCGTCTGCGTCACATAGGGCACCAGGTTCTGGGGCACGCCGCGCGGCAACTCGCCGATGAGAGCCGACGGATGGGCGCCGATGGGGTTGAAGTAGCGCAGAGCTATACCCTTCATGTCGCCGTAGGCTGCCATGGCGTCGCGGAGAATATCCTCGCTCATCTGCTTGGTATTGCCGTAGGGCGAAGTGGCCGGCTTGCGGGGCGTCTGCTCGGTCACGGGCTGCTTGTCGGGCTCGCCGTAGACGGTGCACGACGACGAGAAGACTATGTTGTGCCGTCCGTACTCGTGCATCAGGTCTATGAGGTTCATCAGCGAGGTGAGATTGTTGCGGTAGTAGAGCATGGGCTTGTGAATCGACTCGCCCACGGCCTTCGAGGCTGCAAAATGTATGGCCGAGTCGAACTCGTACTGCTCAAACACCTTGCGGAAGGCGTCGATGTCGCAGCAGTCGACCTCGACGAATGGAACATCTACGCCGGTAATTTTGCGCACGCCCTCGACAGCGCGCATTTCGGAGTTGGATAAGTTGTCGACGATGACCACGTCGTAGCCTGCGCCGATGAGTTCGACGGCCGTATGCGAGCCGATATAGCCGGCACCTCCGGCCACGAGAACACACTGTTTTTTCATAAGTAGGTCTATCTTTATTTGCGTTTGCCCAATCAACGGGTGCCCCTGCGCGCAGTTGCACTCATACAAATATATGGATTTTTTTCGACAACCCTCCG
This sequence comes from Alistipes sp., assembly GCA_022511345.1. Lineage (GTDB taxonomy): Bacteria > Bacteroidota > Bacteroidia > Bacteroidales > Rikenellaceae > Alistipes. Next base: position 151,917 of record JAFLRR010000001.1, read on the forward strand.
TCCCCGAACGTCATTTCGCACAGAGAGCGTGCATTTTATCGATTTTCGATAAAAATATTTTGTTCTCCGGAAAATTTATTTTTACATTTGCAGACGAGTAAAACATCGCGCAACCCATTTGTCGCACTATGGAAAACATTCTGCAAATAGAAAACGTGTCGAAGACATTCACGGCACACAAGGCTCTGGACGACGTGTCGCTGTCGGTTCCGAGAGGTTCCATCTACGGTCTTCTCGGCCCCAACGGAGCCGGAAAGACGACGCTCATACGAATCATTAACCGCATAACCGTTCAGGACAGCGGCCGCGTACTGCTCTCCGGGCATGAGATAGAGCCCGCCGACATCCGCCGCATAGGCTACCTGCCCGAGGAGCGCGGACTCTACAAAAAGATGAAGGTCGGCGAACAGGCCGTATTCTTCGCGCGGCTCAAGGGCCTGTCGCGCCAGGAGGCCGTCCGCAGGCTGAAGGTGTGGTTCGAGAAGTTCGGCATCGAGTCGTGGTGGAATCGCAAAATCGAGGAGCTCTCGAAGGGCATGGCCCAGAAGGTGCAGTTCATAGTCACGGTGCTGCACGAACCCGAACTGTTGATATTCGACGAACCCTTCTCGGGCTTCGACCCCGTGAATGCCGAGATGCTCAAGAACGAGATTCTCGCTCTGCGCGACAGGGGTTCGACAATCATACTCTCGACCCACAACATGTCGTCGGTCGAGGAGATTTGCGACCATATAACCCTCATCAACAAGTCGCACAACGTGCTCTCGGGCTCGGTCGACGAGATACGCCGCCGCCACGGCAACAATATCTTCGAGATTGCCTACCGCGGAGAGGAGAGTTCGCTGCGCGAAGCTCTGGCAGGCCGCTGCGAGATAATCGAGGGCGGCGAAGGCCAGTCGCCCTACGGCCAGACTCTGAAGATATACATCCCCTCGGATGACGCCGTGCGCGATGCGGTTGCAGCGATAAATGCGGCCGTGAACCTGCGCTCGTTTACCGAAATAATACCCTCGATGAACGACATCTTTATCCACGCCGTAAACGGAGAACTGTAATGGAAAAGAACAAAGAGAAAAAACCGGCCGATTACAACCGTCTTGCCGGAATTGCATTCATCGGAGCCGGTGCTGCATGGTTAGCCATAGGATTCAACATAGCGCTGTCCGTCTCGCTGATAGCGCTGGGAATCATATTTTTAGCAACATCAAAAAACAAACAACAATAACCGTTATGTCACAGTTGGGAATCGTCATAAACCGCGAATTCAACGTCCGCGTCCGCAAAAAGTCGTTCATAATAACCACCATACTGGTGCCGCTGCTCATCGTGGCGATGATGGCCGTGCCTACGCTGCTGATGCTCTACTCGTCGACCGACACCAAGGTCATAGCCGTAATAGATGAGAGCGGAGTGGTGGCGCCGCAGATGGAGAGCAACGACGATGTGCAGTTCATAACCATCGACCAACCGCTCGACGAAGCCCGCGCCGACGAGGAGCGCTTCGGCGTGCTGTGGATAGGTTCCGACATACTCGAAAATTCAAGCAGTGTGAAGCTCTACTGCAACTCCTCGTCGTCGGTGATGCTCGAGGAGAGCATCGAGAGCCGCATATCGAAAATAGTCGAAACGGAGAAGCTCAAGGCCTACAACATCGATAATCTGCCCGAGATAATGGAGGCCGTCAAGACCCGCATCACGCTGCAGACATTCCGCAATGACCGCGACGACAGCCGCAGCGTCTCGGCCGGAGTTTCGTTCGCCATAGGCTATGCGCTGGCATTCATACTCTACATGTTCCTGCTCATCTACGGCCAGATGGTCATGACGGCCGTCATCGAGGAGAAAAACTCGCGCGTGCTCGATGTGTTGGTCACCTCGGTCAAGCCCTTTCAGCTGATGCTCGGCAAGATACTGGGCGTAGCGTCGGTGGCTGTGCTTCAGGTAGTCATCTGGGGAGTGCTCATATTCGGCATAGGTTCTCTGTGCATGTCGGCCATACTGCCGCATGTGATGAGCGGCGAGGAGGTCGCACAGCTGGCAGCATACCAGTCCGGCACGCTCGACATGTCGACCGTCGACGCCGGCAACATCGAGGGTTTGAAAACTTTCGCCACATTCACCGACATAGGCTATCTGGCAGGCGTATTCTGCTACCTGCTGCTCTTCCTTCTGGGCGGCTATCTCTTCTATTCGGCAATGTTCGCCGCCGTAGGAGCCAGCGTCGACAACATAACCGATGCCGGACAGCTTACAACACCCATAACCATTCCCATCATACTGGCGTTGATGATAATGTTCGTTGTCATGAAGGACCCCAACTCGTCGCTGGCATTCTGGTTCTCGATAATTCCATTCACCTCGCCCATAGTGATGATGGCCCGAATCCCGGCCGGAATAGCCGTCTGGGAGCCGCTGCTGTCGCTCGCGGTGCTCTACATATCCATCGCCGTCATGGTATGGTTAGCTTCGAGAATATACCGCGTGGGAATACTCATGCACGGCAAGAAGCCTACGTTCAAAGAGTTGTACAAGTGGATGAAGTCCAACTATTGATAGTCGGAATGCGGCGGCATATTCGGCAATTATAGTTAACTTTGCATCCGGAGCGTCATGCAACAAAGCTCCGGAACAGATATGAAACACGAAATCGAACAACTGCTCGCCACGGTGGTTCACCCCGAAACAGGCACCGACATCGTTTCGGGCGGAATGGTGCAAACGACAGAGGCCTCTGACGGCCGAATAGCCGTCACGCTGCTGTTCGCCAGAGCTCGCGACCCCTTTGCCGCCAGCATACGACGCAAGGTGCAGTCGCTGCTTGCCTCACGCTGGCCGCAGGCCGAAGTAACTGTCGACATCCGCGAACAGGCCCATCATGCAGAACCGGCGCAGATGCCCAGCCAGACAGAAAAGATAGCGCACGTAATAGCTGTCGCCTCGGGCAAGGGCGGCGTAGGCAAGTCGACGGTAACGGCCAACCTGGCCGTCGCGCTGCGAAACAGAGGATTCAAGGTAGGCATCCTCGACGCCGACATATACGGACCCTCGCAGCCGCAGATGTTCGGTGTGGCCGACTACGCACCCGAGGCTGTCGAGGACGAGAAGGGCAATGTCTCGATAATACCTGTCGAGAGTCAGGGAATAAAGTTGATGTCGATAGGTTTCTTCGTCAAGCAGACAGATGCGCTCATGTGGCGCGGAGCCATGGCCGTCAATGCTCTCAAGCAGATGATTCACCAGACCATGTGGGGTGAATTAGACTATCTGCTCACCGATCTTCCGCCGGGAACCGGCGATATACACCTGTCGATAATACGCGAACTGAAAATCGAGGCTGCCGCCATCGTATCCACGCCGCAGAGCATAGCCGTGGCCGATGTAGTGCGCGGCGTGGAGATGTTCAGACATCCTCAGGTAAACATCCCTGTTGCAGGCGTAATCGAGAACATGTCCTGGTTCACCCCCGAGGAGCTTCCCAACAACCGCTATTACATCTTCGGCCGCGGAGGCGCCGAGCGTTATGCTGCCGAAAACGGACTCGAGCTTTTAGGACAGATACCTGTAATACAGTCGGTAAGCGACGGCACGGAGAGCGGCACGCCTGCCGCAGCCATAGACAGCCGCGTTGCCGAATACTACTTGTCGATAGCCGACAGAATTGTTGAAAAGACGATGAAAAGCTGTTGAAACGCGGTCGTTAAAATGATTAAAATTTTACGGCTGCAGATTTTGCCTTTAGGCGGAAAAATACATACGCGGCGAAAACGAAACTTGCAAATAAAAATGTTGTAAAAATATCACCCGGCAAAATAGGCCGAATGATGAACCGATGTCGAAACATTTACGGTGTAGATATGTCGAAAAAGATATTTACAACTGTTTACAATTTTTGAAAACGACAGAAAAGCAATTATTTGTAAAGAATGGAAAAGTAACATGTCGATGAAAAGTGTCGATAAATTTATTTCAAAATAGTTATCGACATTATCGACAGCGATTATTCTTCTTATTTTTTATAATTTAATTTTAATAAAGAAATAAAAAGAAGAAAAAAGCGTTGTTAAAAACGGAGTCAGTTCGACCCGCCGGTGCAATGGCTTCAGAAATGGCTGAAGATTTATGGAGAGACTTGCCGATAAAATCATGCGATTGAAGCGCGAGCGCAATGCCGTCATACTCGCGCACTACTACACTACGCCCGACGTTCAGGCCGTGGCCGACTTTCTGGGCGATTCGCTGGCCCTTTCAGTCAAGGCGCGTTCGACCGATGCAGAGGTAATACTCTTTGCCGGCGTGCACTTCATGGCCGAGACGGCCAAGGTGCTCTGCCCTGACAAAAAGGTGCTGATTCCGTGTCCCGAAGCGGGATGCTCGCTTGCAGAATCGTGCCGTGCAGAGGATTTTGCCGAGTTCAAAAAGCGGTATCCGGGCCATACGGTGGTATCCTACGTGAATACCTCGGTCGAGGTTAAGGCTCTGACCGACATTTGCTGCACTTCGTCAAACGCTCTGAAGGTCGTCGAGTCGATTCCGGCCGAGCAGCCGGTGATTTTCGCGCCCGACCGCAACCTCGGCTCCTATATAAAGAGACTTACCGGCCGCGACAACATGGTCGTATGGGACGGAGCGTGCCACGTGCACGAGGAGTTCTCGCTCGAGAAGATTCTTGAGCTGAAGCGCGAACATCCTGCGGCACATATCGTGTCGCATCCCGAGTGCCGTGCTTATATAGTCGAGGCAGCCGACTTCGTTGGTTCCACGGCGGCTATACTCGAATACTGCTCGAGAGAGGATGTCGACGAGTTCATAGTCGTCACCGAGTCGGGCATTCTGTCGGAGATGCGCCGCCGTTATCCCGAAAAGAGTTTCATACCGGCCCCGCCCATAGATTCGACATGCGGATGCAACGACTGCCGATTCATGAAGATGGTGACGCTTGAAAACATCGCCGCAGCGCTTGAAAACATGGCTCCCGAGATAGAGCTTGACGAGCAGGTTAGAAAGGCTGCCGAGAGGTCGATACTGAACATGATAGAGATAAAGTAACAGAGTAAAAACAATAAAAAAACGCAGAAAAATGAAGAGATTTCTTTTGACTATTCTGGCTGCCGGGGCACTGCTTCCCGCGAGCGCCGACGAAGGCATGTGGCTGCTGCCATACCTCAAGAAGATGAATATTAAGGATATGAAGGAGAAGGGTCTGAAGCTCTCGGCCGAGGATATCTACTCCGCAGACCACTCGTCGCTCAAGGATGCGATAGTCATCTTCGGCGGCGGATGCACCGGCGAGGTTGTCTCGCCCAACGGTCTTGTCTTCACGAACCACCACTGCGGCTACGGTTCGATTCAGGCGCTGTCGTCGGTCGAGCACGATTATCTCAAGTACGGTTTCTGGGCCAAGTCCAACGCCGAGGAGATTCCCGCTCCGGGTCTTTCGGTGACATTCATACGCAGCATATCGGATGTTACGCCCGATGTTATAGGCAACATTCCCTCTATAGCAGGACAGGAGGAGTATGAGCGTATCTCGGGTGAGAATATAAAGCATATAACCAAGCAGCTCGAGGAGGCCAATCCCGGCAAAAGCGTGCAGGTGCGCAGCTTCTTCGGCGGCAACCAGTTCTTCGCATTCGTGATGGACGTATTCCGCGATGTGCGTCTTGTCGGTACTCCTCCCACGTCGATAGGCAAGTTCGGCGGCGAGACCGACAACTGGATGTGGCCTCGCCATACCGGCGACTTCTCCATATTCCGCATCTATGCCGACAAGGATAACCAGCCGGCTGAATACTCGCCCGAGAATGTCCCCTACAAGGCCGAGACCTATCTGAACGTGTCGCTCAAGGGTTACGACGAAGGCGACTTCGCAATGATTATGGGCTTCCCCGGTTCGACGCAGCGATATGCGACGTCGTATGAGATCGAGGAGAACATGAAAATAGGCATGCCGCAGCGAATTTTCCTGCGCGGTGCGCGTCAGGAGATTCTCAAGGCCGACATGGAGGCCAGCGACAAGGTTCGCATACAGTATGCTTCGAAGTATGCTTCGTCGTCGAACTACTGGAAGAACTCCATCGGCATGATGCGCGGCATCGAGAAGCTGAACGTCAAGGCCAAGAAGGAGGCTCAGGAGGCCGAATTCCAGAAGTGGGCCATTGAGAACACCTTCCCCGAGGAGGGATTCCAGACAGCTCTGTCCGACATGAAGGAGGCTGTCGAAGGTCGTGCCGATATTGTGAGCGCCGCTTCGTATCTGAGCGAGGGTCTGTTGATGCCCGTCGAAATCATATCCATCGCAAGAATCGTAAACGGCGGCAAGGATGTTTCCAAGGAGGAGATGATTAAGCGTGTGGAGAATTTCTACAAGAACTACAATCTCCCTACCGACCGCAAGGTGGCGCATCGCATGTTGGAAATCGTGCAGCAGAAGTCGAAAAATCTGCCGTCGGTATTCGCCGATGTAATAGATAGTCAGTTCGGCGGCGACACTCATGCTTATGTAGACTATCTCTATGACAATTCGATATTTACCGACGAGGACAAAGTGAAGGCCTATGTCGAGAATCCTACCGAGGAGGCTGCCGAGGCAGTGAAGAACGATCCGGCTGTGGTACTGGCAAATTCGGTGGTCGGCAAATTTGTCGAGCTCAGCACTGCCAACCGCGCATCGGGAACCAAGGTTAACGGCGCTCACCGCCGCTACATCAAGGGTCTGATGCGTCAGTATCCCGACAAGGCGTGGGCTTCGGATGCCAACTTCACTATACGCCTTACCTACGGAAACGTGCTGCCCTACGATCCGGCCGACGGTGTGAAGTACAACTACTTCACCACCCTCAAGGGCGTCATGGAGAAAGAGGATGAGTCGAATCCCATGGAGTTCACCGTACCCGAGCGTCTGAAGGAGATTTACCGGACCAAGGACTACGGCCGCTATGCCGACAAGAACGGCGAGATGCCCGTATGTTTCCTGGCCAACTGCGACATTACGGGCGGCAACTCGGGTTCGCCGGTGCTGAATGCCAAGGGCGAACTGATAGGTCTGGCCTTCGACGGAAACTGGGAGGCTATGTCGGGTGACATAGCATTCGAGCCGGAACTGCAGCGCACCATAGCTGTCGACGTCCGCTACGTGCTGATGGTCATCGACAAGTTCGCAGGTGCCGGCTGGCTTCTCGACGAACTGACGATAAAGTAATTAATCAACAATTAATTATTATATTGACATTCCCTCCCCGCTCCCCTCCCTTTGTCAAAGGGAGGGGTATCAGGGGTGGTACTGATGACCGTTGTAAAATAAATTCAAATTGAAAATAAAAAATCAAAAATTGGCAATGGGAGGTACGAATTTGCTTTCCATTGCTGATTGCTTTTTGTTTTATGACATACGAAGAGACTTTAAATATTTTGCGGAGTGCTGCCGACCCGACGTTCCGCGAGGGGATGACACGATTCGGAATCGCCGTCGACCGCGCTCTGGGAGTGCATGTGCCCGAGCTGAGACGCATAGCCAGGCAGACGGGCTGCGACCATGCGTTGGCCATGCAGCTCTTCGCATCGGGCATTCACGAGGCGCAGATTCTGGCCTCGATGGTGGCCGACCGGCGGCAGTTCCGACCCGAAGACATGGATGCATGGGTAGCCGATTTCGATTCGTGGGATGTCTGCGACCAGTGCTGCATGAATCTGTTCCGCCACGTTCCGTATGCCTGCGACAAGGTGCGCGAGTATGCGGCTGAGGAGCGCGAATTTTCACGCCGCGCCGGCTTCGCTCTGCTGGCCACGCTGGCAGTGGGCGACAAAGGTGCGCAAACGGCTGTTTTTGCCGATTTCTTCCCTCTGATAACAGAATATTCGCATGACCTGCGTCCGTCGATTAAAAAGGCTGTAAACTGGGCTCTGCGGCAAATCGGAAAACGCAACGAGACGCTGCGCCTGCAGGCGCTGGAGGTAGCGCGGCAGATTGCCTCGTCAGCGGTGGCTGCCGAGCGCTGGACGGGCCGCGACGCCGTGCGCGAGCTGACCGACGAGAGGGTAGTCGCCCGCGTGAGAGCCAAAAGCCGGTAGCAGATACATTCTTTTGCAGTTTATGCCGCATCTGTGCAACGGATGCGGCTTTTTTGTGCCGTGCGCCGCAGGTTTGGGGCCGGGATTATGTATTGTATGAAAAAATTACTAATTTTGAGCGATAATACGGCAAACAAAAAGTCATTGCACTGTAATGGATAAACAATTCAAAAGATACCTTGTCACCTCGGCCCTGCCATATGCCAACGGCCCCGTGCACATAGGCCATCTGGCGGGAGTCTATGTCCCGTCGGACATATATGTACGCTACCTGCGGTTGAAGGGCCGCGACGTGCTGTCGGTCTGCGGCAGCGACGAACACGGCGTGCCCATCACGCTCAAGGCCCGCAAGGAGGGCGTCACGCCGCAGGATATAGTCGACCGCTACCACGAGATAATAAAGTCGTCGTTCGAGCGTCTGGGCATGTCGTTCGACATCTACTCGCGAACCACGTCGCCCATGCACAATGTTACGGCGTCGGATTTCTTCCGCAAGCTCTACGACGAGGGCAAGTTCATCGAGAAGAGCTCGATGCAGTACTACGACCAGGAGGCGCAGACCTTCCTGGCCGACCGCTACATAGTCGGTACCTGCCCCAAGTGCGGCGCCGAGGGAGCCTATGGCGACCAGTGCGAGAAGTGCGGCTCGACACTCTCGCCCGACGAGCTGCTGGACCCGCACAGCGCCGTGTCGGGCTCGGTGCCTGTGAAGCGCGAGACAAAACACTGGTATCTGCCTCTGGACCAGTATGAAGCATTCCTTCGCGAATGGATTCTCGAGGGTCACAAGGAGTGGAAATCCAACGTCTACGGACAGTGCAAGAGCTGGCTTGACGGAGGTCTCCAGCCGCGAGCCGTGAGCCGCGACCTGGACTGGGGAATACCCGTGCCGGTCGAGGGCGCCGATGGCAAAGTGCTCTACGTGTGGTTCGACGCGCCGATAGGCTACATTTCGGCCACCAAGGAGCTCACACCCGACTGGGAGAAGTATTGGAAAGACCCCGAGACCAAGTTGGTGCACTTCATCGGCAAGGACAACATCGTCTTCCACTGCATCGTCTTCCCCTCGATGCTGAAGGCGCACGGCGACTACATACTGCCTGAAAATGTGCCGGCAAACGAGTTCCTGAACCTCGAGGGCCGCAAAATCTCGACCTCGAAGAACTATGCCGTGTGGCTCCACGAGTATCTCGAGGATTTCCCCGGCAAGGAGGATGTGCTGCGCTATGTGCTGTGCGCCAATGCACCCGAAACCAAGGACAACGACTTCACGTGGAAGGATTTCCAGAATCGCAACAACAACGAGCTGGTGGCTGTTTTGGGCAACTTCGTGAACCGTGCACTGGTCCTGACCCAGAAGTACTACGAGGGCCGCGTGCCGGCCTGCGGCGAACTGTCGGACTTCGACCGCGAGACTATCGCCGAGCTCTCCGAGATAAAGCCGCGGCTTGAGGCAGCCATCGAGAGCTACCGCTTCCGCGAGGCTCTCAAGGAGGCTATGAACTATGCCCGCATAGGCAACAAGTATCTGGCCGACAGCGAGCCGTGGAAGGTCGTCAAGACCGACCCTGCACGTGTCGAGACCATACTCAACATAGCGTTGCAGATTACAGCCGACATAGCCGTCGCCGTGGAGCCTTTCATGCCCTTCACTTCGGCCAAGATACTTCGCATGCTCAATATCGGCAAGTTCGACTGGGAGCGCCTCGGCGCCCTCGATCTGGTGCCTGCCGGACATGTTATTGCGCAGCCCGAGCTGCTCTTCGAGAAAATCGACGATGCCGCCATCGACAAGCAGCTCGACAAGCTGCAGAAAGCTACCGAGGCTCTGCTGGCTGCTGAAGCTGCTCAACATATTGAACCACAGAAAGATAGCGTGTCGTTTGACGACTTCAGCCGCATGGATATCCGCATCTCGACCGTGCTGGCTGCCGAGCGGGTTCCCAAGACCAAGAAGCTGCTGAAGCTGACGGTCGATACGGGTATCGACACGCGCGAGATAGTTTCGGGTATTGCCGAATACTTCACTCCCGAGGAGCTGGTAGGCAAACAGGTTCCGGTGCTGGTGAATCTCGAGCCCCGCGATTTGAAGGGTATCACCTCGCGCGGAATGATTCTCATGGCCGAGGATGCCGACGGCAAGCTGCGACTGCTGCAGCCGGGCGAAAAGGTTGCGAGCGGCTCGATTGTAGGATAAATCAGATAGGTAACGGATAAAACATTTTTTACTATGGTTGACATCGATTGGGGTGCGCTTGGATTCGACTATTACAAGACGGATTACAACGTGCGTTACCATTTTGCCGACGGTAAATGGAGTGAAATGGAGATTAGCGACAGTGAGTATATGACAATGCACATGTCGTCGCTCTGTCTTCACTACGGCATCGAACTCTTCGAGGGCCTGAAGGCCTTTCGCGGTGTCGATGGCAAGGTCCGTCTGTTCCGTGCCGAGGCCAATGCCGAGCGCATGCGCTCTTCGGCCCGCCGACTCTGCCTGCCGGTGCCTACTGTAGAGATGTTTATGGCAGCCTGCGAGAAGGTCGTGCAGCTCAACAGCCGTTTCATACCTCCCTATGAGACAGGAGCTTCGCTCTATATTCGTCCGGTGATGTTCGGCACGACCGTGGGTCTTGGCGTGCGGGCTTCGAAGGAGGCGCTGATGATAGTCTATGCCGCACCCGTGGGTCCTTACTTCAAGGGCGGAATGCAGACCATAAAGGTTGCTATCGACCGCGAACAGGACCGCGCTGCTCCACGTGGAACAGGCGACGTGAAGGTGGGCGGAAACTACGCCTCGTCGCTCATGTCGGGCCTTCATGCCCATGACAAGGGTTTCTCGAATGTACTCTATCTCGACCCTGCCACCCACAGCAAAATCGAGGAGTGCGGTGCAGCCAATTTCTTCGGCATAAAGAACAATACCTATGTGACGCCTGCGTCGGGTTCGATTCTGCCGTCTATTACGAATATGTCGCTGCGCCAGTTGGCCGTTGATATCGGCATGAATGTCGAGCAGCGCGATGTTCCGGTCGAGGAGCTCGCCACATTCGAGGAGTGCGGCGCCTGCGGCACGGCAGCAGTCATATCGCCCATATCCGAGATTTACGACTTGGAGCGCGACAAGTCTTACTCCTATGGGACCGAAGTCGGAAAGACCTGTCTGAAACTCTATAATGCCCTCCAGGATATACAGTACGGCCGCGCAGAGGACCGCCACGGCTGGACCAGGATAATCGAACTGTGATGTTCCACGTGGAACAAACAGCGAGGCGAAGAACTTGACTTGTTCTTCGCCTCGCTGTTTTATTCCCTCAATTGCTCGCTATCGGCCGAATCGGACGAGCAAAACGTTTATGTCTGCCGGCGAAACGCCCGGAATTCGCGATGCCTGGCCTATGGTAGCCGGTCTGATTCGACTCAATTTCTGCCGTGCCTCGATGGTCAGGGCGTTCATAGCGGTGTAATCTATATTGTCGGGTATGCGTATATCTTCCAGACGGCGCAGTTTCTGCGCAATCAGTTTCTCGCGTTCGATATAACCACGATACTTTATTTGTATCTCGGCCTCCTCTATCGCTTCGGCGTCGGCTTCGATTTCGGCTATGAATTTTGCCAGTTTGGGCAGCACTTTAGCCAATCCCGCGATGGTCACTCCGTTGCGCATTAATATGTCCGAAGCCTTGCGGCCCTGCTCCATTGCCTCGGAATCGACCGATTTCAGATAGTCGTCAATTTGGCCTGCCTTGATGCTTATGCGGCGCAGCTCGGAAATAAGCGATTCTACAATCGTTTTCTTTTTTTCGAATTCCGCAGCTCTTTTATATGAAATCAATCCGATTTCGATTCCTTTGGGTGTAAGTCTCAAATCGGCATTGTCCTGTCGCAGCAATATTCGGTATTCGGCCCGCGAGGTGAACATGCGATATGGTTCGTCAACGCCCTTGGTCACCAGGTCGTCGATCAGCACGCCTATGTATGCCTCGTCGCGCCGCAGTACGAACGATTCACGGCCCGCGAGCTTGAGATGGGCGTTGATTCCGGCCATAAGTCCCTGAGCAGCAGCCTCTTCATAGCCGGTAGTGCCGTTTATCTGGCCGGCGAACCACAGATTGTCCACGAGCTTGGTCTCGAGGGTGTGCTGGAGCTGTGTGGGCGGGAAATAGTCATATTCGACGGCATATCCAGGGCGGAACATGTGCACATCCTCCAGTCCGCGGATTTTGCGCAGCGCACTGAGCTGTATGTGCCACGGCAGCGACGACGAGAAGCCGTTGAGATAGTATTCGTTGGTTGTGCGGCCCTCGGGTTCGAGGAAGAGCTGGTGGCGCTCCTTGTCTGCGAAGGTGCGCAGCTTGTCCTCGATGCTGGGGCAGTAGCGGGGGCCGATGCCCGTTATCGCGCCGTTGAAAAGAGGCGAGTCGGCAAAACCCTCGCGCAGCGTGTCGTGCACCTCTGGCGAGGTGTATATGATAAAGCAAGGCAGCTGTTTTTCAACAGGTTGCGTATCGCTCGAGAACGAGAATTTCGACGGGTTGCAGTCTCCCTCCTGCACCTCCAGCTCCTCGAAATTGATGGTGCGTGCGTCGAGTCTTGCGGGGGTGCCGGTCTTCATGCGGTCGCTGACGAATCCCGCGGCTTTGAGCGACTCGGTTATGCCATGCGAGGCTGTGTCGGCGGCGCGTCCGCCCTCTATCGAGGCCTGGCCGCAGAACATCCTGCCGCCGAGGAACGTGCCGCAGGTGAGAATGACGGCCCGGGCTTCGAACTCGACGCCGAGGCGCGTGCGTATGCCGCGCACGCTTTTGCGGCCCTCGTGCTCGCTGAATAGCACCTCCGCCGCTTCGTCCTGCCAGATGTAGAGGTTCGAAGTGTTCTCGAGCGTGCGGCGCCACAGCTCGCTGAAGCGCGTCTTGTCGCACTGCGCGCGCGGACTCCACATGGCGGCGCCTTTCGAGCGGTTGAGCATGCGGAACTGCACTGCCGTGAGGTCGGTGATGCGCCCCGTCTGGCCGCCAAGAGCATCTATCTCTCTGACAATCTGACCCTTTGCAACTCCTCCAATGGCCGGGTTGCACGACATCGATGCAATCTTCGACATGTCCATCGTCAGCAGCAGCGTGCGGTTTCCCAGGCGTGCGGCGGCCGAGGCGGCCTCGCAGCCTGCGTGGCCGGCACCGACCACTATTATATCATACGAAAGTTTCATTGTCTGCCGGTTTTGGAAAACTCTTCGGCGAAGAGTTTCAGGTATTTGTCCTCCTTGCGGTGCATCGCGGCATTCGCCCGCGGCGTCTTGTCCTTCTGTCCGCAGAGGTGCAGCAAGCCGTGGACTATCACGCGGCGCATCTCGTCTATAGCCTTTGCGCCGTATATTCGGGCATTGTCGGCTACGGTCTCGACATCTATGAATATGTCGCCTTCGACGATGTGCGTGCGTTTGCGGTCGCCATATTCGAAGGTTATCACATCGGTGAAGTAATCGTGTCCCAGAAACGAACGGTTCATCTCCAGAAGACGTTCTGCCGAGCAGAATATGTATGTCACTTCGCCTATGTCGTAACCCTCCTCTTTGGCTGCGCGGCGTAGCCATGCAGTGGTCAGACGCTTGTCGGGCAGGCGGTATGAGCAGGAGTCGTTGCAGTATCTTACGGGCATGCTGGTCTTATTTCTTGAAACAGTTTGCGGCGCTCATCTTGACATTGGGCGAGGGTGCGTAGATTCCGAATATGAGCTGCGGAATCATCGACATGCTCTCGGGGTCGAGCGCCGTGCCTATGACTCCGAGCTGCTGGTTGCGCGATACCTTCTGGCCCTCGGCCACCGACACCGATGCCAGGTTGGCATAGGTCGAGACATACTCGCCGTGAGCTACGTAGACGTCGTATTTGGCCGTTATGCGGTTACGTGTTATTTTGACCACCTTGCCGTCGTAAATCGAAATGACGTGGGCGCCCTTGGGGCCCGTCACCTCGGCCATGTTGCCGTTGTAGCGCTTCACGCGGCCGTTCTCCACCGGCAGCCGCAGGTTCGATGTCTTGTTGGAGAACGAGGTGCCCTCGGTGTTGCCCTTGGTCAGGCGGCGCAGCTCGTCCATGGCCACCGACAGCTGGTGCTCGCGCTGCTGGTTCTGCTTCAGAGCCGTCTTCTCCTTTGCCGAGAGTTGCTTGACGGTGTTGCGGGCTGTCAGACGGTCTTTCTCGAGTCGCGAACGCTCGCCGGCAAGGTCGCGCTTGACCGAGTCGAGCTGAAGGCTGCGCAAGTCCAGTTCGGCACGCTTGTCGGCTATTTCGGCCTTGGCCTGCTCGATTTGGTGCAGCTTCACGCTGCGCATGTCCGACACGCTGCGCAGAAGCGATATGCGGCGAGCCATGTCGGCGAAATCCGACGAGGTGAAGATGTAGGTCAGAAAGTTGTTGTGGCGGTAGTTGCGGTATGCCGAACGGGCCATGTCTATGTACGACTGGCGGTTGCGCTCGTAGTCGGCCGTGAGGCTGCGGGCCGCCGAGTCGACGTCGCGTATGCGTTCCTCGATGAGCTGAGCCTGTCTCTCTGTGGCCTCGATTTTGCGGGCGCGGGCCGTTATCTGCTTTGTGAGCTTGTCGGCGCGCTGCTGAGCCGTCTGGCGGCCGCTGCGTATCTTGGCTAGTTCGGCTTCGCCTGCGCCGATTTGACGCTCCAAATCGGCTATTATGCGCTTTTGCTCGGCTATCTTCGCATCGTTGGTCTGTGCGGCAGCTGCAGCGGAGAGCATCAGCATGGCGAGGATGGCTGCGAGTCTCATCTGTTTTTTCGGTTTTTCTGGTTTTCGACCCTTTCGTCTATGGCAGATGCTGGGTAGCCGTTTTCGAATGCGCGGCGCCAGTATATGCGAGCCGTGAACTCTTCGCCCAGAGCGTCGAGTATGTCGCCGTAGTGTATTTGCAGCTCGGCCGAGTCGGAACGGTCGAGCGACAGCGCCTGCTGCATTATCCGCTTGGCTTCGGCGTTGCGTCCGGCCTTGTGCAGCGCCCACGCATAGGTGTCCAGATAGGTGGGGTTGTTGCGCGAGAGGCGCGTTGCGCGCTCGGCCATCTCCACGGCGCGTTCACTCTCGCGGTCCTGCTCGGAGAGAAAGTATGAGTAGTTGTTCAGCACGGCGGCATTGTCGGGGTCGTATTGCAGAGCCTTGTCATACTGGGCGAAGCACTTCTTCAGCAGCGCCCTGGAGCGGGAGTTGGCCGCAGCCTTCTTGAATAGACCGGGGAAGTGCTCGTCGCCTGCGGGGTTGATTATCTCGGCGGCCCGCATCTGGTATGTGTCGCCAATGAATCCGTGTATGACGCTGCGCAGCGAGTCGCTGTCGGCCCTCTTGAGGGCGTTGAGATAGCTCTTCTCGGCCTCGACATGGCGGCCCGTGATGCTCAGGGTGTTGCCCTCGCGCAGGTAGAGGCGGCTATCCTCGGGGAATATGCGCAACGCCTCGGCTATATATTTTGCCGTCGAGTCTATGCGGCGGAAGAGGTATCCCTCGATGTCTATGACCATTTCGTAGTTGCGTTTTGCCGCGCGCGTGCCGTCGAGACGACTCTTGTAGAGCTCCAGTGCGCGTTCTCTCTCGCCCGAGGCCATCAGGTGCGCGGCATAGGCGTCGAGCACCTCGGCGTCGTCGGGATATTTGAGCTGCAGAATCAGCACGAGACCCGAAATCTGCGGATAATAGCGCACGTAGAAGTCGCGGTCGGAGGTGAAACGCTCCAGCTGGCGCAGCTTGTCTTTGACCGGCATGGCGTCGTTGCGGAATATGTCGGCCGTGATGTCCAGATAGTTCTCGGTCTGGTTGCGGTGGTTGTAGAACTCGGCTAAAGCTATCTGCGCGCGCAGGTCGAGCGAATCCATGGCCAGCGCCTCGCGCAGCGTGGTGCGGGCGAGCGAGTCGCGGCCGGTGGCTGCATAGAGCGAGCCGAGCGATATGCGGCTCTGGATGTCGTATGGAGCCTCTGCGGCTGCAGCCTCGGCTTCGGCCACGGCGCGGTCGTACTGATGCGTGCCCACGAGCAGCCCCTGCTTGATTTCGCTCAGGGCCGGTATGCGGCCGAACCGTACCTCGGCCGAGTCGAGTATGATGAGCGCCGAGAATGGCTTGTTGTGCTGCTGGTATAGGAGCGCGAGCATGCGGTAGTTCTCGGGGTCGTCGGGTTCGGAGGCCACAATCTTCTCGAACTCGGTGAGCGCCTGGCCGTAGTTGCCGTTGATTATCAGCATGCGTGCATACTGCCGGGCATACCACTTGTTGGTCGTGTCGGCCAGCCGCGCACGGCGTGCATACTGCTCGGCTTCGGCTGGCGACTCGGTTTCGATGCTGGTCGAGAGCATGTATAGTGCCGGGGCGTATGCCGAATCGCGACTGATGGCCCGCATGAGCATGTTGCGGCCTGCGGCGGTGTCGCCGTCGGACAGCATGAGCCTTATGCCGTCGGTGTAGTCGTAGAGCGATGCCAAAGAGTCGGGCACAGGCTCACCGGCAGAGGCGCCGAGGTCGGGCCGCGGCACGAATCCGCAGCAGAACATCAACACCGGTATCAGTGCAGCCAGCCGTCTCATGGTCAGCATCATGCGGCGTCAGAGCGCCGAGTCGAACTGGTGAAGGAAACGTACGTCGTTCTCGAAATAGAGTCTCAGGTCGCGTACGCCGTACTTGAGCATGGCTATGCGCTCGACACCCATGCCGAAAGCGAATCCCGAGTAACGCTTGGGGTCTATGCCGCTGGCTTCAAGCACATTGGGGTCTACCATTCCGCAACCCATGATTTCGAGCCATCCCGTGCCCTTGCAGACGTTGCAACCCTTGCCGCCGCAGAGCGAGCACGACACGTCGACCTCGGCCGACGGCTCGGTGAATGGGAAGTACGAGGGGCGCAGGCGGATGACGGTGTTCTCGCCGAACATCTCCTTGGCGAAATAGAGCAGCGACTGCTTCATGTCGGCAAACGACACTCCTTCGTCGATGTAGAGACCCTCGACCTGGTGGAATATGCAGTGCGCACGGTATGAGATGGCCTCGTTGCGGAATACGCGGCCGGGGCATATGACTCTCAGAGGCGGCTTCTGGCGCTCCATGGTCCGCACCTGTATCGACGATGTGTGCGTGCGCAGCAGAATGTCGGGGTTGCGCTCGATGAAGAAGGTGTCCTGCATGTCGCGTGCGGGATGCTCGGGCGCGAAGTTGAGGGCCGAGAATACGTGGTGGTCGTCCTCGATTTCGGGGCCTTCGGCCACGGTGTAGCCCAGGCGCGAGAAGATTTCGATTATCTCGTTCTTGACGAGCGATATGGGGTGGCGCGAGCCGAGCTCCTCGGCGGTGCCGGGGCGGCTCTTGTCCTCGATGTGAGCCGCAGCGGCCGAGGCGGCGTTCTGCACCTGCTCGCGCAGGTCGGCAATGCGCTGCTGCGCGGCGTTTTTCAGGGCGTTGAGTCTCTGTCCGAGTTCGCGTTTAAGCTCGGGAGCCACGCTCTTGAACTCCTCCATGAGAGCCGTCAGCTCGCCCTTTTTGCCGAGGATGCGTATTCTGAACTCCTCGACTTCGGCGGCCGTTTTGGCGTTGAACTGCTCCACGCGAGCGAGAAGCTCCTCAATTTTGCCTGTCATATTTCGGGATATTAGAAATTTTACATACTTTTATAACCGAACAAAGTTATAAAAATTTTGCGATATGATACGCGCGACGATTCCTATTCTTCTTGCCGTACTGACGCTGCACATGTCTGCCCGGGCGCAGACGACGGGCCTTACGCTCAGCGGAGGAGGTGCCAAAGGTCTCTACCACATAGGCGTGATTCAGGCCCTCGAGGAGAACGAAATACCTGTGGACTACGTCTCCGGAACGTCGATGGGCGCCGTAATCGGAGGTCTCTACGCTGCCGGCTATTCGCCCGAAGAGATGCGCGCCATAGCCGAGTCGGGCGAGATAGCCAAGTGGGTATCGGGAGTTATCGGTCCGGAGTACGAGTCGTTCTACCGCCGTTCGCGCGAGAATGCCTCGTGGGTAACCCTGCGGCTGGGAGAGAAGAACAACCGCACGGAGTTCATCCTGCCGGCCAATCTGATCTCATCGTCGCAGATAGACCTGGCGCTGGTGGGTCTGCTCTCGGGCGCCGATGCCGTTTCGGGCTGCGACTTCGACAAGCTGATGGTTCCCTTCCGATGCGTGGCGGCCGACATGGTGTCGCGTCAGCCGGTGACCCTGCGCAACGGACGGCTCGGCGAAGCCATCCGCTCGTCTATGTCCATACCGCTGGTATTCAAGCCAATGAAGCGCGACACGATGCTTCTCTACGATGGCGGCATATACGACAACTTCCCGTGGCGAAGCCTCGAAGAGACCTTCGCTCCCGACGATTTTATAGGCAGTATCTGCACCTCGGGCAACATCATGCCCGATGCTGACAGCAACGTGCTCGAGCAGGCCTTCATGCTCGTTATGAACCATACCGACTACACCATGCCCGAGGACCGCAGCGTTATCATACGGCGTCCGGTGCCCGTGGGTCTGCTCGACTTCGACCGCGCAACCGAGATTATCGACTGGGGATATGCCGACGCAATGGCCTGCATGGACCAGATAAAGAGTCTGGTCAAGAGTCGGCGTCCGCGTGCCGAGGTCGAGGCGCGCCGCAGCGCATTCAGGTCGATGATGCCGCCGCTGGTTTTCGAGAATTTCGATATAGAGGGACTGTCGGAAGAGCAGATGATTTATGCCGAGAAGCTGCTTGATATCGATACCGGCGAAGGGCTTCCGTTCGAACAGTTCCGTACCGACTGCCTGCGTATGCTGGCCGACGGCGATTTCGACATGGAGTTCCCCGAGGTGACCTACGACAGCCTGGCGTGCAGCTACTCGGTCGCGCTGCCGCTGAAGCCCAAGCCCGAGATGTCGCTGCTCATAGGCGGCAACATCTCCTCGACGGCCTTCAACGAGGCCTACGTGGGCTTCAACTACAAGAGCGTAGGCCGTACCGTGCAGCGATTTTTTGCCGACCTCTATGTCGGTCCGCTCTATTCGATGGGTGCAGCCGGCGGCCGCACCACATTCGTCTCGAAGCGGCCTTTGCTGCTCGAGTACTCCTACAACTTCTCGCTGCACAACTCCATGAAGGGCAACTTCGGCAATCTCTCCGACGTGGACAACACGCGCAAGATGCGCCAAATCGAGAACTACCTCTCGCTGAGCTTCGGCACGGCCCTCTCGCACAAGAGCCTGCTGTCGCTGACAGTCAACGGCGGTCTGAACTCGTACAACTACTACGAGGGCGCCGACGAGAACAACGCCGAAACCTCGCGCACGCGCTTCCTCTACGTGGCTCCCGGATTAAAGTACGAGCGCAACACCATCGACCGCCGGCTCTTCCCGCGTCTGGGTTCGCGCATAGCCCTCTCGGCAGGATATATCTACGGCCGCGACGACTACCGCCGCAGCCTTATCTACGGACCCTTCTTCGGTTCGGGCTTCGACCGCAACACAAGACAATGGGCCGTGGCGCATCTTGAGGGCGAGGTCTACTTCGACATACCCTCGTGCCCGCACTTCTCGCTGGGCCTGATGGTCGATGCGGCGGTGTCGAACCATCCGCACTTCGACAACATCGAATCGACGACCGTCACCGCTCCGCGTTTTGCACCTACACCACACTCGCAGATGATATACATGCCCTGCCACTTCTCGAACAAGTATGCCGGGGCCGGCATCATGCCTACGTTCAACATAACGACGGAGCTGATGCTGCGTGCGGGTGTCTATACCATGGTGCGCGAGCGTTTTGCCGACTCGGAGCCGCGCTGGAACCACAGCGCCGACCTGTCGCTCGTCTATAGTACGCGCCTGGGGCCGGTGAGCCTGTCGCTGACCAAGTACGACTTCAGCAGCCGCAACAACATCTATCTGGCGGTCAATTTCGGATACACGATATTCGCGCCGCGGGGCATGTACAACCGATGAGCGCACGAAAACAGGGCGGCCCCGAAAGGCCGCCCTGTTTTAGATAAGCCCGTTCGGGCTATTTTACCGGCTTTATATCCTTTATTCGCAGCTGCGTGGTGACGCTGCCGCGGTAGTGGTTTTCGACAATCTGGTAGCAGACGTCGACAGGGTGCCCCTTGCGTATCCACTCGTAGTGCGTCGGCTGCTGGAAGGCAATCGACTGAATGGTTGTATTGGGCTTCTGGCGCTGCATCAGATCCATGCGCAGGTGTTCGCACTCGGCACCCACGAGCCGAGCATCGCCGTGGTTGCTGGCGCCGTATGTGGCGAATACCGGCGATGCGTTGCCGGGACCGAAGGGCTGGAAGCGGTTCAGGTCGCGGTGAAAGGCCGGAGTGATGTCCGAAAAGAGCAGTTCGCTGTCGACCTCGACCTGCGGGATGAGCATGTCGGGGTCGATGTTCTGCTCGACATAGTCGTTAAAGCGGCGCGTGAACTCGTCGACATTCTCGGGTCTCATGGTCAGACCTGCGGCGTACATGTGCCCGCCGAAATTCTCGAGCAGGTCGGAGCACGACTCCACGGCGCGGTAGAGGTCGAAACCGGGCACCGAGCGGGCCGAGCCGGTGACGAAACCGTTGCTCATGGTCAGCACCACGGTGGGGCGGTAGTAGGTCTCGATGAGTCGCGAGGCCACGATTCCCACGATGCCCTTCATCCACTTGGGATTGTAGATTACGGTGCTTTTGCGCAGCTTCATTTCGGGGTTGCTCTCGATGTAGTCGTGGGCCTGCTGCGTGACGCTGCGGTCGATGCTCTTGCGGTCACGGTTGTAGGTGTCGATAATCTTGCCGAACTCCTTCGCTGCGCTCTCGTGGCTCTCGACGAGCAGCTCGACGGCGGCATGTCCGCCCGATGGAGCGGCGTTTTCGTCGTTCTCGTCCATGCGCATGCGGCCTGCGGCGTTGATGCGTGGACCGATTTTGAAGACTATGTCGTCGATGGTTATGCTGTGCTTGTCCAGCCCGCAGATCTTGATTATCGACTGCAGACCCTTCGACGGCCTGTCGTTGAGGCGCTTGAGACCATAGTAGGCCAATATGCGATTCTCGCCCGTGAGGGGTACGATATCCGAGGCGATGCTCACGACCAGGAGGTCGAGCAGTCCCTCGATTTCCGAGAACGGGATGTCGTTGCGGGCCGCATAGGCCTGCACCAATTTGAAACCCACGCCGCAACCCGACAGCTCATCGAACGGATAGCTGCAGTCGTTGCGCTTGGGGTCGAGAACGGCCACCGCGTCGGGAATCTCCTCGGCGGGAAGGTGATGGTCGCAGATGATGAAATCCACGCCCTTGTTCTTCGCATAGACAACTTTCTCGACGGCTTTTATTCCGCAGTCGAGCGCTATGACCAGCGTCACGCCCTTGCGCGCCGCATGGTCTATACCCTTGACCGATATGCCGTAGCCTTCGGTATAGCGGTCGGGGATGTAGAACGACAGGTTCTTGTGACCTATCTTGCGGAGGAACTTGTAGACCAGGGCTACCGCCGTGGTTCCGTCCACGTCGTAGTCGCCGTAGACCATTATCTTCTCTCCGTCGCGCACCGCGCGCCCGATTCGCTCGACAGCGCGCTCCATGTCCTTCATCAGGAAGGGGTCATGCAGGTCCGCGAGCTGCGGATTGAAGAATGTCCGTGCCGCTTCTACAGTGTCTATGCCTCGTTGTACCAGCAGATTGGCAAGCACCGGCGAAATCCCGAGAGCGGCAGCGAGCTGCGCCACCGCCTCCGGATTGCCCTGAGGCTTGACAACCCATCGTTTTTCTATGGGCATAATCTTTAATTTTTATATATTTTAACATTCAAATTCCTGCTTAATGCGTCCGTAAGACGCTCTTTAACATCTTCAATGTTCGTTTTGCAGCCTCTTTCGCGCTCTACCGACGTCACGCCCCTGTCGGTAAATCCGCAGGGGTTTATCCTGTCGAACCACGACAGGTCGGTCGAGACGTTGAGCGCCAGGCCGTGCATGGTTATATAACGCGAGGCGCGAACGCCTATTGCGCAGATTTTGCGCGGGCGGGTCGATTTTTCATCCACCCATACTCCCGACGCGCCCGCTATGCGGCCGGCAACGATGCCGAATGCCGCCACGGTGTCGATTACCGACTGCTCCAGAGCCTCGATATACTCCTTCAGGCCCATGCCCGTCCGCTCCAGGTCGAGTATGGGGTAGCACACAATCTGTCCCGGACCGTGGAAAGTTATGTCGCCGCCGCGGTCTGTGCGTCTGAACTCGGCGCCCAGGCTGCGCAGATACTCCTCGCTGACCAGCAGGTTGGACTGCTTGCCGCTCTTACCGAGCGTGTAGACGGGCGGATGCTCGGTCATGAGCAGCGTGCCCGCCTCTGACGGCAGGTGGAGAGCCTTGCGCTGCAGGGCGTCGTCGAACAGACGGCGCTGCAGCTCGGTGCACTCGTCATAGGGCATGAGCCCCAGATCACGGTATGCGACTCTGTTGTCCATAGTCCTTAGCCGGTTCGGCGTCCGGACACATGTCCGGCAGCCCGTGGGCGTTTCCGCGCCCTACCTGCGGGCGATGCTCCGGGCAGCCTCGTCGGCCATGTACGACGAACGCACGAGGGGTCCGCTCGCACAGTGGTCGAAGCCCGCGTCGAGAGCCTCGCGGCGGTATCTTTCGAACTTCTCTGGGGAGATGTAAGCCGCAACGGGATAGTGCTCCGGAGAAGGTCGCAGATACTGACCTATCGTCACGATGCGCACGCCCGCCTGACGCAGGTCGTGCAGCGTTCGCAACACTTCTTCATCGTCCTCGCCCAGACCTACCATCATTCCGCTCTTGGCTGTCGCGCCGCTGTCGGCTATGTGCTTGAGCACAGCCAGACTGGTTGCGTAGCGCGCCCTGGAGCGAACGAGCGGTGTGAGTCGTTCGACGGTTTCGATGTTGTGCCCGACGATGTCGGGCTTCGCCGCCAGCACCGTGTCGATAAGTTCGGCGCGGGCGTCGAAATCGGGAATAAGGAGCTCAATCGTTGCTTCGGGATTCCGTCTGCGTATGGCCTCGACGGTTGCGGCCCAGTGGCCGGCACCCCCGTCCGGGAGGTCGTCGCGTGTGACGGATGTTAAGACAACATGCCTGAGGCCCATTAGCGACACGCTCTCGGCGACCCTTTCGGGTTCCTGCTTGTCGAGCGGCAGCGGCCGCCCGGACTGCGTAGCGCAGAAACGGCAGTTTCTGGTACATATCCCTCCCGCTATCATGAATGTCGCTGTTCTGCGACTCCAGCACTCGGCCTGGTTCGGACACCGTCCGCTGCTGCAAATGGTGTGCAGCGAGTGTTCGTCGACGATATGGCGCACCTGGGCGTATTCGGCCGTTCGGTGAAGCCTTATCTTCAGCCAGTCGGGTTTTCGGGATAGTTCTACTTCGCCATGAGACTTCGGCATTTTAAGTTCATTATTTTCCAATTGGTGCAAAAATACGAAAAAAAACCGTAATACCAAAACCGCGCCGGGCGTGCGCGCACGAAAAAGCGGGAGAGGCTGCTGCGAACCTCTCCCGCTCTGTGGGGTTTTGCCGGCTTCAGAGCCAACCCATGCTGCCGCTGTCGTCATGCTCGGGCAGCGGCGCCGGAGCGGAGGCTGCATAGCCGGCCGCCACGAGGCATAGTATGCGCCACCCTTCGGGCAGGTCGACGAAGCCGCGCAGATACTGCTCGGCGGTGCCGGCCGACGGGTCCTCCTTAAGGTGGGGACGGCCGTTGACATGCACCCAGCACGAGGCCAGACCCTCGTCCACGGCCGCAAGCTGCAGAATGGTGGCCGCTATGGCCGCATTGTCGACCCACAGGTCGCAGGCGGCGGTGTCGCCCGCGACTATGAATACCAACGGAGCGTTTTTGACGAATGCCGAGCCGTAGTCGCGCATGGAGGCCATGCGCACTATTGTGTCGCGGTCGTCAGTGGCTATGATTCGCGTCGAGCGCGTGTTGCGGGCTGAAGGGGCCGTGAGGGCCGCCTGCATGAGTCGTTCGGCCGTGGCGCGGTCGACGGGCCGCTCTTCGAATTTGCGGGTGCTGCGCCGCTTTTCGATCACCTCCTTAAAATCCATTTTTCTACTATTTTGTTGTTTTTCTGAATAACCGTACGGAATTACCCTACTGCAAATATAGTGAAATTTTTAAGGGCGGGGGATGCCGCGCATGGGAAATGACAGAGTGCGGGCATCGAGACAGGCCGACGAATAGGGATTGTCCCAACTGGCAGCGTTGCCGTTGCTGACTGTCAGGCGCTGCGGAATATCCTGCGCCGCAACACGACAAAAACAAGCGGCGGCGCACATCTCCAAAATCGTGAACAGCGGTCTCATCGCTCTGCTTCCGGCTGGTCGGGCCGGTACTCTATCAAATCGCCGGGCTGGCAATCCAACGTGCGGCAGATGGCATCCAGGGTCGTGAAGCGCACGGCGCGTATCTTGCCGGTTTTCAGCTTCGACAAGTTCACGAGCGATATGTCGACACGCTCGGCAAGCTCCGACAGAGACATCTTCCGCCGCGCCAGCATCACGTCCAAATTCATTATTATCATAGTGTTGCGTATATTACAGTGTAAAACTCTCCTCCTCGTTCAGGCGGTAGCCTACGGCCAGCATCTCGGCCAGCACCAGCATGCACAAAGGTACTGAAAAAGTCCCGAACGACACCTGAATCATGCCGAAGAAAACATCGGCGAACGGCGTGCCCGATATGACATGTTTGACAGCGAAGTGGTCGAAGATGTGAAAATTGTCCTCGACGGCGCAGTAGATGAATGTCAGCAGTGCCGCCCAGCGCATAATTCGCGGAGCCGAGCGTCTAAAGACCTGGCCGGTGCGGATGCCGTGCAGAAATCCCGCCAACAGCCATAACAACAGCACGAAAAGCACAAGCGTGACGGCCCAGCGCACGCCGAGCATCGCTTTGCACCACGCCAACACATGACGGCAGTCGTCGGGCAAGCGCCCCGTAACCGAGTAGGCCACTATCTCGCGGGGCAGAGCCTCGATTTCGGGCGTGCCGTCGGCGGCCGTGCGCAGGGTTATGGGTTCGACCGGCTGGTCGCTGCTGTTGGGATTGAGCCATACACCCGCGGTGCCTATGACGGCCACGCTGTCGGAAGATATGTAGTCGCGGTCGCAGAATGTCTGGGCGGTAGTCAGCGTCAGCTGCGCCGCAGCGAATATACACAGCGCCGAGAGCAGCGCGGCAACGCGTTTGGAGATTGATTTCGGAAAGTTCATAGCGTAAAATATTAGATGTTTTTAATAAAATATTTATCGTTTATCGTTAACAAAGGTATGCAAAATATTTCGACTTCCAAATTTTTTCGGCAAAAGAGACGGAAAATTTTCCGTGAATATCTATATTTGTGGCTCGCAATAAACCGATTACGTATGGCAACGGAGAACGCAGCGACGGTTACGGTCGCAATGATATACGATTTCGACGGGACGCTTGCTCCCGGCAACATGCAGGAGTACGACTTCATCCCGGCCATCGGCAAGAGCAACAGGGAGTTCTGGACGAGCGCCAACTCGCTGGCCGAGGAGCAGGATGCCGACATGGTGCTTACCTACATGGCCAAAATGATTCAGGAGGCCAAGTCTAAGGGCCTGTCGCTCAAACGCGAGGCTTTCCGCGAGTCGGGGCGCCGCGTGAAGCTCTACGACGGCGTTAGCGAGTGGTTCGCCCGCATGAACGCCTACGGAGCCGAGAAGGGCATCAGAGTGGTGCACTACATCAACTCGTCGGGCCTGAAGGAGATTATCGAGGGCACGCCCATAGCCGGCGAGTTCAAGAACATCTACGCCTGCTCGTTCCTCTACGACGTCGACGGTGTTGCCTACTGGCCTGCCGTGGCGGTCAACTACACCAACAAGACGCAGTTCATATTCAAGATAAACAAGGGCGTAGAGTCGGTCTTCGACACCAAGGAGGTCAACCGCTACATGGAGGAGAAGAACCGTCCGGTGCCGTTCAAGCGCATGATTTACATCGGCGACGGAACCACCGACATACCCTGCATGCGGTTGGTGAAGAACTTCGGCGGCCACTCGATAGCCGTCTACAACCCCGACGACCGCTCGGCGCGCAAGGATATGAACGTGCTCATACACGACAACCGCGTCAGCCACGTATGCCCGGCCGACTACACGGCCGGTTCGGAGATGGACATCCTGGCCAAGACCATAATCGACAAAATCGCAGCCGATTACCGGCTCGAGCTTTTAGAGACTCCCAAGGCATGAGAGAGATAGTTTTCGCTACGGGCAATGCCCACAAGCTGGCCGAGGTGCAGGCTGTCCTGGGCGACGAATTCCGTTTGGTGACGGCTGCCGGTGCGGGCATCACCGAGGAGATACCTGAGACCGGCCTGACGCTGGAGCAGAACGCTTCGCAGAAGTCGCACTATCTGTACGAGCGACAGGGTGTCGACTGCTTCGCCGACGACACGGGACTTGAGGTCGATGCGCTGGGCGGCGCTCCGGGCGTGCATTCGGCGCGTTATGCCGGCGAGGGCCACGATTTCGAGGCCAACAACCGCCTGCTGCTCGAGAATCTCGAGGGTGCGGCCGACCGCAGCGCAAGGTTCCGCACCGTAATATCGCTCATCCTCGACGGCCGCGAATACCTCTTCGAGGGCCGCGTCGAGGGCCGCATCGCCGAGTCGCGTTCGGGCTGCGGAGGCTTCGGCTACGACCCGCTCTTCATCCCCGAGGGCAGCGAAGTGTCGTTCGCCGAGATGACGGCCGACGAGAAGAACGCCATATCGCACCGCGGGCGCGCCGTGAGGCAGCTCGCCGAATTTTTGAAAAACAGATGAACATGAACAACGGATACGAACGCGAGGAGCGCTTCTGCGAGGAGAAGATAGCCGCACTGAAGGAGCATTATGCCGCCATTCTGAGCCTGCTGGGCGAGGACCCCGGCCGCGAGGGGCTGCTTAAAACACCTGAGCGGGTGGCCAAAGCCATGACATTCCTGACCAAAGGCTATGCCGAGGATCCGGCCGAGATAATCCGCTCGGCAATCTTCCGCGAGGAGTACAAGCAGATGGTGCTGGTCAAGGATATTGAATTGTACTCGATGTGCGAGCACCACATGCTGCCCTTCTACGGCAAGGTGCACGTGGCATACATTCCCGACGGCTACATCACCGGCCTGTCGAAGATAGCCCGCGTGGTGGAGTGCTTCGCCCGCCGGCTGCAGGTGCAGGAGCGGCTGACGGTGCAGATTCGCGACTGCATACAGCAGTCTCTGAATCCCATGGGCGTGGCCGTGGTAATCGAGGCGAGCCACATGTGCATGCGCATGCGCGGCGTCGAGAAGCAGGAGTCGGCCACCACCACCTCGGCATTCACGGGAATATTCCTCAAGGACCACCGCACCCGCGAGGAGTTCATGACCCTCATATCCAACAGCTACCGTTAGCGAGGCGGTCTTCGGCCTGCGGGCCGGAAAGTTGAAAAATCGTTGCCGATTTTTTTGCCGGGTGGCGAAAAAATCGTACCTTTGCAACCAAACCGGAACAGAACGGGTCATGACTTGCATAACGAACATATCGTTCCCCAAGCGACAGCGAGGCAAGCGGTCAAAGGACGGCGTTTCGGTCTTTTACGGGATTTTTGATTTTTAGGGCGACTGTTTTGTCGCCCTTTATTTTTGTGCGTGCATGAACGGAACAAGAACCATATTCGCCGGTGCCGTGCTGGCCACGGCCGAGGGCTGCCGCAACGGCTCGGTTGCCGTGCGCGACGGGATAATCGAGTCGGTGGGCGATGTAACCCCTCAGGCGGGCGACAGGGTAGTCGACTGCTCGGGGCTCTGCATAATGCCCGGTCTGGTCGACATACACGTGCACCTGCGCGAGCCGGGCTACGAATACAAGGAGACAATAGCCTCGGGTACGGCTGCTGCCGCACACGGCGGCTATACGACCGTCTGCCCCATGCCCAACCTGAACCCCGTGCCCGACAGCCTGCAGACGCTGGGCGTGCAGCTCGACATCATAGCCCGCACGGCAGCCGTCAGAACCGTGCCCTACGCCTCGATAACGCTTGGACGACGCGGCGGCGGCCAGACCGTCGACTTCGATGCGCTGGCGCCTTCGGTGGTGGGATTTTCGGACGACGGCAGCGGCGTGCAGGAGCGCGAGACCATGCGCCGGGCCATGGAGGGCGCGGCAAAGGCCGGCAAACCGATAGTGGCCCACTGCGAAGTGGACGAACTGCTGCGCGGCGGATATATCCACGACGGCGAATACTGCCGCCGCCACGGTCATCGCGGAATCTGCTCCGAGAGCGAATGGGCGCAGGTGGTGCGCGACATAGAGCTTGCGGCCGAGACGGGCTGCCAGTACCACGTGTGCCATGTCTCGGCGGCCGAAAGCGTCGAGGCCGTGCGCAGGGGCAAGGCTGCGGGAGTGAGGGTCAGCTGCGAGACTGCTCCCCACTATCTGCTGCTGTGCGACGACGACTTGCAGGAGGACGGCAGCTTCAAGATGAATCCGCCGCTGCGTTCGGCCTCGGACCGCGAGGCGCTGATACGCGGCATTCAGGACGGGACCATCGAGGTCATAGCCACCGACCATGCGCCGCACTCGGCCGAGGAGAAGTCGCGCGGACTGGAGAAGAGCGTCATGGGAATCGTGGGTCTGGAGTGCGCATTCGCGCTGATGTACACGTACTTGGTAAAGCGGGGCGTAATAACGCTCGAGAAGCTGGTTGCGCTCATGTCCGAAAATCCGCGGCGCATCATGTCGCTCGGCGGCGGCCTGCGCGCCGGAGAGCCTGCCGACATTGCGGTTTTCGACCTCGGCAGCAAGTACCGCATCGACCCCGGGGAGTTCTTGTCCGAAGGCAAAGCCACGCCGTTTGCCGGGTGGGATGTCGAGGGTGCCTGCGTGCTGACTCTGGTGGGCGGCCGTGCGGCCTACTCGGACGGAAGGCTTGATAGTGAAATGAGAGAAATATCGAAATAATTTGTTGTATAATGAAACCTTACGACAGAAAAATCGTCCTTGAAAACGGCCGCGAGTTCTACGGCTACGGATTCGGGGCGCACAAGGAGGCGGTCTGCGAGATAGTCTTCAACACCTCGATGGTGGGCTATCAGGAGATTCTGTCCGACCCGTCGTACACCGGACAGATGGTCGTTATGACCTATCCGCTCATCGGCAACTACGGCGTCAACGACGAGGATTACGAGACCAAGTATCCGACAATCGGCGGAATGATCGTTCGCGAGTACAATGACATACCGTCGAACTTCCGCTACACCAAGACCATGAATGAGGAGTTC
Organism: Alistipes sp.; assembly: GCA_022511345.1. Lineage (GTDB taxonomy): Bacteria > Bacteroidota > Bacteroidia > Bacteroidales > Rikenellaceae > Alistipes. Next base: position 181,302 of record JAFLRR010000001.1, read on the forward strand.
GAGGAGCACCGCATCCCCGGAATCTCGGGCATCGACACCCGCTGCGTGACGCGCATAATCCGCTCCGAGGGCAGCCAGAGGGTCATCATGACCGACGCCGACGTGCCGACCGAGGAGGCTCTGCGCCGCCTGCGCGAGCATCCGATTCCCACCGACACGGTTTCGCGCGTGAGCTGCCGCAAACGCTGGATGTCGCGCACGCCCAACCACAAGTACGACGTTGTGGCCGTCGACTGCGGCATCAAGTACAACATCATCCGTTCGCTGAATCAGAAAGGGTGCAACGTGACCGTGGTGCCATACAACGCTACGGTCGACGAGATTCTCTCGTTCCGTCCCGACGGCGTGTTCCTCTCGAACGGCCCCGGCGACCCGGAGTATGTGACGCCGGTAATCGAGGCGGTGAAGAAGCTGCGCGGCCGGCTGCCCATATTCGGCATCTGCCTGGGCCACCAGATGATATCGCTGGCCTACGGCGCCCGGACGTTCAAGATGAAGTTCGGCCACCGCGGCGGTAACCACCCCGTGAAGAATCTCGACACGGGCAAAATCGAGATAACGAGCCAGAACCACAGCTTTGCGGTCGACATCGACTCGCTCAAGGATACGCGGTTGAGGCTCACGCACATAAATCTGCTGGACAACACGGCCGAAGGTGTCGAGTGCCCAGAGGACAAGGTGTTCTCGGTGCAGTATCACCCCGAGAGCGCCCCGGGACCGCAGGACAGCACCGGATTGTTCGACAAATTCATAAAAATGATGGAGGAGCACCGCAATGCCTAAGAGAACAGACATAAAGAAAGTTATGGTAATCGGCTCGGGCCCGATAGTCATCGGCCAGGCTGCCGAGTTCGACTACGCGGGCACGCAGGCCTGCCTGGCACTTAAGGAGGAGGGCTACGAGGTAGTGCTCGTCAACTCCAACCCCGCTACCATCATGACCGACACGCACATCGCCGACAAGGTCTACATGGAGCCGCTGACGCTGGAATACGTGGCCAAAATCATCCGCTACGAGCGTCCCGACGCCATCGTGCCGGGCCTGGGCGGCCAGACGGGCCTGAACCTGGCCGTGCAGCTGGCCAAGAAGGGCGTGCTGCAGGAGTGCCAGGTCGAAATTCTCGGCACGTCGTTCGAATCCATCGAGAGGGCCGAGGACCGCGAACTGTTCAAGGAGCTGTGCGAGTCGCTGGGCGAGCCTGTGCTGCCGTCGACCATAGCCTGCTCCGAGGAGGAGGGCGTGCGCGCGGCGGCCGAGATAGGCTATCCCGTTGTGCTGCGCCCGGCATTCACGCTGGGCGGTACGGGCGGCGGCTTCGCATACGACGAGGAGCAGCTGAGGGTGATGATGCGCAATGCGCTGCAGCTCTCGCCCGTGCATCAGGTGCTGGTCGAGAAGAGCATCAAGGGCTACAAGGAGATAGAGTACGAGGTAATCCGCGACAGCAACGACACGGCGCTGGCCATCTGTAACATGGAGAATGTCGACCCGGTGGGCATCCACACGGGCGACTCGATAGTCGTCGCCCCGAGCCAGACTCTGACCAACAAGGAGTACCAGCTGCTGCGCGACAGCGCGCTGAAGATTATCCGTGCGCTGAAAATCGAGGGCGGCTGCAACGTGCAGTTCGCTCTGGACCCCCTCTCGTTCCGCTACTACCTCATCGAGGTCAATCCGCGCGTGTCGCGCTCGTCGGCCCTGGCGTCGAAGGCCAGCGGCTACCCGATTGCGCGCGTGAGTGCAAAGATTGCCGTGGGACTGACGCTCGATGAGATTGCGATTGCCAACACGCCGGCCTCGTTCGAGCCGACGCTCGACTACGTGGTGACGAAGATTGCGCGTTTCCCCTTCGACAAGTTCTCCGACGCCTCGAACAAGCTCGGCACGCAGATGAAGGCCACGGGCGAGGTGATGAGCGTGGGCCGCACTGTGGAGGAGTCGCTGTTGAAGGCCGTCCGCTCGCTCGAGACGGGCGTCTGCCACATCCACCACAAGAAGTTCGACTCGATGCCCGTCAGCGAGATGATGTCCTACATCAAAGACGGCACCGACGACCGCATCTATGCCGTAGCTCAGCTGATTCGCAAGGGCGTCGACCTGACGCTTATCTACAACGACACCAAAATCGACATGTTCTTCCTCGAGAAGATTCGCAACATCGTGGAGATGGAGGAGGTCGTGAAGACCCACCCGCGCGACCTGGAGACGCTGCGCGACGCCAAGCGCATGGGCTTCGGCGACAAATACATAGGCCAGCTGTGGGGCATGACCGAGAGCGAGATGTACGCTATGCGCCGCGACAACGGCATATTCCCCGTCTACAAGATGATCGACACCTGCGCCAGCGAGTTTTCGTCATACGTGCCCTATTTCTACTCCACGTATGAGCAGGAGAACGAGTCGATAGTCAGCGACCGCGAGAAGATCGTGGTGCTGGGCTCGGGCCCCATCCGCATCGGCCAGGGAGTGGAGTTCGACTACTCGACCGTGCATGCGATATGGTCTATCCGTGCGGCGGGCTACGAGGCCATCATCATCAACAACAACCCCGAGACCGTCTCGACCGACTATACGACCAGCGACAAGCTTTACTTCGAGCCGCTGACTGTCGAGGATGTGATGAACGTCATCCATCTGGAGAAGCCCAAGGGTATCGTGGTCTCGCTGGGCGGACAGACGGCCATCAACCTGGCGGCTCCGCTGGCTGCGCTGGGCGTGAAGGTCATCGGCACCGACGTCGATGCCATCCGCAACGCCGAGGACCGCGGCTGTTTCGAGAAGATCATGGAGGAGCTGGGCATTCCGCAGCCCGAGGCCGAGGCCGTGACCGACATCGAGGCGGGCGTGCGGGCCGCCACGCGAATAGGCTACCCGGTTCTGGTGCGTCCGAGCTACGTGCTTGGCGGCCGTGCGATGCAGATCGTGGGCAATGAGGAGTCGCTGCGCCACTACCTGCAGACGGCCGTCGAGGTCAACACCGACTCGCCGGTGCTGGTCGACCGTTACATCATGGGCAAGGAGTTGGAGGTCGATGCAATCTGCGACGGCAAGGATGTCTACATCCCCGGCATCATGGAGCATGTCGAGAAGACTGGCATCCACTCGGGGGACTCGATAAGCGTCTACCCGACATTCAGCGTCAGCGAGGAGGCCAAGCGCAAAATCATCGACTACACGGTCCGTCTGGGTCTTCGCATCGGCATCGTGGGTCTGTACAACATACAGTTCATCTGCGACGACAACGACGAGATATACATCATCGAGGTCAATCCCCGCTCCTCGCGCACGGTACCCTTCCTCTCGAAGTCGACCGGAGTGCCTATGGCTCACATCGCCACGCAGGTCATGCTGGGCCACTCGCTGCGCGAGCAGGGCATAACCGATGTGGTCGCGCCGCAGAAGAAGCGCTGGTTCGTCAAGGCTCCGGCCTTCTCGTTCTCGAAGATTCGCGGAGTGGAGTCCTACCTCTCGCCCGAGATGAAGTCGACGGGCGAGGCCATAGGCTACGACAGCAAACTCACCAGAGCCCTCTACAAGGCGCTGCAGTCGTCGGGCATGACTGTTGCAAACTACGGTACGCTTTTGGTATCCATAGCCGACACGCACAAGCAGGATGCCCTGCCTCTCATACGCCGCTTCTACGATCTGGGCTTCAACATCGAGGCCACGACCGGCACGGCGGCCTTCCTGCGCGAGCACGGCATACGAACCCGCGCCCGCAAGAAGCTGCGCGACGGCAGCTCCGAGATTATCGACTCGCTGCGCCAGGGACATGTCAACTACGTTATCAACGTGGTGGACATCGACCGCCATAAGGCGCGCCTGGACGGCTACGAGATTCGCCGCGCGGCGGTCGAAAACAACGTGACGATATTCACGGCGCTGGAGACTGTCAGGGTGTTGCTCGACGTGCTGGAGGAGATTACGTTCAACGTATCGACCATCGACGCCGAATAAAAAGATTTGACCTGTTATGTATAAACGCGGAACATTTACCATTGAATCCAACGAACCCCTTACGGCGGCGGTATGGCGCATGGTGCTTGCGGGCGACACGCAGTATATCGTGCGGCCGGGGCAGTTCGTCAACATCGCACTGGATGGACGTTTCCTGCGCCGGCCCATCTCGGTCTGCGACTGCGAGCCGGGCCGCCTGACGCTCATCTACAAGGTTGTCGGCGACGGCACGGCCGACATGAGCCGCATGAAGGCCGGCGCCGAGCTCGACCTGCTGACGGGTCTGGGCAACGGATTCTCGTTGCACGAGGGTGTACAGCGTCCCCTGCTCGTTGGCGGAGGCGTCGGTGTGCCGCCGCTCTACATGCTTGCGCGGCGACTGCTCGAGTCGGGCGCACGCCCGACGGCCGTTCTCGGCTTCAACACCGCATCCGAGATATTCTATGCCGACGAATTCCGTGCGCTGGGCGTTGAGGTCATCATCGCCACGGCCGACGGTTCGGCGGGTGTGCGGGGCTTCGTCACCGACGCTCTGAATGGAGTCGATTTCGATTACTTCTACGCCTGCGGACCCATGCCGATGCTGCGTGCACTGTGTTCGGTGACCGACTGCGACGGCGAACTGAGCTTGGAGGAGCGTATGGGCTGCGGATTCGGCGCCTGCATGGGCTGCTCGTGCAAGACGGCTGACGGCGGCTACAAACGAATCTGCAAGGAGGGCCCGGTATTCCGGCGGGACGAATTAATAATTAACAATTAGTAATGAGTAATTACATACGATTACTAATTATTAATTTCTAATTGCTAATTAATATGGATACTTCTGTTGTATTGAGCGGCTGGCGGTTGGACAATCCGGTGATTCCGGCAAGCGGAACATTCGGCTACGGCGCCGAGTTCGCGGAGTTCTACGATATAAACATTCTGGGCACCTTCTCGTTCAAGGGTACCACGCGCGAGCCTCGCTTCGGCAACCCCACGCCCCGCATCGCCGAGTGCACGTCGGGCATAATCAATGCCGTGGGATTGCAGAATCCGGGTATCGACGCGGTAATCGAACGCGAGCTGCCGCGACTGAAAAACGTATTCAACAAGCGGGTCATAGCCAATATCAGCGGCTTCTCGGTCGACGAATATGCCCATTGCGCCGAGCGCCTGGGCCGCGAGGAGCAGGTGGGACTCATCGAGGTCAACGTCTCGTGTCCCAACGTCAAGCATGGCGGCATGAGCTACGGCACCGACCCCGTGCATGCGGCCGAGGTGACGGCAGCCGTCAAGGCCGTGACCGACAAACCGGTCTACATAAAACTCAGCCCCAACGTCACGGACGTGGTTGCCATAGCGCGCGCCTGCGAGGATGCCGGTGCCGACGGCATCTGCCTGATAAACACGCTGCTCGGCATGCGCATCGACACCCAGCGCCGCCGGCCCGTCATAGCCAATACGATGGGCGGATTTTCAGGCGCGGCGATATTTCCCGTTGCGCTGCGGATGGTGTGGCAGGTGGCCGACGCATGTCGGGTGCCGGTCATCGGCTGCGGAGGCGTGGAGACGGCTCGCGATGTGATAGAGATGATGATGGCCGGAGCTACGGCCGTCGAGGTGGGTGCGGCCAACCTGCGCAACCCCTACGCCTGCAAGGAGATTATCGAGTCGCTGCCGGTCGAGATGGAACGTCTGGGCATCGAGCGGCTGTCGGATATCATAGGAATTGCTAACCAAAACAAGTAACGCCATATGAACAAGGATGTTATAATAGCCTGCGACTTCAAGTCGGCCGAAGATACCTTCGCCTTTCTGGACCTGTTCCGCGACGAGCCGCGCAAGCCGTTTCTGAAAATCGGCATGGAGCTCTTCTATGCCGAGGGGCCGTCGATTGTGCGCGAAATCAAGCGCCGCGGCCACCGCATATTCCTCGATTTGAAGCTGCATGATATACCCAACACGGTCAAGAAGGCCATGGCCGTGCTGTCGCGCCTGGATGTCGATATGTGCAATGTCCATGCTGCCGGCACAGTGGCCATGATGCGCGCTGCCGTCGAGGGTCTGACGCGCGAGGACGGCACCCGTCCCCTGCTGATAGCCGTCACGCAGCTCACCTCCACCAGCGAGCAGACCATGCAGCAGGAGCTTCTGATTGGCGCGACCATCAACGATACCATCGTGCGCTATGCCCGAAATGCCCGCGAGGCAGGCCTTGACGGCGTAGTCTGCTCGCCCCTTGAGGCCGGCATGGTCAAGGAGGCGTGCGGAGCTGAGTTTCTGACCGTCACGCCCGGCGTTCGCTTCGCCGACGGCGATGTGGGCGACCAGGTGAGAGTGACCACTCCGGCCCGCGCCCGCGAGATAGGCTCCGATTACATCGTGGTTGGCCGTCCTATTACGGCTGCCGACGACCCCGTGGCTGCATACCGCCGCTGCGTGGCGGAGTTCTGCGGCTGAAAAAGCTAAAATGTTGACCTATGCTGCTGTTCTACCTCAAAAACTGTCCTTTCTGCCGCAAGGCTCTGGCATATATCGCACAGGCGCAGAAAGAATATCCCGAACTCGCCCGGGTCGAAATAGATATGGTCGAGGAGTCGGAACAGGCCGATGTGGCCGACAGGTACGACTACTACTACGTGCCGGCCTTCTACATCGGCGACCAGAAGGTGCACGAGGGCGGCATAACCTATGAACAGACCGTGGCCGTGCTGCGCAGGGCCCTGCAACGATAAATGAAACAAACGATAACCTCTATGGAAAAACTCATCGCAAAGGATTTGCTCTCGATCGGCGCCGTGTTCCTGCGCCCCGAGGAGCCGTTTACGTGGGCGAGCGGCATCAAGAGCCCCATTTACTGCGACAACCGTCTGACGCTTACGGCTGTCGAGGTGCGCAAGCATGTCGAGGCAGGTCTTGCCGAGATTGTCCGCACGCACTATCCCGAGGCCGAGGTGCTGATGGGTACCTCGACTGCCGGCATAGCTCATGCCGCAATCACCGCAACGATTCTGGACATGCCCATGGGCTATGTGCGCAGCGGCGCCAAGGACCATGGCCGCCAGAACAGAATCGAGGGCCGTCTGGAGCGTGGTCAGAAGGTGGTGGTCATCGAGGACCTCATATCGACCGGCGGCTCGTGCATCGAGGTGGTCGAGGCGCTGCGCGAGGCCGGTGCCGAGGTGCTGGGCGTGGCTTCGATTTTCACCTACGGCATGAAGAAGGGACTGGAGCGCCTGGCCGCAGCCGGCGTGAAGAACGTGTCGCTGTCGAATCTCGACGCGCTGGTCGAGGTCGCGGCCGACAACGGCTACATACGCCACGACGACAAGGCCCGTCTTCTCAAGTTCCGCGACAACCCCTCGGACGAGAGCTGGATGAAGAGATAAACCTGCGAATTTTTGTATCGAAATGAGACACCTTATAGAACCCACCGACCTGACTGTCGAAGAGACCGGTGCGATTATCTCGCTGGCCGAAGACATCATAGCCGATCGCGACAAGTACCGCGACGCATGCCGCGGCAAGAAGCTCGCGACGCTCTTTTACGAACCCTCGACCCGCACGCGCCTGAGTTTCACGGCGGCGATGATGGAGCTGGGCGGCAACGTCATAGGCTTCTCCGACGCCGCCTCGTCGTCGGTGTCCAAGGGCGAGACCGTGGCCGACACGGTGCGCGTCATCAGCTGCTTTGCCGACATCATAGCCATGCGCCACTTCAAGGAGGGCGCTCCGCTGGTCGCCTCGCGATTTGCGGGCATCCCCGTAATCAATGCCGGCGACGGCAGCCATGCCCATCCTACGCAGACGCTCACGGACCTGCTGACCATCAAGCGCGAAAAGGGCCGTCTGGACAACTTCACCATAGGATTCTGCGGCGATTTGAAGTTCGGCCGCACGGTGCACTCGCTCATCAAGGCGCTGTCGCGCTATGAGGGTGTGCGCGTGATTCTCATCGCGCCCGACGAGCTTCGCCTGCCCGAGTACATGCGCCGCGAGGTGTGCGACAAGCATGGCATCGACTACCGCGAGGTGTCGACCATGGAGGAGGTCATGCCCGAGCTGGATGTGTTGTACATGACCCGCGTGCAGAAGGAGCGCTTTCTGGACGAGGAGGAGTTCAACCGTGTGAAGGACAGCTTCGTGCTCGACCCGCAGAAGCTTTCGGCCGCCAAGAAGGATATGATTATCCTGCATCCGCTGCCGCGCGTTAACGAGATTACGCAGGCCGTCGACGCCGACCCGCGTGCGGCCTACTTCCGCCAGGTCGAGAATGGCAAGTTCGTGCGTATGGCGCTCATTCTCACGCTGCTGCGCAAGGCCGAAGAGTGCCCTGGCGAAGAGGCGCCCGCCGCCGAGCCGCTCGAGTCGCATTCGGGCATCCGCTGCACGAACGGCCGCTGCATATCGTCGACCGAGGATGTCGAGCCGCTGTTCCGCCGCACGGACGACGGAGCGTGCCGCTGCGCCTACTGCGAGCGGCGCTACGAGCCGGTCAGGTGACAGACGGCGGTTTGTTAAGATATTGTTAATATGTTTTGACGATTTCGTGGGGCCGAAATTTTGTGTTTAGGACAAATAGAGTTACATTTGCAGCATGTTCCGCAACCCCGCTGCGGCGGGGATAACCGAAGAATATGAAACCGCATCCGCACATAGACGAACGACAGCGACAAACCAGTCGTTCGACTGCCGGCAAGCCGGGCTTTTTGCATGTGTGCCGCCGGAGCGGTGCTAATATCGAGGCGCAGTCGTGCGCCGGACTGTAAGGCAGGGTCGAACCGCTGTGACACATCGTGTCATGGCGGTTTTTAGTTATCTTCTGCGGATACGGGTTGTAGGTGAACAGTGAAATTAAAAAATTGCTTGATATGAAAGTCGGAGTTATAATGGGTTCCACCAGCGACTGGGAGGTGATGTCGGCGGCAGTCGAGACGCTCGAACAGTTCGGCGTGGAGTACGAGAAGCGCGTGGTCAGCGCTCACCGCACGCCCGACCTTATGGCCGAGTATGCCAAGTCGGCCCGCAGCCGCGGCATAGGCGTGATAATAGCCGGCGCCGGCGGCGCAGCCCATCTGCCCGGCATGGTTGCGGCCATGACCGACCTGCCCGTTGTGGGCGTGCCCGTCAAGTCGCGCGCGCTGAACGGCCTGGACTCGCTGCTCTCGATTGTGCAGATGCCTGCGGGCGTGCCCGTGGCTACGGTGGCCATCAACGGGGCCAAGAATGCCGCGCTCATCGCCGTGTCCATACTATCGCTCGGCGACGAGGCGCTCCATGCGCGTCTGGCAGCCTTCCGCGACAAGCAGACGGCCGACGTGCTGAAAGCTGAGCTTTAATTGGTAATTAATTGACTGTGAACATGTAAAATTGCTCATTGCCAATTACTGATTGTTGAATTTTTCATAGATGAAAACTATCGGAATCATAGGCGGAGGTCAGCTGGGGCTGATGATAGCCGAGCAGGCGCGGCTGCTGGGTGTGCGCACCGTGGTGCTCGACCCTGCCGAGGATGCTCCGGCCTTCAGCGTTTGCGACGAGCATATCGTGGCCCGTTTCGACGATGCGGCGGCCCTCGAGGAGCTGTGCCGCCGCAGCGATGCCGTGACCTATGAGTTCGAGAATGTTCCTGGAGAGATTCTGGTGCCGCTCTGCGAGCGTTACAACATTCCGCAGGGCTACCGTCCGTTATACGATTCGCAGGACCGTCTGCGCGAGAAGACCAACGCCGCCGAACACGGGCTGCCCGTGCCGCGTTTTGCTGCCGTCGACGACGAGGTTTCGCTGCGACGGGCCGTCGCCGAGATGGGCATGCCGTGCGTGCTGAAGACCCGCACCATGGGCTATGACGGCCACGGCCAGTGCGTGATAGGCTCGGCCGAGGATTTGGAGAGGGCCGTCGGCCTGACCTCGGTGCCGTGCATACTGGAGGAGTTCGTGCGCTTCGACTGCGAGGTGAGCACCGTGACTGTGCGCCGCGGCGATGAGTGCATAACTTTCCCCGTGGGCCGCAACATCCACCGCGACGGCATCCTCGATCTGTCGGTGCTGCCGTCGGGCGTGTCGTCGGAGCTGTGCGGGCGCATAGCGGCGGCGAGCGAACGTTTCATGGCCTCGTGCGGATACGAGGGAATACTGGCAATCGAATATTTCGTCTGCGGCGACAGCTTTCTCTTCAACGAGATGGCTCCGCGGCCACACAACAGCGGACACTATACCATCGAGGGCACCACGACCAACCAGTTCCGCGAGCTGGTGCGCTACCTTACGGGCGAGCCGCTGCAGCAGCCTGCGCTCGAGGGGCCTGCGGTGATGAAGAATATACTTGGGCGCGACGTTGCCGCCGCAGAGCGCATAGCCGCAGCCGGCGGTCGGGGCGTCTTCGTGCACATGTACGGCAAGAGCGAGTGCCGCCCGAAACGAAAAATGGGGCATATAACCTTCGTCGGCCGCGCCGCCGAAGAGTTCGATGCCGTATGGAACGACTATTTCAAGCCGGACGACATGCCGGCAAAACAATAACGGACTATGGCCGATTACAGAATATATGTTGAAAAATACCCCGAATTCGGGGTCGAGGCCCGGAGCCTCCGCAACGAGCTTAATGCCAACCTTGGCCTGCACCTGCACAACCTGCGTCTGGTGAGCGTCTACGACCTGTTCGGATTCACGCCCGAGCTGCTCGAGAAGTGCCGCTTCGGCGTCTTCGGCGAGGTGGTCACCGACAGTGTGACCGACACCTGCGACATGGGGGGCTGCCCCTTCCTTGCCGTGGAGTTCCTGCCGGGACAGTTCGACCAGCGCGCCGCGTCGGCCGTCGACTGCGTGCACCTGATAGACCCTGCGGCCGACGTGCGCATACGAAGCTCGCGCCTGCTCATCTTCGATGCCGACACCACGGCCGACGAGGTGGCCATGGTCGAGAAGTACTATGTCAACGCCGTCGAGTCGCGCGTCAAGGACCTCTCGCTTCTGAGCGACGCCGAGAGCGCCGAGGTCAAGCCCGTGCCGGTTCTCGAGGGTTTCACGCAGCTCACCGAGGCCGAGCTGGCGCCCTTCTGCAAGCGCTATGGCCTGGCCATGAATGCCGACGACCTGCGCGAGGTGGTGAACTACTTCGCCGCCGAGGGCCGGGACCCTGTCGAGACCGAGCTTAGGATACTCGACACCTACTGGAGCGACCATTGCCGCCATACGACCTTCACCACCGAACTTACGGACATCGAGGTCGACGACTCATTCATCCGCGAGGATATCGAGCAGTCGCTGGCCCTCTACTTCGACATGCGCCGCCAGTTGGGGCGCGAGGACAGGAGCGTCTGTCTGATGGACCTGGCTACGGTTGGTGCGCGCTACCTTCGCAAGTGCGGTCTGCTGGATGATTTGGAGGTGAGTGAGGAGAACAATGCCTGCAGCATCTTCGTCGACGTGGATGTCGACGGCCGCACCGAGAAGTGGCTTCTGCAGTTCAAGAACGAGACCCACAACCATCCGACCGAAATCGAGCCCTTCGGCGGTGCGTCGACCTGTCTGGGTGGCGCCATACGCGACCCGCTGTCGGGCCGCAGCTACGTCTACCAGGCCATGCGAGTGACCGGTGCGGGCGACATCTACAAGCCTGTGTCGGAGACTCTCGAAGGCAAGTTGCCGCAGAGAGTCATATCGCTCAAGGCCGCAGCCGGCTACTCGAGCTACGGCAACCAGATGGGTCTGGCCACAACCCACGTGCGCGAGATTTACCACCCGGGATATACGGCCAAGCGACTTGAGGTCGGCGCCGTTGTCGGCGCCGTGAGGGCCGACAAGGTTCGCCGCGAATCGCCCGCAGCGGGCGACATAGTGCTGCTGCTGGGCGGCCGCACGGGTCGCGACGGCATAGGCGGTGCTACGGGTTCGTCGAAGGAGCACACGGCGCAGTCGCTGACCGAGTGTTCGAGCGAGGTGCAGAAGGGCAACGCCCCCGAGGAGCGCAAGCTGGCGCGTCTGTTCCGCCGCGGCGATGTGACGCGCATGATTAAGAAATCCAACGACTTCGGTGCCGGCGGCGTGAGTGTGGCCATCGGCGAGCTTGCCGATGGTCTGGACATATACCTCGACCGCGTGCCGGTCAAGTACAGCGGCCTGAATGCCACCGAACTGGCCATCAGCGAGTCGCAGGAGCGCATGGCCGTGGTAATCGAGGCTAAGGACGAAGAGGCTTTCCGCCGCTGCTGCGCCGAGGAGAACGTCGAGGTCACGCACGTGGCCGACGTCACCGACGCCAACCGCCTGCGCATGTACTGCGACGGCCGCAAGGTAGTCGACATAGCCCGTCCGTTCATCGACAGCGCCGGCGCCCGGCACTATGCCCAGGCGCGCATCGCCGCCGTCGAGAACTGCGACCCCTTCGCCCGCGAAATCGAGGGTGCGGACATCGGCGAGAAGATGTGCCGCTGCCTGTGGCAGGAGAATGTCGTCTCGCAGAAGGGTCTGATCGAGATGTTCGATTCGACGGTGGGCGCCTCGACGGTGCTGATGCCCTTCGGCGGACGCACGCAGCGCACCGAGACGCAGGTGTCGGTGCAGAAGCTGCCCGTCGACGGATATACCGACACGGCCAGCATCATGGCCTTCGGCTACAACCCCTTCATCTCGTCGTGGAGCCCCTATCACGGTGCGGCATATTCGGTCGTCGAGGCTTGCACCAAGGTAGTAGCTGCCGGCGCGGAGTATGACAGGATGCGATTCTCGTATCAGGAGTATTTCGAGCGCATGACTCGCGAGCCGCACTCGTGGGGCAAGCCTCTGGGTGCGCTGCTGGGTGCGCTGAAGATGCAGAAGGAGCTGGGCCTGCCGTCCATAGGAGGCAAGGACTCGATGAGCGGCACGTTCCGCGACATCAATGTTCCGCCTATGCTCATGGCCTTCGGCATCACTACGGTCGATGCACGCCGCGTCATCAGCCCCGAGTTCAAGCAGGCCGGAGACAACATTTACATCATCCGCCACACCCCTCTGGAGAACCGCATGCCCGACACGGCGGCTCTGAAACGCAACTTCGCCTTCGTCAGCAAAGCCATCGCCGACGGCCGCATCGTGGCGGCATATGCCGTAGGCTTCGGAGGCGTGGCCGAGGCGCTGGCCAAGATGTCGTTCGGAAACGAGATCGGCGCCGAGGTGAATGTGGACGAACGAGGCCTGTTCGACCTCTCGTGCGGCTCGATTGTCGTCGAGGCTGCCGGCCCGCTCGACTTCGAGGCTGCCGAAAAGCTCGGCTGCACATGCAGCGACAAGGCTGTGACAATAAACGGCAGCCGCATAGCTCTGGATGTGCTGCTCGAAGCCAACACCAAGCGCTATACGACCGTCTATCCCGACCATTCGCAGCCCGTGGGCGACTTCGAAGCCGAGGAGTGCGACGTGGAGCGCAAGATAGAGTATCCGGGCGAGGCTGTCGAGACGCCTCACGTATACATACCCGTATTCCCTGGCACCAACTGCGACTACGACACCGCTGCGGCATTCCGCCGTGCGGGCTGCACGGTCGAGCTGGAGCCGTTCCGCAACCTTGCGGCCAGCGACGTTAACGAGTCCATCGAGCGCATGGCCGAGGGCATCGGCCGCAGTCACATACTGGCTCTGAGCGGCGGATTCTCGGCCGGCGACGAGCCCGACGGCAGCGGCAAGTTCATCTCGAGCGTGCTCTGCAACGAACGCATAGTCGACGCAATAAAGGCTCTCACGGCGCGCGGCGGTCTGGTGCTGGGCATCTGCAACGGATTCCAGGCGCTCATCAAGTCGGGCCTGCTGCCCGACGGTGCCGAGGGCCTGGGCCGCGTGACGCGCACCTCGCCGACGCTCTTCCGCAACGACATAAACCGGCATATCTCGCAGATTGTCACCACACGCGTCTGCTCCACGGCATCTCCGTGGCTTGCGGGCTTCAGCCGCGGCGAGCTGCATTCGATAGCCGTGAGCCACGGCGAAGGCAAGTTCGTCGTGCGCGAAGATGTGGCGCGGCGTCTGTTCGAGCGCGGGCAGGTGGCATTCCGCTATGCCGACGCCGAAGGGCGGCCGACCATGAAGTCGCCATGCAACCCCAACGGCTCCTACTATGCAATCGAGGGAATAGTTTCCGCCGACGGTCTTGTGCTGGGCAAGATGGGCCACACGGAGCGCTATGACGAGAATCTGTTCAAGAATATCGCCGGCCAGAAGCGTCAGACGATTTTCGAAAATGCGGTTAGGTATTTCCGACGCAAGTAGCCGCCGAAGCCTCTGCCGGCAGTGGGCCGAAGGGCGGTATGACGATAAGGTAAATTTGTAAATATTAACAATATAATTCAGTACCACTATGAAACAACTGGAGATGCTCTATGAGGGCAAGGCTAAGCAGGTCTTCCGCACGGATGACGATGACAAAATCATTATCCACTACAAGGATGCGGCTACGGCCTACAACAACATCAAGAAGGCTACCATCGAGCACAAGGGCGAATTGAACTGCGCTATCTCGACCATCATCTTCCGCCACCTGCATGCCGCAGGCGTCAAGAGCCACTACATCGAGACTCTCAACGACCGCGACCAGCTCTGCCGCCGCGTGAACATCATTCCGCTTGAGGTGATCGTGCGCAACGTTGTTGCCGGCTCGATGGCCAAGCGCCTGGGTCTGGAGGAGGGCCTCAAGCCGTCGAACGTCATCTTCGACATCTGCTACAAGAAGGACGAGCTGGGCGACCCGCTCATCAACGACCACCATGCCGTGGCTCTGGGTGTGGTAACCTACGACGAGCTGAAGCACATCTATGAGCAGACGGCCCGCATCAACGAGGTGCTCATCGAGATGTTCAAGAAGATGAACATCAAGCTCATCGACTTCAAAATCGAGTTCGGCCGCACTTCCGACGGCGAGATAATCCTGGCCGACGAGGTTTCGCCCGACACCTGCCGCCTGTGGGATGCCGACACCGACGAGAAGCTCGACAAGGACCGCTTCCGCCGCGACCTGGGCCGCGTGCGCGAGGCTTACGAGGAGATTTTGGCGCGTCTTCAGAAAATCGACGAGTAGGAATGTACGGCGCAAGTGACAGAGAGTTGCATGAGGAGTGCGGCGTCTTCGGCGTCTTCGGCGTCGAAGATGCGGCCTCGATAGTCTACTACGGCCTGCATGCGCTGCAGCACCGCGGTCAGGAGGGCACGGGTATAGTCAGCGTGGACGACGGCAATTTCCACCGAATCAAAGGCGAGGGTCTGGTCACCGAGATTTTCAACGAGGAGAACCTCGCGACTCTCGG
This sequence comes from Alistipes sp., assembly GCA_022511345.1. Lineage (GTDB taxonomy): Bacteria > Bacteroidota > Bacteroidia > Bacteroidales > Rikenellaceae > Alistipes. The sequence continues at coordinate 196,518 of JAFLRR010000001.1, forward strand.
CGGAAACATGGCCATAGGCCACGTGCGCTACTCGACCACCGGCGGTTCGAACATCGAGAACGTGCAGCCGTTCCTGTTCCGTCACAACACCGGAGGCTTCGCACTGGCGCACAACGGCAACCTGGTAAACTCCAAGCAGCTGGTGCGCTACCTCGAAGACAAGGGCAGTCTCTTTCAGTCGACCTCCGACAGCGAGATACTCGCCCACCTAATCAAGAAGGAGACCAACCGCCCCAACCGTCCGCGCATCGAGTCGATTGTCGATGCGCTGAACATGCTCGAGGGAGCCTTCGCGTTCCTGATTATGACGGCCAACCGCATCTACGCCTGCCGCGACAAATACGGACTGCGTCCGCTGTCGATAGGTCGTCTGGGCAACGGATATGTTATCAGCAGCGAGACCTGCGCGCTCGAGGTCACCGGCGCGGAGTTCATCCGCGACGTCGAGCCGGGCGAGATTGTCACCATCGACCGCCACGGCATCCGCAGTTCCGACTATTCGCAGTACAAGCGTCACGAGATGTGCGCCATGGAGTATATCTACTTCGCGCGTCCCGACAGCGACATCGAGGGTTGCAACGTCCACGCATTCCGCCGCGAGAGCGGCCGTCTGCTGTGGGAGGAGTCTCCCGTCGAGGCCGACATCGTCGTCGGCGTGCCCGACTCGAGCCTCAGCGCCGCCATAGGCTACGCCGAGGCGAGCGGCATACCCTACGAGATGGGCCTTATAAAGAACAAATACATCGGCCGCACTTTCATACAACCGTCGCAGAGCATGCGCGAGAAGGGCGTGAGGATGAAACTCTCGGCGGTGAAGAGTCTGGTCAAGGGCAAACGCGTGGTTCTCATCGACGACTCGGTTGTGCGCGGCACCACGTCGCAGCGCATCGTGGGCATGCTTCGCGAGGCGGGCGCTACGGAGGTGCACATGCGAATCGCCAGCCCGCCCATTACCGACCCCTGCTACTACGGGGTGGACATGTCCACGCGCGAGGAGCTGATAAGTTCGTCGCGCTCGGTCGACGAGGTCTGCCGCACGATAGGCGCCGACTCGCTGCGTTTCCTCTCCAAGGAGGCGCTGTTTAAGGCCGGCAGCCGCAGCGAGCTGTGTTTAGCCTGCTTCACGGGCCGCTATCCGACGGCTTTGTACGGTAACAAGTAAAACTCAAAATTCAAGATTCAAAATCTTCGCTCGAACGGCGATTTTGGATTTATAAATGGAAACACTTCTATGGCAAAAAGTTACGAAGCGGCCGGTGTGAATCTCGAGGCCGGATACGAAACGGTGCGCCGCATCAAGAAGCATGTCGCATCGACGGCCCGCACGGGCGTGATGGGCAACATCGGAGCCTTCGGAGGCATGTTCGACCTCTCGGCGCTCAATGTCAAGGAACCCGTACTGGTGAGCGGTACCGACGGCGTGGGCACGAAGCTCAAGATAGCCTTCGCTATGGACAAGCACGACACCATAGGCATCGACGCCGTGGCCATGTGCGTCAACGACGTGCTGGCGCAGGGTGCCGAGCCGCTGCTGTTCTTGGACTATGTGGCCGTAGGTCACAACATCCCCGAGAAAATCGAGGCTGTGGTCAGCGGCGTAGCCGAGGGCTGTCGCCAGGCCGGCTGCGCGCTGGTGGGCGGCGAGACGGCCGAGATGCCCGGAATGTACTCCGACGGCGAGTACGACATAGCCGGCTTCACGGTGGGCGTGGTCGAGAAGTCGAAGCTCATCGACGGCTCTAAGGTCAAGGCTGGCGATGTGCTGGTGGGCATAGCCTCGAGCGGCGTTCACTCCAACGGCTTCAGTCTGGTACGCAAGATACTCTCCGACAACGACTTGCAGCTGGATGCCAAATATCCCGAGACAGGCGACAGAACTCTTGGCGAGGTACTGCTGACACCGACCAAGATCTATGTCAAGCAGGTGCTGGAGGTTATCCGCAATTGCGACGTGCACGGCATCAGCCACATCACGGGCGGCGGTTTCGACGAGAACATTCCGCGCATCCTGCACGACGGTCAGGGCATCGAGATCGAGGAGGGTTCGTGGGAGATACTTTCCGTCTTCAAGCTCCTGGAGCGTTTCGGCGGTGTCTCGCACCGCGAGATGTTCAACATCTTCAATATGGGCATCGGCATGGTCATCGCGCTGGACGAAAAGGAGGCTGCGCGTGCAATCGAGATATTGACGGCGGCCGGCGAGCGTGCGTCGGTTATAGGCCGCGTGACGGACGAGGAAGGCGTTGTAATAAAGTAGGTTATGGCTGCCAGGATAGCGATATTCGCCAGCGGCTCGGGCACCAATTTCGAAGCCATAGCCGCGGCGTGCGCCGAAGGAAGAATCGACGCCGAGCCGGTGCTGATGGTCTGCGACAAGCCGGGTGCGCGGGTGATAGAGCGTGCCGAACGGCGCGGAATCGAGACCTTCGTATTCTCGGCCAAGGATTACGCCTCGAAGGCTGACTTCGAACGCGAAATCGTCGCGCTGCTCGATTCGCGCGGCGTGCAGCTGGTCTGTCTGGCGGGCTACATGCGTCTGATAGGCGATGTGCTGCTGGAGGCTTACGGCGGGCGGATAATCAACATCCATCCCTCGCTGCTGCCGGCATTCAAAGGGGCGCATGCCATTCGCGACGCCTTCGAATACGGGGTCAAGGTCTTCGGGGTGACGATACACTATGTCGACGCCTCGCTGGACGGCGGCCGCATCATCGCGCAGCGTGCTTTCGCCTACGAGGGCGACGACATCGACGAGCTGGAGGCGATGATTCACGCCGTCGAACACGAGCTCTACCCGGAGACGGTGAACAAATTAATTAACAATTAGTAATTAGCAATTAAATACTCTTTTATGCGAGCATTAATCAGCGTAAGCGACAAGACGGGCGTAGTCGAATTCGCCAAAAATCTCAAGGCCCTCGGCTGGGACGTAATAGCCACCGGCGGCACGATGAAGCTGCTCGAAGAGAGCGGCGTCGAGGTAATCAACATCAGCACCGTGACGGGCTTTCCCGAGATTTGCGACGGCCGCGTCAAAACCCTGCACCCCAAAGTGCACGGCGGACTGCTGGCCCGCCGCGACGACGAGAGCCATCTGCAGGCGCTGCGCGACAACGATATAGAGTTCATCGACATGGTCTGCGTCAATCTCTACCCGTTCCGCAAAACCATCGAGCGCGAGGGTGTCGAGATGGCCGAGGCTGTCGAGAACATCGACATAGGCGGTCCGTCGATGTTGCGAAGTGCCGCCAAGAATTTCCGTGACGTGACGGTGGTGTGCGATCCGGCCGATTATGAAAAAATCATCGCCGAAATCCGCACCAACGGCAATACGACCCCCGAAACGCGCCTGCAGCTCTCGGCCAAGGCCTACACACATACGGCCGAGTACGATGCCTGCATCGCCGGCTACATGCGCCACGCGGCCGGTCTGAACGAGAAGTTGTTCTTGGAGTTCGACCTGGTGCAGAGTCTGCGCTACGGCGAGAACCCCCACCAGAGCGCCAAGTTCTACCGCACTTCGGACGAGGTTCCCTACTCGCTGGCAACGGCTCGTCAGCTGAATGGCAAGGAGCTGTCGTACAACAATATACAGGATGCGAATGCCGCTCTGAACATCGTGCGCGAGTTCTCGGAGCCCTTCTGCGTCGGACTGAAGCACATGAACCCCTGCGGCGCTGCCGTGGGCAAGGATGCGGTCGAAGCGTGGACCAAGGCCTACGAGGCCGACAAGGTGAGCATTTTCGGCGGCATAGTGGCTCTCAATCGTCCTGTGACCAAGGAGGTTGCCGAGCTGATGAAGCCCATCTTCCTCGAAATCATCATGGCCCCGTCGTTCACCGACGAGGCGCTGGAGGTGCTCTGCGCGAAGAAGAATCTGCGTCTGCTGGAGGTGCGCATGGAGCCCTCGGCGGTGCGTCCGCAGCAGTGGGTCGGCGTCAACGGCGGTCTGCTGGTGCAGGAGTGGGATGTCGACACGGTTGCGCTGCGCGAGGATATGACCGTGACGAAGAAACACGCCTCGGCGGCCGAGATGGCCGACATGTCGTTCGCATGGCGCATTGTCAAGCATGTGAAATCCAACGCCATAGTAGTTGTTAAGAACGGCAGCACGCTGGGCGTGGGCGCCGGTCAGATGAACCGCGTCGGCTCGGCCGGAATAGCGCTCGAGCAGGCAAAGGCGGCAGGTGTGACGGAGGGTCTGGTGCTGGCCTCGGATGGATTCTTCCCCTTCGATGACTGCGTGACGCTGGCCGCCGAGTATGGCGTGACGGCCATCGCACAGCCCGGCGGCAGCGTGCGCGACGAGGATTCGATTCGCAAGGCCGACGAGTTGGGCATCGCGATGTTGTTCGCCGGCGAGCGTCATTTTAAGCATTAGAAGATATTACCTCTTATATGAAAGTTCTTGTAATAGGCGGCGGAGGCCGCTGCCACGCGATAGTCGATGCGCTGGCGCGCTCGGCCAAGGTCGAGAAAATATACTGCGCACCCGGAAATGCCGGCATCGCGGCGCAGGCCGAGTGCGTACCTCTGAAGGATACCGACGTCGACGGGCTGCTCGCATTCGCAAAGACCAACGGCATAGACCTCACGGTCGTAGGCCCCGAAGCCTCGTTGGCCGTCGGCGTGGTCGATGCGTTCCGCGAGGCGGGACTTCGCATCTTCGGCCACACTAAGGCCGCCACCCGTATCGAGAGCAGCAAGGAGTTCGCCAAGCAGATAATGGAGAAGTACGGCATCCCGACGGCCGGCTACCGCGCATTCTCGGATTATGAGGCGGCGGCCGAATATGTCAAGTCGCGTCCGCTGCCTGCGGTGCTTAAGTACGACGGACTGGCGGCCGGCAAGGGCGTGGTTGTGGCCGAGAGCTACGACGAGGCCGATGCCGCGCTGCGCGACATGCTGCTCGACGACCGCTTCGGCAAGGGCCGCGTTGTTGTCGAGGATTTTCTCGAAGGGCCTGAATTCTCGCTTATGTGCTTTGTCAGCGGCCGCGAGGTGCGCCCCATGGTGCTGGCGCAGGACCACAAGCGCGCCTATGACGGCGACAAGGGTCCCAATACGGGCGGCATGGGTGCCTACTCGCCGCTGCCCTTCATCTCGGCCGAGGACGAGGCTTTCGCCCTGCGCGAGATTATGCAGCGCACGGCCGACGCCATGGTTTCGGAGGGCTGCCCGCTGACAGGCGTCTTGTACGGCGGCCTGATGAAGACTCGCGACGGAGTGAAGGTCATCGAGTTCAACGCCCGCTTCGGCGACCCTGAGACCGAGGTGGTTTTGCCGCGCATGAAGAGCGACATCGCCGACATGTTCCTGGCCGTGGCCGAGGGTCGAAACCTTCCCGAGGCCGAGTGGCACGACTTCGCCGTGCTGGGCATCGTGTTAGCCTCGAAGGGATATCCCGGCGACTATGAAAAGGGTTGCCAAATCAAAGGTCTGGACAGATGCGAAGGCACCGTCTACCACATGGGCACCAAGTCCGACGGCGACAGGACGCTTACGGCCGGGGGCCGCGTGCTCTTCGTTGCTGGCCGCGGCCTGACGCTGGAGCAGGCGCGAGCTGCGGCGCTGCGCGATGTGGAGCGCATCGAGTGCGACAACCTCTTCCACCGCACCGACATAGGCCACTGGGCGATAAAGAATTAGCAATTAACAATTAGAAATTAGCAATTTATGGCGACAATAATCTCCGGAAAGGAGCTTTCGGCAGAGTTGAAGGCCGAAATGGCTCGGCAAGTGGCCGAATTTCCCGCCGAATACGGCCGTGTGCCCCATCTGGCAGTGATATTGGTGGGCGACAATCCCGCCAGCGTATCCTACGTTACTGGCAAGGCCAAGGCTGCGGCCGAGGTCGGAATCCGCAACACCACAATCCGCCGGCCGGCCGACATCGCCGAGGCGGAACTGCTGGCCCTTATCGCCGAACTGAATGCCGACGCCGCGGTCGACGGAATACTGGTTCAGCTGCCGCTGCCTAAGCATATCGACGAGAACAAAGTCATTGCGGCCATCGACAAGAGCAAGGATGTCGACGGGTTCCACCCTCTCAACGTAGCCTCGCTGTGGCAGAAGCAGCCCTGTGTGCTGCCCTGCACGCCCAAGGGCATCATGAAGATGCTCGAGCGTGCCGGCGTTGAGGTTGCCGGCAAACGTGCGGTGGTAATCGGCCGCAGCAACATAGTGGGTCTGCCCGTGGCCAAGCTGCTGCTCGACGCCAACGCCACGGTGACCATCGCACACTCGCGCACGGCCAATCTGGCCGAGGTGACGCGCGGAGCGGAGATTCTGGTGGTAGCCATCGGCCGCCCGAAGTTCGTGACGGCCGACATGGTAGCCGAGGGGGCTGTTGTCATCGACGTGGGCGTCAACCGCGACCCCGAGAGCGGCAAACTGTGCGGCGACGTCGACTTTGCGGCTGTCGAGCCCAAGGCTTCGGTGCTCACCCCGGTTCCGGGCGGCGTGGGACCGATGACCATAACCTGCCTGATGGAGAACACCATCGAGTGTTTCCTGGCAAAGGCCGAGCGACGTTAGCGCGCGGTGCATGACATTCGGCGGCATCTCTCTGCAGGGATGCCGCTGTCGTTTTTGAAGGAGACAACCGGTCGGATTTTTTAGTAATTTTGCGGCGCAATGAAACACACCGCCACCACCGCAACTCCTCTTTCGCTCGGCACCGACCGTCTGTCGTCGCTGCTGGCACGATATGCCATACCGGCCATCATAGCGATGACCTCGTCGTCGCTCTACAACATCATCGACAGCATATTCATCGGTCACGGCGTGGGCCCGCTTGCCATCAGCGGCATGGCGCTCACCATGCCTCTGATGAACCTGGCGGCCGCCTTCGGCGCCATGGTGGGCATAGGCGCGGCAGCCATCATATCCATCCGCCTGGGCCAGGGCAACAAGCGGGCCGCCGAGCAGACTCTGGGCAATGTCGTGCTGCTCAACATCTCCATAGGCGTGGTCTTCGCCATTCTGGGACTGACATTTCTCGACCGCATACTCTACTTCTTCGGAGCCAGCGACTCGACCATATCCTACTCGCGTGACTTCATGCAGGTCATACTCTGCGGCAACGTCATCACGCACCTCTATCTGAGTCTTAACGAGGTGCTGCGCGCCTCGGGCTACCCGCGCAAGTCGATGGCCATAATGCTCACGGCCGTAGCCGTAAACATCATCCTCAACCCATTGTTCATCTTCGTCCTGGGGTGGGGCATACGGGGCTCGGCGCTGGCTACGGTCATCGCCCAGACCACGGCGCTCTGCATCTCGCTGCACCATTTTCTCAACCCCGAAAGTTTTCTGCACTTCAAGCGAGGCGTGTTCCGCTTCCGCCGCAAGATTGTCACCGGCATAGTGTCGATAGGCATCGCGCCCTTCATGATTCAGATATGCGCCTCGGTGGTGGTCATATTCGTCAACAAGGCGCTGCAAAACCACGGCGGCGACATCTACATAGGGGCCTTCGGCGTCATCAACCGAGTGGTGATGCTCTTCATCATGGTGGTTGCCGGCCTGAACCAGGGCATGCAGCCCATTGTTGGCTACAACTACGGCGCCAAGCAGTACGACCGTGTGGTCAAGACGCTGAAGATGACCATCATGTGCGCCGTGTGCGTGACTACGACCGGATTCCTCGTCAGCCGCCTCTTCCCGCGGCAGGTGGCCATGCTCTTCGTCGGCGACGACGGCGGAGCCGATGCCGGCCAGCTCATCGAGGCCGTCAGCCACGGCATGAGAATCGTGCTGACGATGTTCCCGTTCGTGGGATTCCAGATCGTGGCCGGCAACTTCTTCCAGTACATCGGCAAGGCCAAGCGGGCCATCCTGCTGTCTATGACGCGTCAGATGCTCTTCCTGCTGCCGCTGCTGATTCTTCTGCCGCCGCGCTTAGGCACCGACGGCGTGTGGTACTCGATGCCTCTGGCCGATGTTTCGGCCACGCTGCTGGCCTCGGTGCTGCTCTTCCACCAGCTGCGCCGCTTCCGCCGCAACCCCGACAGCGAGGGCCGCATCTAAGGCGTGCGGATTGGCGTTTTTTGCGATAATTACTATATTTGCCACGATAAAGACTGGATAGATGGATGTCATTTCAAGATATGCCGACCTGCTTGCGGTCGTCGACATGAACTTCTCGCCGGTGACGCGCGATGCGGTTGTGCGCGCGCTGGAGTTTGCCGACCGCCGCATCGGCGACAGAACCCGCTATGACGGTTCGCCGCTTCTGGACCACGCCGTGGCCGTGGCGCGCATCGTAATCACCGAAATAGGCCTCGGCCGCAACTCGGCCGTGGCGGCTATTCTTCACGATGTGGTGCGCATATGCCACAAGGAGGCTTCGTGCGACGAGTTCGCCGCGCTGACGGCCGAAATCGAGGCTCAGTTCAGCCGCGAGGCCGTGGGCATCGCCGTGGGCCTGTGCAATATCTCGGACATAAAACTCAAGGTCTCCAAGGAGCAGGCTTCGGATTTCCGCGACATGATAGTCTCCTACTCCGAAGACCCCCGCGTGATACTCATCAAGCTGGCCGACCGTCTGGAGGTCATGCGCAGCCTTGCGATATTCCCTCGCGAGAAGCACCGCAAGAAGAGCTGGGAGTCGCTCAACCTCTATGCGCAGATAGCCCACAAGCTGGGTCTCTACTCGATAAAGAGCGAGCTGGAGGATATAGCGCTGAAGTATCTCGAGCCTCAGGACTACGACCACATCGCCGGCAAACTCTCCGAGACCGAGGCCGAACGCAAGGCCTTCATCGCCGGCTTCATCGCGCCGATCGAGAAGGTGCTGCAGGAGAACGGCGTGAAGTACCACATCAAGAGCCGCACCAAGTCCATCTTCTCCATCTGGACCAAGATGCGCAAGCAGCGCGTGCCTTTCGAGGGCGTCTACGACATCTTCGCCATACGCATCATCATCGACTGCGAGAAGGAGGCCGAGAAGCGCCTCTGCTGGCTGACATTCTCGCTCATAAGCGATATTTACACGCCCAACACCGAGCGCATGCGCGACTGGATTTCTATACCCAAGTCCAACGGCTACGAGTCGCTCCATACGACCGTGGCGGCCGGCGACAACAAATGGGTCGAGATTCAGATACGCACCGAGCGCATGGACGAGGTTGCCGAGCGAGGCATTGCGGCCCACTGGCGCTACAAGGGCGTCAACCAGGGAGCCCAGACGTCGGAGATGTGGCTGGGCCGCCTGCGCGAGCTGATGGAAGATACGACCCACTCGCTGGCGCAGCGCTTCGATGCGCATCCGGCCACCAGCGAGATATTCGTCTACACCCCCAACGGCGACATACGCAAGCTGCCCGAGGGGGCCACTGTGCTGGATTTCGCCTTCGACATCCACACCTCGCTGGGTTCGATATGTTCGGGCGGCAAGGTCAACAACCGCGCCGTGCCCATCAAGGAGGTGCTTCGCAACGGCGACATCGTTGAGATTCTCACGCAGAAGAACCAGACGCCCAAGGCCGACTGGCTCAATATCGTAGTGACCGCCAAGGCCAAGAGCAAGATACGCTCCTACCTGCGCGAGGAGCGGGCGAAGAATGCCCGCATGGGCCGCGAGGAGTTCGAGCGCAAGCTGAAGAACTGGAAGATAGAGACCTCCATCGACGAGGCCGTGGCATACCTGTGCCGCCACTTCAAGCTGCGCACGGGCACCGAGCTCTACGAGATGATAGCCACGCAGAAGATCGAAATCGGCTCGACCAAGGAGATTCTCACGCGCTGGCTCTCGGGCGAAGCCGAGGAGGAGCGCCGCCAGCAGGCTGCCGAAGCCGAGCGCCGCAAGGCCGAGCAGATAGCCAACCGTCCGCCGCGCCAGGTGTCGAGCGATGCGCTTGTCATCGACGATGCGATAAGCAAAATCGAGTACAAGCTGGCCAAGTGCTGCAACCCGATAAACGGCGACGAAGTATTCGGTTTCATTACAATCAATTCGGGCGTTACAATCCACCGCACCGACTGTCCCAACGCCTCTCGCATGCGCGAGCAGTACCCCTACCGCATTATCGAGGCGCGCTGGCGCTCGCGTGCCGAGGGAGCCTTCAGGGCGTCGATAACCATCATCGCGCAGGACGCTTCGGGCCTCGCCAACCAGATTACGGAGGTCATCAGCCGCGATTTGAAGCTTAACATGCGCTCCATTTCGTTCTCCTCGCGCAACGACGGCACCGTGCGCGGCACGGTGGTGGTCGAGGTCCCCGGCACGGGCATGGTCGACATGCTCGTACACTCGGTCCTGAAGGTCAAGGGCGTGGTCAAGGCGTTCCGAAATTAGCTCTCGGACGCAGTGCGTGCTGAAATATTATTTTGTGCGCGAGTTTTGGTATCACCGAAAATATATCTATATTTGCAACCCCTGGCGCGAGTTGTGCCGGGAAATAAAACAAAAGTACAATGAAAATCTGCGAAATCACCGGAAAGGTGGCGATAGTGGGCAACAACGTCTCCCACTCGCACCACAAGACCAAGCGCAAGTTCAGCCCCAATCTGAAAAACAAGCGTTTCTGGTCGGAGGAAGAGGGCCGCTGGATTACTCTCAAGGTATCGGCTGCCGGAATGAAAACCATTAACAAGAACGGTCTGGCCGCTGCTTTGAAGAGTGCAGTCGCACCGAAAAAGGTCTACTAAAAAATTTTTGACTTATGGCAAAAAAAGGTAACAGAGTTCAGGTCATCCTCGAGTGCACCGAACAGAAAGAGAGCGGAGTGGCCGGAATGTCGCGCTACATTACGACCAAGAACAAGAAGAACACTCCCGACCGTCTGGAGCGCAAGAAGTACAATCCCTATCTGAAGAAGGTGACTTTACACCGCGAAATCAAATAACATCGCACCACTATGGCAAAGAAAGTAGTCGCAACACTGAAAACCGGTACCGGCAAGAATTTCACCAAGTGCATCAAGATGGTGAAGTCGGACAAGACCGGCGCGTACATGTTCAAAGAGGGCATCATCGCGAACGACCAGGTAAAGGAGTTCTTCGCCAAGAACTAACGATCTGATCGCTGCATTAGGTCTTCCGGACCTAATACAAAGGGCGTCGTTTTACGACGCCCTTTGTGTGTTTATCTGCAGCGGTTCTATTTTTTGGCCTTTATCGAGCGGAAGGGGAGCTTCATGACTCCGAAGAAAGCCTCGCCGAATATCCCGCCGTTCATCTTCGAGACCCCTTCGCGGCGCTCGGTGAAGACTATCGACACCTCGCCGACCTTCAGGCCCAGGCGGTGGGCCGTGTATTTCATCTCGACCTGAAAACCGTAGCCCTTCATCCGCACCCCGTCCAGGTCGATGGTCTGGAGCGCATGGCGCGAGTAGCATACGAATCCGGCCGTGGCGTCGTGCACGGGCATACGCGTTACCACGCGCACGTATACCGAGGCGAAGTAGGAGAGCAGCAGCCGCGACATGGGCCAGTTGACCACATTCACGCCCTGCACGTATCGCGAACCCACCACCACGTCGCAGCCGCCCTGGGCCGCCTCGAGCAGGCGCGGCAAATCGTCGGGGTTGTGCGAGAAGTCGCAGTCCATCTCGAATACATAGTCGTAGCCCTGCTGCAGCGCATACTTGAATCCGGCTATGTAGGCCGTGCCGAGGCCGAGTTTGCCTTCGCGCTCGATCAAGTGCAGCCGCTGGCCGCAGTCGGCCATTCGCTCGCGGACTATTGCGGCCGTGCCGTCGGGCGAGCCGTCGTCGACTATGAGTATGTCGAACCCTTCGGGCAGGGAGAGCACCTTGTCTATCATTCTGGAGACGTTTGCGCTCTCGTTGTATGTCGGTATTATGACCAGTTTGCGCATAGAGTTAAAAGCGTCGGTTTATACAAAGATAATCACTATTTGGCAAACTTCGCGCCCCGGAGAGCTGTTTTTGCGCTTCGGATGGTGCGCTACAGCCGAAAAAAGCGCGCTTCCGGGGTGCAATCCGGCCGTGGCCGGGCTTTCTGACATTCTGCCGGTACGGTGCGCAGGCCGCGGCGCGCCATGGCCGAACGGGCCGTTCGATTCGTTTCGCATGAAAAAACACGACGCATCGCAGATGTAATAAATGGTTGTAAAAATGCAAAATAGGTTACGTAAAATTGAATGCTATTTATTACCTTTGCAAAAATATGCGCGCTGTTGCCGCCGCATAACGCAGGCTCCGCGCAACGGAAGGCATAAGAGGAAAATAATTCTAAAAATATTTGCAGATGAAAAAGTTGTTAAAGATTGTCGCCATCTTCTTTGCAGTGCTGCTGCTCGCGGCGATAATCATTCCGATTGCCCTGAAGGGCAAAATCGGCGAAATCGTCAAGAGAGAGGCCAACAAGCGCCTCGAGGCCGTGCTGGACTTCGAGTCGCTCGACATCTCGCTGCTGCGCCGCTTTCCCAGCGCATCGCTCGAGCTGCGCGGCCTGACGCTCACGGGCGTCGACAAATTCGAGGGCGACACCATCGTGGCGGCCGACCGCATCTCGGTGGCTGTGAACATCATGTCGTTGTTCGGCGACGACGGCTTCGAGGTCTCGAAGGTGCTGCTCGTACGCCCCTCGGTCTATGGACACAAGCTGGCCGACGGTTCGGTCAACTGGGATGTCATGAAGGCCTCGGACGATGTCGAGGAGGTTGTCGAGGATGAGAGCGGCAGCTCGGCCTTCAGCCTCTCGCTCAAGGCTTTCGATATCGAGCAGGCTACTTTGCGCTATGACGACGACTCCACGCGCATGTACGCCTCGACCGCGCCCCTGAACCTCTCGCTCAAGGGCGACATGTCGGCTTCGAAGACCACGCTGCAGCTCAAGCTCTCGGCCGCAGACCTGCGCTACCGCACGGGCGATATGACCCTGCTGCCGGGCGTTGCTGCGAGCCTCGATGCCAAGATCGAGGCCGACCTGGAGAACAACCGCTATGTTCTGTCGGACAATACGCTGGGCATCAATAACATCTCGCTGACCCTGAACGGTTCGGCCGAGCTTGCCGACGAGGCTGTCATCGTCGATTTGGAGGCCAACACCTCGCGCGTAGGCTTCCGCGACATCCTCTCGCTGGTGCCTGCCTTCTACACCCGCGACTTCAAGAACCTGACGGCCGACGGCGCCATGACCCTGGCTGCCAAAATCAAGGGCGAGATGCGCGGCGACATACTGCCGGCATTCGACATAACTCTCAAGGTCGACAACGGCAGCTTCAAGTACGCATCGCTGCCTCAGGGCGTCAGCGGCATAAATATCGACGCCCGCGTTTACGGTCCGGGCGGCACGGCCGACGCCACGAAGGTCGACGTGAGCCGCCTCACGGCAGCATTTGCCGGCAACAGCCTCTCCGGTTCGCTCCATGTCGAGACGCCAATCAGCGATCTGGCATTCTCGGCCTCGGCGCGCGGAAATGTCGACCTTGCACATATCAAGGATGTGTACCCGCTCGACGAGTCGATGACTCTGGCCGGCAAGATTACCGCCGACCTGAAGGCTGCGGCCCGCATGTCCGACATCGAGGCCGAGCGCTTCGAGAAGATTTCGGCCGAGGGTTCCTTTGCCGTCGAGGGCATGAGCGCCGCAATCGAAGGCATGCCCGAGGTGAAAATCAGCCGTGCGGCCGCTTCGGTCAACCCGCAGGCCATGACCCTCTCGGAGCTCAACGTAGGCATCGGCCGCAGCGACCTGTCGGCAAGCGGCCGTCTGACCAACTACATGGCCTATGCGCTGCGCGACGACGTGCTCCACGGTTCGCTTACGCTCAAGTCCAAGCTGTTGGATTTGAACGAGATTGCCGGCATCGACACCGGTGCTGAGAGTGAGGCCGAGCCCGCTGCCGATGCAGCCGAGGAGAGCTCGTCGGAGGGCGCTCCCGCCATACCCAAAAACCTCGACCTGTCGCTTGCGGCAACCTTCGACAAGGTGCTGCTGCAGAAGATGGATATCAGCGACTTTACCGGCTCGCTGCAGGTTCGCGACGGTGTACTCTCCGTCTCGAAGCTGGCCATGAAGGCCTTCGGCGGCACGGTGTCGGCATATCCCGCGACCTACGATACGTCCGACCCCTCGTCGCCGCAGCTCAAGCTCACGGCCTCGATTGCCAACGCTTCGTTTGCCGAGACCTTCAACCAGCTGGACATGATAAAGAAGGCTGTGCCCCTGTTCGAGAAGACCGGCGGCGACTACTCGATGAAGCTCGACCTCTCGACCCGTCTGGGCAGCGACATGTCGCCCGTCTACAACACCCTGCAGGCTTCGGGCGAGATTTCGTCGCAGAACATCCGCCTGCACAACATCGAGGCGCTCGAGAAGCTGACCGAGGCTCTGAACAGCGACAAGCTCCGCCAGGCCGATGTCAAGGATATTCGCATATCGTTCACCGTCAAGGACGGCCGCGTGAGCACCAAACCCTTCGACATCAAGGCCGGAAACGTCAACATCAACCTTTCGGGTTCGACGGGTCTCGACCAGACCATCGACTACACCGGCAAGATAGCTCTTCCCGAGGGTGCTGCCGGCGGCATACTCTCGACCGTAGGCTTCAACATCGGCGGAACCTTCTCCTCGCCCAAGATTACTTTGGGCGTCAAGGAGGCAGCCAAGGAGGCTGTGACCAACGCCGTGAACGAGGGCCTGAAGAAGCTCACTGGCAGCGAGAACATCAACGAGGAGTTCGAGCGCCAGGCTGCCAAGCTGCGTGCTGAGGCTGCCGCAGCCGGCCAGAAGCTGGTCGACGAGGCCAAGAAGCAGCGCGAGAATCTGATAAACAAGTCGTCCAACAAACTGGCGCAGCTGGCTGCCGAGAAGAGCGGCGATCTGCTGGTCAAGAAGGCCGAGGAGCAGTCGGAGAAGCTGCAGGCCGAGGCCGAGAAGCAGATCGAGGCCCTGCGCGCCAAGATGAACGGCGGCAACTAAACCGCGGCGGGGCTTGCGGCAGCCGGATACAGGCTGCCGCAAGCCTGCTCCGCATCCCTTTCAGCTTGCGGTTCCGGCACGGTTAGCCTGAGGGGCGGATGAATGTTTTTGTGCATTAAGTTATTGATTATGGGAGAGAATCGTAGAAATCCGCTGTTCGACCGTCTGGGCGAATTCATGCGCGACCGTTTCAGCCTCGATGAGGACAAGGCTCAGCGCGACGAGGTCGTAGCCTCCATCAGCAAGGGCGTCGTTTTCCGCGGCGTCAATCTGTGGGTGTTGATTTTCGCCACGATGATAGCCTCGCTGGGTCTTAACGTCAATTCGCCGGCGGTAATCATCGGCGCCATGCTCATATCGCCCATCATGGGCCCGATTATCGGAGCCGGACTTGCGCTGGGAATAAACGATTTCGAGCTTCTGAAGAAGTCGGCGCGCAACTTTGCGCTGATGATGTCTGTGGCCATGGTGGCCTCGACATGCTACTTCATGATTTCGCCGTTGTCGGCCAACAGCAGCGAGCTGCTGGCCCGCACGATGCCTACGGCTTACGACGTTCTGATAGCTCTGTTCGGCGGTATGGCGGGCATGGTGGCCCAGTCGCGCCGCGACCGCACGTCGACCGTCATTCCGGGTGTGGCCATCGCCACGGCCCTCATTCCGCCTCTGTGCACGGCCGGCTTCGGCATCGCCACCGGCCAGCTGCGCTTTTTCCTCGGGGCGCTCTATCTGTTCTTCATCAACACGGTGTTCATCGCCATGGCATCGTTCCTGATAGTGCGTTTTCTCAAGTACGAGCGCAAGGTGTTCGTCGACAAGGCTCGTGAGCGCAAGGTCAAGGGTCTGATGCTCATCACCACCCTGGTGGTCTTCATCCCCAGCGTTGTCATCGGTCTGCACATGGTTCGCGTGTCGGTTTTCGAGGCCAAGGCCGAGAAGTATGTCTCGCAGGTCTTCGAGTTCCAGCAGACGCGCGTCATCGAGAAGAAGGCGCGCTATTCGAGCGGCGATACTCCGTCGCGCATCGAGCTGCTGCTTGTGGGCGAGCCTCTGGTCGATGCGGTCATCGAGAATGCCCGCGCGCAGATGCACAATTTCGGTCTCGACGGCGTGGAACTTGTTGTGCGCCAGGCTGGCGCCAGCGACCATGTGGACTGGATGTCGTTGCAGCAGAGCTATGTCGAGCTTCTCGAGGAGAAGAACCGCCGCATCGAGGAGATGCGCCACGAGCTTGAGCACTACCGCTTCTCGGACCTGGCGGCCGAGGATATCTCGCGCGAGGCTGGCGTTGTCGTCGACGATTTGGGCACCGTGTCGCTCACCAAGGGCATATCGTTCGATGCTGCCGGCGAGCCTGTCGACACGATGCTCGTGTGCATCGTCACCCCTTTGCATGCCGACGGTTTCGACCGCGACAAGCTGATGCAGTGGCTGCGAATCCGCACCAATGTCGACAATGTCAAGCTGTTCGTCGAGGAGCCTGTCGTCAGATCTGACGAGTGATGAGGCCGGCATATGACAACAATGGCCGCCACTCGAAAGTGGCGGCCATCGTTTTTTGCCCGCAAGCTGCTACAGCTCGCTCTCTTTCAGACGCTCGGCGTTTTCGGCCACTATCAGGCGGTCGATGCACTCCTGAATGTCGCCGTCCATGAATGCTCCGAGGTTGTAGATGGTGTAGTTTATGCGGTGGTCGGTTATGCGGCCCTGCGGGTAGTTGTAGGTTCGGATTTTGGCCGAACGGTCGCCCGTCGAGACCATCGTCTTGCGCTTCGAAGCTATCTCGTCGAGATACTTCGAGTATTCGAGGTTGAATACACGGGTGCGCAGCTCCTCGAAAGCCTTGTCGAAGTTCTTGAGCTGCGACTTCTGGTCCTGGCACTGCACCACGATGCCTGTGGGTATGTGCGTGAGGCGTATAGCCGAGTATGTCGTGTTGACCGACTGACCGCCGGGACCCGAGGCGCAGAATATATCCTTTCGGATGTCGTTCATCGAGATTTCTACGTCGAACTCCTCGGCTTCGGGCAGCACTGCCACCGAAGCTGCCGAGGTGTGGACGCGGCCCTGCGTTTCGGTTGCCGGCACGCGCTGCACGCGATGCACGCCCGACTCGTACTTGAGGGTTCCGTAGACGCTCTGTCCGGTGACCTTCATTACCACCTCCTTGTAGCCGCCGACGGCGCCCTCGGAGAATGATGTCACCTCGTATTTCCAGCCCTTGGACTCGATATATTTGGAGTACATGCGAAGCAGGTCGCCGGCGAACAGCGCAGCCTCGTCGCCGCCCGTTCCGCCGCGAATCTCGACTATCGCATTCTTGTCGTCCTGCGGGTCTTTGGGTATGAGCAGCAGCTTTATCCGCTCCTCCATCTGTTCGATGGCCGGCTCGAGTTCGGCAATCTCCATGCGCGCCATTTCGCGCATCTCGTCATCCTTGTCGTTGACCAGCACGTCCTTGGCTTCGGCCAGATTGGCCAGCGCGGTGCGGTACCGCTCCGATGTTTCGACTATCGGCTCGAGCTCCTTGTACTCTTTGGTGAGTTGTATGAACTGCTTGACGTCGGCTATCACCTCGGGGTCGGTGAGCTTCTGGCCCGTCTCCTCGTATTTGAGTTTGAGGCCGTCGAGGCGTGCGAGTATGCTGTTGTCTGCCATAAAAGAAAAAAGCTGTCTTTGTAAATCGATGCAAAGATAGCTTTTTTCGGTTCAAAATTCAAATGCCTGCTCCTCTTAAGCCGGCTTGCCGCCAAAAGGCGACTCTTCGGATATCGGGCGGGCCTTCGGTATCTCGATTTTGCCCATCGAGCTCTCGTAGCGCGTGACATTCTCCTGCAGCGATATGAGCAGTCTCTTGGCGTGCTCGGGAGTGAGTATTATTCGGCTCTTTACGCGGGCCTTGGTCACTCCCGGGAGCACCGCGGCGAAGTCTATGATGAACTCCGATGAAGAGTGCGATATGATAGCCAGATTGGAGTAGTGGCCCTGGGCCGTCTCCTCCGACAGTTCTATGTCCATTCCTATTTTTTTGATGTCGGCCATAATGTTTTTGGATTGACAGTGCAAATATAGCGCCGGCGCCATTAGGCGCGCAGCGGCAAGAGGCATATTTATCAATAATTTATCAACAGTCTGTCCGTACGTGGTGCAGAGGCGCTCTTTTTTCGGCTTTGGCAGGCGAAAATTCGGGTTGTTTTTCATATCTTTGCAATCTTGAACGACATTGCCCGATGGAGATAGAATCGCTTGCAATACTGCTTCGCAGTCTGTGCGTTGGTCTGGCCGCCTCGATAACGGTCGGACCCGTGGCCGTGCTGTGCATCCAGCGCACCCTGAGCAAGGGCTGCCGCTCGGGCATAGCCTCGGGTTTTGGCGTGGCGTGCGCCGACACGGTCATGGCCGTTGTGGCATTCACCTGCTACTCGATGCTGTCCACCCACATCCAGCAGCACCACAATCTGCTGAGCGTCACGGGCGGAATATTCGTGGTCATGGTCGGCGTCTACGTCTTTCTGCAGAACCCGGCTGTGCAGATTCGCAAGAACCGCGCGGGCAAGAGCAACCTGTGGCAGGATTTCGTGACCATCTTCTGGCTGACCATCTCCAACTTCATCATGGTCATTCCCTACCTGCTGGCCTTCTTCTCGGTCTTCGACATCTCGGGCATCGAGACACAGGGTTTGTCGGGCATATTCCGCAGCGTGCTGATTATCGGCGGCTTCTTTGCCGGCTCGCTGGCGTGGTGGACAACGCTTGCGCTGCTTCTGAACCTTTTCCGCCGCCGCTTCCGCCCGCGCCACCTGCTGACCATAAACCATGTAGCCGGAGTAATCATCGGATTGCTCGGCGTTTACACGATTCTTTCGACCTTCATCAACATCCTGCCCAATGCAGTCCGCTGAGAACCCGAAAAAGATTATCATAGCCGTCGACGGCTTTTCGTCGTGCGGCAAGAGCACCTTTGCCAAAGCCATAGCCGCACGTCTGGGCTACATCTTCATCGACACGGGCGCCATGTACCGCGCCGTGACGCTCTATGCCCTCGACCGCGGAGCCATCAGCTCGGGCATCGTCGACGAGGATGCCGTGACGGCGCTGCTTGACGAGCTGACCATCGATTTCAGGTTCAACCCTCACCGCGGCGCGAGCGACATCTATGTCAACGGCGATCTGGCCGAGAACCGCATCCGCACCATCGAGGTGAGCAACTGCGTGAGCGCCGTGAGCGCCATTCCCGAGGTTCGCCGCCGTCTGGTGGCTATGCAGCAACGCATGGGCCGCCGCCGCGGAATAGTTATGGACGGCCGCGACATCGGCACCACTGTATTCCCCGGCGCCGAGCTGAAAATATTCATGACAGCCGACCCGGCCGTGCGCGCGCAGCGTCGCTATGACGAGCTGAAAGCCAAGGGCATGGAGGTTTCGCTGTCGGAAATCGAGGAGAACGTCCGTTCGCGCGACCATGCCGACATGACGCGTGCCGTGTCGCCGCTGCGCCAGGCCGACGATGCCGTGGTGTTGGATAACAGCCATATGACCGTCAAGGAGCAGATGGAGTGGTTCACCGAGCTGTTCGAGAGCCGCATGGCCGAGCTTCAGCAATGACAGTCGAGATAGATAAGAATTCGGGCTTCTGCTTCGGGGTGGTTCGAGCCATCACCGAGGCCGAACGGGCATTGTCCGAGACGGGCGGCGAGGTCTTCTCGTTGGGCGACATCGTGCACAACCGCATGGAGGTGCAGCGTCTGGAACAGGCCGGACTGCACACCGTCACCCACGACGATATGGAGCATCTTGCCGGCCGCACCCTCTTCATCCGTGCCCACGGCGAGCCGCCCACCACATTCCGCCGCGCCGAGACGCTGGGCATCCGCGTGGTCGACGCCACGTGTCCCGTGGTTGCGAAGCTTCAGCAGCGCGTGGTGAAGGCTCACGAGCGCATGGAGCACGAGGGGGGTCAGGTGGTGATTCTCGGCAAGCGCGGCCATGCCGAGGTGGTGGGGCTGACGGGGCAGGTGTCGCGCCCGACAATCGTCGTGGAGAACGAGGCTGATTTGGCGGCGATAGACTTTGCGAGGCCCATATATTTTCTGTCTCAGACCACGCAGAGCATCGGTCTGTTCGAGGCTTTGGGCCGCCGCATGCGCGATATGGCCGCCGACCCCGAAAAAGTCTACATAGACGACACGATTTGCCGCCGCGTATCGAATCGCGAGGAGCATCTGCGCGAGTTTGCGCGCCGGTTCGACGTCATCATCTTCGTCTGCGGCCGCAAGTCGAGCAACGGACGGGTGCTGTTCGAGGCGTGCCATGCGACCAACCCCCGCAGCTACAACATCGAGGAGCCCTCGGAGTTGCAGGCCGAATGGTTCGAGGGAGCCGAGTCGGTGGGCATCTGCGGCGCTACGTCGACGCCCGAGTGGCTGATGCGTGCGGTGGCTGATTCAATTCAGAATTAACAAACAATTAGCAATGAAGAATCTTAGACGAGCCGTAAAATATTTCCTCTTTCTCTGCGTTTTATGCGTGGTGCTGGTGCTCGGTCTGCACCTCATCGGCGCGGGCGGCACATCGCTTGACGGAGTTTGCCGCACGCTCTTTGGCACGCAGCGCGGAGCCGTGCTGATTGCCGCCGTCGTGCTGCTGTCGGCAGCATATCCCTTCATCGGGTTCATGCGTCGCACCGTGGCCGGCGACATGGAGCAGCACCGCGAGGCTATTGTCGAGACGTTCGCGCAGAGCGGCTTCCGCCTGAAGGAATCGCGCGAGGGTTTCATGCGTTTCGGAGCTGCAACGCTTGCGGCGCGTCTGCGTCTGCTCGGCGAGGACGAGATAACGGTCACCGGCAACGGCCCGGAGTTCATCATCGAGGGAATCCGCCGCGCGGCAGTGCCCGTGGCCGTGAAAATTGAGAGAATAATAGAAAACAATCGAATATGAGACGTATCGTCAAAATATCCGTCGCCCTGAGCGTCGCCGCGGCAGCTGCCGCAGTGTTCTGCTTCGGCGCGCGCAACGACTTCGGCCTGGGCCGCAACATGGAGATACTCATCAACATGATGCGCGAGCTTGCCGTGCACTATGTCGACGAGGTCGACACCGACGCCCTGGCCATGGGTGCCGCCGAGGGCATGATGCGCAGCCTGGACCCCTACACCGAGTATCTTCCCGAGGAGAACATGTCCAATTTCGAGATGCTCACCACCGGCAAGTACGGCGGCGTAGGTTCGCTCATACGCAAGCGCGGCGACTATGTGGTCATCGCGCAGCCCTACAAGGGAACGCCTTCTGACCGTGCCGGTCTGAAAATCGGCGACAAGATAACGGCCATCGACGGCGAAGATGCCCGCGGCTTCACCACCGAGGAGGTGAGCCGCCGCCTGAAGGGCGACCCGGGCTCGACGGTCCGGGTTACGGTCGAGAAGCTCGTTGGCGGCGCCACCGAGACGGTCACCATGCGCCGTGAGCGCATTGCCGTGCCGGGCATACCCTATGCCGGCTTCATCGAGGATGGCATAGCCTACATCCACCACGCCGATTTTATCGAGGACTGCTACGTCGAGATGCGCAACGCCATCGTGCGCCTTCAGAAGGAGCAGCCGCTGCGGGGCATCGTGCTCGACTACCGCAGCAACGGCGGCGGAATCATGCAGGAGGCCGTGAAAATCATCTCGCTGTTCGTGCCCAAGGGCACCGAGGTCGTCAGCATGCGCGGCCGCACAGCCTCGTCGAACAAGAGCTACCGCACCGAATTCGAGCCCATAGTTGCGGATTCGGTGCCCGTTGTGGTGCTCATCAACGGCAACACCGCCTCCTCGTCGGAGATTGTCGCCGGAGCGCTCCAGGACCTCGACCGCGCGGTGATAATGGGCCAGCGCAGCTTCGGCAAGGGTTTGGTTCAGGTCACGCGCCCCGTGGGCTACAACTCCTTCGTGAAGCTCACCTCGGCCAAGTACTACACCCCTTCGGGCCGCTGCGTGCAGGCTGTCGACTACTCGGGACATGCCGCCGACGGCACGGCGCGCGCCGTGCCCGACTCGCTCACGCATGAGTTCCTTACGGCCGGCGGCCGTACCGTGCGCGACGGCGGAGGCATCACGCCCGACGTGAAGACCGAGCCGAAATATGCCGCCCGCTTCGCCATGACCCTCTACGCCCTGGGACATATCGACGACTTCGGCGACGAGTATTTCAAGGAGCACCATGCCGACGAGATAGACATCCGCAACTTCTCGGTTACCGATGCCGACTACGAGCTTTTTTGCCGGTTCATGGCCGACCGCGAAGTGCCCTATGAGTCCGATACCCGCCATACGCTCAACATGTTGCGCAAGGCTGCCGAGTCGGACCTCTTCGAGGAGGACCTCAAGCCCGCCATCGAGAGCATCGAGTCCGGGCTGCATGACGACATGGCCGCCAATCTGGAGCGTTACCGCGCCGACATCATCCGGGCCATAAACAACGACATCGTGCTGCGCCACAGCTATGCCGCCGGCGCTGCCGAGTACGCCATGGTGCGCGACGAGGAGGTCCTGCGGGCCGCCGAACTGCTCCGCGACCGACGGCAGTACGACTCGCTGCTCGCCCCTGCCGCCCCCGAGACAGCCGAAGAGTAACTTCCTCAACACCCCGCACACATGGCACTCTCCAACCGACGCTCGCTCTCGTTCCGCAACCGCATAGTCATAATCTGTGCGGGTGTGGCCATAGGCGCCCTGTCGCTGCTCTATACCAACGACATGGCCCACCGCCTCAAGCAGAAGGAGCAGCACGACGTGGGTCTGTGGGCCCATGCCATGGAGCGCGCCAACCGCGATGCTCTGAACGACTTCATGGCCGACCCTCTGCTTGCCGACATCATCAGCGCCCGCCAGAACATACCCTTCATCATCACCGACGAGAATCTCTCGCCGCTGCAGTGGCACATGGTGCCCGACGAGGTCATCGGCAATCCCGACAAGCTTCGGCGGCGCATCGACAAGTTCACCTCGCAGAACATGCCCATCAGGGTCAGCTACTTGTGGAACTCGGACCACTGCCACATAATTTTCTACGGCCGTTCGGGCCTTCTCAAGTCGCTCTACTACTTCCCCTACGTGCAGATTCTGGTCATCTCGATTTTCTGCATCCTGGGCTTCATAGCCTTCCGCTCGTCGAAGCTCGACGAGCAGAACCGCGTGTGGATAGGTCTGGCCAAGGAGACAGCCCATCAGCTGGGCACCCCCACCTCGTCGCTGCTCGGCTGGGTGGAGTTCCTGCGCGACCAGCCTGTCGACAAGTCGGCCGTCGACGAGATGGCCAAGGACCTGGCCCACCTGATGAAGATTGTCGACCGCTTTTCGAAAATCGGCTCCGAGACGCCCCTCTCGCCGGCCAACATCAACGAAGCCGTGGGCGAGTCGGTCATGTACTTCCGCAAGCGCATACCCCGCAATGTGACCCTCGACTACAACGGCCTGGCCATGGCTCCCGTGCATGCCGACATCAACGCCGCGCTGTTCGAATGGGTGGTCGAGAATCTGATGAAAAATTCGCTCGACGCGCTTCAGGGCCACGGCTCCATCAACGTCATGATAGGCAGCGACGACAATACCGTGACCGTCGACGTCAAGGATACCGGCAAGGGCATACCCAAGAGCCGCTGGAAGCGAATCTTCGAACCCGGCTTCACGACCAAGACCCGCGGCTGGGGCCTGGGCCTGTCGCTCTCGCGCCGCATAATCGAGGATTACCACCACGGCCGCATCGCCGTGGTCGATTCCGAGCCGGGCCGCGGCACGACCATACGCATAACCCTAAAACGTTCGTTCGACAAATGAGCCCGTTCATGCAAGCCGTCATCCGGCGCAGCCTGGGCGCGCATGCCGCCGACCCTCTGACGCTTGTTTCTCCCGAGACTATTTTCGGTTCGGCCTCGCAGCCTGTCGCCGTCCAGGCCGCCTCCATTACCGGCGGAGCGGCTCCTCTGACCGATGCGCTGACCAGCTCGCCGCTGTTTCACATATTCACACTGCTGCTTTTGCTGCTCTACATGCTCTCGCTCTATCGCCGACCCAAGATGCTGCAGGGCATACTCTCGCGCATCTTTTCGGCCGACCGCAGCCGCCGCGAGGAGATGTACTCCCATCGCAGCGAGCCGTCGCGCTTCCACTGGCTCGAGATGCTTCTCGGCTCGTTGTTTGCCGGCATCCTTGTCGTGCGTCTTGTCGGCGATATCGTTTCGGTGCAAATCACCGGCTCCATTCCGGCCTATGCGGCAGCGTGGGCAGTGCCTGCGGCGGCCGTGCTGTTTCGTCTGACGGGACTCTTTCAGCTGGGTCTTCTTAAGCTCACGGGCAGCATAACCGTTTCGCAGTCGTTCGTCTCGTCGCTTCTGTATCTTCGCAAGCTCTATTTCCGGCTGCTGGTGCTCCTTTCTACGCCGCTGCTTCTGCTCTATGCGCTTCATCTTTCGGGCCGCAGCCTGCCGCTTGCGGTGCTCACGGCGCTGTCGGTCGCATTTGTGGCGGTTTTGTTTCTGCGCGAGACCATTTTGCTGTTTGTCTCCAAAAAAGTTTCGATTTTGCATTGGATTTTGTACCTTTGCACCGTTGAAATTTTCCCCGTCTCGCTGTTCTGCCTGCTCGCCTCCAGAGCATGACCGGACGCCTGACGAAAGGTTAATCGGGTAAAAGAAGTGAACAGGATTCTGGTTTCGCAGCCAAAGCCGGCTGCCGTTGAAAAGTCGCCGTTCTACGAGCTTGTCTCGAAGCACAACGCCGACATCGTTTACAATCCGCTTATCAAGGTTGTCGGGGTCTCGCTCAAGGAATTTCGCGCACAGCGAGTCGAAATTCTCGACCATACCGCCGTAATATTCACCTCGCGCACGACCGTCGACAGCTTCTTCCGCATCTGCGAGGAGGCGCGCATCACCGTGCCCGAAACTATGAAATATATCTGCCAGACCGAGGCCGTAGCTCTCTATCTGCAGAAATACATAGTCTACCGCAAGCGCAAGATATCCTTCGCCGACGGCTCGTTCACCAATTTCCTCGAGTTGATAATCAAACACAAGGAGGAGAAGTTCATCCTGGCGCTGAGCGAGCCCTACAAACCCGAGCTGCCCGAGGCGCTCGACAGGCTCCACCTCTCGGCCGACCGCGTGATTTTCGCGCGCACCGTAGCTGCCGACACTGCGGGTCTGGACATCAGCAGTTTTGCGGTCGTAGCGCTCTATTCGCCTTCGGATGTGGCTGTTCTGGTCGAGAAGTTCGGTTCTGATAATCTGCCCTCCGTGGCGGTCTTCGGCGAGGCTACGCTGCGAGCAGCCACCGAGGCCGGCTTGGACGTTAAGGCCAACGCTCCCACGCCCGAGGCTCCCTCCATGGCCAAGGCCATCGACCTCTACCTCGGCAAACTCAACCGCGGCGAGACCGTCGACGGCATACGCTACACCGTCGACCACCAGAAGGAGGAGTTCGTCCGCACGCAGGCCAACCGTCTTGCCAAGCGCAGCCGCGTTCAGCGCCCTGCGGAATCCGCAACGAAAAAATAGCGGCATGGATGCGACTCTGCCGCGCGACGAGAGGCTGCGCACGAGCGGTGCGCTGAAACGGCTCTTCGAGCAGGGTCGCGGCGGCTTCGTCTATCCCTTCAGATACATATTCGTCACTGCCGGCGACGCCGATGCCGCACCCCGCAACGCGCGGGTGCTGTTTTCGGTTCCCAAGCGCTTCCACAAGCGGGCCAACAAGCGCAACCTGCTGCGCCGCCGCACCAAGGAGGCCTACCGCCTCAACAAGACGCTGCTGCACGCCGTCCGCACGACGCCGATAGATCTGGCGCTTATATATTCTGTAAAGGATGTTGTCGAATACAAACGTATCGAAGATGCAGTCAAGAGAGTTCTTTCGCAGATTGCCGGCGCTCTTTAGGCGCATTCTGGCGCTGCCCTTCATCCTTTGCGTGCACTTCTACCGCCATTGCATCTCGCCCCTCACGCCTCCGTCGTGCCGCTTCACTCCCACATGTTCGCAGTATGCGCTCGAGGCTCTGCGCAAGTACGGACCCCTGAAGGGCCTCTGGCTGACTCTGCGGCGGCTGTCGCGCTGCCACCCGTGGGGCGGCCACGGCCACGACCCGGTGCCTTAGCGTGCGTGCAGGTTGGTTACGCGGCACACCTCGGTCGACACCTCGCCCAAGGCGCCGCTCTTGGAGTTTACACCCGTCTGTATCTTTATGAAATCTATCCTCTCGAGTCCGGCAGGCGCTCCCGAGGCATCCACCGCATCGGCTATGCTGAACCGTCCGGCGTCCGAACCCTCGTTGTCGACATATCCGTATTCGAAAGCATAGCGCACCCAGTATGGATTCCCGTCGGTGCTCATGTCGGGGTCGAGCCTCACATTGTCGGGCAGCCGCGTGCCGCGCAGGGTGTAGCTGTCGTTTGAGATCCATGCGGGGTAGTACTCCTGCCTATGCTGCGTCATGCGGTCTATGGTCCCCTCGCCGCCGAGGTTGTCGCGCCATGCCACAGGCTGACCCTCTTCGGGGCGGGTGTATGTCACCTCGTATCCGAATATCGTCTGGGGCGAGTCGTATTCCGAGCCGCGCAGCTCATACCACACATCGTCGGGCACTCCGTTGCCGTTGTCGTCTCTCATGACCCACACTATGCCCGGCTCCGAACTTCCGTCGAACGAGTTTCCGAGAATCTCTATATCCTTCACGCCCGCGCCGCCGCTGGGTATCGGCTCGCCGAATCCGACGACTATGTAACCGCCGAATCCTCCGAGCGACACGTATGCCGCAAGGCTTTTCGAGTTGAGGCGGCCTTCGGCCCATGCGCACGCCTCGGCGGGGGTATTGGCCGTGAAGTTCTCGTTTATGAACTGCCCCGGCGCCGGCGTGTATTCGTATACTTTGCACAAGGGAGTCTTGTCATCGACTGTGATTATTTCGCTTTTGTTGCAGGCCGCAAGTGCTGCGGCAGCTGCCGCCAGGGCCCATAAGAGTTGTTTCATATCTTCGTAGTTGTCAATTCGTTGCCTTGTCCGGCCGATACTCGTTTCGAAGCCGTTCCATAATCTTCGTCGCCGTCTGCACCGGGTCGGCGAGCGGCTCTGACGGATAGCTCTCCGTGCCGCGCGACCACTCCTCCTCCATGGCATAGAAATCTATCGGTGCGACCTTTTCACCCTCCATGCGGCGGGCCATGGCGTCGAACCACACCTGCCAGCGGCGGCGGTAGAGGCTGCCGAGCAGACCGTTCCACTCCTTGTGGGCATAGTCGCGCAGCAAGCCTTCGTCTGCCGCGCGCCGCGTGCCCCATGCTGTTATCTGCACCCGCAGGTTCCATTCGAGCAGTGCGCGCTCACTGTCGCTGTGACCCAGAGCCCGTGCCTGAGCTATGTGCGTTCCGAGCATGAACTGCGGAAGCGTTCCCAGCAGTTCGTCCTGCATATCTATCAGAGCGATAAACCTTTCCGCCTCGCGCGCGAAGGCTTCGCGGTCGCCTCTGCGGAATGCCGCCGCGACGGCTCTCTGCTGAATGCGCCCCTGTTCGGCCACGGCCTGGCGTACTATGTCTACCAAGTCGTATGCGAAGTGCTCGCAGCCGCCGAATCTGCCGGCCGCCGCGACCATTATTCGCGCCGCCTCGATTACCTCTTCGGGGTCGTAGTACTGGCGCGTGCCCGAGAATGCCGATGTCTGGCGGAAGTTGAGCACCGGCCGTGCGCAGAAGACCGACTCGTTTGTGCCCTCCTGCGTCGACGACTTTGGGCAGCCATAAACCGAGCGGGCCAGCAGCTGCCATGCCTCCAGCACCTGGCTGTCGTCTGCGCCGTAGCGGCCTCGGCAGTAGTCCCGCAGCCACTGACGGCTGTCTGTAACCTCGCCCCACGGCAGCTCGGCCAGCATCTCATACATCACCGGGTTGTTGTCCGTGCCTTCGGCCGTCATTCCGGTACCTGCGAGCGTGGCTCCGGCCTGCGGATTCGCCATCGCGTCGCGGAACCCCTCGGCCAGATACTCCATCTTGCCGTGCAGGCCCGTGTTGTTGCCGAAGTTCAGAAGCATGCAGTATATCCACTCGTGGCGGCCGAATCCTCCGGGCCGGTGCCACACCGACGAGGGTTCTCCCCACTGGGGTCTCGACTCGCTGAACAGGTCCAGTATGATTATGTCGCCTGGCGGCAGCGAATCTATCATCTGTTTTTGGGGATTCTTCTGCCAGGCCTGCAGCACCCACACGGCATCTTCGCGCCGGCGTTTCATCGCCCCGAGTATTGCACGTCCCGAGGCTGCCAGGTCGACGCCCTTTGTCGAGCCGCCCTCGTGGAACGGGTCGCAGGAGTAGAACCGCGCCGAGCCGTAGAGTCTCTCCGACTCCTCGTAGTACTGGTCGGCAATCTCGCCGAAGTGCTCGTCGTCGGGCTTGAGGAAGAGGGGCCTGGTGAATCCGCACCACTCGCCCGTACCCGTCACGTCGAGGTCGGTTCGCTGTCGCGTGTCCGAGGGCATCATGCCGTAATATCCGGGCAGCACGGGCTCCATTCCCAGCTCGCGCATGCGTGCGAGTATCTTTTTTGCCAACTCCTCGCGGTCGGCATACCACTCTGCGCTGCAGGGGCCGCCCCAGCCCTCGAGGTTGCCCATGAGCCACCAGGCCTGAAATGCCGGGCCGGCTATGAAGCGGCCTATGGCCGTCTCGTCATATCCGCGCCTGAGCAGCAGGTTGCGCCATACGGCCTCGGTTCCCACCGTCATCAGCGGCATGTTGACTCCGTGCAGCGCCATGAGGTCTATTTCGCGCTCCCACTGCTCCCAACCCCAGAATGCCGACGAGTATGAGAATGTGCAGTAGTTGTAAGCATAACGGTACCTTGCCAGCGACTGGCGGCGAATCTTCTGCTCGGGCACGGGCAGTTTTTCGGGCAGATGGGCGGTCATGCAGTCTCGCGACAGCGATGCATGGGCGCAATATTTCAGATAGTGGTGCACTCCGGCCGTTATGGCTGGCGTGTCGCTGCCGCGAATGACCACCTTGCCGTTGCGGCCCTCTATCTCGAAGACCCCGTTCTTGTCGCCCTCTATGCGCTCGATGATGAATTTGTGCGACGAGCCGGGCGCTATGCGCTCCAGCAGCGCCGCCACGACCTCGTCCTTGGGTGCGCTCCGGTTGCAGGCCGCCATCAGCATGCAGGCCGCCAGTGCGGCATATCTCAACAGTCGTTTCATTGTACCAGCAAGTTGCATCCGCGTATGTCGCTCCGGTCTATGCGTCCCTCTACGGTGAACGAACCGTCGCCGAAGCAGCGGCCCGTGTCCTGCACCGATATGAATGCGCACGAGCGGCAGTTAGCCAAGTCTATTATGTCTATTCCGCCCCTTGCGCCCTCTGTCAGATGGTCGAAGGGGTCGTTTATGTCGCGTATGTATACCTTCATCCACGGCGGGCAGCGGAATATGCCGCCTCCGCAGGAGTATGCCTGCGAGGTCAGCTCGGCCATACCGTATTCGGAGTGTATCTGGCTCACGCCGAATGCCTGGCACAATATTGCATGAAAGTCCTCCTTTGGCAGCTCCTCGCGCCGGCCCTTCATTCCGCCCGTCTCCATTACCACCGTGTCGCTCAGTGGGGGCGCAAACCTCTCGGCCAGCTCCCACAGCGCATAGCTCACCCCCAGCAGAATCTTGGGCTTCGGGTCGCGGGCCATATCGTCGAGCAGCCTGTCGTAGCGGTCGAGGTAGAATCCGCCCGAGCCGCAGGCCTTTATCAGGCGGTCGCACATGTATACGAGCGACGAACCTTTGCGGCTCAGATAGTTGGGCAGCAGGGCATAGAGTCCGTATCGGGACGGCTCGCCGTAAAACCGGCGGAACGATTCGGTGAATGCGCGCTCGTAGTGCTCCAGGCTGAACATCGGGTGGCGCGAGAGTCCCGTGCCGCTCGTGCTGCTCGAGGTGAACACCTCCTCGGGCGGGCAGTCGCCGCAGTATACGTCGGCATGTTTGAAGAGCTCGACCGGCAGCATCGGAATATCCTCTGCGCGCCGCACCTGCGAGGGGTCTATGCCCGCGCGTCCGATATATTCGCGATATACGGCGCAGTTCTGCGACTGGAAGCGGAACAGCTCCAGCGCTGCGGCCTCGAACTGGCCGCTGTTTTCTATGCCGAATATTCGCTCCTCGAACTTGCTCATGGCATTTCGATTAGTTTGTGCCCTATGGCATATACCACCAGGCTGGCCGTGTTCTTGCATCCGGTCTTCTCGAGTATGTTGGCGCGGTGCTTGTCTACGGTGCGTTTTGATATGAACAGCTCGTCGGCAATCTCCTGGTTGGAGAGTCCGCGGCATACGGCGGCTATGATTTCCGCCTCGCGCAGCGAGAGTCCGTCGGGCAGTTCCGTTCCGTCGTCGGGTATTGCGGCCGACATGTCGTGCGAGGTCTGCAGCGCCGGCGAGAACCAGCTTCCGCCGTTCATTACGGCCTCTATTGCCTCGGTCACCTCGTCTATGTCCGAATCCTTGAGCAGGAAACCCTTGGCTCCGGCCTCGACCATTCGGGCGTAGTAGCTCTCGTCGCCGAACATCGAGAGCGTTATGACCTTCAGTTCGGGACGCATCGCCAGGGCCCGCTCCGTAGCCTCGGCGCCGTTCATTCCGGGCATCGATATGTCCATGAATACCAGGTCGGCATCCGTCGAGGGGAGCATCGCCAGAAACTCCTCTCCGTCGGCGGCCTCACCCACCACGGCATACTCCCTGCGCCGTGCGAGCAGACCCTTCAGACCGCTGCGGAACAGAGCGTGGTCATCTACCAGAACTATCTTGCAATGTGTCATAGTCTGCTCTCTTTAAGTCCCGAATCGAGCTCTTTGCCGCGCACCTGACCGCCCTCAATGTCGACCGTCACGGCGGCCTTCATGCCGGCTCCCGGCGCGCTCTCGATGCTCACCGAGCCGTTGAGCGAGTTTACCCGCGAGGATATGTTGGCCAGACCCATTCCCGTCGACACGGCCGAGGGGTTGAATCCCCGTCCGTTGTCCGAGTATCTGAGCGACAGGCGCTGACCGTCTACTGTTAGCGATACGTCTATGCGGCTGCATGCGGAGTGTTTGAGCGAGTTGTTTATCAGCTCGCAGACCACGCGGTAGATTATCACCTCCACATCGGGGTCGAATCGCTCGTCGCGCAGGTCTGTTGTGAATCGTATCTTCACCCCGTCGTGCATCGGCATTCCGCGGTTTATGAATGTGCGTATTCCTCGCGAGAGGCCGAAGTCGCTCAGCACGTGCGGCGAGAGGTTGTTCGATATCTCTCTCAGCGAGCGTATGGCCTCGTCTATGACATATCTGGCGCTTTCGGTTATTTCGTTGCGCTCGCAGTCTGCGGTCTCGGCCGAGAGAGCCGACAGCGACATCTTTGCCGACGAAAGCAGCGGTCCGAGTCCGTCGTGCAGCTCTTTGGAGAATGTCGAGCGCGACTTCTCCTCAGCGCGCAGCACGGCCGTGAGCAGGCGTTTGTTGTAGAGTTCGCGGTTGCGGTCGGCGTTGTCCACATGCTCCACGAGCTTGTAGGCATACATGGCGCTCACAGACAGACATACCGATATTGCCGCAGCCAGCCACACGGGCAGCTCCACGGGCAGGGTGGTGCCCGCCAGCGACATGAATGTCAGCACGAGCAGCGCCGCCAGCAGCAGCATGCCCGTGATGAACAGAATCCAGATGACATTGTAACGCGTGCGCTTTATGAGCCGCGTGGCGTATATCGTTGCGGCCAGCTGCACGGCTATGGCCACTATTATCACCAGTTTCAGGAAGTTCATGCCGTCGGTTTGCAGTTAGAAAACACTCTTCAGCTCCTCCATTCGGCCGTAGTCGGTCATGTCGGCCTGCACCGGCACTATTGTCACGAATCCGTTTGCCAGAGCATGCTCGTCGCTGTCCGCGGCCTCGGGCTCGCTGTTTACGAATTCGCCCGTGAGCCAGTAGTATTCGCGGCCGCGGGGGTCTTCGCGGCGGAAGAACTCCTCGCGCCAGAAGCCCCTGGTCTGGCGGCATACGCGTATTCCCTTTATCTCGTCTATGGCTGCCACGGGAACATTCACATTCAGACAGAGCGGGCCCTGCACTCCGCTTTCGAAGATTCGCGAGAGTATCTGCGAGCCGTAGTGCACGGCCGCCGTGAAGTCGGCGTTGCGCGAGTGGTCGCACAGCGACAGACCCACGGCCGGACAGCCGTAGAAGCTGCCTTCGATTGCCGCGCCCATGGTTCCCGAGTAGAGCACGTTGGTCGCCGAGTTTGAGCCGTGGTTTATGCCCGAGAGCACCAGGTCGACCTTGCGGTTGCGGAACAGATGGTCGAAGGCCATCTTCACGCAGTCCACGGGCGTGCCCGAGAAGGCATACAGCTCGACATCGTCGTTGCGCGGTATTTGCCTCAGATAGAGCGGGTCATGCATCGTTATGGCCTGGCTCATGCCGCTGCGCGTGGTTTCGGGCGCAATGGCTGCCACATGTCCGAACCTGCGCGCCATCTCTATCGCCGCGGCGAATCCTGGGGCGTCGTAACCGTCGTCGTTGGTCAGAAATATCAATCGTTCTTCGCTTCGCATCTTCGCATCTGTTTTCTTAGGCACAAATATACGAATAAGAAACGAATCGGACATCACCTGCGGCCGTGATATTGCCGCCTTTTCGCCTTTTCGCCGGCCGGCACCGCTTTGCCGGCGCCCTATGCCTCCGAGTTGGTGAAGAGCGAGTCGTCGAAGCGTATGTCGTCGAATATGGCGTTCGCCAGCTCCAGGTCCAGACTCGACAGATAGCTGTCCGGATAGAAACGTGTCGACTTGTACTGTTCCAAGAGCCTGTTCTTGTTGTTGGCTATGTACGAGGTGTGGAGCCTGAAGCGCTCTATGGCCGTGTTGAAGAGCAGCGTGTCGTTGTCCAGGTCGTCGTTGAGCAGATAGTTCTTGTCCGTCTGCTGTTTGTAGACGCTGCCTTCGTTGTGGGCCGATTCTGCGTCCGAGTAGTTTGTCAGAGCCATCTCTACGGCATAGTTGCTGAATATGTGATGCAGCGTGCGGTCGTCTATCTTGTGTCTCAGGCGAGCGAACAGCCTGTGGTGCCTC
This sequence comes from Alistipes sp., assembly GCA_022511345.1. Lineage (GTDB taxonomy): Bacteria > Bacteroidota > Bacteroidia > Bacteroidales > Rikenellaceae > Alistipes. The sequence continues at coordinate 229,536 of JAFLRR010000001.1, forward strand.
TTTCCGTAGTCGGGCTTTTCGCCGGCCGCCGTGTCGTGTATGAGGTTTGCGATTTTTGCTATCAACGCCTTTGTTTCGGGAGCATATCCGGCGAATATCTTTCGCATCTTGTCGGGGTAATAGTGGTAGGTGTAGAACTGCACGAGCATCTCATACATCTTGGTGAACTGCCACATCTGCGTATATATCTCGGCCGTGTAGCTGTGGGTGAAAGCCGATATGTGGTTGTGCGGGGTGAGTATGTAGATTATGTCGGTCAGACAGGTTATCGAGTCCTCGAGCAGAAACTCCACCATCTCGAGCTTTGCCTCCACCGTGTTTTGCACCTTGAAAATCAGACTGTCGAGCCGCTCCTTGTCGACAGGCGATGTCAGATACCTTTCTATGCATTGCGCGAAACAGAAAACTATGGTTTTTCTGAACTGGTGCGTGTTGCTCTCTTCGACGAACGGGTCGCACCCGAATATATCCAGCATCACCCGCTTGTTGACGCTGAAGCGTGCGTATGAGGCCGTTATTTCGTTGTAGAAAGTGCTCCTTATGGTGCGCATGGGGTTGAAATATTCATGTATCAGGCACACTTCGCGCCGGTATCGCGTCAGAATCTCCCGCTGCTCGAGGCAGCCGTTGGCAAAGCAGCTCATGACGCCGAGCGTTTTTATCAGCGTGTCCGATATGAGCCACTGCACCTCCTTTATCTCGGTGGTCATCTGCAGACGCGTCAGGTTGACGGCCTCGATTGCGGTGTTCATGTGCAGGTTCCATTTGTAGTCGTAGAGCTCCGATATCGAGTTGTAGTCGTAGCGTTCGCCCACGAGCCGCTGGTAGCGCGCCATTATGTTATTGAACAGCTTTTCCGTGCGCAGCACCTCGCCACAGGCCCTGAACGACGCCTTCTCCCTGTCGGTGAGCGCCGATGTCCTGTCGAATTCGACTATTGTGACATACTCGTTGAGCAGGCGCAGCATGCGTGTGAGCGACTCAGCGGCGTCGGCCGGCTGGCGGGCTATTTTGTAATATCTGTACGTGGCCAGATAGTACAGCAGCGCCTTGTCTAATTTGCTGAGTTTTATTCGTTTGAGTCTATGGTCGAACAGCGCCTCCTTCTCGTCGTCGCTGCTGAACTTCAGCATCTCCTCTATGAATGTCAGAACCTCGGCCGAGATTACTCTCTCCATTGCGCAGCTGTATAATGCGTCGCCTATGTTGACGATGCTTGCCGCCAGCATCCTGACATGGTTGGTGCGCGTATATCGCAGATACTTCTTGAATGAGTATCTGAGCAGGAACAACGCCTTCGATTCGTCTCTGCCGTATGGCCCCGACTCTGTCAGCGGGTTGTCGATGAACATCGATGACATTAGAATCTGCAGGCTGCGGTTGTAGCATTTGCAGGCATAGCAAGGCGGGTTCCAGCCCTTTGCCCTCATCTGTGCGCGGTGTTTGCTGCAGTCGTCGATTTTTCGCATCGAAATCCAGTTTTGCCTCTCGAATCGCCCGGATATGTATTCCAGATATTCGACCATCACCGTTTTGTAATCCTTGCCGCAGGCCTCGACATGTCTTCTGATGGAGTTTATCAGCTCCACTCCGGGCTTCTCTCCGCAATAATCCCTGTCTATTTCTATATCGCGCCACTTAATCTGCGAGAGCGCCTCGTTAATTTTGCGTTTGACACCCACGGCATCCCATTTGCACTCTTTGTGCTTGTTGAAGCAGAACTCGTCGATATATGCATACAGGTCTATGTTCCACCAGTATAGCGTTGCCGTCAGCAGTTCCCTCTGGCTGTCGTTGCTGCTGCCGTCGAGTATTCCGATGTTGTTCTTGTAGAAGAGAATCTTTCCGAGCTGGTCGAAAAAGTCGGCCGACAGGAAGAACTTCTCGCGTATGTTTATGGTTCTGTGCAGATACTTGAATTCTGCCTCGGCCATATCTATCTTCGACTGCGTGATTCCGCACATGGTCATCTTCTCGAGCACGAACAGTTTGGCCAGCACGCCCTTGTACACGAGCCGCACATCCTCGAATATCGACAGTTTTGCCACATAGCTGCTCTTTTGCGGCGAGAGGTTGTTCGAGAATCCCGATACCAGCTTGTCGAAGTCCAGACTGTATTCCGCCGGATTGTAATCATTCGACAGAGCAGGCTCTCCCGGTGCGTACTCCAGGTAGTTGTCGTCCCACATGCCGTTCAGAATCTGGGTGCGGTAGCGGTCGTACTGTTCCTGTTTTATGCCGGTCTTAATGAGCCGCGAGTCGTCGTCGTTCTTTCTGACTCCGAAATCTACTATCATCGGCTGCTTCGTGCGCCAGTCGTCGGTCCATGAGTCCACTATGTCGAGACCCAGTTCAGCCTCGCGTATCTCGCGCATTCTTATCATCGAATCTATCAGCTGACAATAGATTATATATGCCGTGTTGTAAGTCTTGCGGTACTCGCACGTGAGTCCCAGCTTGAGCAGACATCTGATTTGCGCTATTATGGCCGAGGGCATATCTTTGTCCGCGCTTTTGTCCAGTATGGCATATGCGTCGCGATACTCCTGCGCCGCGCGCGAGTAGTCCTCCTCCTGAAAGTAGAGGTCGCCCAGAGTGGCGTGTATGCGTCCTATGGCCTGCTCGTAGGCGTTGTCGGCATTCATGCCCATGTAGTAGTTGAGCAGCTTGATGTTGTGCTGCTTTACGGCCTGCGATTCGTTGAGGGTGAAGTTGAATATTGCCGCCGCCTCGTCCGATATTCGCGATATGTATGAAATCTCCTCCGATATTCGCTTGCGGAATTTGAACTGGAAGAGTCCTACCATCACCGGATAGAGATATATCTGCTGCATATACTCCAGAATCGAGGCTATGAAGTCGCGCAGCTCGGGCGTCTTGTTCATATCCAGCAGCTCGGGCGCCTGCTCTATGTTGCGCCACGAAAATCCTCGTCCGTGGAATTTGAACAGATGGTCTACTATGAACGACGAGATTACGAGCAGCTTGTCGCCGTAGTTGCTCACATTTCCCATTATGATGTTCATTATCGGCGCGGCCAGATAGAAAATGAAACCAATCTTCTGCTGGTCTGTCGGCGAGAATACGAGCACATAGTTGTTCGGACTTCGCCTGCCGAGTTCTATCGTGTCGTTCCACTCCGCCAGGCTGAGGCTGTCCTTGCTGCGCTGCACGTATTTCTCGAAGTACAGGGCTATTTTCTTTGGCGAGCCGTTGCTGACGTGCGAGAGATATACGCTGAAGTATTGCAGCATCATTACGGCATATCTGATCTCCTCTTTCTGCTCCTGTTTTTCGTCGAGCGATGTCAGATACTCGAAGCACCATCTGATGGAGGGCACTTCGCGCTTCAGCACCCTGTTTTTCTCCAGATTCTCCATCATTTTGTCCTCGAGGTATTTTGCGGGCAGTATGCATTCTGATATGTACTGCTCGGTCATGGAGCTTATTGCCGACTGCTCGTGCTGGGGCGATAGAAAGCTGTCGACATTTATCACGCCGTTGAATATGCTGCTTATGGCGAATTCGCGGTCCGACAGGTCGGCCAGAAAGGCCTCATACAGCTCGCGGCCCGATATGAATATGAATTTGGCATTTGCCGACGACAGAAACAGCTTCATGTTTGCCAACAGGTGCAGAACTGTCCTTCGGCGGTCGCTGTTTGAGGCATTTCCCGAGAAACCCGATATTGCTGACGAGAAGTCGGGCGGAGTCAGTCCCTGCGGCTGCTCGCCGGCCCCCTGACTGACTGCGCTGCCCTCGACCTTGTCCAGCTCGTCGAGTATAATCAGAAACTGCACCCTGTTGGACGAAAAGTGTTTGCTGTTTATCGTATTTATTATTTGTGACAATTCGGTCTCTATTTCGCGCACGGTCGCCAGCGGATAGACTTTGTCTTTTTTCGAGAATGCCGACAGCTGCAGCCAGCTCTGCGCCGCAGCCGATTTCTCTTTGGTCTCGCTTATCGTTGCCGATATTCTGTCCGAGAGATGCTTAAGCCTCTGCCGACACTCCCACGACCTGCCTTTTATTACCGGAATCAAGGATAATATGTATTTTGCAATCCGGTAAGATGCATAAAACAGCAACAGCAGCAGCGGCAATTTTATTATAAATATGGGTCGGATAATGCTTGTTTGTTCTGCAGCTTTTTTTGCGATATCTGCCATCTGCCAAAAATAGGAATAGGTTTTACCGGCCTCTATTGCTACGATATTATAAAGAAATATTGCCAGTATGCTGGCAATGGCAGAGTTGACGGCCTCTATTAACGCCATAAAAACCGGCTTGTTGCAGCCCGACCTTAAAAACCTCTCGTAGCTGTTCCTCACCTGCGTTGCAATCAGACAGAGCACGTCTCGCTCGTTTATGATTTCGTGTCCGAGGTTTATTTTGATTTTTATGCGCCAGAACTGTTTTTCGCTGTTGTCGTTCAGCTCTAACAGCTTTTTCAGCTTGGCCCGATCCAGGCGGCGGTATTTCGGACGGGTGCGAATCCAGTCGTTCGCCTTAAAAAGGCGGTACTTGTATCTGTTCCATATCAAAAAGACCGCCGCTACGATGAATATGGCCAACGGCACCTGAAACATATATGCTTTTTCGCAGAACAGATGCTCTGCCGTAAAGATATACGCCGCCATGAAAGCAGCAATACTCTCTGCTTTGTAAATGTAGTAGTATAATGCATTGTCATACGGTCTGGTAATCTTATTGATTACGGTGTTCACCAGACTCGACTTTCCCATGCCCCTGTACCCGGCAACCAGATATGCGCCCGACTTCGACGGGCCCAATAGCCAGCTTTTGAGCTTGTTCTCCATTGCAGTGCGGTTGATGTATATGTCGCCCTGCTCGGGATTGTCTTTGTGGTTGTATTGGAAATTGGCGAGATTTATCCTTACGGATTTGGTTCCGGACGAGTACTTCGAGTACCGTCCGTTGAGGTTGTTCGGTTTCATATCGGGTGTTTGAATGGTGACACAAAGATAGTGTTTTTTACCATTTTTACCACCCGGTTTCTCATTTTTACCGCGCCGTGTGCCTAAATCGGCCGAAGACAGCATCCTCCTCCGTGCGGCAGCAATGCGCAACTGTGTTTACCTCAGCCTGTTGCGCGCGAAATACGATTTTGTGTGAGCGAAGAAGCATACCGCGCCGGCCAGATTCACGAGCCATGCTGTCAGAAATGCGGCATGAAATCCCGCCCGCTCGGCCACCGCGCCGCCGAAGAACACGCCCAGACCCACTCCTATGTCCCATGATACCAGCAGCGTAGAGTTTGCCGTTCCGCGCTGCGAGTTTGGCGCCAGGTTCAGGAACATTGTCTGGAATGCGGGGAACATGTGTCCGTTTCCCAAACCTATTATCAGTGCGGCTCCGTAATATCCCCACAGGTTGTGCATCGTTGCGAATAACAGATATCCGCACAGCGACACGACTATTCCCGACGATGCGTTGCGTATTATTTTGCCCTGTCTGAGGGTGCGGCTGCCGGTCAGGCGCGAGAGTATGAGTCCTGTCGACAGCAGCATGAAGAAGAGTCCCGTGCCGCCCGTTATGCCCAGCTCCTCCTTGCCGTATATTGCTATGTATGTGGCCAGTACGCCATACGAGAAGGCATAGCACACCATGCACAGCCCGTTGCTCCAGCCCTTGAGCAGGAAGAATCTGTCGAACGACATCGGCGGCCTTTTTTCCGGGGCGCGCGAGGGTATCTTCAGTGTCGAGTTTATCGCAAGACCCGCGGCCGAGAATAGCAGCGCTATTACGAACAGCACGTCGTAACTGTTGCAGGCTCCGTATATTAGCAGCGCCACCGTGGGGCCTATTGCTGTTGCGATGTTGTTGCTCAGTCCGTAGTATCCTATTCCTTCGGCCCGCCGCGACGATGCGAGCACGTCTATGGCCACCGTGCTGTTCGATACTGTTGCCGCGCCGAACGGAGCTCCGTGCAGGGTTCGTATTATTGCGAATAGCGCGAGCGAGCCGGCCAGCGGATAACCGGCAAAGAGTATGAAGAATAGAAAGTAACTTGTCAGCAACACCTTCTTTCGCGGGAATGTGTCGACGAAATATCCGCTGAATGGTCTTATTATCAGCGCCGTGAGCGTGTATCCCGACAGCACGAAACCTATCGTCTGCTTGTCTGCCTGAAACGTCTCGCTGAGGTAAAGCGGAAATAGCGGTGTTAGGAGCATGAACGAGAAGAAGAGCATGAAGTTTGCCGTCCATGCCTTCAGGTAGTTGCCGTTCCACAGCTTTTCAACCGGAGCGTCGTTTTTGCTGGTCATAACACCTCGTTTTTTGAAAAAAGGCTGCGGTTGCTCCGCAGCCTTCCTCTTTGCGGGGCCCTGCGCCCCTTTTTCAGCCGGCTTACTCCTCGTCGGCCTCCTTCATGTTGTGGTATACGTTTACCACATCGTCGTCCTCCTCGAGCATCTCGACCAGCTTTTCGATTGACTCACGGCCGGCAGCATCGAGCTCCTTGGTGTCTGCCGGAACTCTCACCGACTCACCAGATACTATCTCGAACGACTTGTCGTCCAGATACTTCTGTATTGCGCCGAAGGACTCATATGGTGCCGATACGGTGATTCCGTCCTCCTCGGGCCAGAACTCGTCGACGTTGCAGTCTATCATCTCCAGCTCGAGCTCCTCGAGGTCTGTGCCTTCGGGCACCCGGAACTTGAATGTGCACTTGTGTTCGAACATGAAAGCCACGCTGCCCGAGTTTCCGAGTGAGCCGCCGCACTTGTTGAAGTACATGCGCACGTTGGCTACCGTGCGGTTTGTGTTGTCGGTTGCGGTCTCTACCAGAAATGCTATTCCGTGTGCGCCGTATCCCTCATATACCACCTCCTTGTAGTCGGCCGTATCTTTGGATATGGCGCGTTTGATTGCGCGCTCGACATTCTCCTTGGGCATGTTCTCGGCCTTGGCATTCTGTATGAGCACGCGCAGACGCGTGTTTCCCGACGGGTCGGGACCGCCGGCCTTGACTGCGATTTCGATCTCCTTGCCCAGCTTTGTAAACACGCGGGCCATATTTCCCCAGCGCTTGAGTTTGCGGGCTTTGCGATATTCAAAAGCTCTTCCCATATTACAGTATTGTTATCTAATTTCCTACAAAAGTTTGTCCGCCTTCGCCTCGGCCCGGCCTCTCTGCGCCGGCAGCCTGCGGCAGCGTCTTCATACTTTGCTGCGCCCGAATCCTTCGCCCTGGCGGTGGCGTTTATGCCGCTGGCGGCGAAGCGTTACGGCGTTTGATGTTTGCGATGTAAAAAAATAAGGCCGGATAATCCGAACCTTATTTTTCGTTTGGTTGCGGACCTTATTTCGCCGCGGTCATTCTCTTCTCCTTGATACGAGCCTTCTTTCCGGTCAGCTGACGCAGGTAGTAGATACGTGCGCGGCGAACAACGCCGATCTTGTTGACCTCGATTTTGTCGATGTGAGGAGAGTAGAGGGGGAAGATACGCTCGACGCCCACACCGTTCGAAATCTTGCGGATGGTGAACATCTTGGTCTTGCCCGAACCCTTGATCTGGATAACCACGCCGCGGAAAGACTGCAGGCGCTCCTTGTTACCCTCGACGATGCGGTAGGTCACGGTGATCGTGTCACCGGCCTTGAACGACGGAACCTCCGTCTTGGTCCACAGCTGCTCGTTTACGAGCTTGATGATTGCATCTTTGTTCATTGTTGCAACAATTTTTATAGATGTTAAACGCTCGACATTACCGCTGCGTTCGACATACCATGGCCGTCCATTGCCGTCCAATCCCGCGGCATTCGTGGTGCCGCTTTTTGCCTTGCGCCCTTTGAAAGAGGTCGATACGGGCTGCAAATGTAGCAATAATCATCTTAATAAGCAACTCCGCCCCGAAAAAAATCGCACTCCGCCCGGCGCTCCTACGCCTTGCGGCACTCGACCATTGCCCAGCCGTCGCGAATGCGCAGCCCCGATTGCACGAGTCCGCAAGCCCCGGCGCATTCTGCCACGGCCTCGATGTCGGCCTCGAGTATTCCGCTCATGAAGAGCCTGCCGCCGTCGTTGAGCGCCGCGGCATACCTCGGCATGTCGGCCAGCAGTATGTTGCGGTTGATGTTTGCAAGTATGAAGTCGTACTTTCTTCCGGCCACCGACGACATGTCGCCGCATATTGCCGTTATGCGCTCCTCGGCGCCGTTGGCCGCTATGTTTTCGCGGCAGTTCTCGTCGGCGCGCTCGTCTATGTCCACGGCATCGACATGTTCGGCGCCGTATTTTGCGGCTATTATGGCCAGCACGCCCGTTCCGCTGCCCATGTCCAGACCGCTCAGCCCCTCCACGCCGGCTTCGGCCACCGCGGCCGACATGAGATATGTGGTTGCGTGGTGCCCTGTTCCGAACGACATCTTGGGCATTATCACCACGTCGGTCACGCCCTCTGCGGGCGGTGCATGAAACGGTGCGCGGATTACTATTCTGCCGTCTACATCCACGGGGTCGAAATTACTCTCCCACAGAGCGTTCCAGTTCTGCTCGCAAATCGACACATAGCGGGCTCCGCTGATTTGCTCCTCCCTAAGCAGCGCATCGACCTGCTCCTTGCAGTCGGCCAGCCGCATCTGCGGGATGTAGGCCTTGAGCATGTCGCCGTCGCATTCGAAGCTCTCGAAGGGGAAATCGGCGAGCCAGGCTGTCAGAATCTCGGCGCGCTCGGCGCTGCCGGCCGGAATCATCAACTCGACATAATCCATATAACGTGTTTTTTTCGTATCTTTCCGACCGCAAAGTTACGCAAAAATGGCGGAAAACGGTAAAAAGTGGGAGGAGCAGGCAAAACGCTTCAGGACATACATCAGGCTCGAGAAGCGCCTGTCGGCCAACACGGTCGAATCCTACATGCGCGACCTGGAGCAGTTCGCCCATTTCATTCTGCGCACCTACGACGTGCCGCCCCACAAGGTCGACCGCTCCATGGTCGAGAGCTTCATGTCACGCCTCTACGAGCGCGGCAGCGAGAAGACCTCCCAGGCGCGCACGCTGAGCGGCGTTCGCGGCTTCTTCAACTTTCTGCTTCTTAGCGACCGCATCGAGGAGTCTCCCGCCGAGTTCGTCGAGGCTCCCAAGTTCGGCCGCCACCTTCCCGACGTGCTCACCGTCCGCGAGATCGACACCATCATGGCCGCCATCGACACCTCCACAGTCAAGGGCCGCCGCGACACGGCCATGATCGAGGTTCTCTACTCGTGCGGTCTGCGCGTCTCGGAGCTCACGTCGCTGCGCCTCGGCGACCTCTTTTTCGGCGAGGGCTACATCCGCGTTATCGGCAAGGGCGACAAGCAGCGTCTTGTTCCTCTGAGCGCAGCTGCCCGCGAGAAGATTCAGGTCTACCTCGACGATGTGCGCGAGCGCCGCGGCTCTGAGCAGACGCTCTTTCTGAACAACCGCGGCCGGGGACTCACCCGCGTGATGGTCTTCACCGTCATCCGCAACGCCGTCGAGCGCGCCGGCATCGACAAGCGCATCAGCCCCCACACCTTCCGCCACTCGTTCGCCACGCATCTTCTCGAGGGGGGCGCTTCCATCCGCCAGGTCCAGGAGCTTCTGGGCCACGAGAGCATCCTCACCACCGAGATATACACCCATCTTGACTCCGAGCACCTGCGCGAGACCGTCGAGCGCCACCTGAAGCTCTGAATCTTCAGCCCTGTGCAGATGCGGCCCGCAGCACTTCGTGCCGCAGGCCGCCCGTCTCTTAGCGATTATATATAAGTCCGGGGCATCCCTTTATGACGCCCCGTCCTTTTTCCAAGGTTTTATCTCTTTTCTATCTCGAAATCCGCGAAGCGCAGAATCTCATCCCGCAGCTGGGGCTTCAGCTCGCCGCCCGTTCCGAAGCTGCGGTATATTCCCCACTTGGGGCGCATTCCGGTCGTTCCCTGCCGCCACATGTTCTGGGCGACGGGCGCCACCGACAGCAGTTCGCGGCCGTCCGATATTCGCTTTATGCTCACCGCATAGCTTCCTTCGGTGCCGAATGTTATCCGCTCCTCCACCTCGACCCACTCTCCGAGCAGGGGTGCGAGGTCCGTGCGGCCGAGATATACGTTGCCCGTGTTGTCCTCCGAGGGACCTACGTATATTACCTGAATCTGCTGCTTTCCGTTCGAGGTGGTTCGCAGGGTGAACGTAATGACGGGGTTGCCCACGTCGGCGTTTCCGGCCGAGTTGTCTATTCCCTTAATCTGGTGTATGTGGCAGAATTTGGTGGTAGTCTTCATTGCCTCGGGCAGGCGGAATTTCCAGCGGAATACCATCTGCTCTCCGGGCTGTCCCACCATTGTTTCGGGCGACTTTGCATCGGTCTTGATCTCGTTTCGCTGGCGGTCGGTGACGTTGGCCAGTCCGCGGTCGTCGTCATTGTCCACGTGTATGTGGAAGTCGAACACGTAGCTTTTCAGCGTCTCATCCCACGACTGGGTTATGTGCGTGAAGGGGTTCGACGCATGCTCGCCCGACGTGTCGGGAGTCTCGTAATTGAATCCGCTCGATGTAATGAGCCGATAGGTGTCGGTCTGTCCGTCGGCGCGCAGGGTTCCTGCTGCGGGTTCGACTGGCGACGATGGGGTTTCGGGGGTGGTTTGGTTTCCGCCGCCGGCCGGATTTTCGGGGTTGTTGCCGGAGGCCGAGCATGCCGATGCCGAAAGCCACATTGCGGCGCACAACAGGCCGCTGAAAATTAATCCTTTCTTCATTTGGACTTGTGGTTTTAATTCTTTACCTTTGCTCTCGGTTGAAATTTGGTTGACCAATTTCATTCCGCGAACAAATGTAAGAAAAAAATCACAAACCTTAAACAGCTAACGATGAAAAAAATCCTCACCCTCATTCTTTCGGCTGCGACGTTTGCCGCTGTGGCGCAGACTGCTCCGCAGATAACCAACCGCTATGCCATGAAGTTGACCCGCAACGACGACGGCAGCTATTCTCTGCTCAACGAGAAGCGCTACGCAAAGGCCATCGACCTGTCGCTCTACGGTCCCGAGCTTCTCGAGCCCTACACGCACCAGAACGACCGCCTGCAGTCGCGCGACTACAAGGGCGTCGAGGTCCGCGAGATCGTCTACCGCAAGCACGACGGCTACGAGCTTACCATGGCTGTCGACATGGCCCAGAGCGACAAGCCGGCGCCTGTTGTCATCTACTGCCACGGCGGCGGCTGGGCACGCGGCGACAACAGCTCTCAGCGCTCTCTCTCGCAGTATCTTGCCAAGCAGAAGGGCATCACCGGCGTTCGCATCAACTACACTCTGGCTCCGCAGCCCGATGCCACCGTCAATGTCTCGATCGACGATGTTCTTGCCGCCGTGGCCTACCTTCGCGAGCACGCTTCCGAGCTTAACATCGACCCCGACCGCATAGGCTTCGTGGGCACTTCGGCCGGCGCTCATCTTGCAGCCGTCGGAGCCATGCGCACTCCCAAGGCCAAGGTTTTCGTGGGCTATTCGGGCATCTACGACCTGGAGACTGCGGCCATCTGCCAGCGCACCAAGGACGAGCAGCGCATCGCCTACTTCCTCGACCGCGACCCCAAGATTCTGCGTGCGGCCTCACCCGAGAGCATCATTCCCAAGAAGACCAAAATCGCGGCCCAGATCTACTGCGGCACTGCCGACATCACCGTCGAGTACGAGCAGAGCCGCAGCTTTGCCCGCGCGCTCGAGAAGCACGGCGCCACGGTCGACCTTCAGATTTACGAGAAGTACGACCACGGCCTGAACGCCAAGAGCTCGGACAAGATGGAGGAGATATTCTTCAAGACCGTCGACTTCATCTCGGCACACCTTTAATATTCAGATTTGCAATATCATTCGGCGCCTTCACACGTTCGTGAAGGCGCTTTTTTCACCCCCCCCCGTGCGGTTTTTTGGCCTGCCGGTGTTCCGTCCGTGCCATTTTGTTATTATCTTTGCAGAAATCGGCACCCTGCCGGCAACCATTTAACACTTTTTACATTATGATTAACAGACGACAACTTGTCATCATTGCCAACAATGGCTCTTCCACGGGCAACTTCCTTCCCGGAGTGCAGGAGGATGTGGAAAACTATCGCGATTTTTTCCGCAGCAACGAGGGCGGCGCATGGGACGACTCCGAAATTGTCCCGAAACATTGCGGATGGACCGAATCGGACCTGATCGGCCACTTGTCGAATTGCAAAACCTTAGGCATAGATTACTGCCTTATAGTATTCACCGGCCACGGCTATTTTTGCAATAACAGTCCGGTGTTCGAGCTCTCGAGCGGCAATGAAGTCTCGCTCGAAAAGATTAAACAGGCTGTTTGGGACTGCCGCTGCCTGATGATTGCCGACAGCTGCCAGAAGATTCACACTGTCAGCGAGAACCTCATGCTGAGCAAAAGTTTCAGTTTCAGCTCTTCGGCTTATGGCCGGATGTTCTACGTACAGGCCTACAATGCGCTCCTCGAGCAGGTTACGCCACACTCTTTCACCTTCGCCTCGGCCGTCTCGAAAGACGAGGAGGCCATTGACACCGACCGCGGCGGTCTTTACAGCAGCAGTCTGCTCGCTGCCGCCAGCCGGATTAAGTCGTCGTCGTTTCTATCCAGAGTCTGGTCGATTAAAGATGTTCACGACCAGGCCATTGCCGGCGTTCGGACCGGATCTGCCAATAGGCAGCACCCTCAAATCACAACCAACAGCCTTCACTGGCCTCCGTTCCTGATTAAACTTTAGCGCCATGTGCCGCAAAAAGAGCCCCGTCCCCGCTGCTGTCGACGCCAGCACCGAGGAGTACCGCCGTCTGTTCGGCGTAAATGACAAATACCTTATAATCGCCTCCTACGATACGCATCTCGATGTCGACGGCAAAGAGACCGCCGATGGATATATCGTCTACATCGACAAGGATAACGACATCGACTACATCGACACCCGCGATATAGACTCCTCGCAAATCAAGCGTCATGTAGCCCGGCTTCAGCATGCCGAGGCCGTGCCGTCGAAACATCTGCCCGAGCGTTTCCAGATCGAGTTCAAGAGGTGCCTCGGCGTGGGCTACGTGCACGCCCTGGAGAGCAATTTCGACGACCTGGACAGCATCATCGCCTCTGCGGGCCGCTATCTGGAGAGCCGCAACCGCGAGTATTCGCGCCGGCTGCTGCTCGGCACGGGCCTGGCCGTAGCCGCTGCCGCCGCCGGCACGGGTCTCGGCCTCTACCTCTCAGGCTGCCGCAACCCGTGGGTTTTCGGCATCCTGTTCGGCATTCTCGGCTCGTTCGTCTCCGTCTGGCAGCGGTCGTCGCAGACCGTCACCTCGAGCGCCGGCGGGCTGATGCTTCACATGCTCGAGTGCCTTTCGCGTATAATGATAGGCACCATTTTCGGCATGGTGGCCATGACCGCTGTGCGGTGCCATGTCATCCTGCCGCAGATGACTTCTGCCAACGAGCTCTATGCCTATATTCTCATATCGTTCGCTGCCGGATTCAGCGAGCGGTTCATACCTTCGATAATCGAGAAAATCACAAACAAAGCTGAATGCCATGAACCCGACACCGGTGCCGAAACGCCGAGCCCTGCTGATTGCTCCTGCTGAGGGCTGCTTCATGGCGGGAGCCATGCACGACTTTCTGCGCAGCGATGCCGGCGGAGCGTGGGAGGCCTGCGAGACGGAGTTGCTGCCGGCCCGCGAGCGGCGCCGCGCTCTCGACGACTTTTTCCTGCGTGCCCGAGACTGCGGCACCGACTATATCCTCATCCTCTTCGCGGGCGAGTTTACATCCTGCGGCGACGATTCGATACTCACCCTCTGCGCCGGCGAGCATGTCCGCCTGAGCGAGATAAAGAGCGCCGCCTCGTTCTGCGCCGCCATGCTGATGTGCGACGCCGGTCTCGATGCGGGCCGCGAACCTCTTCGCGCGCCTGTGAGCCGCAGCACCCGCAGCGAGTGCCGCGCAGCCTATGACGGCGCGCTGGCCTCTCTGCCGCCGGGCATGTTCGTCGTGGCCGCTTCCGATTCGTGCCATAGCGGCGACGTGTCGCCTTGCAGCTACTTCGCCGCGCTGCTGCGTGCGGCAGCCTCGTGCTGCGATGTTATGCCCGTTCCGCAGGCCTCGCCGGTCATCTTCGGCGCGGCCTATCTGCACACCCTTGCCCGGGGCGACATCGCGCAGCTCTCGAGCAGTCAGCAGCCCTGCATGAGCGGCTACAGCCGCAGCGCCCAGCCTCCTTTGGCGGTCGGATAACCGCCTCCGCCACGACTTTCGCGGGCCCTTCGGGTCCGCTTTTTTTTCGCTCCGCCTCTCCGGGAACCGTGCCCGGCGCCCGTCAGTGCGCAGTGTGCGGTGCCGACGGCAAAATCGATGATTTTTGTCTGCAAAAGCTCTTTATATTTTCGACGGAATTTGCTATCTTTGCATCAATTATCGTTGCCGGCGTGCGGCGCGTGCTGAAAACCCGGTGATTTTCAGCCGTCCCGCAGATGCGCATCGCGCCCGGCAGACCATGGTTTTGACTGACACTTGAACATAAAAAATAAACTGAAACTTCTAAAATTTTTACGAAAATGGCAGAAAAAAAATTCATCACGTGTGACGGTAACTACGCTGCGGCTCATGTGGCTTACATGTTCTCGGAGGTTGCTGCGATTTACCCCATCACGCCGTCGTCGACAATGGCCGAACTTGTCGACGAGTGGGCCGCGCAGGGCCGCAAAAACATCTTCGGCGAGACCGTCAAGGTTATCGAGATGCAGTCTGAGGCCGGTGCGGCCGGAGCCGTTCACGGTTCGCTCCAGAGCGGCGCTCTGACCTCGACCTTCACCGCATCGCAGGGTCTGCTGCTGATGATTCCCAATATGTACAAAATTTCGGGCGAGCTTCTCCCGGGCGTATTCCACGTCTCGGCTCGTGCTCTGGCAGCGCAGTCGCTCTCCATCTTCGGCGACCACCAGGATGTCATGGCTACCCGCCAGACCGGCTTTGCGATGCTTGCCACCTCGTCGGTTCAGGAGGTTATGGACCTGGCTGGCGTAGCCCACATCGTTGCGCTCAAGGCCCGCGTTCCGTTCCTGCACTTCTTCGACGGCTTCCGCACCTCGCATGAGATTCAGAAGATCGAGCTCATCGACGAGGCATCGCTCTCGGCCATGCTCGACCGCGACGCGCTGAAGGCATTCCGCGCTGCGGCGCTCAACCCCGAGCACCCCGTGACGCGCGGTACGGCCCAGAACCCCGACATCTACTTCCAGACCCGCGAGGCGTCGAACAAGTTCTACAACGCCGTTCCCGACATGGTTGCCGAGGCGATGGCCAAGATTTCGACTATCACCGGCCGCAAGTACGCACCCTTCACCTACTACGGCGCTGCCGACGCGGAGCATGTCGTTGTGGCTATGGGTTCGGTTTGCGAGACCATCAAGGAGACTGTCGACTACCTGACCGCTCAGGGCAAGAAGGTCGGTCTGGTGACGGTACACCTCTATCGTCCCTTCTCGGAGAAGTATTTCTTCGAGGCTATGCCTGCTACGGCAAAGCGCGTCTGCGTTCTGGACCGCACCAAGGAGCCCGGCGCACACGGCGAACCGCTCTACCTGGACGTGAAGGATATGTTCTACGGCAAGGCTCACCAGCCCGAAATCATCGGCGGCCGCTACGGCCTCTCGTCGAAGGACACCACGCCGGCACAGATGCTGGCAGTGTTCGAGAATCTGGCAGCCGCACAGCCCAAAGACCACTTCACGGTGGGTATCAACGACGACGTTACGTTCCTGTCGCTGCCTGTCGGCGAGGAGATTTCGCTGGCCAAGCCCGGCACGTTCGAGGCTCTGTTCTTCGGTCTGGGCGCTGACGGTACGGTGGGTGCCAACAAGAACTCTATCAAGATTATCGGCGGTTCGACCGACAAATACTGCCAGGCTTACTTCTCCTATGACTCGAAGAAGTCGGGCGGCTACACCTCGTCGCACCTGCGCTTCGGCGACAACCCGATTACCTCGCCCTACCTGGTGACGACTCCCGACTTCGTGGCTTGCCACGTTCCGTCGTATGTCGACAAGTACGACGTGCTGAAGGGTCTGAAGAAGGGCGGTTCGTTCCTGCTGAACTCGGTTCACGACGCCGCTACGACGTGCAAGACCCTGCCCGACCACATGAAGGCTTATCTGGCAAAGAACAATATCAACTTCTATATCATCAACGCCACGAAGATTGCCGCCGAACTGGGTCTGGGCTCGCGCACCAACACCATCATGCAGTCGGCATTCTTCAAGATTGCCAACGTCATTCCGTTCGAGAAGGCTGTCGAGGAGATGAAGCACGCCATCCTGAAGTCCTACGGCAAGAAGGGCGAGGATATCGTCAACATGAACTACGCGGCAGTCGACGCCGGCGGTTCGGCCGTAGAGAAGATTGATGTTCCCGCCGAGTGGGCTTCGATCGAGGTCAAGGCGGCTGCCAAGGCTGTCGACGCATCGCGTCCGGAGTTCGTGCGCAACATCGTCGACCCCATCAACGCTCTGAAGGGCGACGACCTGCCCGTGTCGGCATTCAACGGCCGCGAGGACGGTACGTGGGACAACGGTACGGCTGCTTATGAGAAGCGCGGCATCGCGGTGAACGTCCCCGAGTGGATTACCGCGAACTGTATCCAGTGCAACCAGTGTGCATACGTCTGCCCCCACGCTGCCATCCGTCCGTTCCTCGCAACCGACGAGGAGGCTGCCGCATCGGGCGCCGAGTGGAAGCAGGGTCTGGGCGAGACGAAGGCCTACAAGTTCCGCATCCAGGTGTCGCCGCTCGACTGTACGGGCTGCAACAACTGCGTCGATGTCTGCCCCGCCAAGGAGAAGGCTCTGGTGATGAAACCGCTCGACGAGCAGATGAAGGAGGTCGCAAACTGGAACTACTGCACCGAGAAGGTGGGTTACAAGGAGGTTGTCGACAAGACCAAGAGCGTCAAGAACCTTCAGTTCGCACAGCCTCTGTTCGAGTTCTCGGGCGCCTGCGCAGGTTGCGGCGAGACTCCCTACATCAAGGCTATCTCGCAGCTCTTCGGCGACAAGATGATGGTAGCCAACGCTACCGGCTGTACCTCGATTTACTCGGGTTCGGCACCTTCGACTCCCTACTGCACCAACGCCAAGGGCCAGGGTCCCGCATGGGCCAACTCGCTGTTCGAGGACAACGCCGAGTTCGGTCTGGGTATGCACATCGGCGTGGAGAAGCTCCGCGACGGCATCCAGCACGAGATGGAGAAGGCTATCGCCGAGTGCGACTGCTGCTCCGACGAGCTTAAGGGCGTCATGAAGGAGTGGATCGAGAACCGCGGTTCGTCGGCTAAGTCGGCCGAGGTTACGGCACGCCTGCTGCCTCTGCTTGAGGCTTGCGGCTGCGACACCTGCAAGAATATCCTGGACAAGAAAGAGTGGCTTGTCAAGAAGTCGCAGTGGATTATCGGCGGCGACGGCTGGGGCTACGACATCGGCTTCGGCGGTGTGGACCACGTGCTGGCATCGGGTCAGGACGTCAACATCCTGATTGTCGACACCGAGGTCTACTCCAACACGGGCGGTCAGTCGTCCAAGGCTACTCCAGTTGGTGCCGTTGCCAAGTTCGCATCGAGCGGCAAGCGCATCCGCAAGAAGGATATCGGCGCAATCGCCATGACCTACGGCTATGTTTACGTGGCTCAGGTTTCGATAGGCGCATCGCAGACGCAGCTGCTGAACGTACTGAAGGAGGCCGAGGCTTATCCCGGTCCGTCGCTCATCATCGCCTACGCTCCGTGTATCAACCACGGCATCAAGGGCGGCATGACGCGCACGCAGACCGTCGGCAAGCAGGCTGTCGAGTGCGGCTACTGGCACTTGTGGCACTACAATCCGCAGCTCGAGGCCGAGGGCAAGAATCCGTTCGTCTACGACTCGAAGGAGCCCGACTGGTCGAAGTTCCAGGCATTCCTGATGAAGGAGGTGCGCTACACTTCGCTGCAGAAGGCATTCCCTGCAGAGGCGGCCGAACTGTTCCAGGCAGCCGAGGAGAACGCCAAGTGGCGCTATGCCGGCTACCAGCGCATGGCAAAGCTCGAGTACTAAAATACTCGCCATATACGACAATGCCCTCCGTGCTTGCGCGGAGGGCGTTGTTTTTTTAATTGGCAATTAGAAATTATATATTTCAAATTCATCGAATACCTCGCCGGTTTTGCATCACAGCCGGATGAGGAACTTTTCTTTTTCATATTTACATTCCCACCCCTCTCCCCTCCCTTTGTCAAAGGGAGGGGTATCATTGGTGGAGCTGTCGACCGCGGTACAATGATGTATATAAGGTTCTTGCGGGTCGAAGCCTGCGGAGGTCAGCTGTTTTCAGCGGGCCTCCGCTGGGCGGAGGCTTCGGCCCGCGCGACGTTCGTCGCAGAGCTTCGCAATTCGCAATTCAAAATTCAAGATTCAAGATTCAAAATTACTGCGTCGCGAAGCGTCGCACCCTGAATCCGCATTGCAGAATTTGCGGATTAAGAGAGCGTCGCAGACGTCCGAGAAGCGAGGAAGACCGTTTGATGGCTTTCAAACGCGCGCAGCGTTCCGAGCCGGACGACAAGACGCGAACCCGCAAATTGTGCCCTGCGGAGCGTTTTGCGTCGCTTTTGCGCCCAAAAGCGACAGAAAAAATTAATAATTAACAATTAGTAATTAGCAATTTACCATCTGCGGCGCGGAGCGGTGCACATAATTTTGAACTTTTAATTAAAAAATTTGCCGCTCCCTCTTGACAAAG
Organism: Alistipes sp.; assembly: GCA_022511345.1. Taxonomy (GTDB): domain Bacteria; phylum Bacteroidota; class Bacteroidia; order Bacteroidales; family Rikenellaceae; genus Alistipes. Next base: position 248,326 of record JAFLRR010000001.1, read on the forward strand.
GGTATTTCGATGTTGTATATTTGCACCGTCGAATCTATCCTTTGCGTCGTTGTCGGGCCCACGATTCAGAAACAACGACCGCCGTGCACGGCATCAGAGGATATGCAGAGACGACTGCCGCTTTAACCGATATCGGTCGTTCGGACGAAAACGTAGAAGATTCGTCAAACGCAATAACTTCGGACGCAAACATAAAACGAGGTCATTGCTGCGTCACGCCACAGAATACGAAGTTTTTCGGCACAACCCTGCCTGCCTTTCGGTGAACGGAAGCCGCGAGGCTTGGTGAAGTCGGGGAATAGTGTAGCCGCTGCTTAAGAAACAGCTGCCGCGA
>JAFLRR010000010.1 GCA_022511345.1 Alistipes sp.
TGGGCGGAGGTTTGAGCGCCGGCTACCGCATGCCTATCAGCAAGAACAACCGCTGGAGGATGGAGTTCACTGTAGGCGCAGGCATCTATCCTCTGGACTACAGTCTCTTCGACAACACCCCCGACGTAAAGGACGGACAGTGGATGGGCCGCAGGAAGGAGACCTACATCGGTCTGGACCAGGCGGCTGTGACCGTGGCTTACTCGTTCGATTTGAAGAAGAAATACTATAAAGTTCGCAAGAAATGAAGCGCAAGTTCATATATCTCTTAATCGCACTCTCGTCGACGCTCCTGTGGGGCTGCCCCGTTCACCAGTGGCCTGAGCCCAAGCGAACGATGCCGACGCGCATTCATCTGACTTTCGAGCCCGACTTCTATCTGTGGGAGCACTACTACGACCCCACGACGGCCGAGGTGGTCGAGATATATCCCGATGCCGCGGTCGACGAGATGCATCCCGGCACCACGGACAAATACCGATTCGACGCCGACCACGGCCTGATGCGATATGCGGTTCGGGCATACCGGCCCGACAACCTCTCGGTGCATGAGCAGGAGGCGGTCTTCATGCGCGCCGTGACGGAGGGCGCATATGACTGCAACTACGATTGCGACTGCGACATAGAGCTGGAGGAGGCGGGAACGTACTGTTTTGCGGTGTGGTCGGATCTGGTAGAGTATGTCGATGATGACGTATTCCACGACGCATCGGATTTTCACAGCATAGAGCTCCTGCTCGACCGGTATTGCGCCGTCACCGATTACCGCGACGCATTCCGCGGCACGGAGACGGCCGACGTGGAGCAGGTCTGGACGCGCGACAAGAATATGCCTCAGCCCGAAGCCATCGAAATCACGATGCGCCGCCCGCTGGCCAAGTTCGAGTTCGTGACCACCGACCTGTCCGAATTCCTCGACCGCGAAACCGCACGCCGCAAGCTCTCGACACGCGCCGAGGCGGGCGACTATGCGGTGCGGATACACTACACGGGATACCTGCCGTACAAGTACAGCATATTTACCGACAAGCTGGTCGATGCGCGCCAGGGAGTGTCGTTCGGCTCGCAGATGACCGTCACGGGCCAGAGCGAGGCGTCGATGGGCTTCGACTATGTGTTCATTAACGATGTCGACGTGAGGGCCAAGAACACTCCTGAGAACAGCTTCCAGCAAATCGAGGCCCAGATATTCGTCTACGACATGGAGAACACTCTGGTAGCTCAGTCGCAGAAGATTCCGGTGCCCCTGCGCCGCAACTACCACACGCTGCTGCGCGGAGCCTTTCTGTCGCAGATGGCTCAGGGCGGTATTGAAATCGACCCGTCATACGACGGCGACCATAACTTCGTATTCGGCAGCGGCAAGAGCAGCGGCGGCAGCGACTCGTGGGAGTCGAACCCGCGGTAAATGCAGATGGAGATAAATTGACGGAATGATTATGAAACGATACGCTATAGCAACATTTTGGAGTGCGGTATTCGCTGCCGCGCTGTGTGCAGTCTCCTGCTCGAAAGAGCCGTCGGACGAACCGGCCGGCCCGCAGGAGGATGTGCGCGTTGTATTCACGGTGAACCGCGATGCGGCGGTATCGCGTGCCGATGCCCGCAGAAGCGGTGGCACCATAAGCAGCGGACAGAAGGTCGACAAACTGATCTGCGGCGTCTACGACACCTCGGGCAAGTTGCTGCGTCAGTTCGGTGAGGCTTATGGCGATGAGCACGGCCAGCAGTACACCAACGAGCATGGACAGATCGTCTTCAGCGACATAGCCGAGTGGCCCGTCGATGTAGACCTCACGCTGGTGCGCAACCAGACATACAACATAGTCTTCTGGGCCCAGAGCGGAGCATGCACGGCCTATGACACGTCGGATCTGACGGGCGTGACGGTCAGCTATGCCGGCGCCAACAACGACGAGCTGCGCGACGCTTTCTGCAAGAACGAGATATTCTCGACCGTTAGCGCCGGAGGAGTTTCGGGCGGCCAGATGACACCTGACGGCCGCGTGTCGCGCAATGTCGTGCTGCGGCGCCCCTTCGCGCAGATAAACGTGGGCTCGACATTCGAGGCATTCGAGGCTGCCAAGGAGGCGGGCTATGAGATTGTGAAATCGCAGATTAAAATCATGGACGCCGCCACGCGCTTGAACGTGCTGCAGAATACGGTCGACGTGTTCGATGCCGACGGCAACTACCTGGAGACTCCGTCCGAGACGGTGACATTCACCTTTGCGACCATCCCGGCCTATATCAACGGCCAAGGCGCCGCTGAGGAGGTGCTCTATGCAGACCTGCTCTACGACAAGCTGGAGGTTTCGGAGTTCAAATACCTGTCGATGTGCTACGTGCTCGCCGCCGACAAGAATGTCGGCACCAGCTCCTATGCCGACGACGTGGCGCTCGACATATCGTTCGAGTATGCCGACGGCAGTACGTTCACGATTAACCACGACGATATGTACAACGGCTCCGGCGTGGGGCTGGACAAAGTGCCCATACAGCGCAACTGGGGCACCAACGCCATATTCTCGGATTACGAGATGCTCTACCCGTCGGGCGCCATCACGCCGGGCGGTGCGGGCAACAGCAGCTCGGTGCGCGCTGGCGGCATGCATGTGGCCATGGCGTGGGCAGGTTTGTCGCAGGAGTAGTCATAAACCGGTTGCAGAACGAAATTAAAAGAGCAAAAAAGTTATGTATAAGATAGTTTGCAGATTGTTTGCCGTGGCAGCGGTGCTGTTTGCCGCATGTACGCAGGACACAACCAGCGACATTACGGGACAGGGCGGAGATGTCGTCACCGTCACCTTCTCGGTCGACCGTGAGGATGTCGCCGGCACCCGCGCCAGCGTTCCGAATGCCTTGCCTGCCGGCTCTGTCAGCTCCGGCAGCAGGACCGACATGCTCGTGTGCGCGGTCTACGACTCCAACGGCGAGCTGCTGAGCCAGTACGGCGACAAAGACAACCCCAACGGTCAGATCGTCAAAATCGAAATAGACAAGTGGCCCGTGACCGTGCCTCTGCGCCTGGTCCGCAACCAGGAGTACAAGATAGCTTTCTGGGCGCAGAACAGCGCCTGCCAGGCCTACAACACCTCGGACCTGCACAACGTGACGGTCAACTACGGAGGCGATGTCAACCGTATGAACAACGACGAGTCGCGCGACGCTTTCTGCAAGGTCGAGCCTTTGACGGCTGTCGAGAACGGCACCCGCACGGTCTACCTGCGCCGTCCCCTGGCCCAGATAAACGTGGGCGTGAGAAAGAGCGACTTCGAGAAGGCCTGCATGGGCGAGTGCCATATAGTCGAATCGAAGATTCGTCTGACCAATGTGGCCACCTGCTTCGATGTGGTGACCAACAACGTCGACGTCAGCCCCGACAAACTGCAGACCATCGAGTTCGACTTCTCGGCCATCCCGGCATACCTTAACATGAAGAACGAGAACGGCGAGCAGCAGGTGCCCGAGGAGCGTTACGACGAGGCCGAAGGCGACGAGATAGGGGGCAGCTACTACAACAACCTGCCGCCATACGACGGCCCGGCCCCCGAGGAGTTCCTCTATGTCGACCTGGACAACGACGGAGTCTTCAGACCCTACGATTCGGACGACCCCGAAGTGTTCAAGTATCTGTCGATGTGCTATGTGCTCGTCCCCGACCGTGTCGAGGGCACGGCGACATACAGCACCACGCTCGACCGCGTGGAGCTCTTCTTCAAGTCGCGCAACGATTCGCGCGAGACGATAGTCATCGACGACCATTCGCTGCGCAATGTGCCCGTTCAGCGCAACTGGCGCACCAACATCGTCGGCGAGATGCTCACCTCGGACGTGCGTCTGTCGGTCAACATCGACCCCATGTACTCGGGCGACTTCAACTATCCCGACTGGGTGACCATATCCGACGGTGTGGGTTACGACCCCACCACGGGCGATATCCTCATCTCCAACGCAATGGGTCTGCAGTGGCTCTCCGACATGTCCAACGGTCTGGTTCACGACCCCACCACGCCCAAGGGCCTCGAGTACGACCCCTCGCTCAAGGACAAGACCATGGAGTATCGTCAGGCCCGCAAGAAGCTGCTGCTCAAGGTCGCCAACGAGGGTGAAGAGTGGCCCTGCTACGAAGGCGACACGCCCTGGTTCCACTTCCACGGAGTCAATGTCAAGCTGCTGTGCGACGTCGACTTCGAGAAGGCCGGCAGTCCGGGCCTGGAGAACCTGCGCAGAGAGTGGGTGCCCATCGCCCGCCATGAATTCCAGGGCGGTGCGGAGGGCCATGCTCCCGAAAACGGCTCATATTTCGCCGGCGACTTCGACGGCGGCGATCACACCATCAGCAATATGGTGACCTTGAAGCCCGCCGACCGCAACGACCGTACCTCGTCGGGTCTGTTCGGCGCTATCGCCTATGGCGGACACATCAGCAACGTGCGCCTGAAGAATGTCGAGGTATACGGCCACTACCGCGCCGGCGCAATCTGCGGCGTGAGCTTCTATGCCCACGGTATCGACAACTGCTACGTCGACACGGGAACCATCATTTCGGACTGGAGCTACTACGAAATCTACTACAACTTCTCGGGCCAGTACATGCATGGCATTGCCCGCGAGAGAGCCTGCAACGTGGGCGGTATTGTGGGCCAGCTGGACGGCGCCACGTCAAACTGGTGGGGCGTCGAGGCGGGTTCGTCGCATGTGAAAGGCTGCAGCGTGCGCAATCTGACCATCCGCGGCTACCGAAGCGTTGGCGGCATTGTCGGCACGATAACCGCCGAGGGCGAATCGCAGGGCGTGAACTGCGGCCACATCGAGAACAACATGGTCTCCGACACGCGCATCATAGTCGACAACTTCGACAACTATTGCGGATTCTCGGATGCAATATTCAACAGCGCGTTGTATCCTATGCTGAGACTTGTCGCCAGGGACATTGCCGCTAAGCTGGAACAGCTTCGCATCGACTACACCGCCGGCGGTGAGATTTGCGGCTACATGGCAGGCAATGCTTCGATCGAAAACAACACGACGGCCAACAACCAGGTAATCAAATTCGCAATCGACACCTCCAAGAAGACATCCGAGATATCCGAGGCGCCGCTGGAGCTCTTCCCGAGAATCAGAACCTATGGCGAGAGCCGGAAGGGCTGGGAAGTTTCGACCTATGTGGGCTGGTTCTTCTCCGACGAGTCGAACCGACTGAACATAAACGACTACTACTTGCGCTCGAACATATCGGGCTACACGTCGGCATACAAAAAGTATCTGAATTCGCGTTTCAACGATTCGGACGATGCGCTCGACGTTCCCGACCTTATGAGCGGCAAGACGGGTCTCTATTTCGAGGGCCCGACCTCTGGCACCAGAACCCCGGTTCTGCACGGAACCAACACCACCGAGGGCAACGTCAATCCCGACTATGTGCTCACGGTTCAGGGTGCCAACGGCGCCAATGACTGCGCGCTCTATCTGGTGAATGGAGTGACGGTCCAGGATCTGACCGTGCGCGGCGACCGCTATGCCACCACGGGCATCTGTCTGGCTCCGGCGAGCGGCCGCACGATGACGCTCAACAGCTGTTCGATCTACGACTGCACCTATACGCTCGACGACGAGGGCGGCAACGGCTCGACGCTGGCTGTCAATGACACCAACCTGCGCGGCTGGACACGCTACGGCGAAGGTTATGCCAAGGTGACATTCACCAACTCCATCTTCGACCGCGGCACCGGCACCCCGGGCAGCGGCTACGACTACGCCTACTGCACGCCCGGCTCCGACACGACCTTCGACGGCTGTACGTTCCGCTCGGATTTCAAGTTCGTCGACCAGTACGAGCAGCCTCTCGCAGGCGGCGTGAGCCTGACGTTCAAGAACTGTCTCTACGGCACCATCGAGCCTCTGGAGCCCGTCACGGCGGACAATGTCGAGGAGCTGCTGGGTCTGTCACCCGAAATGTGCACGTTCTTATGACGGAATATAAATGGAAGAGAAAAGAAAAATAATTTATCACTTTATGTTTAATGTTATGAAAAAACAACTGTTCGCAATGCTGTCGGCAGCAGCCGTGCTGTTTGCCGCTTCGTGTACGACAGATGTCACCGACACCCCCCAAACCGGTTTCGGAGACGAGGTTACCGTAACCTTCACAGTGGGTACCGAGGCCTTGGCTTCGAGCCGCAGTGTCGACTACACGAAACCCAATCCCGTCATCAGTGACGGAACCAAGGCCCACCTCCTCATCTATGCCGTCTATGACAAGAACGGCGTGCTGCTGTCGCAGTACGGCAACGGCATCGAGGACGAGGACGGCACTCTCGAGGCTCTGGGCTACACCGCCGAGGAGAATGTAGGCGAGGGCCAGACCGTGCGCTATGTCAAGGAGTTCCCCACGACCGTCTCGCTGCGTCTGGTTCGCGGCCAGGAGTACAAGGTCTCGTTCTGGGCTCAGGATGAGCACTGCCGCGCCTATCAGACCAACGACCTGCACAAGGTCGAGGTTCGTTACGGCGAGGCTTTTGCCGTGAACAACGACGAGTCGCGCGACGCATTCTGCAAGACCGAGACCTTCACCGCCGTCGAGAACGGCACGCGCACCGTTATTCTCCGCCGTCCTTTGGCGCAGATCAACGTGGGCGTTACAGGTTACGACTACGAGGCCGCATCGAAGGGCGGCTGCCGCGTTGTCGAGTCGAAGATTCGCATCAACCGCGTGGCCCGCTATCTGGATGTTGTTACCAACATTGTCGACACCTCCGAGGAGAGCCTGCAGGCCATCGAGTACGACTATGCCACCATCCCGGCCTATATCAACATGAAGGACGAGAACGGCAAGCAGCTCATCCCCGAGGAGAAGTACGACATCGAGGCCGAGGGCACCTGGCCCAACGGCTACTACAACGGCGAGTCGGCAATCTACCAGTACGACGGCCGCGGCTACTATGACGACGAGGCCCTTCTGGTCGTAAACCGCGACGACGACGATACCATCGCCGGCTTCAAGACCGAGGCCGACGAGGTCGAGGAGGGCAGCTCTCCCTATACCGAGACTTTCAAGTATCTGTCGATGTGCTATATCCTCGTTCCCGACCGTGTCGATGGCGCAAGCACCTATTCGACCACTCTGGACGATGTCTACATCTATCTCAAGTACCACGACGAGAACATGACTCCCAAGGAGGTTCACCTGACTCAGGTGCCCGCGCAGCGCAACTGGCGTACCAACATCATCGGCGAGCTGCTCACGGCCAACATCGAATTCGAGGTGGATATCGACCCGATTTATGCCGGCGACTACAACCAGAACGGCGATGAGTGGGACGGCGCCATTGCCGAGGGCGTAAGCTACGATCCTGTGGCCGACGAGATTCTTATCTCGAACGGAATGGGTCTGCAGTGGCTTGCGGATATGGTCAATGCCAAGTATACCGAGTCGTCGTACTCGCCCAAGGTGGCCGAACTGGTCAAGCGCGCTACAAAGGTCAGCGAGTGGCCGAGCGCAAACCGCTTCCACTTCACGGGCGTAACGGTTCGCCTGCTTAACGATGTCGATTTCGACGTGGCCGACAATGTGTCGGGTCTGCGCCGCAAATGGACTCCGATAGGCGAGGGCGACTGGTTTAACTACATGGGGCAGTTTAATTACAACAACCAGTCCGTTCAGTGCTTCGACGGAATATTCGACGGCGGCAACCACACCATCAGCAACGTCATCACCGAGGAGGTTGCGGCCAACAGCTCGAACAGCGTCGGATTCTTCGCTACGATAGGATGGAATGCCGTTGTCAAGGATGTCAGATTCATCCACATGGATGTTCGCGGCCACTATCGCACCGGTGCAGTAGTCGGTCTGGCTTACGGCAGCAGCAGCTCAATCATCAACTGCTATGTCGATGACGCATATGTAGAGTCCACGCCACGCGCAGGCGGCGATGCATATTGGGAGAATGGCAACAACGCGGGCGGTATCGTCGGCCAGTTCTATGCAGACGGTTCGGTCGAGAACTGCTTTGTGAGAAATTCGACGATCCGCGGTTACAGAACCGTCGGCGGCATAATCGGTTCGAGCTACTACTCGAGCGACTTCTATGGAGACGTTCCCAAGTGTGTGAACAACAAGGTGACCGATGTGCAGGTTATCGTGAACCAGTTCCAGCCCTACTATTCGGCCGATGAGAACGGTCAGTTCTACTGGGGTTCTATTAAAGATCCCGAGGGTGATGCGATTGTCGGCGATGAGGGCAACCAACTCGGAACCTCGGGCAATGTCGCTACGAATGTGAATGTCATTGTATTCAATGTCAATAGCAATACCGAAACTTCGGATGTATGGGGCAACCCCAAATACGACAACAGATACCGTAATTCGGAGATTGCGAATGTTCCTCTGGAGGTGTTCCCGAGACTGGCCGATGAGTATGTGGACTACATACACTTCACCTCGAGCATCGTGGGCGCTCCCTCGGGTTACAGAATCTACAACCCGGATACGCTGCTCTACGACGAGACTTCGGGCTCGGTGGGCCTCTATGTCGATGATTTGGTTGTGGACGGCGACGCTGTGGATAACTCCGATGTGGCCAACAACGACTATGTAGTTACGGTAGTCTACACCGACCCCGTAACCAAGATGCCTGTGAATCCGACCGAGGATGACTGCGCAATATATGTTACCGGCCAGAAGGCTTCGACGCTCATGAACATCACCTTCCGCGGCGACCCGTATGCCTACACGGGCGTATACCTGGCTCCCACGGGCGCTTCGGATGTCAAGCTGGAGAACGTGCGCATCTACGACGCTGTCAACGCAATCGACGACAACGGCGCCATTGCGGGTGCAACGCTGACGGTGAGCGGTTCGGACCTGCGCGGAAATGTCAAGTACGGCGCGGGCTACGCTTCGGTGACCTTCACCGATACCGTATTCGAGACCGGTACGGGTACCGAGACCTTCAGCGACGGCAAGTGCCAGCCGGGTTCGAACACTAAGTTCAAGGGCTGTATCTTCCGTCCGGGCTTCACCTTCGACAACTCGAACAACGTGTCGCTCAACTTCGACAGCTGCTACTACGGCTCCGACACCGACCTCGACCCGCTGGTAGAGCTCACCGCCGACAACATCGCCGAGAAGCTCGGCCTCGATTCGGCGACCTTCGACAAGGAGTAATGCTCCTGAAGCAAGAAAAACGAAGGCTTCCCGTAAGGGCGGCCTTCGTTTTTTTTTCATATCTTTGCATATGAAGCCGGGCAGTTGAGCCCGGACCGCAAAAAAACAGATTCGATATGAAGAAAAACTATCTGGCCCTTCCGCTGCTGGCCCCCGCGGCTTATGTGCCGTCGGCCTGTGCGCAGGGCGCCGAGACTCATGAGAGGCCCAATGTCGTGATAATCTATGCCGACGATTTGGGCTACGGCGACTTGCCGTGCTATGGCGGCAAAAACAGCGACACGCCCAACATAGACCGTTTAGCCAGCCGCGGCGTGAGGTTCACCAATGCCCATGCCGTGGCTTCGACCAGCACCCCGTCGCGCTACTCGCTGCTCACGGGCGAATATGCATGGCGCCGGCCCGATACGGACATAGCCGCCGGCAATGCGGCCATGATTATCCGCCCCGGACAGTACACAATGGCCGACATGTTCCACAGCGAGGGATATGCCACCTGCGCCATAGGCAAATGGCACCTCGGTCTGGGCGACAAGACCGGCGAGCAGGACTGGAACGCTCCGCTGCCGGCCTCGCTCGGCGATTTGGGCTTCGACTACCACTACATAATGGCTGCCACGGCCGACCGCGTGCCGTGCGTATTCATCGAACAGGGACGCGTGGCAGACCATGACCCCGAGGCTCCGATAGAGGTCTCGTACCGCGAGAATTTCCCCGGCGAGCCCACCGGCCGCGACAACCCCGAGCTGCTGTACAACCTCAAGCCCAGCCACGGACACGACATGTCGATAGTAAACGGCATAAGCCGCATAGGCTACATGAAGGGCGGCGGCCGTGCGCTGTGGAAGGATGAAAACATAGCCGACTCGATTACAATGCACGCCGTGCGCTTCATCGAGCAGCACAAGGACGGGCCCTTCTTCATGTACTTCGCCACCAATGACGTCCACGTCCCGCGATTCCCCCACGAACGGTTCCGCGGCCGCAGCATCATGGGCCTGCGCGGCGATGCCATACTCTCGTTCGACTGGTGTGTGGGACAGATTCTCGACGCTTTGGAGCGTTCGGGCATAGCCGACAATACGCTCATCATACTCTCGAGCGATAACGGACCCGTGGTCGACGACGGATACCTCGACCACGCCGAAGAGCTGCTCAACGGCCACAGCCCCACGGGCGAGCTGCGCGGCGGCAAATACAGCGCCTTCGAGGGCGGCACGGCAATACCGCTCATAGTCTCATGGCCCGCACGCGTGCGCATGGGTGCCGAGTCCGACGTGCTGATGTCGCAAATCGACTGGATGGCATCGCTGGGGGCGCTCATAGGCGCCACGTTCCCGCGCGGCTCGGCTCCCGACAGTTTCGACCGCCTAGGCAATCTGCTGGGCGAGGATGCCTCGCACAGACCCTGGATTCTGGGACAGGCGGCTGACCATACGCTGTCGCTGCGCACCGCCGAGTGGAAATATATCGAGCCGAGCGACGGCGAGGCTGTCATCAGCTGGGGCCCGAAAATCGAGACGGGCTATCTCAGCAGCCCGCAGCTCTATGACATGACGCGTCCCGGCGAGCTGCAGAACGTGGCCGCCGCAAATCCCGACATGGTAGCCGGCTTCCAGAGTCTGCTCAAGCGCATCCGCGAACGCGACTACGAGCAGACCCTCAGGTAGGGCAGCCCCAGCGCCACGGAGCGCGCCTGAATAGAAACAAAACAGCCCCGGCACTCTTGCCGGGGCTGTTTTGTTGCATCATGCGCAGCCGATTACATCATGCCGCCCATGCCGCCGCCGGGCATTGCCGGCACTGCGGGCTGCTCGGACTTCTTCTCGGCCAGCACGCACTCGGTGGTCAGGAACATCGAGGCTATCGATGCCGCATTCTCCAGCGCTACGCGCGATACCTTGGTCGGGTCGATGATACCGGCCTTGAGCATATCCTCGAACTTGTCGTCGCGGGCGTTGTAGCCGAAGGCTCCCTTGCCCTCCTTGACCTTGTTCACCACGACCGAACCCTCGCCGCCGGCATTGGCAACAATCTGGCGCAGAGGCTCCTCGATGGCGCGCTTTACAATCTGTATACCGGTGGTCTGGTCGTCGTTGTCGCCCTTCAGACCCTCGAGCGAAGCCGTTGCGCGGATGTAAGCCACGCCGCCGCCCGGGACGATGCCCTCCTCGACGGCTGCGCGGGTTGCTGCCAGCGCATCGTCCACGCGGTCTTTCTTCTCCTTCATCTCAACCTCCGTTGCGGCACCCACGTAGAGCACTGCCACGCCGCCGGCCAGCTTGGCCAGACGCTCCTGCAGCTTCTCGCGGTCGTAGTCCGAGGTCGAGGTCTCGATAGCGGCGCGAATCTGCGCCACGCGAGCTGCGATGGCAACCTTCTCGCCTGCGCCGTCGACGATGGTGGTGTTCTCCTTGTTGAGGGTCACCTTGTCGGCCGTGCCGAGGTACTGGAGCGTAGCGTCCTCGATCTTCATGCCCTTGTCGGCCGAGATTACGGTGGCGCCGGTCAGCACTGCTATATCCTCGAGCATCTCCTTGCGGCGGTCGCCGAAGCCCGGAGCCTTGCAGGCCGCAATCTTGAGCGTGCCGCGCAGCTTGTTGACAACCAGCGCCGACAGAGCCTCGCCGTCGACATCCTCGGCCACGATGAGCAGCGAACGTCCGCTCTGAGCCACCGGCTCGAGAATGCCCATGAGCTCCTTCATGGTCGAAATCTTCTTGTCGGTGATGAGAATGTAGGGCTTCTCGAGCTGCGCCTCCATCTTCTCGGGATCGGTGATGAAGTAGGCCGAGATGTAGCCGCGGTCGAACTGCATACCCTCGACAACCTCGACATGAGTCTCGGTGCCCTTGGCCTCCTCGACGGTGATTACGCCCTCGTTCTTAACCTTGGCCATAGCCTCGGCGATGAGTTTGCCGATGTTGTGGTCGTTGTTGGCCGAGATGGTAGCCACCTGCTCGATTTTGGCGTTGTCGTCGCCGACCTCCTCGCTCTGCTGGCGAAGCGACTCTACGACCTTGGCCACAGCTTTGTCGATACCGCGCTTCAAATCCATCGGGTTGGCACCTGCCGTCACGTTCTTGATACCCACGCCGATGATGGCCTGAGCCAGCACCGTTGCGGTGGTGGTGCCGTCGCCGGCGTCGTCGTTGGTTTTGGAGGCTACCTCCTTGACCATCTGCGCGCCCATGTTGGCGAAAGCATCCTCCAGCTCGACCTCCTTGGCTACGGTCACGCCGTCCTTGGTTACCTGCGGAGCGCCGAACTTCTTGTCGATAATCACGTTGCGACCCTTGGGGCCGAGCGTCACCTTCACGGCGTTGCTGAGCGCGTCGACACCCTCCTTGAGCAGTTCGCGCGCCTCGGTATTGTATTTAATCTCCTTAGCCATAATTTTTTCAGATGTTTGATGTTAGAACTTTGCGAGTATGTCGCTCTGCTTCATGATGAGGTAGTCGGTGCCGTCGATACGGATTTCGGTTCCGGCATACTTGCCGTAGAGTACCGTGTCTCCCTCTGCAACCTCCATCTTTATCTCCGAGGTTCCGGGGCCTACGGCCACGACTTTTCCTGCCAGAGGCTTCTCCTTGGCCGTGTCGGGAATGATGAGACCTCCCGCGGTCTTCTCCTCGGCCGGATTGGGCAGTACCAATACGCGGTCGGACAATGGTTTAACGTTCATGGTTACGAATTCTTTTAATGTTGTTGTTACTTGTTTTTCCGTTTGCTTGGCGCCGCGGTTTTTCGCCGTGCGCGTTCGCACTCTTTATGCACAATAGATATGCCAAACGGCTTTTGGCAGAAAAACGCGCCAAAAGATGCGCCGCGTCTGCCATTTTGTCACGGTGCGCCGGCGCGCCGCAGGGCATCTACGCTCTGCCGGGAGGGCGATTTTGCGGCCGGACGATATTTTTTGCCCGAAAATTTTGCGGGGCCGAAAAAACATATTACATTTGCATTCCGATTCGCAGCCGCAACGGCGGTGAATCACACGGTGGATGTAGCTCAGTTGGTTAGAGTGACGGATTGTGGTTCCGAAGGTCGAGGGTTCGAATCCCTTCTTCCACCCCGAGAGCGTTCAGGCTTTGGCCCGGACGCTTTTTTTTGTGCATGCGCTCCTCTCGGCAGCGGGGTGCCGTGATCTCTGCCGGGCCGCAAGTCTTCTGCGGCCGGCGTTTGCTGTGAGCGTGTTTCGCACCTGATTCTGTGACGGCATGTTTGTTGGATGCAGGGCCGGAAAACATCCGATATGAAAAAGACGCTTCTGTTCATCCTTCCCGTCGTGCTGTGCTTCGCCGTCGGCGGGGTGTCGGCCGCAGCCATGGCCGGCTCGCTGAAGACATGGTATCCATTTCTGGTAAAGCCGGCGCTGACGCCTCCGGGCATGGCTTTTCCAATTGCATGGAGCATAATCTACCTGCTGGCAGGCCTGTCGGCGGGTCTGGTGCTGACTTCGCACCGCACATCGCGCCGCACGGCCATGACGCTGTGGTTCGCGCAGCTGCTGCTGAATATGATGTGGTCGTTTTTGTTCTTTGCTTTCCGTCTGCCGTGGGCGGCCTTTGCCGATATAGTGCTGCTTGCGGCTGCGCTGGTGCTGTATATGATTTTCGCGTGGCGGCACAGTCGGGCCGCCTCGCTGCTCTTTATACCGTATCTCTGCTGGACGCTCTTCGCAACCTATCTGAACGCATACATCGCAGTGTGCAATTAGGAATTAGCGAATACTAATTTACAAAAAAAGGCCCGCCGGATGGCGGGCCGTTGCTGTTTCAGGGCTTCGCTTTGTATTTCTCCCGAACCGTGTCGTATGATTGACGGACGAAACCGTATATTGCCTCGTCGGGAATATCGCCGTCGAACTTCAGACTGATCCAGTATCGCAGACTCTGATTTACTGGATTGCCGACCGACTCGTATCTGCTCCTAATCTCTGTTATGCCTTCGGGAGTGGAGCGGACATTGACCCAGCCGAAATCGTCGATGTCTATAAATGCGAACATGTGTCCGCGGACATAGAAAGCCAGAATGGAGTCGTAGCGTTTCGAAAACTTGCCGAACGGCATCTTCTCCGTGACATCCTCATGCGAGAGGCAGTATTCTCTGAATTGAACCAAATCCATATCCTTGTCAATACTCTTTGCCGCGCAGGAACACGCGGTCGATTATCGGCGACGTATAGGCATAGGGGAGAAACTCGACTGATGGTATAGGCTTGGTGATGAAGAAGTTCGCCACTTTGCCCACGGCTATCGAGCCTAACATGTCGGATATGCCCATGGCATAGGCACCGTTCAGTGTGGCGGCATTTACGGCCTCGGCCGGGGCCATCTTCATGCGTATGCAGCCCAGCGAGACGACGAATTTCATATTGCCCGAGGGTGTCGAGCCGGGATTGTAGTCCGACGCCAGCGCCACGCCCAATCCGGCGTCAATCATGGCGCGTGCCGGCGGGAATGGCATGCCGAGGAAGAATGCCGCACCGGGCAGCAGCGTCGGCATGGTGTCGCTGTTGCGCAGTATCTCGATTTCGGCCTCTCCGGCGCGTTCGAGGT
Source organism: Alistipes sp. (assembly GCA_022511345.1). Classification (GTDB taxonomy): domain Bacteria; phylum Bacteroidota; class Bacteroidia; order Bacteroidales; family Rikenellaceae; genus Alistipes. Next base: position 14,728 of record JAFLRR010000010.1, read on the forward strand.
GGTCGACCGACAGAGCGTTGTGCTCCACGCCCACGCGCGTGCCGCCCGAGGCGGCCAGCTCGTCGGCGTGAATCTTGGGCCGCAGACCGTATTTGGCACCGGCCTCGAGGATGCGTGCCGTTTCGTCGACCGTAAAAAATCCTTTGTCGCAGAATACGTCCACGAAGTCGGCCAGAGCTTCGGCCGCCACGGCCGGAATCATCTCGCGGCAAACCAAATCGACATATTCGGATTGCCGGCCGATGTATTGGCGTGCCACGGCATGCGCCCCGAGGAACGTCGCCCGCACCTCGACGGGGGCCGTTTCGCGGATTCGGCGCACCACGCGCAGCATCTTCAGCTCGTCGGCGGTCGAGAGTCCGTAGCCCGACTTTATCTCTATGGCGCCGGTGCCCATGCGGATGACCTCTCTCACCCGCTCCATGGCCTGACGGTAGAGTTCATCCTCCGTGGTGTCGTGCAGCCTGTCGGCCGAGTTGAGGATGCCGCCGCCGCGGCGTGCTATCTCCTCGTAGCTCAAGCCGTTGATTTTGTCGACGAACTCCTGCTCGCGGCTGCCGGCATAGACTATGTGGGTGTGCGAGTCGCAGAACGACGGAAAAACCATCCCGCCTTTCGCATCGACCTCCGTATCGGCCCGCAATTCGGCCGGCAGCTCCTCCATGCGTCCGAATGCCGCTATGCGGCCATCCTCGGCCAGCAGCCAGGCGTCGGCGATGGTGTCGAGGCGGTTCATTTCGGCGCCGCATACCCGTTCGCGGCGTTCGCGGTCAACCCCGACCAATTTGGATATATTGGTGATTAACAATTTCATAATTTGTCATTTTCCGGTCGGCTGCATTCCCCTGAAGCCCCTCCCTTTGTCAAAGGGAGGGGGAGGGACTGTCAATATAAATATAAGAAGAATTTATATTCAGCAACTTTCATCGACGAAAATCGGCTGACGCAATTGATACGTTCAAAATTTATAATTGTCTTCTTATAAATTCTACCGACTCGGCTATGTGGGGATACATCACGGTGTCGTCGTCGATGAAAGGCACGCACTTGCGGTAGCGTGCGAATATCTCCTCTATTGTCTGCGACGAACGCTTCGGGCGGCGGAACTCGAGCGCCTGTGCGGCATTCATGAGCTCGATGGCCAGCACGCGCTCGGTGTTGCGCACCACTTCGGCCAACTTGGTGGCGGCGTTGGAACCCATGCTCACGTGGTCCTCCTGGCCCTGCGACGAGGGTATGGAGTCGACCGACGCCGGCATGCAGAGTCCCTTGGTGCGGCTTACGATGGAGGCGGCGGTGTACTGCGGAATCATGAAGCCGCTGTTCAGACCCGGCTTGGCCACCAGGAAGCTCGGCAGGCCCCGCTTGCCCGATATGAGCTGATAGGTTCTGCGCTCGGATATGTTGCCCAGCTCGGCCAGAGCTATGGCCAGGAAATCCATAGCCAGCGCTATGGGCTGACCGTGGAAGTTGCCGGCCGAGATTATCTCGTCCTGGTCGGGGAATACGGTCGGATTGTCGGTGACGGCGTTTATTTCGGCCGTCAACACGCTCTCCACATAATCAATCGTGTCTTTGGTGGCGCCGTGCACCTGCGGGATGCAGCGGAACGAGTAGGGGTCCTGCACATGCTCCTTGTGTCCGGCGGCCAGCTCGCTGCCCGAGAGCAGCTCGCGGAAACGCGCTGCGGTCTGAATCTGTCCGTTGTGCGGACGAATGGCGTGGACTATGTGCTCGAACGGCTCCAACCGCCCGTCGAAAGCCTCCAGCGACATCGCTCCGATGCGGTCGGCCCACTCGCTCAGACGGTGTGCGGCGATGAGTGCCCACACTCCGTGCGCGCTCATGAACTGCGTGCCGTTCAGCAGCGCCAGACCCTCCTTCGACTGCAGCTCCACAGGCTCCCAGCCGAATTCGGCCAGCACCTCGGCTGCGGGTCGCACCGAGCCTTTGTACTGCACTTCGCCCAGTCCTATAAGCGGCAGACTCAGATGTGCCAGCGGCGCAAGGTCGCCCGAGGCTCCGAGCGAGCCCTGCTGGTAGACGACGGGCAGTATGTCGTTGTTATAGAAGTCGATAAGGCGTTCGACCGTCAGCAGCTGCACGCCCGAATGGCCGTATGACAGCGACTGAATCTTCAGCAGCAGAATCAGCCGCACCACCTCGTCCGACACCCGTTCGCCCGTTCCGCAGGCGTGCGAGCAGACCAGATTCTTCTGCAGCTGCGACAGCCTGTCGCGTTCGACCGATATGTTGCACAGCGACCCGAAACCGGTGGTGATGCCGTATATGGGGCGGCTGTTGTTCTCCATCTTGGAGTCCAGATATTCGCGGCAGCGGATGATTCTTTGGCGGGCATCGTCGCTCAGAGCGAGGCGGCATCCCGATTCGATGATTTCGCGCACGCGGCCTATCGTCAGGTGTTCGGCGCTGATATGATGAATTTCCATAATCTGCAATCTTTTTTATTCGTTTTCCAAAGCGGCACGCACCGTGGCGTCGTCCGTGATGTTGGGCATCGTTACCTTCAGCCCTGGCGTCTGCTCCATCTGGCGGCGGATGGAGAACATCGCCCCCTCGTTGCGGGCCCAGCTGCGGCGCGCTATGCCGTTGTTGACGTCCCACAACAGCATCTCGCGGATATGGCGTTCCGAGTCGGCCGAGCCGTCGATTACCATACCGAATCCGCCGTTTATCACCTCACCCCAGCCGACGCCGCCGCCGTTGTGAATCGAGACCCACGTCGCGCCGCGGAACGCATCGCCGATGACGTTCTGCACGGCCATGTCGGCCGTGAAGCTCGAACCGTCGTAGATGTTCGACGTCTCGCGGTAGGGCGAGTCCGTTCCCGACACATCGTGATGGTCGCGGCCCAGCACCACGGGTGCCGAGATTTCACCGCGCGCAATGGCCTCGTTGAATGCCGCCGCAATCTTGGTGCGGCCCTCGCAGTCGGCATAGAGAATACGGGCCTGCGAACCGACCACCAGACGGTTGCGCGACGCCTCGCGAATCCAGTGTATGTTGTCCTCCAGCTGACCTGCTATCTCGGCCGGAGCCTCTTTGCGAATATCCTCCAGCACTTCGGCCGCTATGCGGTCGGTGACGGCCAAATCCTCCTCTTTGCCCGAGGTGCAGACCCAGCGGAAGGGGCCGAATCCGTAGTCGAAGAACATCGGACCCATGATATCCTGCACGTATGACGGATATTTGAACCGCCCGTCGCGCCGCACCACGTCGGCGCCGGCACGCGACGCTTCCAGCAGGAATGCATTGCCGTAGTCGAAGAAGTACATTCCGCGTGCGGCGAGTTTGTTTATGGCCGCCACCTGACGGCGCAGCGACTCCTGCACCTTCTCGCGGAAGCGTGCAGGCTCCGAGGCCATCATGTTGTTCGACGCTTCGTAGCTCTGTCCGACGGGGTAGTAGCCGCCGGCCCACGGATTGTGCAGCGAGGTCTGGTCCGAGCCCAAATCGACCTCCACGCCATCCTTCGCCAGCCGCTCCCACAGGTCGACGATGTTGCCCTGATAAGCCAGCGACACCGCCTCTTTGGCCTTGCGGGCGCGTTCTATGCGCGGCAGCAGTTCGTCCAGCGAGGTGTATACCTCGTCGACCCATCCCTGCGCATAGCGCTTCTCGACCGCCTTGGGGTTGATTTCTGCGATGACGCTCACCACGCCCGAGATAACGCCTGCCTTGGGCTGTGCGCCCGACATTCCGCCCAGACCCGACGAGACGAACAGCATCCCGCGAATATCCTTGCGCTCGGCCGTCAGCCGTTTGCGTGCGGCGTTCATGACGGTAATTGTCGTGCCGTGGACGATGCCCTGCGGGCCGATATACATATACGAGCCGGCGGTCATCTGACCGTACTGCGACACGCCCATGGCATTGAACCGCTCCCAGTCGTCGGGCTTCGAGTAGTTGGGAATCACCATACCGTTGGTAACCACCACCCGCGGCGCATCTCTGTGTGAGGGGAACAATCCCAGCGGATGACCCGAATACATCACCAGCGTCTGCTCGTCGGTCATCTCCGACAGATACTTCATCGTCAGCAGATACTGCGCCCAGTTCTGGAACACGGCGCCGTTGCCGCCGTAGGTGATGAGTTCGTGCGGATGCTGCGCCACGGCCTTGTCCAGATTGTTCTGAATCATCATCATGATGGCTGCCGCCTGACGCGAACGGGCAGGGTAGTCGTCTATGGGCCGCGCATACATCTCATAGTCGGGACGCAGGCGGTACATATATATTCGTCCGTACTTCTTAAGCTCGGCCGCGAACTCCTTGGCCAGCGTCGCATGGTGTTTTGTCGGGAAGTAGCGCAGCGCATTCTTCAGCGCCAGCACCTTCTCTTCGGCCGAGAGTATATCCTTGCGGCGCGGGGCGTGGTTGATGGTCTTGTCATAGGGCTTGGGTGCCGGCAGCCTGTCGGGTATGCCTGCGCGAATAGCCTCTTGAAACTCCTGAAGTGTCATAATATACATTGTTTTGTGGGTCGCTGCCTGCGGAGCACGCCTTGTGGCGGGCCTCCGCGTGCGGAGACTGCGGCCCGCGCGGCTCACATGAACCGCTGTTCTCTATTTAATCTTCTCTTCAACAATGGCCAGCACCTCCGCCTCGGCCTTCTGCGCTGCGGCGGCAATAGCCTCGGCCTCGGCCACTAAAGCGTCGGCCACGGTGCGGTCTTTCAACCCGGCAGCGTTGATTTTTACGTTGAGCATGGCTCCCATCACCGCGCTGCGCGCCGCAAGCGCACCCACGCCGGCGTCGGAGACCGAATTGGGGTTGCCGTCCGAGGCCATGGCGCGAACTATCTCGAAGACCTTGGCCGATGCCTTCATCGTGCGCAGGGGCACCTGCGTGGCGTAGAGCGTAGCCTGCTGCAGCGCGGCGCTGCGTGCGGCCTTCTCCTCGTCGGTTGTCTTGGGCATCGAGAATACGGCCATTATGCGGTTGAAGGCCTCGGTATCCTCGTCGACCAGATGCAGCAGCTCCTGCATCAGAGCCTGACCCTTCTCAGCCCAGTCGGAGAACTCCTCCCAGCGCTCGTCCCAGCCCGCCTTGTGCGACGAGAGATTGGCCACCATCGTGCCCAGGGCGGCACCCAGCGCACCCATGTATGCCGATATCGAGCCTCCGCCCGGTGCGGGCGATTCGCTGGCCGTCTCCTCGGCGAAGTCGCCGCATGTCATCGACACCAGACGGCCTGCGGGGCGGCCGCTGTCGCCCATCAGATATTCGATTACCTTCTCCTCGGGCTTGAACTCGCGCAGGTCGCTCAGGCCCAGCGACTTTATGGCTATGCGTATGATTTCGCGCTCGGCGATTCCCGTCGAGCGGTGCTGCTTGCGCAGGAAGTGGCGTCCGGCCTCGATAAGTGCGCGCTTGGGCACCAGACCGACTATCTCCGTTCCCGTGACCCTCACGCCGCGTTCGTTGGCTGCGCGGCACACCTCGTCGAATGCCGTGTGCAGCGGAGTGACGGCGATGTCCGTCAGATTCATCGACACCTGCGCTATGCCGTATTCGTCGATGTACCAGCCGATGGCCTTGCAGGCCTTGAGCGTGCCGGGCTTCATGACGGGATTGCCCTCGGCATCGCGCACGATTTTGCCCGTTATGGGGTTACCTTCGCGCACGGGCCGGCCCTTCTCACGCACGTCGAATGCTATGGCATTGGCGCGTCGGGTCGAGGTGGTGTTGAGGTTGAAGTTTACGGCTATCAGGAAGTCGCGCGCTCCGACCACCGTTGCGCCGGTGCGCGCTATGCGCTCGTCCATGGGACGTGCTCCGAAGTCGGGGGCGCGGTGCGGGTCTACGAGCTTCTCGGCCAGCGCCTCATACTCGCCCGCACGGCATACAGCCAGATTCTTGCGTTCGGGACGGAATGCCGCCGCCTCGTAGCAGTAGGTTGGTATCTCCAGCTCGTCGGCTATGCGCTTGGCAAGTCCGCGGGCCAGCTCGGCGCACTCCTCGAGCGTTATGCCCGATATGGGTATGAGCGGCAGCACGTCGGTTGCTCCGGTTCTGGGATGCGCGCCCTTGTGGCGGCGCATGTCGATGTTCTCGCCGGCGCACTTCACCGCGCGGAATGCCGCCTCGACGACCGCTTCGGGCTCGCCCACGAATGTTATGACCGTGCGGTTGGTAGCCTCTCCGGGGTCGGTGTCGAGCAGTTTCACGTCGCCCTGCGACTCAATAGCACTGGCTATCTTTGCGATAACCTCCATGTCGCGGCCCTCGCTGAAGTTGGGCACGCACTCTATGATACGTTTTTCCATAATTCTGAACTGATGCTTTTCCGTTGCCCAAATATAACTCTTTTTCCCCGAATTCCGGCCTGCTGCCGCCTAAAAAAACTCCTGCCCGCATAACCTTTTTGTGCCGCCGCCATTTTGTTGAACCGATAAAAATGGTTATCTTTAACCGGATTTTGAATCATGACCTCAACCGACAACATCCTTTGGCGCATCGTGCGCTTCTATGCCGACGGCTTCCGTTCGATGACCGTAGGCCGAACGCTGTGGGCCATAATCCTCATCAAGCTGGTCATTATGTTCGCCGTGCTGAAGCTCTTCTTCCGCGACCCCTATGCCGGCCGCAGCGACGAGGAGCGTGCCGATGCCGTCATCGAGAGCCTCTCGGCTCCCGCTTCGCCTGACAACTTAACCGAAACCGGAATATGAACGACTTTCTGCAAACCGTCGACTGGTCCCGCGCGCAGTTCGCGCTGACGGCCGCCTACCACTGGTTCTTCGTGCCGCTCACGCTGGGCCTGGGTGTCATGTGCGCCATCATGGAGACCCTGTATGTGCGCACTGGCAGCGACTTCTGGAAGCGCACCGTGCGATTCTGGATGCGCCTGTTCGGCATCAACTTCGCCGTGGGCGTGGCCACGGGACTCATCCTCGAGTTCGAGTTCGGCACCAACTGGTCCAACTATTCGCACTTCGTGGGCGATATTTTCGGCGCTCCGCTGGCCGTCGAGGGCATCATGGCCTTCTTCCTCGAGAGCACCTTCGTGGCCGTAATGTTCTTCGGCTGGGACAAGGTCAGCAAACGCTTCCATCTGGCCGCCACGTGGCTCACGGCCATCGGAGCCAACCTCTCGGCTCTGTGGATACTCGTGGCAAATGCGTGGATGCAGCACCCTGTGGGCTGCACCTTCAATGTCCATACCATGCGCAACGAGATGACCTCCTTCTCCGAGGTGCTCTTCTCGCCGGCGGCCATGACCAAATTCTTCCATACGGTCACCTCGGCCTTCGTGCTGGCGGCCGTATTCGTGGCGGGCGTGAGCGCGTGGTACCTGCTTCGCAGCCGCGAGCGCCGCATGGCCCGCAGCAGCATGACCATTGCGGCCGTATTCGGACTCGTCTCGTCGGTGGCGGCAGCCTTTACGGGCGATTTGTCGGGTGGGGTCATGGCTCGCACGCAGCCCATGAAGCTGGCTGCCGTCGAGGCTCTGTACGACGGCTCCGAAGGGGCGCCTCTGGTGGTTGCGGGCATCTTCAAGCCCGAGTCGGAGCGGGACGGCGGCGAGGCCTTCCGCTTCAAAATCGAGATTCCCAAAATGCTGTCCGTCATGAGTTTCCATGATGCCGATGCCTATGTGGCCGGCATCAACGACCTTTTGCATGGCAATCCCGGGCGAGACATGCTTTCGGTCGAGCAGAAGATGGAGCGGGGCCGCGTGGTTATCGAACAGCTGGCCCGCCTGCGCGAGGCCAAGAAGTGCTACGATGCCGACACCGTCAGCCAGGTCGAGGCTCTGTTCGACCCCTCGACGCCCGAAGGCGCCGAGTTCCTCAGGGAGTATTTCGCCTACTTCGGCTACGGATACCTCCGCGCGCCCGAGCAGGCCGTGCCGCCCGTGCCGCTGCTATTCTGGTCGTTCCGCGTGATGGTCGGCGCAGGCTGTCTGTTTCTGCTGCTCTTCGCGCTGCTCTGCTGGCAGGCATACCGCAACCGTCTCTACGTGCGCAACAGCCGCTGGCTGTTCCACGCATGCATCTGGAGCATCCCGCTGGCCTACATCTCGTCGCAGGCTGGATGGATTGTGGCCGAGGTGGGCCGCCAGCCGTGGGTCATACAGGACCTGATGCCCGTCGATGCCGCCATTTCGCAGCTTCCGTCGGCCTCGGTCAAGACCACCTTCTTCATCTTCCTGCTGCTCTTCACGGCGCTGTTCATCGCCGAGATACGCATCATGCTGCGCCAGATAGCCATCGGCCCCGAGAGCCCCGGCGAGCTGCGCCGCAATACCAAAGCTGCCAAAAAACAAAAACGATAGCCATATGAACACACTCATATTCCTGCAGCACTACTGGTGGGTCATAATCTCGCTTTTAGGCGCGCTTCTCATATTCATGTTCTTCGTTCAGGGCGTGCAGGGCATGCTCTACGAGGTGGGACGCACGCCCGAGGAGCGCGACATCGTCGTGGGCGTCATAGGTCACAAGTGGGAGCTGACCTTCACCGTCCTGGTTACCTTCGGCGGAGCCTTCTTCGCCTCGTTCCCGCTCTTCTACTCGACGAGTTTCGGCGGCGCCACCTATGTCTGGACAGCCATACTGCTGGCATTCGTCATCCAGGCCGTAGCCTTCGAGTTCCGCCGCAAACCCGGCAACCTGCTGGGCGACAAAACCTACGAATGGTTCCTCATGATTAACGGCTTCGCTGGTCCGCTGCTGCTGGGCATGGCTTTCGCCACGCTCTTCACGGGCGCACCCTTCACCGTCGACCGCATGAATCTGCTCGAAGCCGGCGGCGATACGGTCATCTCGCGCTGGGCCACGCCGTGGCACGGACTCGATGCCGTGGCCGACGTGCGCAACTGGATGCTGGGCATCATCGTGCTGAGCCTCTCGCGCGTGCTGGCCATGCACTACCTGCTGGCTACGCTCAACGACAGCGAGATGCGCGAGCGTGCCCGCGAGCGCTCGGGCCTGAACGCCGTGCCGTGCATCGTGCTGCTGCCCGTCTTCGTGGGTGCCGTCTGCTGCCTTACGGGCGCCTCCTATGGCGACGGGGTGGACATCATCGCCTACGAGCACTACCGCTATTTCAATACCTTCGTGGAGATGCCGTGGTTCATACCGCTGCTGCTCGGCGGCGTGGGACTGCTGGTCTACGGCTGCTTTACCGGCTGGTGGAACGGCAACAGGCGCGCGCTGTGGTTCAGCGGCGCCGGCACCGTGCTGACATTCTTCACGCTCATACTGCTCTCGGGCTGGAACCACGCCTGCTACTATGTCTCGACTGTCGACATGCAGTCGTCGCTCAATATAGCCAACTCGTCGTCGAGCGAGTTCACGCTCAAGGTCATGGCCTGGGTGTCGCTCTTCATCCCCTTCGTGGTGGCGTACATCTGGTATGTGTGGCGCGCGCTGTTCCGACGCGTGGAGACTCCGGGCGATACCAAGCGCATGAACATCATCGACTTCTTCAACAGCGTCAAGTTCTGATTCGCGCTGCCTGAAAACGAACGCCCCCGGGAAACCTCCCGGGGGCGTCTTCATTGCGTAGTGCGGTGCGTCAGTTTCCGTAAATCGCAATCTCGTCTATCTCTACATCGAAATCGAACAGTTCGTCGGCGCACTGTGCCTGCATGGTGGCTATGCGCGAGTTGTCGGTCGTGTCGGCCAGTATGGCGTTGAAGAACTCCTCGGCCGACGAGTAATATCTGTTGACCTTGGCCGCAAAACAGCGGTAGAACGCCCTCTGTCCGCTGCGGTCGAGACCTTCGGGCAGCACTCCCTGCTCCACTAAATAGCGGTAGGGGTAGAGGTGGCGCATGTTGTGGGCGTCGGCGTCGAGTTCGTCTATTATGGTGGTTATGACCACGGCGTCGATGGTGTCGTTGAGTCCCGGCATCTTTACGAATGTGGCATATACCGGATAGTCGTGCTCCAGGTCCGTGGCCACGTTGTCCGAGAATATCACGAACTCGGGTTCGGTCAAATCCTGCAGATATACCATCTGCCTGTACTGTTTCAGAGCGTTGCGCATCTGCTGACGCTCTTCACGGTTCCATCCGGCCTGCTGCGAGCAGGCTCCGAATCCTATCGCCGCAGCGAGCAGCGGCAGCGCAAGTAGCGATTTTTTCATCTCTTGTCAATGTTATTTGTTCAACTGCTCCCACAATAACAATTGATGTGCCAGAGTGAACTTTCACGCCGCCGGCCGCCCCTAAAGCCGCTGCAGCATCGCATGCCGGCCCTGTCGGCGGATTGCAGCGGGGGTTTGTTGATAAAACCGCCGAGTTTGTTGATTATCGGCTCTGAAGTTTGTCCGGCGGATATTTTTGGACTATTTTTGTAATGCCGGATAGTGTTCCGGCTTTTGACAAGATGAAAAGAGTTGCTAATATATATCGGTATCTGCTCCGCGCCGTGCTGCCCGCCATGGCCGTTGCGGCATGCTCGCAGGAGGCTGCCGATTTTACTGCCGGGCCCTCGGGCCGCATAGAAGCCGTCATACGCGCCGCAGGAGCTGCCACGCGCACATCCATCGACAGCGACGATGGCCGTACCGTGACCGTCGCATGGGACAAGGAAGACCGCATCATGCTCTGGGCCCGCGGCACTACGCCTGTCGACGGCGCCGTCTTCTCGCGCTGGTTCGGCGCGGCCGAGCGCTCCGAGGCGCTCTTCATCGGCGGCATAGCCGCCATGGAGGCGGAGAACCACACCTATTTCGGCGTAAGCCCCGAGCCGCAGACAATCGACGGCACCGTGGTTAGCTACGAGCTGCCGGCCGTGCAGTCGGGAGTATATGACGGTGCGCTTGACATACTGCATGCCGCACCCGCCGTTGGGGCCGGTCTTTCGGAGGGCCTCAACGACTTGGAGCTGAGCTTCCGCCACATGACTCACGCACTGAAGATTACAATACCCGAGGGCCGCAACGACTTCGGCCTCATAGACCGCATATGCATCGAGTTCCCGCAGCCCGTCGTGGGAACTCTTTCGTTCGATGCCTCGTCGGGCGATACGGCCGTGCTGGGCGACGACGCGTCGTCGCGCGTGACGGTCAAGTTCCCCGAGCCCGTGGGCGCCGGCACATCGTTCTGGGTGTGGGTCGCTCCGGTCGAAATATCTGGTACGGTCACCTTCCGCGTCTACGGACACGAGCAGATGGCGCCTCCCGTGCGCAGCAACGACTTCGACGGCGCCTTGGCCGCGGGCCGCATCACGCCCGTGAATCTGTCGGTGCCTGCCGAGCTGAGAGTCACGTGGATAGACTATCAGATCGACTGGCAGTCGCGTCTGGGCGAGCCGGTCGAGGCTCTGCATCTCTCGCTCGATGGCGGTCTCTGCTTCGCCGACGGCGAGAGCGAGATGCTTGTCGATGCCGATGACGACGGACTCCTCCGCGTTCCGTTCCTTACGGTGGACATGCCGTCGGTGGCAGGCTCCGAGATGGCGGCTCTCTTCGATTCCGAGCACGCCCTTGTGGCAGATGCTTTAACGGTTCCGCAGAGCTATGCGCCCGATGCACACAATGATGCCTCGGCTGTGGCCCCGTGGCTCTATTTCGAGGATTTCAGCGGTGTGACCGTCTCCTATGAGTACAATACCGAATTCAAGACCGGCGATTCGAGCAACCCGTCGCCAATAAAGCTCGACGGCTACGGACTTGCGCAGTGGACCGGTGCGCGCGTGGGCGTGGCGGCAGGTTCGGGTCTGCGCATCATGAGCCGTCTCGAGATGGGTCTTTGGGTTGCGAACCGCATGTACGGCCGTGCCGAGAGTGCTCCTGTGGCCAACATCAAGCCGGGCAAGAGTGTCGATGTGAAGGTCACATACGACTATATGGGCGCCCGCTACAACGGAGCCGGAGGTTCCAGCGGCGATGTCCTGATGTCGTTCGGCTATGACAGTTACGAAGCTACGCAGGGCGGTATAGCCGCGGATACTGATTTGGCAAATATCATAATCAACGACGAGATAGTCGAAGTCTCCGCTTCGAGCAATACCACTCACTACGGGATGGACAAGCGCACCATAAATCCGCAGACCATACCTTCGTGCAACGCCGACACGCGCCTCTGCTGGAAGGTCTACAACAACCGTGCGGCAACTCTTGGCGCCAACGGCAACTACTGGCTCTACCTCGATAACATACGCGTCTCGATAGCAGGCGAATGAGAATAAAAAACGACAACATGAAAATAATGATGAAAAGATTGATTTACCCGATGCTCGCGGCGGCGGTCTTCTCCTGTTCCAAGGAGCCGGCCCCTGTCCCCGGCGACGGATTGGGCGTTCTGAATCCCGAGGTGCAGCTGCTGCCCGTGGTCGACGCCGATACCCGGGCTCAGGTCGACATCACCTCGCTCGGATTTCCCGCATCGAAGATTCCCCAGGGCAAACAGATGCGTCTGCGTATCATAAATGCCCAGACGGGCGGCACCCGCGTGTGGGATGCCGTGTCGCAGTATTCGCCCGTGCGCGACCTGCTGCCTGCCGGCAACCGCTACCGTGCTCAAGTAGGTTCGCGCGTGCCATTCCCCGACTACAGCAATTCCGACGCTCAGCTTGTCGACGGCGGCGAGCTGCACAAGCACCAGCCGTCGGAACTCATTCCCCGCGTCTACGAGGGATATATAGGCGACGGATACGACTCGCTCTATTTCGAGGGCTGGTCGGAGATAGTGACCATTCTGCCGCGCTATACCGGCTCCGACGGCGAGGGTACGACCGTGGTGACTCCCTGTCCGATTGCGGCTCACGTGGTCAATACGCTGGTTACAATCGAGTTCACAGACAATTTCAAGAACTATTTCCCCAATGGTGCCAATTTCCGCATCGAGACGCTGCGCAACAGCTTCCCGCGTACGGGCACTCCCAAAATAGGCTATGACGCCGGTGCTGCCGACAGCTATGTTCCGGCAGTCTACTACCTGCGCCCCTACAGCTTCCGCATCACCGGCGAGGCTGTCAAGGCTACGCCTGCAGCCGACATCGACCCCGTGACTGTCCGCTTTGCCGAGACCGTCAACGCCTCGCCGGCTCCGCAGACCCTCTACCGCTACCGTTTCGATGTTTCGGGCATCGGCGGCGGCGACAGCAGCGGCATAACCATCACGCTCAACGGCGAGCCCGTCGACACCGACGATACCGACCACGAACTCAATCCCGACGCCCGTCCGTAGGGTAGTGTTAAACGACAAAAAACGATACGATATGAAACGTCTATTCGGATTCAATATGTTGCAGGCTGCAGCTGCCTGCCTGCTTCTTGTCTCGGCGGGCTGCCGCGAGAGAGAGGCCACCGGCTTCGGCCCCGACGACTCTGGCTCGGGACCGTCGACCGAGACCGGCTACATATCCTTCGCCGCATCGGACCTGCGGGTGGAGATGCGCAGCGAGAATGTTGACTCCTCGCCGGGCGGCACCCGTGCAGCCAACATCGACCCTGCTACCTACACCGTCGAGATTGTCGACGCGGCATCGGGTTCGGTGGTCAAGTCGTTCCTTTACGGCGACCGCGGCGATGCGCCCATGGCAGTGCCCGTGGGAACCTACTATCTGCGCGTGTACTCCAACGAGATGACGCAGAATGCCGCGTGGGGCGATGAGCCCGGCGTGCCTACCTATGGCGCCACCTCCGACCGCGAACACGACATAACCGTGGCCAAGACCCACACCGTCGACAATCCCGCGCAGGTGGGCACCATAACCTGCCACATGCAGGAGATTATGGTCACCGTGTCGTTCGACGACTCTATGGAGCGCCTGCTGAGCACCGACACCGAGTGCTACGTGCGTCTCAACAGCGACAACTCGCGTACCCTCTACTACAACAAGCAGGGCGTCGGCACCGACTCCAACGGCCGCAAATACGGACAGTACGGCATAGTCGACACCGGCAATGCCGACGAGAACGGCGACATAGTCAAGGAGACTAAGGTGCAGTCGTCCGAAGGCTTCCTGAAGCCCTCGCGCACCAACAACACACTGATGCTCTACCTGTCGACCACCTTCAACGGCAGCACCATCACGGCGCAGCCATTCCAGGTGTCGACCGAGGCCAAGGGCGGCGAGCACCGCCGTATAACCATCTATCTGACGGGCGCAGGCAACGGCTCCATCGAGGTTGTGGCTACCGTCGAGACGTGGGTCTACGACGAGCTTGTCGACATCGATACCCGCTCGCTGGCCAGCTTCACCGAGGAGCGTATTCCCGACCTCGACAATCCCGATGCTCCCAAATTCCACTGGGGCGCGTTCGACTTCGCCGACACCTTCAACCTGACCTCGTCGCAGTTCGACACCAACGGCGACTTCACGGGCGACGCTCTATTCACTGTCGAGACCACCACCGACATCGTCCGCTTCACGGTTCGTGCCGAGAGCGACAACAGCGACTTTGCCGAGTATATCCGCACCGTCGGTCTGGACAGCGATACCGACCTGGTAAGCTCCGCCGCAAGCATCGGCAAGACCACTCTGCGCGGCTGGGGCTTCCCCGACACCCATTTCGAGGGCACCGAGCTGCCGTTCAACCTTAGCGGCCTGATGAATGTGCTCTATCCCGACTACTACGGCGAGCACCGCTTCATCATGACCGTCACCGACGCGGCCGGATTGCACACTACCGTGACGCTGCGCATCAATTGCGTTCAGGAGATTGCCGAAGACCCCAGCATCATCTGGGTAGGCAGCGACATCAACGTCCGCCACGAGGTTGTGACCGGCATGCAGGTCAAAATCGAGATTCGCGCCTCGAAGGGCATCAAGGCTCTCGACGTCGAAATCTCGGGCGCACTGACTCCCGAGGAGCTCGACGGACTGAACTTAGCACCCGAGTTCGACCTCATCAACCCCGACATCACGCGCGAGGGTCTGGGCTCGGCGCTCGAAGGCCTGGGCTTCCCCGTGGGCGATGCCGTGCGCGACCAGAGCTACGTGGGCTTCGATATCTCCAAGTTCATGGGACTTCTGGGAACATTCCAGGGCGACACCAACTTCAAACTGACCGTCACCGACAACGACGGACAGCAGTGCACCCGTACCATCATGTTGCATGTAAACTAACGATTCGCAGTTAATGAAACGAATACTTTCGTATACACCCCTCCTCCTCTTTTTCGCGGCGCTTGTCTCCGCCTGTGCAGCCGAGGCTGTCGATGCTCCCGTGAGCCGTCCAGGCGAGGGAGCCGCAACCATACGCTTCGATGTTCCTTCGACGCGCGCCGTCGATGAGAGCGTCTATCCGTGGACCGACTGCATGATACGCATCTTCAAGTACACCGACAAGGATGCCGGCGAGCGCGAACTCATCCGCCGCTATTCCTCCGTCTCGGAGATGCCGCAGGCCATCTGGCTCGTCGAGGGCGACTATGCCGTGACCGTCACGCTCGGCACCCGCGCTGAGGCTACGTTCGACGAGCCGAGCTACTACGGCGAGAGCGACTTCCGCATCGTCTCGGGCGTCAACCTGAGCGTGCAGGTTACATGCCGCATGGTCAACACGGCCGTGGAAGTGGTCTACGATGAGAGCCTCGACGAACATTTCAAGCCGGGCTACCGCACCATCGCGGCTATCGACCACGACTTCCGCACCGAGCAGGAGCTGACCGACAACGGCATCCTGCACCTGCGCTATGACACCAGCGCCCGCGGATACTTCATTCTGCCCTCGTATGACGACGGCTCGGTGCCGACGCTTCACTATTGCTTCCGCGCCGAGTTCAACGACGGCTCGGACATGCACCCCGAGCATTTCGTCAAGGAGCTCTCCACCACGCCGGGCATGCTCTACACCATCACCTTCCGCTACTCGCCCGATCTGCCGGGTCACATCGCCGCCGACTTCGAGGTTACGGTCGACACCACGCCCGACATCGAGTTCGACGACTGGCCATTCACTCCCGAGCCTCAGATTAACGGCAACGGCATCGAGATGGAGGGCGCACGCTACCTCTCCGAAGCTCTGTCGTACAACATCAACTCCATCACGGGCAAACTTGCGCGCGTGGTAATCGAAGTCGAGGGCCACACGTTCGAGGTCGACTGCACGTCGAACGTTGCTGAGAACGAGTACGGAATATCGCTCTCGAAGAGCGACGAACTGCACGGCCTTCTGGCTCTGAATCCCAAGTTCTTCGAGATATTTGCCGGCGGCGACCACACGCTCTCCATCACCGTGTGGGACGACGGCGGCAACTACGGACAGAAGGATGCCGTAATCACCACTCAGGGCCCCGTGCTGCTCGAATCCACCGACCGGTGGGAGACGCGCGCACGCCTTACGGCCATAGTCTTCGACGATGCGGAGGCATCGGATGTCAAGATAGGCTGGCGTGAGGCTGGTTCGGGCGACTGGACCGATGTCGAGGCGTCGTCTGACGGCGGCGAGCTCTGGTCGGCCGAGGTTACGGGCATAGACGCCGCGCGCGAGTACGAATATCGTCTTGTGCTCGACTCTAAGCAGGTCAATGCATCCCGCAAGGATACCACCGACGACGGTCCGCAGATCTACAACAGCAGCTTCGAGATTTGGTCCGGCTCCTCGCCGCTGCTTCCCTATACCGATGAGTCCGACCAGTGGTGGGATACCGGAAACTGGGGTTCGTCGACGCTCAACAAGAACGTGACCACCTACACCTCCGACTCGCACTCGGGCCGCGCTGCACTGCTTCAGTCGCAGTATGTGGCTCTGGCAGGCATCGGCAAGTTCGCTGCAGGCAACATCTTCATCGGCAAGTATGTCGGAACCTCCGGCACCAACGGTCTGATAGGCTTCGGCAAGGAATTCCCCTATACGTGGAAGCCCAAGAAGATACGCTTCTGGTTCAAGGGCAATGTGGGCAGCATCAACCAGGGCAGCGGCGCTCCCAACGTATCGAGGGGTGACTCCGACGTGGCTCAGTTCTATATGCTCATGTGCAGCAATATCACCGGCCCGCACATCGTCGATACGCGCAAAACCGACACCTTCATGCCGCTTGACGATATTAAGAACGGTACCCCGGAGATAAGCTACTGCACCAAAGTCGACGGCGTCAACAGCGTGAACGACATGACGGACGGCCATGTGGTGGCCTATGTCATGTGGGAGAATACGGTCTCGCAGCCCGAGTGGACCATGGTCGAACTGGATATAACCTATGTCGACAAATATGCCGGCGAGAAACCCGTCTACCTCATGCTTACGGCTTCGGCCAGCAAGTACGGCGACTATTTCATGGGTTCGACCGACAGTGTAATGTATCTCGATGACATCGAGTTCGTATATTAATGCCGATGAACGGAATATGTAAAACAGTTTTTGCCTCGGTTCTGTGCGTGTGCTTCGCGGCGCACGCACATGCCGGCCGGCAGTGTGACGAACCCCTGCAGGAGTCCGTCGTACCGGCCGAGGCGCAGGCCTTGCCGGCAGATTCTGTGCCGGTGCCGGTTGCGGGGTATGATGCCGACTCGGTGCGCACCCTCACCGTCAACGAGATACGCGCCCAGCGCGGACTGGTCGACACCAAGAACGTCTTTGTGCCCAAAGGACAGTGGATTTTCGGCGGCTATGCCTCCTATTCGACGCATACCAACGACAGCTACACCTTCTTCATCATCGAGGACATCGACTCCGACGGCTACACCTTCAAGGTGAGCCCCATGGCGGCCTACGCCGTGCGCGACAACATGGCCGTGGGTCTTCGTTTCATCTACAGCCGCACGCTGCTTAAGGTCGACGGCGGCGAGCTTAACCTCGGCGACGACGAGTCAGGCACGCACCTTACGGCCGACTACTACTATTCGCTCAAGCACTCCTACTCAGTGGCGGCAGTATGGCGGCAGTACATTCCGCTGGGGCGCAACAAGCGCTTCGCGCTGTTCAACGAGCTGACGCTCGCAGCCGGCGGCCACCAGTCCAAGTTTGCGGCCAACAGCCCCGTGCGCGGCACCTACGAGACCGGCCGGTCGTTCTCTCTGGGCGTCTCGCCGGGCCTGATAGCCTTTGCCACCAACTCCATGGCCGTCGAAATCAACGTCGGCGTGATGGGTATCAACTACAGCAGCTCGCATCAGATTCACAACCGTGTCGAGGAGGCCGACATGAGAACGAGCTACATGAATTTCAAGGTCAGCCTGCTCTCCATTGCGCTGGGCGTATCGTTTTATCTCTGACGGCCGATGAAAAACTCTCTCATCCATAAGTTACTGCTTGTAGCGGCCGTCATGACAGCCGCTCCGGCACTTGCCGCACGCAGCCTTGCAATCGCTCCGGCAGCCGACAGCCTTGCCGTTTCTAAGGCCGCTTTGCCTCAAACCGTCGCAGCGTCCGAGTCCGTGCCTCTCGTCGAGGCAGGCGCAATCGATGCCGAGTGCGAGATTCCGGCCACGGCGCCGGCCTCTGCCGACACCCTCGCCGCAGGACCCGATAGCCGCCGCATGCGACTCAAGAACCGCTTCCTGCCCACCTCGCGACGCATCGACCGCGAAATACGCAAGAACAAATATGTCTACAAGGGCGAGATGATGCTCGGTCTGACGGCATCCTACGGAACCCTCTCGTCCGAAGACGCCGACGTGTTCCCCGTCTTCGAGAATATCAACCTCAGCGGCGCCGTGGCTGCCGTCAATCCCTATGTGGCCTATTTCTATATAGACAACAACTGCGTCGGCGTGCGTTTGGGTTACTCGCACATCCGCGGCACGCTCGACACGTTCGGCGTAAACCTCGGCGACCAGAACGACCTTGACATCGAGATTCCGTGGATAGATTTGTCGAGCAACCGCTTCTCGGTGGGTCTCTTCCACCGCTCCTATGTCGCACTCGACGAGAAGGGCCGCTTCGGCGTCTTCGGCGAGTTCGAAATATCCTATTCGTCGGGACGGAACAGATTCGCATACAAATCGGGCGAGCGCCTAAAGAACACGCTCTCCGACAACATGAATGTCAAGATGCTCTTCAGCCCGGGCGTTGCCGTCTATGCCTTCCCCAACGTCTGCGCCACGCTTTCGTTCGGTCTGGGCGGCTTCAAGTATGCCGCCGTCACGCAGTATGACGAGGCGGGCGAAAAGGTGGGCGAGCGCCGCTCGTCGAAGCTCAACTTCCGTCTGAATCTGGCCGACATACGCATCGGCGTCAACATCCACCTGTGGAACAAGAATAAAGAGCGCAAAGTCGAAGTCAAATGAGAATCATAAACCGCATAATCTCCCTGCTTGCAGCCATGGCTGTTGCCGCAGGGTGCATCGAGAACGACATACCTTATCCTGTGGTCGAGTGCCTCATCGAGAGCATCGAGGCCGAGGGGCTGGCAGGCTCTGCGGCCATTGACTACACATCCCGCCGCGTGGTTCTGCCGCTGCTCGAGACCACCGACATACGCAATGTCGGCATCACTGATGTGACTCTTACCGAAGGCGCCGAGCCGTCGATGGAGCTCATTGGCCGGCACGACCTGCGCAACCCGCTCTACGTTACGCTCTCGCTCTACCAGAGCTACCAGTGGAGCATCGAGGCCTCGCAGAGCATCGAGCGCTACTTCACCGTCGAGGGTCAGGTGGGCGCCACCGAGTGGAACGTCGCCGACCGCACGGCCAAGGTGCTGGTCGGATTCGACGACCTGACCGACGTGAACATCACCTCGCTGAAGCTGGGGCCTGCGGGCATCACGCATATGTCGTGCACCGACGTGGCCGACTTCAACGATTCGAATCTATACCTGCTGCGCGACTTCACCTCGCCGCGCCGCATCGACGTCACCTTCCACGACCGCACTGAGACGTGGTATCTGACCGTCGAGCACACCGATCTGAAGGTCTCCTTCACCCGTGCCGACGGCTGGGCCCGCATGGCGTGGTTCTACGGCGAGGGTCTGAGCGGCACCGATCTGGGATTCCGCTACCGCACGGCCGGCAGCGATGAGTGGATTGTCGTGCCGTCGTCGGATGTAACGATCGACGGAGGCTCGTTCAGCGCCTGTGTCCGCGGCCTCGAACCCCAGACCGCCTACGAGGCTGTGGCCTACTCGGACAACGACGAGTCGGCCGTGGTTAGCTTCACCACCGAGCCCGTGCTGCCGCTACCCAACGGCGGCTTCGAGGAGTGGAGCCAGCCGGGCAGCATAATCTATCCCTATCTCTCGGAGCAGACCGCATTCTGGGATACGGGCAACAAGGGTTCGGCTACGGTCAACGAGACCGTCACCGAGAGTTCGACGGACATACGACCCGGCTCTGCGGGCCGATACTCGGCAGCCCTCACCTCCAAGTTCGCAAACTTCATGGGCGTGGGCAAATTCGCCGCCGGCAACATATTCGTGGGAACATATGCCGAGACCGTCGGCACCAACGGCAAGGTCAACTTCGGCCGTCCGTTCACCTCGCACCCAGTGGCGCTGTCGGGCTGGCTCAAGTTCGAGAACGGCACCATCGACCGCATCGGCGAGCAGCCGCACGGCATGAACCTCACCTCGGCCGACTACGACGAGGGCTCGATATATATCGCTTTGGGCACATGGAGCGCCGCCGAGTACGGCGGTACGGCCGAGTCGCCCGTGCAGGTCTACACCAAGGAGAAGTCGACCCTGTTCGACAAGAACGGCAAGGATGTCCTGGGCTACGGCGAGCTGATGCTCACCGAGAAGGTTGGCGAGTGGATGCATTTCCGCATCGAAATCGAGTGGCGCGACACTCACACGGCCCCCACGCATCTGGTCATCGTATGTTCGTCGTCTCGCTGGGGCGACTACTTCACCGGTTCGACCAAAAACCGCATGTGGCTCGACGACCTGGAGCTCGAGTGGGAGTAGGGCAGCGGCATGAAAAAGCGGAGCCTTCCGGTAGGAGGGCTCCGCTTGTCTTTTTTCTGTTCAGCCTCAGAGCAGCAGCAGTGAGACAGCTGCCGTGATGAATCCGCCGGCAAAACCGGCAGCCACCTGCCTCAGGTTGTGTTCGCCGAGGTAGAGCCGTGCCGAAGCCAGCATGCCCGATACGACAATGGCCGCGGCGAGTGCCGTCGTCAGACGTCCCGTGCCGGCAAATCCCAGCACGGAAATCACCGCCACGAATCCTCCGGCCGCCGTCAGATGCAGGCTTATCTTCCAGAAGCGGCTCACGGCCAGACACAATATCTGGCAGCATGCCGCGGCGAGCATTATCCTGCGCAGCAGTATGGCCGAGGGTATGCGTCTGATGGTCATGGCGCATATTATGCAGCAGAGCGCGCAGATGGCCAGCGGCAGAATCCGCTCGTCGCGTTTGTCGAGTCTTAGCGACGAAATCCGTCCCGAGAGACGCAGCAGCGCAACCGACAGCGCCGGTATTACGAGCGTGTAGAGCAGCACCACGCCTGCGATGTAGATTTTGAACCGCAAGGAGTAGAGTGCGAATGCCGTACGGCCGAAAAAGAGCAGAGCCAGCAGGTATGTCGGCATCAGAAACGGGTGAAACACAGTCGATACTGTGCGCGAGGCCATAATGGCCCACGGGCGGGCGTCGTACGCCCCGGTGAGGTTTTCGTTCATATCTGTTTTCTCAGGCGCGCCACGGGTATTCCCGACATTTCGCGGTATTTGGCCACCGTACGGCGCGCAATGCGGTAGCCTTTCGAGTTGAGTATGTCCATGAGTGTCTCGTCGGTCAGCGGATGACGCTTGTCCTCCTCGTCGATGCAGCGCTGCAACAGATTCTTAATCTCGTAGCTCGACACCTCCTCGCCCGATTCGGTCTGCATGGCCTCGGAGAAGAGCGATTTGAGCAGGATTATTCCGAAGTGCGTCTGCACGTATTTGCTGTTGACCACACGCGATATGGTCGACACGTCGAGTCCTGTCCTGTCGGCTATATCCTTGAGTATCATCGGTCGGAGCTTTCCCTTGTCGCCGTCGCGGAAATATTCGCGCTGGTAGTCGAGAATCTCGCGCATGGTGCGTGTGAGCGTGTCGCGCCGCTGCTTTATGGCCGATATGAACCACTTGGCCGAGTCGATTTTGCTCTTGACGAACTGCACGGCCTCGCGGTTCTCCTCTCTCACGCGGCCGTCGGGCGTCACCATGTCGCGCATCATCTCCACATATCGGCGGTTGACCTTCACCTCGGGCATGTTGCCGGAGTTGAGCGACAGGTCGAAGCGGCCGTCATGATAGTCGAGTATGAAGTCGGGAATGATGTATGGCGCGGCATCCGAACCCTCCTCGACATAGGTGTTGCCGGGTTTGGGCGAGAGCCTGCGTATCTCGGCCACGGCCTCGCGGAACTCGTCTTCGGTGACCTGCAGTCGCGTGACGAGCTTCTCGTAGTGCTTCTTGACGAAGTCGTCGAAGTGCGAGTGTATGATTTTGCGGGCGAGCTTGCGCGCGCGGCTGGTCATGGGCAGACGGTCTATCTGCAGTTGCAGGCACTCCTTCAGGTTGCGGGCGCCTATGCCCGTCGGTTCGAGGTCCTGAATGACTGTCAGAATCCTCTCCAGCTCGGCTGCCGTGGTCTCCACGCCCTGGGTGAAGGCTAGGTCGTCGGCCACAGACTCCAAATCGCGCCGCAGATATCCGTCCTCGTCGAGACTTCCGACAAGATACGATGCCAGCCTCATGTCTCTCTCCGAGAGGTTGCGGTAGGCGAGCTGCTCGGCCAGATACTCCTGCAGCGACCGGCCGCCCGAGATGTATACGGGTCTGGCCTTGTCGTCCTTGGAGTAGTTGTTGGCGCGGGCCTTGTAGGCAGGCGTATCGTCGTCGTGCAGATACTCCTCGACCGATATGCGCTGCTCGTCATCCTCCGAGGGGGTATCCTCCTCGAGTACGATGTTCTCCTCTATCTCCTGCTTTATGCGCTGCTCGAGCTGCACGGCGGGCAGCTCCAGCAGTTTTATCATCTGAATCTGCTGCGGAGAGAGCTTCTGCTGAAGCGAGAGTATCTGTTTCTGGTTTATAGCCATATCTTCACCGGTTTGTCCTTAATCGCATGCCGCTGGCGGCACGCGCGGACTCTGCGGCCGTCAGAACTCGGCGTTTTTGGGCGTGCGCGGGAAGGGCTGCACGTCGCGGATGTTGCCGAGTCCTGTTACGAACATCAGCAGGCGGTCGAATCCCAGACCGAATCCCGAGTGCGGAGCCGAACCCCAGCGGCGGGTGTCGAGATACCACCATACATCCTTCTCGCTCATGCCGAGCTCCTCGACTCTCGCACGAAGTTTGCCATAGTCGTTTTCGCGCTCCGAACCGCCGATTATTTCGCCGATTTTCGGGAACAATACGTCCATAGCGCGCACGGTGCGGCCGTCGTCGTTCTGCTTCATGTAGAACGCCTTGATGCCCTTGGGGTAGTTTATCAGTATCACGGGGCGCTTGAAATGCTCCTCGACGAGGTAGCGCTCATGCTCCGACTGAAGGTCGTCGCCCCACTCGCAGGGGAACTCGAACTTGCGGCCCGAAGCCTTCAGAATCTCGATGCCTTCGGTGTAGTCCAGACGCTTGAAGTCGTTGTTGACTACGAAGTTGAGGCGGTCGATAAGCTCCGGATCCCACATCTTGTTCATGAACTCGAGGTCTTCTCGGCAGTTGTCGAGCGCGTAGCGCACCAGATACTTGATGAAGTCCTCGGCCAGCTCCATGTTGTCCTCCAGCTCGTAGAATGCCGCCTCGGGCTCGATCATCCAGAACTCCGATGCGTGGCGCACCGTGTTGGAGTTTTCGGCGCGGAACGTCGGGCCGAAGGTGTATATGCGTCCGAGCGACAGCGCGCCGAGCTCGCCCTCGAGCTGGCCCGACACGGTCAGGCTGCACTGCTTGCCGAAGAAATCCTTGGTATAGTCCACAGCGCCCTGCTCATTGCGGGGCACGTCGTTGAGGTCCATGGTCGTGACGGTGAACATGGCGCCGGCGCCCTCGCAGTCCGAGGCGGTGATTATCGGGGTGTGGAAGTAGTAGAACCCGTGGTTGTGGAAATATTCGTGTATGGCGAATGCCATGGCGTGGCGTATGCGCAGCACGGCGCCGAAGGTGTTGGTGCGCGGGCGCAGATAGGCTATCTCGCGCAGGAACTCGAGCGAGTGTCCCTTCTTCTGCAGGGGATAGGTCTCGGGGTCGGCCGTACCGTAAATCTCGATTGAGGCGGCCTGCACCTCTACGCTCTGTCCGGCGCCCTGCGAAGCCACCAGCTTGCCGTCTACGCGCAGACAGGCACCCGTGGTAATCTGTTTGAGCAGGGCCTCGTCGAATGAAGCCAGATCGACCACAATCTGGATGTTGGCCAGACACGAACCGTCGTTGAGCGCTATGAAGGCCACGTTTTTGTTGCCCCTCTTGGTGCGCACCCATCCCTTGACGGTCACGTCGCTGCCGGGGGCAGTCGATTTCAGCAAATCGGATATTCTCGTATTTTTCATAAAAACAACCGTTTTTAACGGTCGCGGACATCGCGGCCGACACTGTTGCAAAGGTAGCCTTTATTTGCGATTTATCAAAAAAAAACTACCTTTGTGAGGCACAAAGCACAACACTTTGCAATTTATGAAACATCTGGCCGCAGCGCTTCTCTGCCTGCTTTTTCCGGCCCTCGGCCACGCCGCCGAACCAGGCCGCGTATTCAAAACCGAATATGTCGCATTCGAGACCCGCGAGGAGTCGCGAGCCCTCGACCGCGAATCGTGCGAGCGATACCTTCCATTCCTGCCGTCGGAGGTGCGCAACATCGGCGGAATGAGCGTCATCCGCGGCAAGATTCAGGTGCCTCACTCGTGGAGCGATTCTGATGTATTCCTACATCTCGAGAATGTCGGCACGGCCTACGACCTGGCCGTCAACGGCACCGCCGTGGCCCGTGTCGAGGATTCGCACACGCCGGCCGATTTTCTGATTTCGCCCTGCCTGAACGAGGGCTCGAACGATGTGGTCATCGTGCTGCGCAACAGCTCCGTGCCCCAGATTTTCGAGGGCGTAGGTCCCACGGCGCGTCAGTCGCTCGAGAACAGCTATGTCGTCAGCCGCCGCAAGGTCGGCATCCGCGACTTCGACGTCGAGCTGCGCCCCGACTCGCTCAAGCGTTTCGGCGTGTTGGACCTGAAGGTCCTCGTCGGCAACTCCTACAACTACGAGGAGCCCCTGACCATCGGCTTCGACATCTACTCGCCGCAGGGCAAGCTGCTGGATTACAGCGTCAAGGATGTGACAATCCCGGGCCGCTCGGTCGATACGGTGCGCTTCAGTCCCTACATCTACCACACCTACGAGAACAAGTGGGGCGACGGCCGCGCGCCGCTCTATCAGCTCACTCTTTACATCAAGGTGGGCGGCATTCCTCGCGAGTACATACCCTTGAAGATAGGCTTCGGCCATAGCGAGTTCGAAAATGGCCGCATAGTGCGCTTCGACCAGCCCGTCGACATCCGCGCCGCACGCTACAACGCCGCTGCCGACCGCCAGACCACGCGCCGCGAGATAGCCTCGCTCAAGTCACGCGGCTACAACACCCTGTGCCCCGACTATCCGCAGCCGGACTTCTTCTACGACCTCTGCGACGAGATCGGCATCTACGTCATCGACCGTGCTGCAATCAATGCTCCCTCGGCCGGCGACGACCGCACCCCGGGCGGCACTCCCTCTAACGACCCTGCGCTTGTGGGCGAGTACTTGAGTCGCGTGCAGTCCATGTATGCCCGTTCGCACAACCGCACCTGCGTCATAGCCTACGAGCTGGGAGGACCCTCGGGCAACGGTTACAACATGTACAAAGCTTACCAGTGGCTCAAGTCGGTCGAAAAGTCGCGACCGGTGATATACTCAGGCGCCGACGGCGAGTGGAACACTGACAATGTGAACTATACTGCGGAATAGAACGTTTTCACTCTCCGGGCGATGAACATCGAACTGATTGTAATCGGCAAGAACGACACGGCCGAAATCGAGGCTATGGTGGCCGAATATTCGCGTCGCATAAACCGCTATTGCAAGTTTGCCATGACCATCCTGCCCGACGTGCGCAACACGCGCGGCATGTCCGAGAATGTGCAGCGCACGGCCGAGGGAGAGTCGATACTCGCACATCTCTCTGCCGGCGACTTCGTGGCGCTGCTCGACGAGCGCGGCAAGGAGTTTCGCTCGACGGAGTTCGCCGAGTGGCTTCAGAAGCGGATGAACGGCGGCGTGAAGCGCCTTGTGCTGGTCGTTGGCGGCCCTTACGGATTCTCGCGCCAGGTCTACGACCGCGCCGATGCTATGGTCTCGCTTTCGCGCATGACCTTTCCCCACGGATTGGTGCGCGCCGTGCTTGCCGAGCAGCTCTACCGCGCATTCACCATTCTCAACCACGAACCATATCACCATGAATAGTGCGCCCCGCATAGCCGTCATAGCGGTCAACACCCTGGCAGGCATAGGCCTGAGGTCGATACTCGAGAAGATTATCCCGATAGCCGAGGTGTGCGTCTTCCGCTCGTTCGACGAGTTCGCCGGGGCCGGCGACGACGATTTCGTCCACTACTTCATCGACTCGCAAACCTTCATCGAGCATGCCGCCGAGTTCGCCGGCCGGCGCACCATACTGCTCACAGCCTCGCCGTCGTTCACCGCGGCGGGGTGCATGCCGTCGTTATGCATCGCCAACGACGAGGAGCACATCGTGCGCGACATCTTGCGGCTGCACCGCATGGCCCACGGTGCGTGTCCGACCCATCATGCGCAGCCGGCAGAGACGACAGACCTCTCGCCGCGCGAGCGAGAGGTGCTGGTAATGATAGCCAAAGGCCTTATGAACAAAGAGATTGCCGACCGTCTGGGAATAGGTCTGACGACGGTTATTTCACACCGCCGCAACCTCTCCTCCAAGCTCGGCATAAAGAGCGTGTCGGGACTGACTATCTACGCCGTGATGCGCGGATACGTCGATGCCGACGACATCTGATTTACTCCATCGGACGTATTCTCACCTCGGCGGCCTCCTGTGTCTTGCTGACCAGCAGGTCGAGGTCGGTTGTGCTATCCACCTGTCCGTAGTGGATGGGGTAGAATATTTTGGGCTTGATGGCATTCACCGCACGCGCAGCCTGCTCGACGGTCATCGTGTAGGGCTGGTTTACGGGTAGCATCAGAATGTCTATGTCCTTGAGTGCCAGCAGTTCAGGCGTATCTTCAGTATCTCCGGGGATGTAGATTTTCAATCCGCCTATGTCGAGCAGGTAGGCACAATCCTCGCGCTCGCGCGGGTGGAACTGCGTGTGCCCCTCCGAGATGTTGTAGGCCGGATATGCCTCGATGCGCAGTCCCGGCAGCGGCTCGGCTGTCATGCCGGGCGTCATGGTCACGCACTCGAAGTCGAAAGCCTCGGCGCTGGTGCGGTCGCACACTATGACCGACGAGCGCGCCGTGAGCGTATCTATGGCAGCACGGTCGAGGTGGTCGTAGTGCGAGTGGGTCACCAGCACGGCATCGGCCTTGGGCAGGCGTCCGTAGTCGGCGTTGTCGGCCACGGGGTCGACATAGATATGTTTGCCTTGAAACTCCACGGCCAGCGAGGCATGGCCGAAGAAGCGGATGGTGACCTCGGTGCCGTCGGGAGCCGTGAACGTGTCGGCAGGGTAGACGGGAGTCTGCGGCTTGGCGCAGCCGAAAAGCGAAAGCAGGGACATAATGGCTAAAAATTTCATAAGACAAATATACTGAAAAACTTTCGATATAAAAAAAACAGCGCCCCGCATTGCGGAGCGCTGCTCTTTCTGTTTTCGCCTGATTACTCCTCGGCGGCAACTATCGAGAGCTTGATTGCAGCCTTCACCTCGCGGTGCAGCTTTGCAACGGCCTCGTACTCGCCTACGGTCTTGATGCCGTCGACGGTGATAACCTTGCGGTCGAGCTCTATACCCTTTGCTGCCAGAGCCTCGGCCACGTCAGCCGAAG
Organism: Alistipes sp.; assembly: GCA_022511345.1. Taxonomy (GTDB): domain Bacteria; phylum Bacteroidota; class Bacteroidia; order Bacteroidales; family Rikenellaceae; genus Alistipes. Next base: position 42,581 of record JAFLRR010000010.1, read on the forward strand.
TAACGGCACCGAAGATCTTGCCCTCCTCGGCCTTGACTGCGATGGTCAGCGGCAGGTTAGCCAGCTTCTCTGCCAGAGCCTGAGCGTCGGCCAGAATCTTGGCGTCCTTGTGGGCGCGCTGCTTGAGATTCTCAGCCAGCACCTTCTTGGCCGAAGCGGTAGCTGCCTTGGCATAACCCTGGGGGATAAGGTAGTTGTTCGCATAACCGGGACGAACGTTCACGATGTCGTTGGCGTAGCCCAGATTCTCGATATCTTTGATAAGAATTACTTCCATGATCTTGTCCTCCTTGCTTTAATTATTTCATGCAGTCGGTTACGAAGGGCAGCAGAGCCAGGTGACGCGCACGCTTTACAGCCTGAGCCACCTTCTTCTGGAATTTCTGCGAGGTACCGGTCAGGCGGCGGGGCAGAATCTTGCCCTGCTCGTTGAGGAACTTCTTGAGGAACTCAGCGTCCTTGTAGTCTACATACTTGATGCCGAGCTTCTTGAAGCGGCAGTACTTCTTCTTCTTGACGTCGACCGATACGGGGTTGAGGTATCTGATTTCCGACTGAGCTGCCGGAGTTGCATTTTCCTGTGCCATAGTCTACTCCTGTGTTTTGTTAGCGAGTTTAGCGCGACGCTTCTCCGAATATTCAACGGCGAACTTGTCCTGCTTGAAAGTTAAGAAACGGATGACGCGCTCGTCGCGGCGATACTGCGTCTCCAGAGTGTCGATGAGCGAACCTTCGCCCGTGAATTCCGTGAAGAAGTAGAATCCGGTGGTCTTCTTCTGAATGGGGTAGGCGAGGCGGCGGAGGCCCCAGCTCTCGGCATTCACAATTTGACCGCCGTTTTCGGAGATTACTCCGCGGAATTTGTCAGCCACCTCCTGTACCTGAGCATCGGACAGCACCGGCGTGACAATGAAAACGGTTTCGTAATTAGCCATTTAGCTTTGAATTTTTAGATAAAACTTAATGTTTGCGCATTTTGCGCGTGCAAAGATAGTCAAATTAAATTCAAAATTCAAAATTTTTCGCTCCCGAGTTGCACAAAACCTCGCTTCGTTCATGTTCGGCCGCCCGCGACATGGCGGACATCGCGCTTGTATGGATTCAGAGGCTTGCGCGGCGGCGGAACTCGGCCACGGCCACGGCTGTAGCTACGGCCACGTTGAGCGACTCGCTGCCGCTGCGGTCGGCAGGATAGGAGGGGATGTAGAGGCGGTCGGTCAGAAGTTCGAGCGTCGACGGGCGCAGCCCCTTGCCCTCGTTGCCCATGACCAGCACGCCGTGGTCTGCCAGCTGGCCGGCATACATGTCGCGTCCGTCGAGTGTCATGCCGAATACCGGTTCGCCCAGCTCGCGCATGCGCACCAGAAAATCATCCAGGTCGGTATAGCTGACGCTCACCCGCAGCACGGCCCCCATGCTCGCCTGCACCACCTTGGGGTTGAAGCAGTCGGCCGTCGAGTGGCTGCAGACTATGTTCTCTATGCCGAACCAGTCGGCTATGCGGATTATGGTGCCGACATTTCCCGGGTTCTGCACGTCGTCGAGCGCCAGCGTCAGACGTCCGCGCAGCTTGTCGGGCGAAGCCTCGCGATGGGGCTTGCAAACCACGGCCACGCACGACGAGGGTGTCTTGAGGAGCGATATCCGCTCCATCTGCGACCTTGCCACGCGCTCGGCATCGGCATCGGCCAGTACATCGTCGGTGGCGAAGAGACGGTGAATGCGCAGGTCGGACGAGAGGATTTCGGATATGAGCTTCTCGCCCTCGGCGACGAAGAGTCCCAGTTCGTCGCGCGTGCGTTTGTCCGCGAGCGAACGGACGAGTCGTATGTCGGCTTTGGTTATCATCTCTGTTTGTCGATTGTGAATGTCTCGCCCTCAGCGGCCTCGAATGTTGCGGGAAATATTTTGCGGGCCTCGTCGACAAGCACTCCGGCATCCTTGTATCGCGACGAGAAGTGCCCTATCAGAAGCCTGCCGGCTCCGGCCGTGACGGCGGCATCGGCGGCATCGGTCGATGCCGAATGCCCGCGCTCGCGGGCCAGACGGCGTTCGGCTGCGGCATATGTGGCCTCGTGGTACATCAAATCTACGCCCTGGCACAGCTTTGCGGCCTTGGTCGAGCGGGCCGTGTCGGAAATATAGGCATATGAGCGGGCGCGGTATGGCCGGTATGTGACATCGCCGGCGCGGAGCACTTCGCCCGAAGGGAGCGTTACATCCTCGCCGCGCTTGAGGGCCCGAAGCTGGGCGATTGACAGTGGCAGATTCTCGATTTTCTCCTTCGAGAGGTTCAGCTGCGGCTCCTTCTCGCGGAAGAGAAATCCGGCCGTGGGTACGCGGTGCCGCAGGGGAATGCTCAATACCTCGAGGGTGCGGTTCTCGAAAATCGTCGTGCTGCATGTGGTGTCTATGCGGTGCCACTCGACGGCGTAGGGCAGTTCGCTGTCGAAGTAGCGCATGTGACACTCCAGAATCTCGCCGAATGGCGCCGGAGCGTATACCGGCAGCGGCGTACGCCGGCCGTAGAGCCCCAGAGTCGATATGAGCGGGAAGAGCCCCATGACGTGGTCGCCGTGCAGGTGCGAGATGAACACGGCACGCAGTCGCAGCGGGTTGAATCCGCAGCGGAACAGCCGTCGCTGCACGCCCTCGCCGGCATCGACGAGGTAGTACTGCTCCTCGATGTTGACAAGCTGCGCCGACGGATGTCTGTCGACTGTCGGCTTGGCCGAAGCCGAGCCGAGTATGGTGACCGCGAAACTCATGCGGCAATCGCTGTTTGCTTTAACTATAAATATATGTCTCTCCTCAAGCCGTGTGCGGCCCTTCGGAGGGCTGTTATTTCAGCAGGAACCGTTCGCAGTCGAGTGCGGCTATGCAGCCCGAGCCGGCAGCCGTTACGGCCTGGCGGTAGTGGGGGTCTTTGACGTCGCCGGCGGCGAATACTCCCTCGACCGATGTGCGCGAGGTTCCGGGCTCGACCTTTATGTAGCCCTCGTCGTCGAGCTCCATCTGACCCTTGAAGAGCTCGGTGTTGGGGTGGTGTCCTATGGCCAGGAAGAATCCTGCGATGTCGATTTTCGTCTCCGTGCCGTCGGTTTTGCGCAGCAGGGCGCCGGTTACACCTTCCTCGTCGCCGAGAACCTCGACGGTGTTGTGCTCGAACAGAATCTCGATGTTGGGCGTGTCGAATACGCGGCGCTGCATGGCCTGCGATGCACGCAGGAAGGGCTTGCGCACTACCATGTAGACCTTGCGGCAGAGCGAGGCTAAGTAGAGCGCCTCCTCGCAGGCCGTGTCGCCTCCGCCCACTACTGCCACGTCGCGCTTGCGGTAGAAGAAACCGTCGCATGTGGCGCAGGCGCTCACGCCGGCACCGCGGAAGCGCGTCTCGGACTCCAGACCGAGGTATTTTGCCGAGGCACCCGTGGCCACTATGACGCTCTCGGCCTCGATTGTGTGCTCGGCGTCCACCACCGCGCGGAACGGACGCGACGAGAGGTCTATTTCGGTGACTATTCCCGAGCGTATGTCGGTTCCGAATCGCAGAGCCTGGGCACGCAGCTCGGCCATCATCTGCGGACCGTCGACTCCCTCGGGGTAGCCGGGGAAGTTGTCGATGCGGGTGGTTGTGGTGAGCTGTCCTCCGGGCTCGATGCCCTCGTAGAGTACGGGCGCGAGGTTCGCGCGCGAAGCGTATACCGCTGCGGTGTATCCTGCCGGGCCGCTGCCGATGATAAGTACCTTGACGTGTTCCATTGTCTATAATTCGATTTTCTTGTTCAATTTCAGACTCAAAGCCTCGCACAGAGCCGCCACGTCGGCATTGCGCAGACCTGTGGGCCGGCCCTCGTAGTCGAAAGCCGTCCATGTTCCTTGCAGACGGGCAAGGGTGATGCCGCAGTCGTCGCGATATTCGACATACTCGAACCGCGGCGATATGACATATCGGCCCGATTTGTCGATTAATCCCGCGCCCTCGTCCGTGCGCACCTCTGCGCGACCCTCGCGAAAGTCCGACGCCTCGCAGAAGCGGGGCTCGATGACTGTGCGGCCCGAGGGGTCGGCATAGCCGAACAAGCCGTTGCGGCTTATGAGTATCATCTGCTCGCACTCGCGGCTCTCGGGCCGGCATCCTTCGTCGAATCTGACGGCCGAATATTGCGCCGGCTCCGCATCGCACGCCGTCATCGGGTCGCTGCCGTTCTCGGGCAGCTCCGAAATCAGCCTTCGCAGGCTGTCGAAGGCTTCGGCGTCGGCCGTCGTCGCTGCGCCGAATGAGGCCATATGGTAGCGCAGGGCAACGAGACGCTCGTCGGGAGTGACTATTATGTTGGTCGGTTTGAGATTGTTGTGCGAGAATCCCGCCGCTGCGAACTCGCGCTGCATATCATCCGTCTCGGCCAGCAGCCGCTGCCGCGAGTCGATGCCGGACAGCGATGCGAGCGGAATGCCCGCAGGCAGCCTGTGCATGAGTATGTCGCACAGCCGGTTGCGGCCCGACGAGTCGGTGTATCGCAGCTCGGAGCGGTAGAGCAGGTATTCGGTCATAAAACGCGAAGATGTGCCGCGCAGCCGTGCAGCGATGCGCTCCACAGCGTCGGCAGCACCTTCGGCGGCCGGCGTGCATAGCAGCCAACGGCTGCCGCGCCACCGCACGGCAAATTCTGTGAATAGTGTTGTGCGCATGGGCTGCAGGCCGAGGGGCTCGATGTCCTCCAGCCTCTCGAATGCCGTGTGCGGGTCGCCCAGCGAACGCAGTATGTCGCCTACCGATGGTATCATGTCGTGATGTTTGCGCTTATGGAACCTATGTTGATTATGTTGAGTATCTCGTTTGCCGGAGCGTTGAGGCTCATGCCTATATACGGAGGCCGCGCCCCGGGGCCGCGGTACTGGCCTATCAGAGCCTCGAATGCCTCGGGCATGCGGCTCGAACAGTCGGCCATGATTCGGGCGTTGCGTCCCGCGTCGGCAATCTCGCCGGGCGAGGGGAATATCACCGGCCGGTCCTCTCCCGAGGCTATATGTATGTTCAGCAGCAGGACATTGCCGTCGGATGTGGCCAGCGAGCGTATCTGGCGCGCTATGTCGGTTATTTCATGTTCGTCGCAGTCCGAGAACTCGCCGTCGGTGATGTTGATAACCACGGGCGGGAAGCTGTCTGCATTGGCCGGGTCGGCGCACCATGCGCGCAGCAGGTCGCGCGCCTCGAGCATGGCTTCGTACATAGGCGTGCGGCCCTCGGCGCGGGGCTCGATGCGTCGCGGAGTGGTCGAGGTGAGAATCGTCGGTCGTCCGTCGGGCAGGACGTGCTCGCGACTCCAGACGCTGTCGGGAGCGGGCCGCGAAGCCAACTCGCTGATGGATATGAATCCTCCGTCGGTCGATAGCAGCGATTCGACGCTGTCGCCGTGGTATGAAAGCACGGCTATGTCGTAGTAGTCGCGTATGCCGTCGTCGCGGCGCGCGCGTTCCGTGAGTTCGAACAGAAAACGGTTGGCCGCTTCGGCCACGGCGCAGGCCTTGCTGACCTCGCGGCCGTCGAACAGAACCTGCTCGGACATCGAGCCCGAGCTGTCGAGCAGCAGCACAAATGCAGTGCGGTGCTGTCGCGTTATGCTTCGTGTGTAATTGCCTGTCATTGTATTTCGGTTTTAGCCGCGGCTTGTGAATGCATGTTGAGCCGCAGCCGAACAAAGATAGCGATAATCCTCGACAAAACAAACCCCCGGCGGCAGCTTCGGCTCTCGAAAAACAGCCGCCGCGGGCTGATAATCGAAAAAACTTGATTACATTTGCACGTAATTTTTCTTGTGGTATGATAAGAGCAGGACGCACATATACACTCGAGGCCGTCGAGGTCTCCGACTACGGATTGTATCTCTCTGACGACGAGCGCACCACCAAGGTGCTGCTGCCCAACCGCTACGTGTCGCTTTCGGACCGCGTGGGCGACATGAAGGAGGTCTTCATCTACCACGATTCCGAAGACCGTCTGGTCGCCACCACCGAGAAACCATATTTGCGTGTGGGCGAGGCGGGATTCCTGCGCGTTGTCGACAAGACTCTTCACGGAGCCTTTCTCGACTGGGGCCTGAAGGGCAAGGACCTGTTTCTTCCCAACCGCAACCAGCAGGGCGGCGTGACGCCAGACAGGCCGTGTCTGGTCTATGTCTACGAGGATGCCATTACGGGCCGCTGCGTGGCTACCTCCAAGCTCAAGTCGTTCATATACAACGACGGCGAGCTGACCGTCGAACCACGTCAGCAGGTCGACATACTGGTCGCCTCGCGTGCCGGCGCCGGCTTCCGCGTGATAGTCAACAACCGCCACACGGGAATGATCTACGACAACCAGCTCTTCGCCCCGGTGCATATCGGCGACCGCCTGAAGGGGTACGTGTGCCGCATAACCGACGACAACCGCATAGACATAGTGCTCGGCCGCCCGGGATACGACGGAGTGAAGGATTCGGCAGAGAAGTTGCTCTCGATTGTCGCTGCAGCCGGCGGCCTGCTGCCTCTGGGCGACGACAGCGAGCCGGCGCTCATAGCCGACAAGACCGGCATGAGCAAGAAACAGTTCAAACGCGCCCTCGGCGTGCTGCTCAAGAGCGGTGCGGTGACAGTCGACGGCGACGGCATAAAACAGGCAAAGCGATGAGTTCGATTCTGACAGCCGAGAGGGTTTCGCGCGACGCCTCCGACAACTTCGTCTTCAGGCGTTCGGTGCTGGCCTATCGCGAGGCGGCCCGCATGGTCCGGGGCGATGTGCTCGAGATAGGCACCGGAACTGGTTACGGCGCCGAAATCATAGCTCCGTGCGCGCGCAGCTTCATAACCGTGGACAAGACGGTCCCCGAGGGATGGATGCCGCAGCAGGCCAATGTCGAGTTCCGCCGTGCGGCGGTGCCGCCGCTGCCTTTTTCGTCGGGCATGTTCGACTGCGTCGTTTCGTTCCAGGTCATAGAGCATATAAAGCGCGATACGGAGTTTGTCAGCGAGGTCTGGCGCGTGCTGCGGCCCGGAGGCTTGTTCATAGTCACCACGCCCAATGCCCCGATGTCGCTCACTCGCAACCCGTGGCATGTGCGCGAGTACGAAGCTCCGCAGCTCGAGGCGCTGCTGCGCTGCCGCTTCGACGAGGTGCAGATGCTTGGCATCGAGGGCAACGACAAGGTCGCTCAATATTACGAGAACAACCGCCGCAGTGTCGAGAAGATTGCCCGTTGGGATATTCTTGACCTTCAGCACCGCCTGCCGGCACCGCTGCTGCGCTTGCCCTACGACATTCTTAACCGCATCAACCGCCGCCGCCTGCGCAAGGCCGATACCGAGCTTACGGATTCCATAACCGAAGACGACTATCGTCTGGTGCCGGTGTCGCAGAGGTGTTACGACCTCTTCTTCACGGCCCGCAAGGGTGCCGAGTAGAGGGCTGCCCCGATACAAACGAAAAACGAGGTCTCCAGTCGTGGAGGCCTCGCTTTTTCGTTTTCGAACCGCTCTATTTTCTGATTACATAGTTGATGAAGGCCCAGCCGCCGAAAATCTGGAGCATGATGCCCGGAATGCCTATGCGCAGATCCTGCGTTGCGGCATGGAGATTTCCGACCATGACCCACTCGCCGAGCGTGCCGACTGCCTGCGCGGCCAGAACTGCCGCGGCAATGAGCAGCAGCGAAGCCTTCTGCCAGCGCGCTGCGGCTATGCCGGCGAACAGGGCCAGCAGCGCCGACTTGAGCAGTATGGCGGGCAGTGCGGCTGTGGGAGGCATGCCGAAGAGCAGCGAGTTGAGCAGAGGCGAAGCCGCGGCCGTGAGCAGACCCACGCGAAGTCCGTATTTGTAGGCTCCGATGAGCGTGAAGAGGTATATCGGCAGCCATATCCTGCCTCCGGCGTTGAACATGTGGCATATCTGCGGCATGGCTATGTTGCCGCAGATGAAGAGCGCTGCCGCGAGCCATGCGCGGGCGTCGCCGTAGCGCAGCGAGTACAGTTTTACTGTTCCGGTCTGCATGGTGATAATCCTTTTAGTCCAGTTTTATGAGTTTGTATGTCTGGCTTCCCATTCCCAGCTCCTCGGCACGGTCGAGGGTGTGCATGCCGTGGCGCGAGTCTATGCGTTCTATCAGATGCACCTTGCCCGGGTCGTCCGACGAACGCACCAGGTCGGTGCAGGCGCGGTCCAGAGCCACAGGGTCGAGCGAGGCGAGTATTCCTATGTCGCCCATCTTGGGCTCCTCGGGGTTGGAATCGCAGTCGCAGTCGACCGAGAGACGGTTGGCTACATTTATATATAGAATCTTGTCGCCGCAGTGGTCGGCCACCGCACTGGCAGCCTCGGCCATCGACTCGAGGAAGTCGTCCTGCGGGGGCAGGTTGTCCCAAACCTCCTTCTGGTCCTTGGTCTTGCCGGCGGAGTGAATCCACGCCTTGCCGTCGGAGGATGCTATGCCTATGGACATGTTCTTTATGGCACCTCCGAAGCCGCCCATCAGATGGCCCTTGAAGTGCGAGAGTATTACCGTGAAGTCGTAGTCGAGGAAGTGCGAGCCCACGAAATCCTCTTTCAGGTGACGTCCGCCGCGCACGGGCAGCGCCGTGTCGCCGTCGGCATCCATGATGTCTACAGGCGCTATTGCCGTAAACCCGTGCTCCTCGGCAGCCTTCAGGTGGTCGGCCGTCGCTGCGCGTCCGCCTCCGTAGGCGGTGTTGCACTCGACTATGGTGCCGTTGACCAGCTTTACGAAGTCGCCTATGAGCGCCGGCTGGAGGAAGTTGTGACCTCCGGGTTCGCCCGTCGAAATTTTGACGGCCACGCGTCCCGTGGCCTCGCGGCCTAAAGCCTCGTAGATTTTGACCAGATTCTCGGGCGTGATTTCTGAAAACATGTAGACCTCGGGTGTCGCGGCAGCCGGTTCGCCGGCCCCGGCGCATCCGCTGCCGGCTGCCGGCAGCAGGGTCAGTAGGAACATGGACATAATGTTTCGCATTTTCGTTTTAGTTGTTTCGGTTCGTAAAGATACTCATTTTTTTGCTGCCGCCATGCGCTCCAGAAACGAATCTATCAGCGGCATACACTCCCTGGCAGTGGTGCAGTCGCGGCACAAAGCCTCCACGGGGCAGATGCCGTCGCCTGTGCGGTTGGTTATGGCTGGCGTTTCGATGCCGAACTCGACCTCGATGCCGCTCTGGCGCAGCAGCTCAAGCGCCGGGGTGCTTATCACGTCGGTTCTGAGTGCGCCTATGCCGCCTAAAATCATTAGCGCCGCAGCCCCCTTGCCCACGATTTTGTCGGCTACGAAGGCGCCGCGCAGAAACTGCGGCTCCTCTTTCAGCAAGCGGTGCAGGTCGCTGACGCCGCGGCCGCTGAACGAGCGCATCTGGCCATTGTTGCAAATTACGCACGAGCACTGCTGCACGTGCAGCCGCTCGACGGCTTCTGTCCTCTGCTGGGGTGTAAACATAGTCCGACCAAAAAATTATAGATTCTGGCTCAGCCTCATGCAACTACCGCTCCGCGGCGCTCTGCGGCAGAGTTCGCTGCGGTCGCAATGGCGTGCCGTTAGGGTGCGGCGCTGCATCAGAATTCGCGTCCCTGCTTCAAATCCTCGATGAACTTGTCTATGCGCTGCATCTCCTTGGGTATGTTGATGTTCTGCGGACAGTGCGCCACGCAGTGGTTGCAGCCTATGCAACGGTCTGCCTGACGCATGCGCGGCACGGTGCGGTCGTAACCTACGAGGAATATGCGGCGCGAGCGGACATAGTTGCTGTCGCGCGACGACAGGGGCATGTTGCCCTCGTTGATGCACTTGTTGAAGTGGAGCAGTATGGCCGGTATGTCCAGACCGTAGGGGCAGGGCATGCAGTATTTGCAGTCGTTGCACGGTATGGTGGGGTAGCGCAGCATGGCCTGGGCCGTCTGCTCCAGAAAATCCTTGTCGGCGTCGGTCAGCGGCTCGAGCGGCGAGTATGTCGACAGGTTGTCCTGCAGATGCTCCATGTATGTCATGCCGCTGAGCACCGTCAGCACGCCGGGATAGGTTCCGGCAAAGCGGAATGCCCACGAAGCCACGCTCGCATCGGGCTTGTACTCCTTGAGCTTGGCGGCTATGTGGTTGTGCACCTTGGAGAGTCGTCCGCCCAAAAGAGGCTCCATGATTACGGCCGGGATGTTGCGCTTCTCCAGCTCGGCATAGAGGTACTCAGCGTCGGTGTTCCGGGCGTTCACCTCCTTTGCGTGGCGCCAGTCGACGTAGTTCATCTGAATCTGCACGAAATCCCACTGATACCGGCCCTCGTCCTGCCAGCGCAGCATGGTGTCGAATACCTCCACGTCGCCGTGATACGAGAATCCGAGGTTGCGTATGCGGCCGGCCTTGCGCTCCTCGACCAGAAAGTCGAGTATGCCGTTTTTCATGTATCGGTTCTCGAAGGCCTCCATGCCGCCCATGCCTATGCCGTGCAGCAGCAGGTAGTCGATGTAGTCGACCTGCAGCTCCGAGAATGAGCGGCGGTACATGGCAATCGAGGCCTCGCGGCTCCAGGTGCTGGGCGAGAAGTTCGAGAGCTTTGTGGCCACATAGAACTTGTCGCGCGGGTGTCGCTTGAGCGCCGTGCCCGTGGCACGCTCGGAGAAGCCTTTGCAGTATGCCGGCGAGGTGTCGAAGTAGTTCACTCCGTGCTCTATGGCATAGTCCACCAGGCGGTTTACCTGCTCCTGGTCTATGTCGTTTTCGCCCTTGGGGATGTTGCGGTCGATGATGGTCGGCAGACGCATCATGCCGTAGCCGAGCAGCGAAACGACGTCGCCCGTGGTCGGTGTGGTGCGGTATGTCATCTCACCCTCGGGCTGGCTGTCTCCAGCCACGAGGCTGTCGGCCACGCCGCCCTTTTCGGGTCCGCAGCCTGCCAGTGCGAGCGACGATACGGCCGCTCCCGCCCCGAGACGCTTCAGAAACTCGCGGCGGTCGATTTTCTCACTCGTATATCTCTTCTTTTCCATCTCTTCGGGCTGTTAGATTGTGTGGTGAACTTCGTTTCCTTCGACATATATGGCTGCGAACGGCCGTGCGGGGCAGAGGTACTCGCAAGAGCCGCAGCCGATGCACATCTCGGTGTTTACGGCCGGAATTTTCGGAGCATCCTCGCGCGAGGGTTCCGACGATACCATGGTGATTGCACCCGAGGGGCAGTGGCGTGCGCAGTTGCCGCACGAGTCGCCGTTGACCAGGGGTATGCAGTTGTCCTTAATCCACACGGCGCGTCCTATCTGCGTCGACGACTTCTCGGGCCGGCGTATTCGCTTTATGGCGCCCGTGGGGCAAACTTCTGAGCACTTGGTGCACTCGGGCCGGCAATATCCGCGCTCGTAGGAGATGACGGGCTGCATGAGCGAGGTCAAATCCTGCGAGGGGCGCAGCACTCCGTTGGGACATGCCGAGACGCAGAGCTGGCATCCGGTGCAGTGCTGCGAGAAGCGCTTGAGGCTCTGAGCACCGGCCGGAACTATCGGGGTCTTGCGTGCCGGCATCTTCTTCTGCTCTATGGCGGCCAGACCTCCGTCGACGGTCTTGTTCTGTGCGCGGGTGGCTGCCGTGAAGGCGAAGAGCGCCGTGAGAGTCAGGAACTTGCGGCGAGACATGCCGTCGGCTTTGCCTTCTTCCGCAGGACCTGCCGCAGCGCGTTCGGCTGCCACCTTCTCGGCCAGCTCCATGCGGCGCGTTATGGTGCGGGGCTCATAATATATCGCGCCCTGGCTGCACTGTTCCAGACAGTCCATGCAGACCACGCAGCGCGTGTAGTCTATCGAGTGCTGCTTGCTGTCGATGCATGCGGCCTTGCAGTTGCGTGCGCACTTGCCGCATCCGTTGCACTTCGAAGTGTCTATTACCGGGCGCATGAACGACCATCTGGAGATGAATCCCAGCACCGTTCCCACCGGACATACGGTGTTGCACCACGTGCGGCCGTTGCGCCAGGCCAGCACCCACAGCAGCAGCAGTGTGGCTACGGCCACCACGAACGTGCCGATGCCCTTGAGCCATATGTCGACCGTGTAGAATGCGTAGCTGTCGAGACGTTCGGCGGCATATGCCAGCAGGTTGTTGGCGCCCTGCCATACGGGAGCCAGCAGATTCTGGGCAATGCGTCCGTAGGCGCTGTATGGGGCTATCAGTGCGGCTGCCGAGGCGAATCCTGCGACCATAGCCACGATGAAGAGCGCCAGCATCACTGCCCGCAGCACATTTCTGGCCGGCGAGTAGGTGTAGCGGTTCTTTTTGACCTTGCGGCCCCACCATGCAATGATATCCTGCATGACGCCCAGCGGGCATATGACCGAGCAGTAGATGCGACCCAGCAGCAGGGTGAGCAGCACCAGCGCAACCACTATGCCGGCATTTAGAGCCAGCACAGCCGGCAGGAACTGGATTTTTGCCAGCCAGCCGAACCAAGTGTGAACCGTGCCCGTGAAGTCCAGAAACAGGAGCGTCACGAGCGTGAAGCACAGGGCGGCGAGCACAATTCTGATTTTTCGCAACATAGGCTTTTGAGCAGTAAAAGTGAATTTTCGGCAAAGGTAACTCAAATACTTCGTATTTCAATGCTCAGACATGGGCTTTGTCATACCATTTTTACCGAATGACTGCCTGCGGCAGCGCCGGTGTTGCATATTTGGCGAAATTTGAATAAATTTGTGATTGCCGCCGGCGGCGGTCTGCAAAACCTCTATCCGCAATGTTCGATACGCTCAATACGGGAATAGTGCTGATGCTCGTGCTGTCGGGTGTCGTGGTGGGCATAATCAACACGCTCGCGGGCGGAGGCTCTGTGGTCTCCGTGACCATGTTCGCGGCCCTCGGCCTGCCCATAGGCATGGCCAACGGAACCAACCGCCTGCCGGTGCTGCTGCAGAATTTCACCTCGACGCTGACTTTCCTGCGCAAGCGCATGCTCGACGTGCGCACGGGGCTTCTGCTCTCGATTCCCACCGTTGCGGGCAACATCGCCGGCTCGGTGGCGGCCTCGCATGTCGACGAGCGGATATTCAAAGTCTGTATGTCGGTGGTGCTTGCCGTAATCCTCGTCTACATGATATTCGACCGCCACAAGCACTACCATGGCGGCCCGGAGATGGAGATAAGAAAGCGCCACTACATGTGGTTCCTTGCCGTTGGATTCTACAGCGGCTACATCTACATAGGCCTCGGCTATCTGATTCTGGCCATTGCCGTATGGTCTATGAAGCTGGACATAATCACGGCCAACGTAATCAAAAATTTCGTCATATTCGTCTCTACGCCTTTCGCCCTGGCGGTATTTGCCGTGAACGGCCAGGTGGCGTGGATTTACGGACTGCTCCACGGCGCCGGCAACATAGTTGGCGCCTTTCTGGCCTCGCACTATGCCGTGGGGTGGGGAGTGCGGTTCGTGAAAATTTTTACGATATTCGTGGTGCTTTTCTGTTTTGCGGATTTGACGGGAATAGTATCTTTGCGGGAGATTTTCGGCGGGATGCTTGCATCGCTCAGATAGAGCCGCCCCTCCGTACGACTGACATATGAACAACAGTGAGGAAAATATCATAAAGGTCACCGGTGCCCGCGTGCACAACCTCAAGAATGTCGACGTCGAGATTCCGCGCGACAGCCTGACCGTCATAACGGGCCTCTCCGGCTCGGGCAAGTCGTCGCTTGCATTCGACACCATCTATGCCGAAGGTCAGCGCCGCTACATGGAGACCCTGTCGACCTATGCGCGCCAGTTCGTAGGCGTGCTCGAGCGGCCCGATGTCGATAAAATCACGGGGCTGAGCCCCGTTGTAGCCATCGAGCAGAAGACGGTCAACAAAAATCCCCGCTCGACGGTGGGTACCGTGACCGAGATAAACGACTTCCTGCGCCTGCTCTACGCCCGCGCCGCGCGGGCCTACTCGCCGGTTACGGGCGAACCCATGGCCCGGTATACCGACGAGCAGATAGGCGCACTGATTCAGAGCGGCTTCAACGGCCGTAAAATAGCGCTTACGGCTCCTGTTGTCAAGGCCCGCAAGGGTCACTACCGCGAGCTGTTCGAGTCGCTGGCCAAGAAGGGCTACCTCTATGCCCGCATCGACGGCGAGATAAGCGAGATTTCGGCGGGCATGCGCCTGGACCGCTACAAGATACACACCGTCGAGCTGGTCGTCGACCGCCTGACGGTCAACGCCGACTCTCACGAGCGCATGATGAAGTCGCTGGCCGAGGCCATGAAGCACGGCAAGGGCACCATGGCCGTCTACGACTACGGTACTGGCGGCATGCGCTACTATTCGCGCCACCTCATGTGCCCCTCGACAGGTACGGCCTTCGAGGACCCTGCACCCAACACCTTCTCGTTCAATTCGCCGCAGGGCGCCTGCCCCTGTTGCAACGGTCTGGGCGTCGAGGCCGTGTTCGACCGCGCGAGAATAATCCCCGACCCGCGGCTGTCGATAGCCGCAGGCGGCATCGAACCTTTGGGCAAGCGGCGCAGCAACATGCTCTTCGCTATGCTCGAGACTCTGGGCCGGCGTCACGACTTCAGCCTCGACGACCCTCTGTCGACCCTCTCCGAGACGGCTCTGCATGCCGTGCTCTACGGCGACCCCGAGCCGCTGACGGTCAACATGTCCGAGTATGCGGGTTCGGGCGGCAACCGCCTGATAGCCTGGGAGGGCGTAGCCGAATATGTCGACCGCTCCGACGACGATACCAAGCGCGGCGCCAAGTGGCGCGAGCAGTTCATGGCCTACCGCACGTGCAGCCTCTGCGGCGGCGCCCGCCTGCGTTCCGAAGCGCTCCATTTCCGCATAGGCGACAAGAACATAGCTGACGTGTCGGCCATGTCCATCGACGAATTCTCGCGGTGGATGGCCGGCATCGGGGAGCTGATGACCGACAAGGAGCGCACCATTGCCCAGGATGTGGTCAAGGAGATTCGCGAGCGCCTGCACTTTCTTGTCGAGGTGGGCCTGGGCTACCTGTCGCTAAACCGTCCGGCGCGGTCGCTGTCGGGCGGCGAAAGCCAGCGCATAAGACTCGCCACGCAGATAGGCTCCAAGCTGGTCAACGTGCTCTACATCCTCGACGAGCCGAGCATAGGCCTCCACCAGCGCGACAACCGTCGCCTGATACGGTCGCTGAAGGATTTGCGCGATGCCGGCAACTCGGTCATAGTGGTCGAACACGACGAGGAAATGATGCGTGCGGCCGACTATATAGTCGATGTGGGACCTTTGGCCGGTCGCAAGGGCGGCAGGATAGTGGCGGCGGGCACTATCGACGAAATCATGCGCTCCGACTCCATGACGGCCGACTACCTGACCGGCCGCCGCCGCATAGAGATTCCCGCCGTGCTGCGCAAGGGCAGCGGCGCCTCGCTCACTGTGCGCGGAGCCCGCGGCAACAACCTCAAGAACATCGATGCCGAGTTCCCTCTGGGCAAATTCATATGCGTCACCGGCGTGAGCGGCTCGGGCAAGTCGTCGCTGGTCAACGGCACGCTGCGGCCCGCGCTTAGCCGCCATCTCTACCGCTCGTTCGACATGCCGCTGGACCACGATGCCGTGGAGGGCATGGAGAACATCGACAAGCTGGTTGTTGTCGACCAGTCGCCCATAGGGCGTTCGCCGCGTAGCAATCCGGCTACCTATTCCGACGTCTTCACCGACATAAGACGCCTCTTCGAGTCCACGCCCGACGCCCGCATCCGCGGCTTCAAGGCCGGACGCTTCTCTTTCAACGTCAAGGGGGGCCGCTGCGAGGAGTGCCGCGGCGCCGGCGTGCAGACCATCGAGATGAACTTTCTGCCCGACGTCTATGTCACCTGCAAGGCTTGCGGCGGTCACCGCTACAACCGCGAGACTCTGGCGGTGAAGTACAAGGGCCGCAACATCGACGAGGTGCTGGGCATGACCGTCAATGCCGCCACCGAGTTCTTCGAGAGCATCCCGTCCATACACCAGAAACTGTCGGCCATACGCGAGGTGGGCCTGGGCTACCTTACTCTCGGCCAGCCATGCACGACCCTTTCGGGCGGCGAGAGTCAGCGCATAAAGCTCGCCGGCGAGCTCTCCAAGCGCGACACCGGACGCACGCTCTACATTCTCGACGAGCCGACCACAGGCCTGCATTTCGAGGATACGGCCCGACTGCTCGAGGTGCTGCACAAGCTGGTCGACCGCGGCAACACGGTCATAGTCATCGAACACAACCTCGACGTTATAAAGGTCGCCGACCACATCATAGACATCGGCCCCGAGGGGGGCGAAGGCGGCGGCCGCATAGTCGCGCAGGGCACTCCCGGCCAGATTGCGGCGTGCGAGGCCAGCTACACGGGCCGCTTCCTGCGCGAGATGGGGCTGTAGACCTTCATTGGCCAGCTGCGGACCAGCCGGTTCGTTGCGGCCGCGCGGCTGCGGCGCACCGATTTTCTCAATTTGCGGAAAATTCCTATTTTTGTAAAAATTTTTCAGCATCCCATGGACAGCGAACTCACTCTCTACAATACGCTCACCCGCCGCAAGGAGCGGTTCGAGCCTCTGACCCCCGGCCGCGTAGGCATGTACGTCTGCGGCCCCACCGTTTACGGCGACCCGCATCTGGGCCATGCGCGCCCGTCGGTCACCTTCGACCTTCTGTTCCGCTATCTGACCGCCCTGGGCTACAAGGTGCGCTATGTGCGCAACATCACCGACGTGGGCCATCTGGAGCACGATGCCGACGAGGGCGAGGACAAGATAGCCAAGAAGGCGCGCCTCGAGCAGCTCGAACCCATGGAAGTGGCCCACTACTACACCGAGCGCTACCGCCGCGCGATGGATTCGCTGAACGTCAAGAGCCCTTCGATAGAGCCCCACGCCAGCGGCCACATCATCGAGCAGATAGAGTTCGTCAAGCGCATCCTCGACGCCGGCCTGGCCTACGAGTCCAACGGTTCGATATATTTCGATGTCGACGCCTACAACCGCAGCCACCGCTACGGAATACTCTCGGGCCGCAATCTCGACGACATCCTGACCGACACGCGCGAGCTCGATGGCCAGAGCGACAAGCGCAAATCCTACGATTTCGCCCTCTGGAAGAAGGCCTCGCCCGAGCATATCATGCGCTGGCCCTCGCCGTGGGGCGACGGCTTCCCCGGCTGGCACATGGAGTGCTCGGCCATGAGCACCAAGTATCTCGGCGAGCGCTTCGACATCCACGGCGGCGGCATGGACCTGATGTTCCCGCACCACGAGTGCGAGATTGCGCAGTCCACGGCAGCCCTGGGTCATGACTCGGCCAAGTATTGGATTCACAACAACATGATTACCATCAACGGCAAGAAGATGGGCAAGTCGCTCGGCAACTTCATCACCTTGGAGGAGGTCTTCACCGGCAGCCACAAGCTGCTGGCGCAGGCCTACACGCCCATGACCGTGCGCTTCTTCATCCTTCAGGCCCACTACCGCTCCACGCTCGACTTCTCCAACGAGGCCCTGCAGGCTGCCGAGAAGGGTCTCGACAGGCTCATGAAGGGCATCGAGACGCTGTCTAAAATCAAACCCTCGGAGCAATCCGACGTCGATGTGAGCGACCTGCGCCGCCGCTGCGCCGAGGCCATGGCCGACGACCTGAACTCGCCCATGGTCATCTCGGCTATGTTCGACTGGGTGCGCATCGTCAACCAGATAGCCGACGGCCGCCAGCACATCAGCGCCCCGGACCTCGACGAGCTTCGCTCCGTATTCTCGCTCTATGCCTTCGACATACTGGGCCTTCGCGACGAGAAGACTGCCGGCATGGCTGCAGGCAAGGACTACGTGACGCCTCTTGTCGAGCTGCTGCTCGATATGCGCATGCAGGCCAAGGCTGCAAAGGACTGGGCCGCCTCGGACAAGATTCGCGACTCGCTGGCCGCAGCAGGCATACGCGTCAAGGACCGCAAGGACGGCTGCGACTGGGAGATTGAGTAAAAATGTCCGGCATTCGGACTGTGTCGGCGGGTAGAGTGCTACCCGCCGTTTTTCATGCCGTGCGGCTGCTGGAGCATTAGGCAAGGAATTTGCGTTCGCGGGCACATAGCAGTTTCATTTTAATATGTGCCTATGAAAAAGACGATTTACTTTTTAGTCGCAGCTCTTGCGTGCATCCCTCTGATGTACACCATCGGCCAGTCGACAATCTCGCGCAATGCGCAGAACAACACCTCGGTGCTGCAGAAGCAGCGCCCCGTATCTCCCAAGGAGGAGCGCCGCGAGGCCCGCGAGAAGCGCCGTGCCGAGCGTATCGCCGCCTACGAGAAGTTCATGGATTCGGTGGTCATGTCGCGCCACTTCCAGTTCAACCCGCAGACCATGCAGGTGCAGCCTGCGGGCGCCATGCGCCAGATTATGAACCCCAACTTCGAGATAGGGGTGTGGGGCGACGTGGTCGACGTCTGCATACCCTACATCAAGGGTTATGTGCCTCCCTATTCGCTGACGATGCTCAACTACACGCTCCCCTCGGTCCAGGGATACATGGCCGAACAGACGCATGAGGGCTGGACCGTCACCTTCTCCTCGCCGCTCTTCACGGCCGGCACCTATACGTTCACCTTCGAGATATACTCGCGCATGGGCGGCTGTACGCTCACGGTGACCAATCCGTGGTACAATCCGGTGCAGTATACGGGAACCATTACGGCGATATATTGATTCGCCTACGCTTAAAGAGACAGGGCGGCCCTATGAAGGCCGCCCTGTTTGTTTTCCGCACCGCTCAGCGGCGGAATATCGGCCAGGCCGGGTCGTCGACCCATGCCTGACGCATGAGCGAGCGCAGATGCTCGGCCTTTTCGGGGTTGGCCTCTATGACATCGGCAGTCTCGCCGGGGTCGTCGGCCAGGTTGTAGAGCTCGTATCGCGGGTTGTCGCTGCGAACGTTCAGATGCAGCAGCTTCCAGTCGCCCTCGCGGACGGCCTCGCGGCCGCCGAGTTCGCTGAAGCTGAAGTACAGATAGTCGCTCTCGCGATACTCCTGGTCGCGGCCCTCGAGCAGCGGCACTATGCTGTGGCCGTCGCCTTCATCATCGAGGCTCGTGCCGGCAATCTCGGCGAATGTCGAGGGCAGGTCCCAGAATGTGCATATTCTGTCGCATGTGCCCGATGCCGTGATTCCGCAGCCTGCGAAGATCATCGGTACGCGTATTCCGCCCTCGTAGAGGTCGCGCTTGTATCCGCGCAGGGGGCCGTTGCTGTCGAAGAAGTCGGGGTCGGCTCCGCCCTCCATGTGGGGACCGTTGTCGCTGGAGAATATTATGACCGTGTTCTCCAGCACTCCCCGCTCGCGCAGTCGTGCGACCAGCTCGCCGACATAGCGGTCCAGGCGCGTGACCATGGCCGCGAATGTTGCGCGTGGATACTCCTGCGAGCAGTAACCGCCGTGGCGGAATGCCGGGCCCGAGTCGACGCCGCGATAGGGCGTCTCGGGGTAGCGGCCCCGCAGCTGTTCTATGATATCATCCTCGGGGACTATGAGTTCGGCGTGGGGTATGGTCGTGGGGTAGAAGAGCATGAAAGGCCGGTCGGCGCACTCGTCTATGAACTCGAGCGCCTGTGCGTGAATCAGATCCGGGGCATAGGCTCCGCTGCCGTAGGGCCCCGATGTGTCGAGCTCCACGCGCTGCGAGTTGTCCCACAGATGGTCGGGGTAGTAGCTGTGGGCCAGCAGCTGGCAGTTGTAGCCGTAGAACCGGTCCACGCCCTGACGCATCGGGTCTCCTGTGGTGCCAATGAATCCGAGGCCCCATTTGCCGAATACTCCGACGGTGTATCCCGCGGCCTTCAGCGCGCCGAACATCACGGCCGAATCCTCTGGCAGCGGATACTGTCCCTCGGGCTGGAGCTCGAGGTTGCCGCGCACTGCCGTGTGTCCCGAGTGCAGACCCGTGAGCAGACACGACCGCGAGGGCGCGCTGACGGTGGTGCCGGCGTAGCACTGCGTGAAGCGCAGGCCCGAGGCTGCCAGCGAGTCTATGTTGGGCGTCGAGAAGCGCTGCTGTCCGTAGCAGCTCAAATCGCCGTAGCCGAGGTCGTCGGCAAGTATGAACACTATGTTGGGCTGTTGTTGCGCAGCAGCGGGCGCCGCCGCCGAGAGCATGGCGCCGCCGAGCAGAAGACCGCAGCGCGAGGGGCTGTTGAGCTTTGTTTTCATTGTCATTGCATGTCGTCAGAATCCGATTCCCGAGCCTATCAGCAGAAACAAGAGGGCCTCGGCATTGACTTCGGGCTCCTGGTAGAATTCGCGGTTGCCCTGTTCGTCTACGAGCAGAATGTTGGTCGTTCGGGCTATGGATTGCTTGAGTCGGCCTATGTTTGTGTTCTTTTTTACGGCTATTACCTTGAGCGACGGCATGGTGCAATTGATGGTCTCGAGGTTTGTGTTGACCAGATTCAGCGATTCGATTTTGTTGTCGTTGCACCACAGCCACGACAGAGCGGAGTTGGTGCTCAGGTCGAGCGATGTCAGCTGGCATTTTGCACATGTGAGCGTATTCAGCGCCGTGCATCCGTTGACGTTGATGCTTCTGAGGCTGCTGTTGTTGTCGCATCTGAGCGATTTGAGCGATTTGTGGTCATGCAAATCGATAGTCGTGAGCCTCGTGTTTATGCAGCCCATCGTTTCGAGAGCCATGTTCTCGCTGAGGTCTATTTGGGTGAGCAGAGATTTGGAGATGAGTACGTTTTTCAGCGCGCGATTGCGTCTGATATCCAGTGTGCGGAGATTTGGGGCATTGCAGATCAACGCATCAATGTTGCTGAAGTATTGTATTCCCTCGGCCGAGGTTATCTGGTCGCCATATATGGTGATTCTCGTTACAGCCAGCGCCTCGCTCTGCGATATCTTTCCGTCGCCGTCGGTGTCGTATTTTTCTATTACCATGGCGCGGAAGGCCGGGTCGGGGAATGCCTGAACCATGCTTGCCGGTATTGCCTGGGCATGGGCCTGAGTACCGCCGGCAGTGGCCAGCGCGCACAATGAAAGGAGCAGAATCAGTCTCATAAGTCGCATTTTTTTTGAAAAAAAACTATGGTTCACAAAATTAGCAAACATATTTCTAAAATGCAACGTCAATAATCCGGGTTGAATCCCGGATTTTTCATTTGGCATATATGTCCGGATTGAATGTAAACCCGAAGTTTTTCAGCAGCCGGGCGTCGTCCAGCCTCTATCGCGCTGTCAATTCGCCGATAAGACGCCGGGAGGGGTGAAGTTTTGCAACCGATATTGCTGTGACTGTCGGGATGCCTGAAGCTGCCGGAGCCGCCGAACTTTCTGCATCGCTACTGTCCTTGTACCCATGTGCGAGAGCGATATTATGGTCTGTCCGCAATAGAGCTTTTCTTTTGCTCTCCTGCATCTCTTTGATAGAGATGCACACCATGGAAATAATATTGTAAAACAGGAATTTATCGTAGCTTGTCGTCTGTTTTGTACGTTTTTCTGAACTTTTTTGAACAACATGGCGGATTTTTACTGCTTTTTTATAGCACGTTTGCAGTATTTTACAATTTTACATATCTTTGCACCTTAATTAATGCATCTCTATCAAAGAGTTAGTCTGCGAAATCGGCGATGCGACATATTTTATTATTATGCATATGAAACGATATATTATTATACTGTTTTTCTTGTCGTGCGTAGCAGGAGCGGCCTACGCGCAAGAGACTCGTACGGAATTCAGAGTCGATTTCCGTGTGGGCAGTGCCGTCGTCGACCCGGCCTACTCGGACAACGCTCAACGACTGTCGGAGATTATAGATTTCGTCGACCGTGTGAACAGCGACCCGGCCGTAGAGATTGTCAGCGTAGCATTCTGCGGAACGACCTCGCCCGAGGGCAGCGTGCAGTTCAACCGTCGGCTGTCGCAGAAGCGTCTGGAGGCGCTCGAACATATCGTGCGCAGCAAGGTCAGTATCCCCGAGCATCTGATTTCGCGCAACGACTTCCACATTCCGTGGGACGAGCTCAAAATATGGGTCGGCAACTCGGACATCGCCCAAAAGCAGACAGTGGTGGATATTATCGACCAGCGTCCGAGGATGGTCACCGACCGCAACGGCCTGACCGTCGATGCGCGCATGCAGGAGCTGCGCATACTCGACGAGGGTCGTGTGTGGGAGGTGCTGAACAAACAATTTTTTGTCAATATGCGCTCGGCGAGTGCCGTGATAACCACCTTCCGCAAAGAGGATATCGGAGTTGCCGATATGCCCGACGAAGAGGCGGCCGACCTGCAGCAGGTCATCATCCCCGAACCTGAACCGGCACCCGAGCCTGAACCGGCACCTGAGCCCGAACCTGAACCTGAACCTGAACCTGAACCTGAACCTGAACCGACACCCGAACCAGTGCCGGCACCCGAGCCCGAGCCCGAGCCGGTGGAGGCCTTTATGCCGCATGCATATTTGAAGACGAATGTTTTGGGCTGGGGACTCGCAATGATCAATTTGGCGGCTGAGGTTGACATATGCGAACATCTGTCGTTCACTCTGCCCATCTACTATTCGGGTATGAACTACTTTACATACAGCCTCAAGTTCCACATCTTCGGCTTCCAGCCCGAGCTGCGCGGATGGCTTTCGAGTCGCAATGAGGGTGTGTTTTTCGGTGCTCACTTCGGTATGGCGTGGTATGACTTCGCATTCAAGGGCAAGTACCGCTATCAGGACCACGACCGCAATACGCCGGCTGTTGGCGGAGGCGTGAGCGTAGGCTACCGCATGCCCATCAGCAAGAATAACCGCTGGCACGTAGAGTTCGCCGTTGGCGGCGGTGTCTACCGTCTGCACTACGACACCTTTATTAATAAACCGAACGGCAAGCGCACGGGTGTATTCCGCAAGACCTATGTGGGTCTCGACCAGGCGGCTATATCGTTCGCCTACAAGTTCGATATGAAGAGAGGAGGCAAGTGATGAAACGCATACTTAAATATATGCTTGCAACCGTTTCACTGACGGCAGGCATTCTGTTGTCGGGCTGCAACGTCCATGAGTGGCCGAAGCTCGAATATGGCGAAGTGCCATTTGTTCTGAATCTCGATTTCGACACGGCGCTGCCGCTCTACCGCACGGTAAACTACACGCGCGGCGAGGGGATTTCGCGCGTATCGCCGTCCGACTGCGACATCCGCTACATTGTGAGCATCTACCGCGCGGGCGAGACGAGCGGCTCCCGTTCTGAATGCCGCCGCTATGTCTTCACCAAACCTTACAGCGAGGATTTGGACTACACCGCAACCATTGCTCTCGACGAGGGCGACTGGGAGATATATGCGTGGGCCGATTATGTCGACGCTGGCAGCCGCAGCGACAAGTATTACGACACGTCGGACTTCGGCAACATCGTTTACAGCGACAAGAACAACTACGGAGGCAGCAATGACTGCAACGACGCCTTCCGCGGAAGCGTTTCGGTGACGGTCATCCACCCCGACCGCTTCCTCGAGAGCGAACCGCTGCCCTCATACGAGGCCACGGTGCCCATGATACGTCCTTTGGGCCGCTTCGAATTCATTGCCACCGACGTCGATGCATTTCTTACGCGTGTGGCGGCCGTGCGCTCGCAGAGCGCCAATGCGTCGGAGGCGTCGGATACGCGCGGTATCGACGTGTCGGAGTTCCGTGCGATATTCCGTTACAATGCATTTATGCCGAGCACGTTCAACATCTTCACCAACCTGCCTTCCGACTCATGGACGGGCATGTGGTTCGACAGCAGAATGGAACTGCGCAACGATGGCGAGATGCTGCTGGGCTTCGACTACGTGCTGGTAAACGACAGCGACGGTACGGTGATGAATCTGGATGTTGAGATTTACGACACCGATGGCACGCTGCTGTCGGTTACGCGAGGCGTGGAGGTGCCCATCGTGCGCAGCAAACTGACAATCGTCAAGGGCGAGTTCCTGACCTCTACGGGCTCGGGAGGCGTAACGGTAAATCCCGATTTCGATGGCCCCGACTATAATTTGGAAATACAATAATAAACTAAATAATAGATGATTATGAGAAATTTATTTTTTACCGCCATTTGTGCGGCAGCGATTTTGGCGACCTCGTGCGAGAAGTCGTTCGACGATGTTGCTGTCGGCGGCGACAAGGCAGTGACCTTGTCGGTAAAAATCGGCCTGCCCGAGATGTCGACGCGTGCGTTTGCCGATGGAACCAAGGCTACCGAGTTGAAGTATGCCGTCTATGAGGTTACAGACGCAGAACTCAAGAAAATCGACAACGATGCGTACTACGGAACGACGGAGATTTACCTGAAAACCAACCTTTCGTTCACGCTGTTGAAGGACCACAAGTACGGCCTTGTATTCTGGGCGGCTGCTCCGGATGACAGTCCCTATAAAGTGGAATTCACGGAGAGCGGAGCAACGATGAGCTATAATGAGGAGAGCGGTTCTCTGAGTTTGAACAGCGACAATAACGACGCCTTCTATGCTTACGAGGTGGTCCAGGTTACCGGCGACAATTCGATTTCGGTGCAGCTTTTCCGTCCTTTTGCACAGATAAACATCGGAACCAACGACTTCAAAAAGGCAGAAACACTCGGCATCGATACCGAATCGATCGCTTCTTATATACAGGTACCTGCTTCCGGCAGCCTCGATTTGGTAACCGGAAAGGTCGAAACATCGGACCAGGCCGGCACTGTTCGGTTTGAAGGCGGTGTTCCGGAGGGCGAAACTTATCCCGTAAAAGGCTACGAATATTTGGCCATGGCCTATGTATTGGTCGGAGCCGAGCAGGGGACTATAGATATTGAGTTCGGTTACAGCAACGACTCCGGCGTTGGAACAACGCGTAAGATCGGTTCGGTTCCCGTGCGTCGCAACTACCGCACCAACATCTACGGTGCGCTGCTGACGAGCAACCTCGATGTCAATGTCGAGATCGAGCCCGACACCGAGGGCGACAAGAATGTGATGCTCACCTGGGACGGCAAGACCACGAACGAGCCCGTTTACGATGAGGGCACCTACACTGTCAAGGGTGCCGATGAGCTGGCATGGCTGGCTTCGCAGCCGGACAATTCTTTCGAGAATGAGACCATCGTTCTCGAGAACGACCTCGATCTCAATGGCGAGGAATTCCCCGCATTTGCATCGGGCGTCACGCGTAGCGGTACGACCGCAAGCGGCACCTCGTTCAGGGGTGTATTCAACGGTAACGGCAAGACTATCAGCAATGCCAAGGTCGTAGTGAAAGATGCCACCGCAGACCATGCCGTCGGTTTCTTTGCAAGCGTTGCAGGCGCGAATGCGGCAGTTAGGGACGTCACGTTCGATAAGATAGAGATTGTTAACGAAACGGCCGAGCAGGCAGGTGTCGTAGGTATCGTTACTGAGGGCGCCACCATTGAGAATGTCAAGGTCATGCGCGGTACGATTCGGAGCAAAGAGGCTGCCGGCGGTATTGTCGGCCGCGTGTTGAAGAGCGGAACGGTCAAGAATTGCGAGAACCACGCAGATGTATCGACCACGGCTCACAATGTCGGCGGTATCGTGGGTGCTGCATATTATAATAATGAAGGCATGTCCATTACCGGCTGCGACAACTACGGCAATATCAGCGGTAACTATGGTGCCGGCGGTATTGTCGGTTTGAATACGGGCGAAGTTGCCAATTGCAACAACTACGGCTCGAGCGTAACCAGCAAGTCGGCCAGCGTAGGCGGTATTGTCGGTGAACAGCACGCTTCGGGTTCGATTACCGGTTGCACCAACTATGCAGATGTTACCGGCGGTGACGCTGCCGGCACATATGGCGCCGGCGGTATTGTCGGCTGGGTACGCTACGATTCGAGTACGGCTAATTATCCTGATCTTAAAGCTATTACGGTTTCGGGCTGCACCAACGAGGGCAAACATATCAAAGGAGCTACGGGTGTCGGCGGCATCGTAGGCGTATGGTACAGCGACGGCGAGTGCAAGGAGAATATCAACATGGCAGAGACCATTGAGGCAAGCGGCAACTTTGCAGCGGGTATTGTCGGCAATTCGCAGTGGACCGAGGTTGACTCGGAGCGCGGCACAAAAGACACCCACGCTGAGGGGCTTAAGCTCACCGTTCACGACAATGTATCATATACGGCAATGGGCGACATCAAGGCAAATGACTGCACGCACCGGTACGTATATATTAACGACAGCCGAACCACCGAATATGATAACTCCAATCCTTCCATGACAACCGTCGGCAGCGATGAGGAACTTACCGCGGCTCTTACATCGGCCACGGAGGGTGCATATATCAAGCTGAAAAAGGGCGAATACCAGCCGCTGTCTTATCAATCGAATAGTAATTTCACTGCCCAAAATGTGACAATCGACTGCGGCGGTGCCGTGTTTACCGGCAATGAAAGCCATCTTAACTTCAATGAGACAACAACGATCAAAAATGCGACTTTTAAGAATTACGACGAAAAACACACTGCGCAGAATGTCAATTCCGCCTGTGGTGCCTACGGCTATACCTGCGGCAATTTCGAGAACTGCGTATTCGAGGGTGAGTCCGGATTCAGATATATAACTATTACCGGCAATACTACCTTTAAGAATTGTCAATTTATTGCAACAGTTGAGCATGCTTTCCACGTAGATGCCTGCATGGGTACACCCAAAGTCACACTTATAGATTGCACGATGAGCGGTTATTGTCCGCTCGGCAGCTTGAACATTACCGAATACGAGATTACCGGCTGCACCTTCTCGACCAACGATGCAGGTTTCGGCGGTGTAGGTTTGCGCCGTCCCACGACAATGACCGATTGCAAGTTCTACATCGGCGGCAAGTACGACCACGATGAAATTGCACTGAAAACGGCAGGTATGGCCTATGTATTCAACAATTGCACGGTCAATGATGCACCTCTCACGTCCGAATATGAGTTTGCTGTCGGTGCCGAAGGTATTGAGGTAACTATCGACCAGACCCAATACACGCTTACCAAGACCGGGGACAAGCCCAGCCGCAGCAATTAGGAAACTGAACTAACAACAACAATATCTATTTAAACTAAAACATTAGATCTATGAAGAGAATCTTATTAATGATGTTGGCTGTCGCAGGAATGGCAGCCACATCTTGCGAGCGGTCGTTCGACGATGGCGGTGTCGCTGTCGGCAACGAGGCCAAAGTGTCGGTGAACATCGAATTCCCTGCCATGCAGACCCGTGCTGCCTACAGCGACGGCACGACGGCTACGGAGTTGCAGTATGCCGTTTTCGAGAAGAAGAATGACGTCCTCAAGAGAATCGAAACCTACACGGTCGACTCGGACAATCCTGAGGAAATCCACATCAGCAAGCAGATTGAGTTCCAGCTGGTAACCGGCCGCACCTATCAGTTCGTGTTCTGGGCTGCCGCTCCGTCGGAAGGCGATGATTGGACCAACCCCTACACCGTTGAGTTCACCGAAGAGGGTGCAACCATGGAGGTCGATTATTCGAAGATCCTGGCTAACGACGAGCGCAACGATGCATTCTTCGCAAGCGTCGAGAAGGAGATTACGGGCGACGTTCAGATGTCGGTCGAGCTTACCCGTCCGTTTGCACAGATTAACGTCGGTACGAGCGACTACGAGGTTGCGGAGGATCAGGAGTGCGCACCCGATCTCTCGCAGATTGTGCTTAACAAGGCATATACGACCCTTGACCTTGTAACCGGCGCGGCTACCGGAAATAACGGCGACACGACGTTCGCCTTCAATGATATCGACTCCTCAAAGAAGTTCCCCATTGACAACTATGAATATCTGGCTATGACCTACGTGTTGGCTTCGGCCGAGGAGGAGGCTGACTACACCGTTACGTTCTCTTACAAAGAGGGTGCAGATGGCGACGTCACCAACCGCACGGTAGGTTCGGTGCCTGTTCGGCGCAACTTCCGCACCAATATGTTCGGTCAGGTGCTGACCAGCACGGCGTCGGTTAACGTGATTATCGTTCCCGAGTACGAGGAGCCCGACTACAACTACAGCCAGCTGCTGTTTGCTGCTGCTGTGGGCGGCACGGCCGTTCTTGAGGGTGATGTAGATTTGAACGAACATGGCAACGTCCTGACATTCACGAGAGATGCGGTTGTTGACCTCAATGGCAAAACCATTAAGAGTCTGAAAGGTAAAGATGGTGCCATAACGGTTTTGGGTGCAGATCTGACTATCAAAGGAGATGGAACGATGGAGTCAACTGATGACGACCATTGTACCTTGATCTGGGCTGACAATGGAGGTACTGTTACCATTGAAAATGGCACATTTACAGCAAATGGCAATGATGACCAACTGATTTATATTGGACAAAACGGAGGAACAATTTATATTAAAGGAGGTACTTTCAAAATAAATGATGATCCTAAGTTTACTTTGAACTGCCAAGATAATGCTGTCAAAAACGGTACTGCTAAATTCGTTGTAACGGGCGGTGCATTCCATAACTATGATCCGGCGGAAGCCTACACTGAGCCTGCACCTTATCGTCCCATAAATTGGGTAGCCCCCGGCTACAAGTCGGTTAAGACCACTATCGACGGCGATGAAAACTGGTATATAGTCATTCCTGCTGATACGGATATTATCTCCGTACCTACTGATATGACGCAGGATGACTTCAACGAAGCAATCACCAATGCTGCCGACAATGCAATTTTCTATCTCGGCGATGATGTTGACCTCAAATTGCCGAGCAATGCAACGGTGAACAAAAACTTCACGTTTGTGGGCAATGGCGCCGACAAGAGCACCATTAAAGATCTTAACCACGAAACTGCGACCGGCAGCAATCTGACGTTCGAGAATCTGACTCTGCAGGTAGCCCAAGGCGGTTCGTTCACGAGCCTTGGTTTCCAAGGTGCCGAAAGTATTACGCTTAAAAATGTTACGGTCAAAGGAGAGTTCCACACGTTCTCGGCCACGACAGCCGTATTCGAGGGTTGCACCTTTAATCACGACCGTATAAACAACACTGCGCGTCAGGGTCTTTGGTGCGAAGCTTATGGCACGACGGTTATCAAGGATTGCATATTCCAGGTAGTACCTACCAATCCAAGCCATGAGACCAAAGCTATCCTTATTTACAGCGACTATAACTTCGAGATGGGCGATGTGGAGGTTACGAACTGCCAGTTCCTGGCCGGCAATAAGTCGGAGAAAGCAGCTGTCGAGATTCACTCCGAGAAGTTCACAAGTGCAGGCACCCTTACGATTACCGACTGCACCTGGGATGATAAGACCTATGAAGGCGGTCTGTGGCGTGAGATAAACAACACCGCATCAGGCAAACCTCAAACTAAGTTCTATACCGTTATCGAAAACGGAGAAGAAGTGCAGACGTCTGCTCAATAGCCGTCGGTACAATCACAACGAAAAGAGTGCGTTTCCATTAAGAAACGCACTCTTTTTTGCATACGTTCAAATCCGCGATGTTGCGTTGTTTAGTATAAAAAAACAATCACACCCAATCTTACTTTTCGGGCGTAAAATCGGGTGTTGATTCTGCAATTTGCTGACATTCAGCGTTCTTTGCGGAAAGAGAGGGATTCGAACCCCCGGAACCTCGCAGTTCAACGGTTTTCAAGACCGCCGCAATCGACCACTCTGCCATCTTTCCGTTTGCGAAAGTAAGACTTATTTTCGGTTTTACCAAAAAATGGGTGTCGCAAAGCTGCCGCAGTGTCGGGCCGGCACAGTTGCGGCTGCTGTTGCCGGCGGGATGAAACAGTCTCGGTCGGGCGGTGTTTCGCTTTTTGGCAGAAAATGTCTATATTTGCAGCCTATCAGACAGATAGCAAAAAATTATCACCATATGAACAAAGCACAACTTGTCGAGGCCATGGCCCTCGATGCCGGAATATCCAAGACCGACGCCCGCAAGGCTGTCGACGCATTTGTACGTGTCACCGTTCAGGCTCTGCGCGAGGAGGACAAAATCCTGCTCTCGGGACTGGGCGTGTTCTCCGTGCAGCACCGTCCTGCACGCATGGGCCGCAACCCGCGCACGGGTGCGCCCGTGAGGATTGCACCCAAGCGCACGCTGCGATTCCGTCCTACCATCGAACTCGACGACTGACGCTGCCGATGCCTGCACCGCGATTCAGGCAGGCGCATTCATGGCGGCAGAAATGAACCAGGCGGCCGTGCTCGAAGCACGGCCGCCTGCGGTTTGTAGCTCCACCGCGACTCGAACGCGAATTTAGGGTTTAGGAAACCCTCGTTCTATCCCTTGAACTATAGAGCCGAAAAAAAACGGTGCGGAAGAGTCTCGTTCCGCACCGCAAAGATATAAAAAATTCCGATTATCAGAAATGGAAGCGCATGCCCAGCGAGAATGTGTGGGCGTGGATTCGGTAGTTGCCGGCCAGTGGCATCATAGTGCCGTTGAACTCATAGGGGTAGGAGCCCGTGCGCTCGGGGTCTGCCGTGGCCACATAGGCATAGGCCAGGTCGATAGCCATGACGCTGCAGGGGTTGATGGTGAGTCCGGCGGTGAATGCGAGCTTCGTGGCCGAGGGAGTCTCGGGATTGAGATAGTCGCTGCGCACGGGGCTCTCGTCGACATACATACCCATGCGGGCGTGAATCGTGCTGCAAGCCTTGTACTCGCCGCCGAAACGGAAGGCGAGGGTGTTCTTGTAGTTCTTGACCGAGTATATGTCGTCTATTTCGAGCTCGGGCTCGTTGAACGATACGTTGAGGTCCTTGTATGCCGACCATCCGATCCACTGCAGGTCGACTGCGAACTCCCACTTGGGTGCCGGGCGGAACGAGGCCGCCCATGTGAGGTTTGTGGGCAGCGGCAGCTGCGTGGCGAAGGTGCCGCGGTCGAGTTCGGGGATTACGGCCGAGCCGCCCGATGCGATGCTTGCGGCGTTGACCTGCGCGAGGATTGCGCGCACCGTCTCGTCGTGGTAGTTGAGAGCGGCAGTGCCGCGGGATACCTTCATGTTCATGCGCGAGCGGTATGCGAAGCCCAGCGTCCACTGCTCGTGGGGATCCCACATGATGCCGGCATTGACGCCCACGGCCACGCCCGAGTTACCCTTGAGTTTGGCCGATACGAGCGGCGAGGAACCCAGCGGCGCTATGTACTGTGCTCCCTGTGCGGCCTGTGCAGCCATGGCCTCGTACTGTGCGGCCTGCTCGGCCAGACCTGCAGCTGCGGCCTGTGCTGCGGCTGCAGTATACTGCGAAGCGGCGCTCTGCAGCACGCCCGCTATGGCAAGATTGCCCAGACCCACGGGCATCATCGAGCGCGAGAGGTCGAATTTGCCCCATGCGACGGTCAGACCGGCACCAACCGACAGGCGGTCGGTGATTTTGACCGAAAGGGTAGGCTGCACCTGGTATGCCTGAAGGTGTATGCCCTGAATCAGGTGAGCTCCGGCCCAGTTGTCGTCCCACTCCATTGCCGAACCGAACGGCGTGGTGAAGCTCACGCCGACAGCCACGCGGTCTGCGGGCTTGTAGTTGAAATAGAGGTAGAGCGGGGTGGATATGCCGCTTTTGGAGTCGTAGCTCTGGAGTGGCGTTGAGGAGTAGTCGTTCTGTGTGACGAATGTCGCCGAGGGCTTAATGCCGGTTATTCCGGCCGATATGTCGAAGCGCGAGCTCTGGAATGCCGCTGCCGCGGGGTTGAAGTGGAGCGACTCGGCGCCGAGCTTCATGGCCGTGCCGACGTGGCCCATACCGTTCTGGCGAGAGCTGAGGTTGTTTACCTGAAATCCCTCGGCCGAGGCCGTGAGTGCCGCCAGAGCTGCTGCCGCGGACAAAATTACTCTTTTCATAGATTCGTTTTTTGGTTTTACGTGTGTGCCGCAGGCACAATAATTCGGTGCAAAAGTATGAAAATAAAGCCGGCGAACCTAATATTTTTTACATTTTTTCCGAAAAAGTGTTCCTAAATGCTGTTTGGAGCAGCTGTGACATTGCATGCGAAAAATTCCGGCACGGGATTTGCCAGTTAAAGGGCATCTGCACCGACATAGCACAATACGATGCAGTGAGGTTTCTTCATTTATTTAAGTTTGGGTTAGTAGTTTCAGGAGGGCGACCTCCGGAGGCGGCAGGCAATCGTGAGATTCCCTGCCGTTTTTTTCGTCCGCGGAGATGCGTCAGTGGTACTTTAAGACATTTTTTTAGAAAAAAAAGCAACTTCGCATACTAAGGCCTACTATTTGTACGTTAATATGATAACACTGCATTCGCTGCCATCGGCACGGTGCAGTGAGGTTTCTTCATTTATTTAAGTTTGGGTTAGTAGTATCGGAGGGCAACCTCCGAGAGGCGGCGGGCAATCGCGACGATTCCCCGCCGTTTTTTTCGTTGTCCGTGCTGCTGATGCTGACATTTGTCGCATGTTGAGGCATATTCTTCCGGGCGGGTGTGTTTGTTTGCGGAATTTGACTATTTTTGTAGTGCGGCTTCGCACACTTTTTTAACGACAGAAAGAATGTTCAAAACATATTTACGCCTGCTCGGCTTCGCCCGTCCCATAAGCAGATACGCTGTGCCGTATGCTGTATATGCTGCTCTGCATGCGCTGTTCAATACCTTCAACTACGCCATGATAATACCTATCATGACGACCATGTTCAACCCCGACTACTCGTTTAAGCCCGTCTACAGCATGCCGGCCATGACGCTGGACAGCAAGTGCTTCGAGCAGCTGCTCAACCACATCTACACGCGCATGTTCGGCACCGGGTTCGTGATGTCGAAGATGCTGCTGATGCTGGCCGCAGTGACCGTGGCCATGAACCTGCTGAGCAACCTGTTCCGCTACTTGAGCGCGCGCACGGTCGAGAGCATGCGCATCCGTTCGCTGCAGCGCATGCGCGACGAGATGTTCTCGAAGGTGACGGCCATGGATGCCGGATTCTTCTCCGAGCAGCGCAAGGGCGACATCATGTCGCGCATCACGGCCGACGTGGGCGTGGTGCAGTTCTGCATAACCAACACGCTGCAGGTCATGTTCCGTGAACCGTTCCTTATCATCGGATTCGTGGCGCTGATGATATCCATATCGTGGAGGCTGTCGCTCTTCTCGGTGCTGTTCCTGCCCGTTGTGGCGGTAATCATAGGCTCGATAGTCAAGCGTCTGCGCAAGCCCGCCAAGCAGGGCCAGGAGCGCATGGGCGAGATGACGGGAGTGCTCGAAGAGTCGCTGTCGGGTATAAAGGTCATAAAGAGTTACAACGCAACTGACTACGTGCGCCGCAAGTTCTCGGCTCTGAATGCCGATTTCTCGCGTTTGATGCTCATGATGGCCCGCCGCCAGCAGCTGGCCTCGCCCATGAGCGAGTTTTTGGGAATCACGGCCGTGGCGGTGCTGATAGTGTTCGGAGGTTCGCTCGTGGCCTCGGGTACGCTGAGCGCAGCCGGTTTCGTGGCCTTCATCGCGGCATTCTCGCAGATTACGCGCCCCGTGCGCTCGTTCATAGACCAGTTTGCGAACATCAACAACGGTATAGCTGCCGGCGAACGCATATTCGCGCTCACCGATGCCGTGCCGGCCATTGCCGACCGCAGCGATGCCGTGCTGCTGGAACGCTTCACCGACGGACTGGAGTTCCGCGACGTGCGCTTCTCGTATGACGGCATGCGTCAGACCATCGACGGCATATCATTCGCCGTGGGCAAGGGCGAGACCGTTGCCCTGGTGGGTCCTTCGGGCGGCGGCAAGTCGACGCTCGGCGAACTTGCCGCGCGGTTCTACGACACCGACTCGGGCGACATATTCATCGACGGCCGCTCGATTCGCGACTATTCGCAGGAGAGTCTGCGCAACCACATAGGCATAGTGGCTCAGGAGACCGTGCTGTTCAACGACACCATCGAGGGCAACATAGCACTGG
The DNA here is from genome assembly GCA_022511345.1 of Alistipes sp. Classification (GTDB taxonomy): domain Bacteria; phylum Bacteroidota; class Bacteroidia; order Bacteroidales; family Rikenellaceae; genus Alistipes. Next base: position 76,497 of record JAFLRR010000010.1, read on the forward strand.
GCCGTCCCGGCGCCTCGCACGACGAGATTGTCGCTGCGGCCAAAGTGGCCAATGCCCACGACTTCATCATGCAGACCCCCGAAGGCTACGATACCAACATCGGCGACCGCGGCATGAAACTCTCTGGAGGCCAGCGGCAGAGACTCTCCATAGCTCGTGCCGTGCTGAAAAATCCCGACATACTCATACTCGACGAGGCCACCTCGGCGCTCGACACCGAGAGCGAAAAGATGGTTCAGCAGGCGCTTGATTCGTTGCTCGAGGGCCGCACCTCGATAGTCATAGCGCACCGCCTGAGCACGATACGCAATGCCGACCGCATACTTGTAATAGACGGCGGCCGCATAGTCGAGCAGGGCACGCATGCCGAACTGGCGGCAGCGGGCGGCGTATATGCCCATCTGCTCGAGATGCAGAGTCTGAAATAGCGGTGCGGAGGCCTCAGCGCTCGCCGACACACGCCTTGACCGATTCTATCAGGGCTTTGACAATCGAACTTTTGACATAGGTTCTGCGCACGGCAACGGCTATGCGCCGCGATGTTGCGCCCTTTGCCAGCATGCGCACGTGGGCCCGTTTCTCATCGGGCAGGCAGTCGACGGCAAGCTCCGGTATGACCGTAAGGCACTGCGTGCAGTCGACGATACGCATGAGCGTGTCCAGCGAGCCCGACTCGAAGGAGTAGTGGGCCGGCATGTCGCGCTTGGCCTGGCAGAGCTCTATGACCTGGTCGCGCATGCAGTTTCCGCTGCTCAGGAGTATCAGGTCGCCGAGGTCTATATCCTCGATGCGGATGTTGCGGCGCTGGTAGAGCGTATGCGCCGGCGAGACGTAGCAGAAGAAGCGGTCGCCGAAAAGGTCGTGCTCGATGATTCCCTCGCCGCATGTACCGCTGGCCACAAGCGCCGCGTCGATGCGGTCGCGGTTGAGGGCGTCGACTATGTCGGCCGTGACCATCTCGCGTATCTCGAGTTCCACACGCGGGTAGCGCTTCACGAAATCGGGCAGAAAGCGGTGCAGCAGATAGGGCGCTATGGTGGGAATGACGCCGAGGCGCAGCTTGCCGGCCGTCTCGCCCTTCATCTCGGCCACCGACTCGCGTATATAGTTGTAGGCCTTGAGCGTTTGGCGAACCTGCTCGAGGACGGTTTCGCCGGCCTCGGTGGGTATGACTGGCTTTTTGGAGCGGTCGAGCAGAACTATTCCGAGTTCCTCCTCGAGCGCCTTGATTTGCATGCTCAGCGAGGGTTGCGTGACGAAACAGTGTTCTGCGGCCTGCGAGAAGCTGCCGCAGTTGGCTACTGCCAGAAGGTATTCGAGTTGTACGATTGTCATGGCCGAACTTATTTGTCGAGACAAAGATATAAAAATATCTTATACGAACGGCGAAAATCGCTCATTTCGGTCCGTTCGGCCGGAATCCTACATCGCTTATCTCTTATTGTACCATATCGCCAATGCCAACAGCAGACATAGCAGGATGTAACCTGCCGACAGGCACAAGGCAATGATATATCTCTGCCTCAGTTCGGCCGTGTAGCTCTCGGCGGTCTGCTCCGGTTCGACGGTTATGTAGCTCTGCTCGGCAGGGATGTCCAGCACCCTGCGGGCGACGACAGCGCCTTCTTCCACGCTCTTCTGTCCCAGTTGGCGGGTGAGAGCCCGCTTGCTCCACTGATAGCCGCTGCCGTCCGTGGCCCGGTAGTAAACCATGTATACCGTTTTGGTCGGATTCATACGGCGGTCGCGTGAGTTGGCGCTCGTATTTTTCACCTGAACGGGCAGCACCTGATATGGCGAAAAGGTGTGGATGCCTCTGTCCTCGTAGCTGTCGACCGGGTGCAGACGGGACAAATTCTTGACAGAGAGATAACATATCGTCGCCGACAGAATCAGCAGCAGGCCGGCGGCAAAGAGTATCGATTTGAGATTCTTCATATCTGTATGGCGATTCTTGTTTTTAGGATTGGCTTTTTCCGCATACAAATCTTAATCTATTCGTATACCGGATTATACCTCAAAATTCGTGAGAATCTTTGGAATATGCAAGAAATTAGCCCGAAATATGCTGCACCTCTTCTCGCCGTCTACTACTTCTCGATTTTTGTCGTATATTTGCGGCAGAAAGTATAATCAAAACCTGATGCCTATGGAAATATGATGATGTGTTGAAGAAAGGATAATCTATCGATTCAAGCAGCGCCGCAACGCACTAAAAGCGCCGGCGCAAACATATAAAAAGCGTTATTTTATTTCGGGTCGTTAAAACTTCCACTTACTTTTCAGGCCCCGGGAATAAAGTTTGACGCTCACGTCGGCGACGTGGGCTTTATTCTGTTTTTCGGGGCAATGGTTGTGGAAGACCTTAACGACTGGGAACAAAATATTGCCCCGCGTTTTTTATATGCACAACCCTCAGACAGACTGCCGTTCGGGGCGCGGACCTAAATTAAGATTGTAAAGAAATGAAAAAAATCATCATTGCTGCAACTCTGTTCGCAGCGGCCGCATCCGTTAGCTCGTGCAACAAACTGCTTGTGCAGCAGAATAATCCGGTCTATTCACTCACCAATTCGCAGGTTACAAACGGCGCTCTGGTGACGGAGCTCAACACCGAAGGCGGCAAGAAGCTCACCGGTACCGTGTCGGGCAAGTTCACCCTGTTCGGCAAGCTTATCAAGGGCAACGAGCACCGATATGTCATGGATAACAACAGCCACATGCTGAAACTCAAGGGCATCGAGGCGGCAAAGCGTGCGGCGCTTTACAAGGCCCTGGCCGGTTCGGGTTACGACATCCTGCTGGCACCCATATATACCGTTGAGACCCGTGGCCGCAACTTCACAGTCTCCGTTACTGGCATAGGAGCCAAGATTCAGAACGTGCAGCAGAAAGATATTGTAGATTACAAGGGCGTGATACACAATCTCGAGCCGATGGTGCGCGCAAGAATTGATTGACAAGCTGTTTGCAGGTGTCCGGCCGGAATCCCGGCCGGACACTTCAGGTTTAGCTGGTGCGGGTCGTGCCGGCCGATGCGGCAACATGGTGCGGGCGGAGAGAAAATAATTCTGAATTTTGAATTTTGAATTTTGAATTTCAGTATCTTTGCCGCAGAGAAAACAGACCGCATTATGGAAAAGATAATCCTCACGGGCGACCGCCCGACCGGAAAGCTCCATCTGGGACACTATGTAGGCTCGCTGCGCCGCCGCGTGGAGCTGCAGGAGTCGGGAGCCTTCGACAAGATATTCGTCATGATTGCTGACGCCCAGGCTCTGACCGACAACGCCGACAACCCCGAGAAGGTGCGCCAGAACATCATCGAGGTGGCTCTCGACTATCTCTCGTGCGGACTCGACCCGGCCAAGACCACGATTTTCATCCAGTCGCAGATCCCCGAGTTGTGCGAGCTGGCTTTCTACTATATGAATCTTGTCACAGTGCAGCGCCTGCAGCGTAATCCGACCGTCAAGGCCGAGATTCAGATGCGCGGATTCTCGGACAACGCCGACGACGAGACGCAGCAGCGCCGCGGCACGCCTGTGGGATTCTTCACCTATCCCATCAGCCAGGCCTCGGACATCACCGCCTTCCGCGCCACTACGGTGCCCGTCGGCGAGGACCAGGAGCCGATGATCGAGCAGACACGCGAGATTGTCCACAAGTTCAATTCGGTCTACGGTCCGACTCTTGTCGAGCCCGAAATCATGCTGCCCGACAATGCCGCCTGCCTGCGCCTGCCCGGCACCGACGGCAAGGCCAAGATGTCCAAGTCGCTGGGCAACTGCATCTATCTGTCGGATTCGGCCGACGATGTGAAGAAGAAGGTCATGAGCATGTTCACCGACCCTGACCATCTTCGTGTCGAAGACCCCGGCAAGGTCGAGGGCAATACGGTTTTCACCTATCTCGATGCCTTCTGCCGTCCGGAGCACATGGAAAAATATGCTCCCGACTATGCGACCCTCGACGACATGAAGGCTCACTACCGCCGCGGCGGTCTGGGCGACGTGAAGGTCAAGCGGTTGCTTATTGCCGTGCTTAACGAGACGCTCGAGCCTATCCGCGAGCGCCGCCGCTACTACGAGCAGCGTATCGAGGAGGTCTACGAGATGCTCCGCAAGGGTTCTGAGCTGGCGCGCGAGAGCGCTTCGGCTACGCTTGCCGACGTGCGCCGCGCGATGCGCATAGACTACTTCGGCGACGCCGAACTTATTGCCGAGCAGGCTGCACGCTACCGCGCGGGCGAGTAGCGCCTTAATGCCAAACTGCGAACGGGCGATGTTGCGCTACGACAGAATATATGCCTACTTCCTCAGGGCCACAAAGCACCTGAACGAACGCCAGATGATGGCCGTGCTGGCCGTCATTACGGGTGTTGCGGCAGGTGTCGGCACATGGCTGTTCGAGGTGCTGCTGCACGGCATAAAGAGCTGTCTGGTGAGCTGGTTCCCGGTCGAGGAGGCCCATTTCCTCTATCTGATATACCCGGCCGTGGGTATCATCCTGGCCACGCTGTTCGTCAGATATATCGTCAAGGCCAACATCTCCGAGGGCGTCACGCGAGTGCTTTATGCCATGTCGAGCCGCGATTCGCGCATCGACAGCCACAACATGTGGACTTCGATTGTGGGCGGCGCCACGACCATAGGCTTCGGCGGTTCGGTGGGTCCCGAGGCTCCGATAGTGCTCACTGGCGCGGCCATAGGCTCGAACATCGGCAAGCTGGCCCGGCTCAACTACCGCAACATCACGCTTCTGCTCTGCTGCGGTGCCGGCGCTGCGCTGGCTGCCATATTCAAGGCGCCGATTACGGGCGTTGTCTTCGTGTTGGAGATTCTGATGCTCGACATCACCGCCGGCTCGGTCATACCGCTGCTCATAGCCTCCATCACGGCCACGACAATGGCCTTCATGCTGCGCGGATTCGACCCCATTCTGGCCGTGACGCTCACGGCCGACGACGCCTTCGAACTGAAGCAGATACCGTTTTTCATGATGCTGGGCACGCTCTGCGGCCTTATGTCGTTCTACTTTACCACCGTCAACTCGAAGGTCGGCAGCCTGTTCCGCAAAATCGACAGCCAGTATAAGAAGTGGATTGCCGGAGGCGTGATTCTCGGCGTGCTGATATTCGTCTTCCCGCCTCTCTACGGCGAGGGCTACGAGGGATTCACGGCGCTCATGCACGGCCACACCAAGGAGCTGTTCGACAACTCGCTGTTCTATCGCTTCTCGTCGGTGGAGTGGGTCGTACTGCTCTATGTGATGGCCATAATGTTCTTCAAGGTCGTGGCCATGGCTTCGACCAATGCTGCCGGCGGCGTGGGCGGAACATTCGCTCCGTCGCTCTTCGTGGGAGCATTCTCGGGCGCGCTTCTGGCGCTCACGTGCAATACGCTCTTCGGCATGCACCTGCCCGTGGCCTCGTTCACGCTGGTGGGTATGGCGGGAGTCATGGCAGGCGTGATGAAGGCGCCGCTGACATCGATATTCCTCATTGCCGAGCTCTCGAACGGATACGGTCTATTTATCCCGCTGATGATAACTTCGTGCATTTCATTCGCCGTGGGACACAGCCTCGACCCCGACTCGATATACACCAAGCAGCTGCGTCTGCGCGGCGAGCTGCTGACGCACAACAAGGACGAGTCTGTGCTGGTATTCCTCAAGCTGGACGATTTGATGGAGACCGACTTCATACGCATCAAGGAGAACATGACACTGGGCGACATCGTGCACATGATAGCCTCGGCGCACCGCAACATATTCCCCGTAATCGACAACTTCGGCTCGCTGCTGGGCGTGGTTCAGCTCGACGACCTGCGCGAGGATATGTTCAAGCCGGCCATGTACGGGCGTTCGATAACCCACTACATGATACAGCCGCCCGACAAAATTCTGCAGCATGAGCAGATTCAGAGCGTTTTAGACCGTTTCCTGGAGAACAAGACCTGGATGCTGCCCGTGGTCGACGGCCGCAACCGCTACCTGGGATTCATATCCAAGTCGCGCATCCTGAATGCCTACCGCGAGCAGCTGGTGAAGATATCGCAGTGACGGCGCATGCATGGCAACGAAAAAGGCGGAGAGCTCGATGCTCTCCGCCTCTGTTTTTGAAGATTGTCGTCTCTATTCTATCGGTCCGGTGTAGGGGCCGATTATCACGCCGTTGAATCCCCGGGCCACATGGGTGCTGAGGTTGCGTGCATCGACTCCGCCGGCTGCCTGAACAGAGGTGCCGTCGGCAAACGAGGCGCTGAATGCGCAGCTGCCGCCATCGCAGGCCACCGACAACTCGACCCAGCCCGAAGCCTGGGCCGCCGTGAGCGGCAGCGACGCTATGCGCTCGGCAGAATCCTTCTCGCAGCGCTCGACGATAAGTCTCTGCGCGCCATCCTCGAGCGTCTTGCCGAAGAGTATGTAGTGGCGGTCGTTCTGGTAGAGGGCAATGCCTGCAAAGGCGCCTTCGGACGGTGTGAATGTCATACGCGTCGAGGCATCGAACGAGGTGTGTTGCTGCCTGAAACCTACGAACGAGGGGCTTGCCGTGCCGGTCGATATGGCTATGCCGTTGTCGCTGAGCGTAAGTCCGCGGCGCGAGGTCTGCGGCATGCCGTGACGGGGCGTGCGAATCATTATCCATCGGCCGTCGAGTCCCTCGGCAAAGTCGGTGCTCCAGGCGAAGTTGCCGGTGGTGGGTGAGTCGCATGACTCCAGCCCGCTCTTGCGTACTACGGTCGGCACGGCCTCTCCGGCGGCGAGTATCACGGGCGTGTCGTCGGTCCACTCGACAGGCAGCAGGAACGTTTCGCGGCCCGTGTTGTAGTGGTTGCCGTCATAGGGCCGGCAGCCGTGGAATATGGCATACCACTCGCCGTCGGGCGTCTCGATTATGTCGGCATGGCCCGTGCAGGTCACTTTGTCCTCGCGCTGCTCGGGCAGGTCGCGCTGCGTGAGTATGGGGTTGATGGCGCAGGGGGTGTAGGGACCGAGCGCATTGTCGGCCGAGAGAGCTATCTGCGAGTGATACTCGTAGGTTCCGCCCTCGGCGGCCAGCAGATAGTAGTGGCCGTTGCGCTTGTAGACGCGCGGACCCTCGAGCCACTCGGGCTGCGCCGCAAAGTCGAGACCTCCGTCGAGCAGAAGCGTAGGTTGTCCGACAACGCGGTCGTTGTCGGTGTCGTACTCCCACATCCACAGTGCTCTGTGGCTGTTCCACTGGCGCTCCTGTGGCGGCATTCCGTTGTGCAGGAGGTAGGCCTTGCCGTCGTCGTCGAAGAATAGCGACGGGTCGATGCCCTCGACCTCGGGCAGAGCTATGGGGTCGCTCCAGTTGCCCTCGAACGGGTCGCGGCACTTGATTACGTAGTTCTCGATGCCGTCGACGCAGGTGTTGATTATATAAAATGTGTCGTTGTGCGGATTGTAGCTTATGTCGGGAGCATATACCGCGCGGTTGAATCCCAGCGAATCGAGCGGCAGCTGGTCGGGGCGGTCTATGGCCGAGCCTATCTGCCTCCAGTGCACCATGTCGCGGCTGTGAAATACCGGCAGGGCGGGGTAGAATGCGAACGTCGAGGTGACCAGGAAATAGTCGTCGCCTTTGCGGCATATGCTCGGGTCGGAGTAGAATCCCGCGATTACGGGGTTGAGATACTCGTTTCGGGCATCTATCGTGCGTTCGAAGCGGGCGTCGTGGCCGCTGTAGGCGAAGCTGGCGAAAGTCGCCTTGCGCGGCGACTGACAAGCCGCGACCGTTAAGGCCGCGGCTGCCAGCATGATGTGTTTAAGGGTGGTATTCACTGTTGCTGTTTTCAGAGTTGCTTTTTGCGTATTACCTCGAGCATGTCGTCGGTCATGGCCGACAGGTCCCACTCGGGTTTCCATCCCCACTCCTGGCGGGCGCACGAGTCGTCCAGCGAGTTGGGCCAGCTCTCGGCTATGGCCTTCTTCACGGGGTCCACGTCGTAGTCCATTGTGAAGTCGGGTATGCGCTTCTTTATCTCGGCGCAGATTATCTCGGGTGTGAAGCTCATCGAGGCCAGGTTGAAGCTGTTGCGGTGAACGAGCTTCGCGGGGTCTGCCTCCATCAGCTCGACGCATGCGCGCAGCGCATCGGGCATGTAGAGCATGTCCATATATACGTCAGCCGGCACGGGACAGGTGAAATGTCCGCTGCGCACGGCCTCGTAATAGATTTCAACGGCATAGTCGGTCGTTCCGCCGCCCGGGAGGGTGACATTCGAGATGATGCCCGGGAAGCGCACCGAGCGGGTGTCGACGCCGAACTTGTGGAAGTAGTAGTTGCTCAGCAGCTCGCCCGTGACCTTGCATACGCCGTAGATTGTCGTGGGCTGCATGACGGTATCCTGCGGAGTCTGGTCCTTGGGCGAAGTGGGGCCGAAGGCGCCGATGGAGCTGGGGGTGAAGAGCGCGCACTTGTTCTCGCGAGCCACCTCCAAAGAGTTCATCAGCGCACCTATGTTTACATTCCATGCCATCTGCGGATTGCGCTCTCCGACGGCCGACAGCAGTGCCACGAGGTTGAATATGGTGTCTACCTTGTGACGGGTCACGACCGAAGCCATGGCTGTGGCATCCAGCGCATTGAGCACTTCGAAGGGACCCTCCTGGCCCAATGTCTCGGATTCGCGCACGTCGGTAGCGATTACGTTGCTGCCTCCGTAGATTTTGCGCAGATAACTTGTGAGCTCGGAGCCAATCTGGCCTCCGGCGCCTACAATAAGTATTCTTTTCATATAGTTCGAGTAGTTGTTATTTTGAGTAAAGGTACAAAATAATTATTAATTTTTACGATTTTTTTTGCTAATTCGGATTTGTTTTGTACTTTTGTGTCCCGAAACAACGAATGTTGATTGCTGTTGTAGCTCAGTGGTAGAGCACTTCCTTGGTAAGGAAGAGGTCACGAGTTCAATCCTCGTCAACAGCTCAAGACGACTCGAAGTCGCAATGCGCCACCCGAAAAGGTGGCGTAATTCTTTTTTTTTGCATTGCGATAATGGTCATAAAAAACCTCTGCTCCAGACAGGAGCAGAGGTTTTTGCTTTCAGGCCACTGTTTCGGCAGGCCTCTCAGACCGTGGCCGAAAGATTGCCGGTCTATTGGAAGATGCACTTGTCGGCATCGATGCCGAGGAACTCCTGGACGTTCTCCTCGGTCAGCACCTGCTCGTCGTCGGCCTTGCCGTAGCGGCAGTTCGAGAAGGTCAGCTTGTCGCCGTCCGGCAGATTGCTCGTGTCGAAGGTGAAGCCGTCGCGGAAGATGCAGTCGGTGAACGAAGTTGCGCATCCGGGGTTGCAGGAGCCCGAGCCGCTGTTTTCGCTGGTACCCGAACCCTTGTAGAAGGCGGTCTTGGTGAAGGTCACCGACTGATAGTCGGCTCCGTACTCGGTGATACCTCTCAGGTCGCACTTCTCGACCGTCAGTGTCGCACCGTCGGGAACCTCATTGTCCTGGATGGTGTACTTCACATCGTAAACGGCCAGGTTCGTGAGCTTGACATCCTTGGCGTTGTCGAGCAGTATGCCGGTCTCGACTGATGGCTCGCCGTTGATTATAAGGTTCTCGACCGTAACCGTACCCTTGTCGCCAGTGATGCCGATGCCGTATGTGGTCTTGCCGTTTACGTCGGGTATGATGTTGAGGCTGTACAAAGGCTCGTTGCGGCTGCCGATGAGGGTGTAACCGTTGTTCTGTGCATTCTCTTTCCAATCCTCGCCGGGGGCTTTGCTGACGTCGATGAAGAGTCCGTAAGCATAGCTGTCGTCGAAGTAGGAGGGCCGGCCCGTGATGTGCGAATCGAGCGTCAGTTTGGTGCCGTACTGTCCGTCCAATTTGGGGAAGAGGTCGAGCGGCATGTTCTTAATTTCGCTGAAACCGTTGCCGTTGGGGTAAGCCGTACTTTTCTTCGTTCCCGACTGGAACACGTTGAGCGTTATGTTGGTGCATGTCGTGTTAATGGTCGTCAGAGTGCGATTTTGTCCGTATAAGTAGCAATCAGGTTCTGTAGTAGAGCGCTCGGGGTATTTGTTGTTTATACTTGCACCGCCGGTGTTGTACTCGTCGAGAATCATCAGCACATCGCTCATCGAGCAGTTTGTGACCGTATGGTCTGCGTTGCGCGAATAGCCTATCATACCTCCGACGATAAAACCGCTTTTAATCGTCGAGTTGCTAATATGGCAATTTGTAAGTATCACGTTGTTGCTGCCGCCTGTACTGCCGACGAATCCGCCTACATTGGCATCATTGTCGGGATTGTTTTCATCGCTGTAGCCGATAATGGTGCTGGAGTCGATGGAGCAGTTCTCTATCCTCAATCCGGGCGATTGTCCTTTCATGCCATAATAGCCTACGAAGCCGCCCACATTCCAGTCGCCCTCGATAGTGAGATCATAGAGCTGGACATTTTTAATAGTCGCCCATTCACGTGCAAGGGATACAAATCCCGCATTACCCTTTACCTTCCACCAGGTGTCTTCGGAGTCATGCTTCTGATTTGCCACGTGCATATGGCTGATTGTGTGGCCGCAGCCGTCGATTTCGCCTTTGAATGCATAGGTCGTTGGCGGAGGAGATTGAGTTTTGCTCTCATAGTAATACATTTGCGAAGAGATAGGCACCCATCTGAGTCCTTCGCCGACAACATCTTCATATTTCGAGAAGTCGATATCGTTGGTCAGAATAATCGAACTGTCGTCGAAAGTCCAAGGCATTACGAGATTTTTCTCTTCGTCCAGTTTATTGTAATTGTTTGCATTTGCACCGCCGCTCAGCAATCCGTGGCCTTTGATAATATCGAATATCGCAGCCTTGTATTTATCCAGACTCGGTTTGCCGTCTTCGTCGAGGAATGGAGCGTATGTCGTATCCTCGCCGTCGGCATCTTTCCATACGGGGATATCCGAATACTCGAAGGGCACACCGTTCGAACGGTTGGAAATCCACATCAGACCCTTGCCGTTGGATACGTGGAAATCGAGCCAGAATAAGTTGTAGTGCGACTTTTTACCCTGCGGCAGATCTGCACTGGGCACACCGCGGTAAGATTTTACGCTCACACCGTCGGCTATCTCGCCGTTCCACGTCTTGCCGTTGTCGCTCCAGTAGTCGTTGTCGTCGTACTTTGCGTTGACGTCGAGGATTATTCTCGCCTGTCCGGTCAGCGTCTCCTCCGAGAAGAGGATGTTAGTGCGGTAGTTGCTCCTGACGGGGACATTGGTCATGGGCAGAGCCTGAGGCTCGTAGCTTGTGTCGGTGTCGTAGTAGAAGGCCATGCTGGTGATGTCCACCGTTGCGGACTGGTCTATGCTGGGCGGCAGTATGTATCCCATGGATACCCATACGTACTGCTCCTTTTCGCCGTTGCCGTCGGTGTCGACCTCCAGATAAGGGTTCTTTATCTGCTGACCGCCGAGCTGCATGTTGTGGGGAATAACGGCCTTTGCATAGTTGGCCGTGGTGTATCCCTGGGTGTTGCCGCCCACGTCGTCGGGGCTGACTACGGCGTTGTCCACCAGATTGAACTTGCGTCCTACGCCCAATATGCTGATGGCCGACTCGGTAATGTTCATATTGCTGTTCTGCATAATCTCCCAGGCCGCCTTGGCAATACCCACGTTGATCTGCGCGAAGGGACGCTTGAGGATTATCTCCTGCGAAGAGGTCGCGTCGCTTCGGCTGACGGTGAGCTCGACGCTTTTGCAGAAGGCGTCGCGCGCCTCGTCGTTGTTGAGCTGTCCCGAGTGGTCGTCGTCGTTGTCTTCATACCTGATTTCGATATTCTTCAGGTCGGAGGTGTCGTAATAGGTGTCGCCGGTTTCGGACTGTGCCCAGAATACGACCTTGTATGTCATGCCCTTCACCAGGTTCAGCGTCAGGCTGACGGGGAAGTGCGTGCCGGTCATTCGTATCTGGCTCTCGCCGTCTATGGTCAGAGGCTGTCCGTCGGCGGTGTAGAGCGCATAGATGAGCGTCGTGGCCCTTGTCCCGTCGCTGATTGTGGGGTCGGCATCGTAGTCGGGGTCTATGGCGCGGGTCTGCGAACTGTTTTCGAGGCCGAGCGAGAAAGTCACGGTCGTCTTATCGCCCGACTGATAGGGGTCGGCGATGAAATCCTCGGAACAGGATGCCGACAACAGCAGAACGACTGCTGCCGACAGATATCTGAAAATATTACGTTTCATAATATTCATTGTTTTTAGTTGCCACTATTGTCGCTCCAGTTGTCTTCGCTGTCTTGGTCATTCCTGATGTTGCTGTCATCCTCGTCGTAGTTGGGGTCCAGATGCAGCAGCAGGGTGGTCTTGTTTGCAGGGTCGAACAGGATGTTGGTGCGATGGTTGCGCTGTACGGGCACGAATGGTATCTCCTCGAGATCGGTTTCGTACTCCGAGCCGTCTTCGTAATAGAATTTCAGGTTGCTTATGTCCACCGTGGTTCTGTAGGTGCTGGTTCCGTTGTTCTGGTCGGGAGCCAGGATGTAGCACATCGACAGCCAAACGAACTCTTCGGTATCGGCTATCTGTCCGTTGTTGTCTATGTCGACCTGCAGATACTGGCCCAGGGTCGAGCCGTCGATCTCCATCGTTGAGGGAGTCGCGGATACCGCATATTCGGCGTCGACGATGTTTGCCGAGGCGGTGCCCACGTTGTTGCTGTAGAGGTCGAAGAGGTTGCTCACATTCTTGACCGTGATGGACGATTTGGTTATATCGCCGTTTGTGGAGTGGCTTTTCATCAGCTCGTAGCCAGCCTTCGTAAAGCCGACGTTGATTTGTGCGAACGGACGCTTGAGGGTGATTGTAACCTCCTTGTCGTTGTCGCTCTGCGAGAGAATCAGCGTGTATCTTGCGCAGAAAGCGTCGCGCAGCTCGTCGTTGTTGGCGGCATTCTCATACTTGACCTGGATGTTCTTCAGGTCGTTGGTGTCGTAGTAGGTGTCGCCGTTTTCGGACTGAGCCCAGAAGACCATCGTGTACTCCAGACCCTTCACCAGTTCGAAGGCCGGAAGCTCATGCGGGAACTCGATGCCGTCGATTTTGGCTCTTGTCACCAGCCTGTCCTCCGTGGGCGTCTCTTCTTCCGATTTGTAGTTGGGGTTGGTTATCTTCACCAGGTCGCCCTTGTTGTTGTATATGGCGTAAATGAGCGTTGTAGCCCGTGTGCCGTCGCTGATAGCGGGCTGACCTTCGGCACGCGTCTGGGTGCGACCCTCGACTCCGAGCGAAATGGTTACGACAGCCGTGTCGTCCGACAGATAAGGATCGCTCTTCCCCAAATCAGGTTCGTTGGAGCATGATGCGGCAAACAGCAGAGCTGTTGCGCCAAGGCATCTGAAAAACAATTGTCTCATAGTCGTTCGTTATTTTTAAAATTTAATTATTGCACTATATTGATGTCTCCGTCGAAGCCCGGGTCGATTCCGACGAATCCGCCCGAAGCATGCGCGGCCAGGAACTTGCCCCTGATTATGGTGTGACGGTCTCTGAGCAGCGGCACCAGGAATGGGTCGGTCATGGCTATCTCCTGGCCTGCCGCGTCGAATACTCCGATTTGCACGCGTGTCGAGGTTTCGTCGGCCCGCACGAGGAAATAGTCGACTGCCAGCGATATGGACGACGAGTCCAGCGCGGTTATTGCCGACTCGAAGCGCTCGTTGTAGCGCGAATCCACGAGCAAATCGGTCAATACGCTGTATGCGAACGGCGTATATCCCGTGTAGGCCAGTATGACCTTGTAATCCGACAGGTCGTTGCGCGTGGCGGCATTCTGGATGAAGTCCTCCACGCCCTCGGCTATAATCTGGAACTTGGCCTGCGGGCGGCGCATCTCGACCTGTACCGTCTGTGCAACCGGCTCCGAGGAGCTGGTTTTGTCTACGGTCACATCCATGGTGCCGCAGAATGCGTCGCGGTAGTCTGTGTTCAGAGTGTGGTCGAGCAGCACCACCTGGGCGAAGTCCGAGGCATCGTAGCGGGGCGCCTCGTCATATGTTTCTCTTATGTCGGCCCAAGCCATTACGGTGTATTCGCCCCACGGGAGTGTCGCCGTGGTCTCGAAATCGTACTCCTGCCCGTCGAGTTCGCTGGTGAAGAGATACTCCTGCAGAGGCGTGTCGATTGCGCTGCGCGTATCCGAGCGCGGGTATATGCGGACTATGTAGCGGATGAATCCTTCGTGCTGCGTATTGTCGTAGCTCTCGGGAGTCGCAACAGCCGCCTCGGTCAGCTCCTTGGTATCTATATCATAGTAGTGCTCCCACACGGTCATTACGGGATGGAAGTTGAGTCTGATGACTAACTCGGCCTCGCCGATCTGGTCACGTTCAGGCCACTGGTGCACATCGCAGCCAGTCAATAACAGGTATGCGGCTGCCAGTATCATGAAGATGAATGTTCGCATCACCGACGTCCTTTCTTATAGTATTTCTTCTTCAAATCGAACGAGTAAGCCAC
>JAFLRR010000011.1 GCA_022511345.1 Alistipes sp.
GAAGGAGAAAGAGCTGGAACACGTTATTCTTGTAAAAAATAGTGGGGAATAAACGGCTTTTTTGACAAGTTTTTTACAAGCATAATACATATAACATTGATAATAAGTATTTTATATATTATAAAATGGCCAATATATTAATATTTTAATATATGCCCAGACGCAGGAAGATAGAGATTAAAGCGTCGGAGTTGTCGTGCTTCGAGCAGTTGGTGAGCGAGTTGCGCAGGCGGGCAGAATTTGCCAATATCGACTCGGACAGTCTGCACGTATGGGCATACGAGAGCTATGAACAGGAGTTGAAAAATGTCGATAAGGCAATTCAGCATCTCGACCGTTGGCTCTATATGCACAACGGGCAAAACGAATTTCATGCGTTCGACGGCGGACAGTTGATGACTAAAAAAGAGTTGGCGGCGGCATTGGGCATCACTCGTCCGACACTCTATCGGTGGCTGAAGAGCAAATGGCTTACCGGCTGCCGCGATGAACGCTTTACAAGGGACGAGTACTACTCTTCTTCCGCCATTCGTTCCGCTTTGCAAAACTATCTATCAAAATAAAAAGTCGAAGATAAAATCGAAGAGATTATCAGTATCACAGGGAGCATCAACGACGATGTTTCCTGTTTTTTTATGATTTTTTAATCACTTTACACGACAGGACAATCGAAGACACGATTGTGCCAGAAAACAAAATCCATATCTGTTTGTCGTCGGCTGGCGCTTATATGGCGCTGATTGGCATCGTGTTGTATCGTTATTATCGGTTTTAGTAAAGTACGGGAAAGCTGTTCCTTTGCAGGCGTTAAACCAAATAAACAACACTATGGCAAAGGAAATCTATTTGAACGGCCTGACGACCGACCAACTCTCGGAGATGATACGGGAATCCGTGCGCGACGGATTGCAGCAAATGCCGCCAACCCGTCCGAAAACCGAATCGAAACTGCTGACCCGCCGCGAAACTGCGCGACGGCTGCGCATCTCGCTTGTAACGCTTACCGACTGGGTGAATCGCGGTAAAATCTGTGCCCACAAAATCGGTGGCCGCGTGCTGTTCCGCGAAAGCGATGTCGAGGCGTCGCTGAATCGAATCATTCCGATTAAAAACCGATAGCGATGGAGACGAAGGAGCATTACATACGTGTAGGCACATCGCTGATTAAGGTGGTGATGCGACCGCTAATCAAAGGCGGCTATGCCGAGGAGCATATTGCATGGAGTTACGAAACGCTGCGGCAGGATTACGGTCGCGGCAATTTGCCCGAAATTGAAAAGTATGACGGATTCTGCGTGATTCCCGACCACTTGAATTATCGTCGCGTTCACGGCACCTACCTTAACCAGTATGAGCCGCTTGTGTATGCACCGACAGCGGGAGAATGTCCGAATATCATGCGATTTCTGACACACATATTCGGCGAACAGATAGAGTTGGGATTGGATTATTTGCAACTGCTCTATCTGCGACCGACCCAGATGCTGCCGATTCTGTTGCTGGTGTCGAACGAACGCAACACCGGCAAGACGACTTTTTTGCGTTTTTTGAAGATGCTGTTCGGCAAGAACGCCACGTTCAACACCAACGACGATTTTCGTTCGCAGTTCAATGCCGACTGGGCAAATCGTCTGCTGGTGTTGGTAGATGAACTGTTGCTGAACAAAATCGAAGATACGGAGAAAATCAAGAATCTATCGACGGCAAGCGATTACAAAGTCGAGGCAAAAGGCAAAGACCGCCGCGAGATTGAGTTTTTCGCCAAATTCGTTTTATGTTCCAACAACGAACGCAATCCGATTATCATCCAACCTGAAGAGGTGCGTTTCTGGGTGAGGAAGATTGCGCCCGCAGACCGCGACGACATCGACCTGCGCCGGAAGATGGAGCGCGAGATTCCGCATTTCCTTCATCTTCTGACCCATCGGACATTATCGACGCAACAGCAATCGCGGATGTGGTTTGCTCCGTCGCTGCTCGAAACGCCAGCACTACTGAAAATCAAAAAGTACAACACCAACAAGGTGGAGGTGGAGATTGCCTCCTACTGCGCCGACATTATGGAACGCAACGGCGAAGAGCGGGTGCTGTGCTGCCCGAAAGACTTTCTGGACATTGTACGCGAAGCCGGTTTGCGGAGCGACCTGACGCAGATTCGCAGCATCTTCAAAGATAGTTGGGGGCTGCGTTCGGACAAAAACAGCGACTACATCTTTTACCATATCAGTACGGATGGAGAATTATTTCCGATGAAACGGAGAGGACGCTATTACGAGGTGCCGCGACGGATTGTGGAGCGACTGTTGTCGTAATGTTGTATCGATTCTCTATTTCAATGAAAATCAATACAAACAATACCCGAACAACAACGCAACAACCGCACAACAATTTCAGTCGGTGTCGGCTATGTTTGTTGCCCTATCCGACGCTGTTGCGAACTTGTTGCGCATATAATTCTTTAATTCACTGAATAATACCTACTGTAACAACAAATCAACGAAAATGAAGACGATTCAAGATATCAAACGCCTCTCGATACGCGACTATCTGCATCTTCGGGGCATCGACCCAAAGTATGGCAATGTCCGCTACGGATTCTACCACTCGCCGCTTCGGTCGGAGCGAACGCCCAGTTTCAAGGTCGATTATGTGCAGAATCTTTGGTACGACTTCGGCACGGGCGAGGGCGGGTCGATTATCGACCTTGTTATGCGGCTGGAACATTGCACGTTTACGCAGGCAGTCGAGCGGCTCGGCAAAAATGACCATATACCTGCCGTAATTGCGCAGCCGCTACCACCCGCGTCAGCCTTGCAGGTTCTGTCCGATTCACCGCTTGCACATCCTGCCCTGTTAGATTATCTTACTGTCCGCGCTATCGACCCGGCCATTGCCGCCGCCTACTGCCGCGAGGTACGTTACACCGTCAGCGACAAGTTGCGCTTCGCCATCGGTTTCCCGAACGATGCCGGCGGCTGGGAGTTGCGCTCCGCCCGATTCAAAGGGAGCAGCCGTCCCAAGTATATTACTATCATCGACAACGGCAGTGACACGGCTGTCGTGTTTGAAGGATTTATGGACTTTCTCGCCTACCTTACTTTGAAGAGAGCCGACCGCCTGACGGTCGATGCAGCGGTACTTAACTCGGTGGTCAATCTGCCCAAAGCCTTGCCGTTTTTGCAACGGCACGCAACCGTTCATACCTTTATGGATAACGACGATGCAGGCCAACAGGCGACCGACGCTATTATCCGCCGGCTGTCCGAATGTGAGGTTATCGACCACTCCTGTTTCTATCGCAGCCACAAGGATGTAAACGACTATTTGCTGACTATCAGGCGACCGCAACAACGGCAGTCGCCTGCAAAACGTGGAATGAAGATTTAGAGTGTAGCAAGTTTGTGTTTCTGTCGGACAGAAACTGCGAAATCCCGTTGGTCTAAAACAAAAAAAGTCCCATGAATGTCATAAAGAATCGCAACGACAAAGGCCGTCCGCCGAAGACTGCAACCGAGCAGCACAAATACAAAATCACCGTCCGATTCGCCACTGCCGACTACTTCTCGTTGAAGGCCAAAGCACGGGCGACGGGAATGACATTGAGCGACTTTCTTCGCTCTACATTGTCTGCATCCGTTGTCCGCGAACGACTGCAGCCGTCGCATCTGCGGCTGATTGCCCAACTGACGGGTATGGCGAATAACCTTAATCAGATTGCACGCCGCGCCAATGCCGCAGGATACATACCTGTTAGAGGCGAGTATCTGCACCTCGCCGACGAGATGGATAATATTATACGGCTGATTAGAGAATGATTGCGAAACTTGTTCAGGGGACGGACTTTCGAGGCGCGGTGAATTATGTCGCGCGGAAACCGGATGCCGAACTGCTTGCCAGTCGCGGACTGCGGAATAACAGCATCGATGCAATGGTGGATAGTTTTCGGACACAGGCATCGCTATGCCCGATTACCAAACCCGTCGCGCATATCTCACTCAATTTCTCTGTTCAGGACAAAGTTCGGATAACGAATCGACTGATGATTTACATCGCCGAGGAGTATCTCGGTCGTATGGGTTATGGTAATACTCAAGTGCTGGCAGTCCGCCACAATGACCGTGAGCATCCGCATCTGCACCTTGTCATCAACCGCATCGACAACGATGGCAAACGCATATCGGACAAGAACGAACGTCTGCGCAGCATAAAGGTCTGCCGTGAACTGACGGCGAAATACGGCCTCTACCTCGCGCCGGACAAAGCGCACGTAAAACGCGACCGTCTCCGCGAGCCTGACAAAACCCGCTACGAGATTCACGACGCCATAAAATCGAGCCTCGGGCATTGTCGCAGTTGGGATGAACTTACGGCCACTCTTGCCCAGCAAGGTATTGAGACAATTTTCAAATACAAAGGCTCGACCGATATAATTGATGGAGTCAAGTTCTCAAAAAACGGCTGCACATTCAGCGGCTCGAAGATAGACACCGCTTTCAGTTTCTCGAAACTCGACTATGCTCTCAACGCCAATAACCGGCCAGAATACAAACGCAACACCCCGCCGCAAGAGCCTAAATTGACACAGCCACAGACAAAAGATGACACCCTCTCCATCTCACTGTTTGGCGAATTGTTCAATAACGGTAATACATGCGACCCCGATGAAGAGGCCGTCCGCAGAGCGATGCTGCGCCGCAAAAAGAAGAAACGCGGATTTCGAATATAACAAGTATTAAACTATTAAAACAGTAATACTATGAATGATGAAAAAAGTGCCATAATAATCTCCATGCTGGAGGAGCTGATTACCCAGACCAAAAGAACCAGCCAGTCGCAAAACAACCTCGCCCGGCCCGATGAACTGACTACACAGATGCAGCAGGCAGTCGTCCGAACGGACACGCTTGTCGCACGTCTGGAATCGTTAATCGGAGAGTTAAAACAGCCGACCATAACGGAGCGTCGATACACGTTCAATCTGGAATCAAAACCCATGTGGTTTTTCGCATTGAGTTCTGTGATTGTGGTGTCGGTATTGTCAGCCGCGCTCTACTTTGCCCGCCAGCCAGACTACGACCGCATAGACAACGACTTGAAATATCGTTACATCAAGATGAAGGGCGAGGCCACTCCGCAGCAGATTGCCGAATTGGAGGACATGTTCGAACTGCACCGCGACAATACCCGTATCCGCGAACTTCACAGAACAGTCACAAAGTATGAGCATACACTCCGCACCAAAATCGCACTCGAAGAACAAACCCGCCTGAAACAGCAGGAGGTCGAACTACTGGACAACAAGGTTAATGAGATGAAAGGCAAATAACTATCCCTATATTTTCGCATTCATTACTCTCTGGTATAAAGATTTTTCTTATCTTTATGCCAAATTTAGACAACAAACAAAATATGGCAAAGACGCAGGAAGAAATCAACGAATTGCTTTCATCTGAATTATTTATTAAGGGCATCGAGGATGGATATATCTCTGTCAATGATGACCGCACGACTATATGCTATAACTGTAAGAATAAGAATAAGCCGCGCAAGTTATCCAATCCGGAGGAACCCGTGCAGGCTGAGGCTTATTTGAAACTCATATATGACTATGATTATCCGGCCTGCAATATCTCCGTTAATGAATCGGTACAAATGGGTTCCGATACCCGCGAGGCGGATATTATGGTCTACAATGACAGCCATACTAAAATCTTGATTGTTGTCGAATGCAAAGAGGCGGATATTAACGAGCGTAAGTTTCAGGTTGCCATTGACCAAGCATATAGTTACGCCCACGCAAAAGCGGCTCAATTCATTTGGGTAACTTCCGGAATTAAAGATGAATATTTTGAGATAGTCGAGATTTCACCTGTATCCCGAATTGAGATTACAGATATCCCAAAGCGAGACGGCGATGTCAAGCGTTTTAAGTATGTCAAGGGCGAAACGGAACCCGAAAAGGGCACGCAAGCCGAGTTGATGCAGAAATTCAAATCTGCACACGATGCGTTGTGGGGTGGCGGAGCATTGGCTCCAACGACGGCTTTTGACGAATTGGACAAGTTGATTTTCTGCAAAATATGGGATGAGCGTTGGCGAGATAATGACCCAAAAAGCAAAGGAAAGCCTTTTGACTTTCAAACCATATATTATGCAGGAGATAAAGACGCATCGAAAGCGAAAACGGAACTTGAAAAACGTATCAGAGCCTTGTATGAGCAAGGTCGCAAGAAAGACCCAGAAGTTTTCAAAGATGATATAAAGCTCGACAAACACAAGATTTTCACGGTTGTCAAGTATTTGCAAAATATCAATATCTCGAAAACCGACCTCGATGCAAAAGGTTTGGCGTTCCAGAGCTTTATGGGCGAGTTTTTTCGAGGCGACTTCGGGCAATATTTTACGCCTAAACCCATTGTCGAGTTTATCGTCGATGCCATTGGTATAGATAAAGATTGGAAAGTCCTCGACACTTCCTGTGGCAGCGGCGGTTTCCTGCTTCACGCATTGAAGGCTGTGCGCGATGAGGCTAATGATATCTACGGTGAAGATATCGGGAGTGCGTCGTGGCGGAACTATTGGCACGAATTTGCCGAAAAACATCTGTTTGGCATTGAGATTAACGAGCAAATCTCGCGTGTCGCCAAGATGAATATGATTATTCACGACGACGGCCACACAAATATCATCACCAACGACGGACTGAAAAACAATCGGACTATCGAGAATGAGAATCGTAACCTCAATTTCCAAGACGGCACGTTTGATTTGATTATGACCAACCCGCCGTTTGGCTCTACGATTAAGGCTGACGAGGTGGGATATTACAAAGAATATGAGCTGTTTGAGAAGAATCTCGGATTCGCTGAAATAAAGGAGCGTATCGCTGACGATAACAATAAAAACAAATGGCGCACCTCTCAAAGTACGGAGATACTGTTTTTGGAGCGGTGCTACAACTATCTCAACGAGGAGAACGGCTATCTTGCCATCGTTATTCCCGACGGCATACTTACCAATGCGACCAGTCAGTATGTCCGCGATTGGTTGATTGAAAAGTTCCGTATTCTGGCAGTGGTCTCGCTGCCGCAACATACTTTTTCGCACGTTAAGGCGGGAGTTAAGTCTTCGATTCTGTTTTTGAAGAAACACTCGAAAGAGCTAACCCGGAAATTCGAGGAAACTCTAAACGATGTAAAGGCCATTGTTCGCAGCGAAAAAGGCTTGGATAAAGAACAACGTGCCGAACGCATTTTGTCGATGTATAAGGAGCGTATTTTCAGCTATTCGCAGGATTATGAGGTTTTGATGCTAGAAATTGAGAATATCGGATACGATGCCACCGGCAAAAAGATAGATGGTAGCGAATTGCCAGCCGCAGCAAATAAAATTAAGAAAACACTTAAAAGTTAATAATTTATGGGAAGTACAGTTTATGGATTCTATATAGTACTTATATCGGGATATTTGTGCATAATTGTTACTTATGTTTATATTATAAATCGCCGACGTGTTATTAGAACCAAAAAAGAGGATGAACGATTGCAAGATGCTTACGAAATGTTGGATAGGGGTTTTGCCGAAAATACATTTCAAGATGATGATGATATTTTTTTAGTATATAGGAAAATAATAACATCTCACTTTTCTATATCCTACACAGACTTTTTAGAATATTATATCATATATTTAAGGAAACGAAATACGGAAAGCGGTGTTATTGTTAATGTTAGTAATAAAATAAAGGAGATTATCAAAAACGAAAATAGCAAAAAGCCATTTGAAGGCGTCAACGACCACGAGCGACGTTTGTTAATGACTATTGAAGAGGCTGCAAAGAATAATGAAAAGACATCCATTATGTCATCATTAACAGAATTATCAGACATTCTTATATCAAATCAAGCAAGATTAAAAAGCGCTATTACAACAAATCATTGGACTATTCCTCTCTCAATAATTGGTTTTGTGCTAACTTTTATATCTTTCATTTTTTCTTTTATGCCATTGAATAAAGACAATAAGTTAACAGTTGATGATATTAAGACTACGATGATAGAAGTAATACAACAGAAAGATGAAATCCAACAAGATTAACATATCACAAGCTGTAGGCAATCGTTATGATGTTTCATTTTATAACGAACGCTTTGATTTTATATCTAATTCATATCCTTCTTATGAGTTAGGGCAAATACTTTCTGTTAATCCGGCAGTCTCGTATAAACATATTGCAGATGATGATTTAATATCATTTGTCCCGATGGAGGCTATTGATGAACAAAATGGAATAATTGCAATACGAAAGACCATATTATATTCTAACATTAAAGGATATACAAAATTTCAAGAAGGAGATTTATTGTGGGCGAAAATTACTCCGTGTATGCAGAATGGCAAATCAGCCATTGCTCGTAATTTGGTTAATGGAGTAGGTTGCGGCTCAACGGAGTTCTATGTATTACGCCCAAAATCCGACAAAGTTTTAATCGAGTATATTCATTATATACTCCGAGACAACCGAGTTCTTGAATCAGCTCGCAACTCTTTTGGAGGCTCTGCCGGTCAGCAACGTGTGTCAAGTTCTTATCTAAAATCCATTAAAATTCCGTTGCCGCCGATAGAGATTCAACAACAGATAGTTGATATTTACACAACCGCCCAGAAAGCCAAACAAGCCAAAGAAGAACAAGCAAATACGCTTCTGGATAGCATAGATGATTATCTGTTGTCCCAACTCGGGATAATACTCCCGGCAAAAGAGGCTACACAAAAAATATACAAAGTCAAACTATCGGATTTATTAGGATCTCGATTGAATCCTGCGATATATAATCCGAATACGATAGCCTTGAAGAGCATCCAGCAGTCCAATACTCTGCCGAAAATGCATTTGGCAGATATGATTATCTCGAATATTGCAGGAGATTGGGGTAAAGATGAATCCGAGATAGCAGACAATTATACGCGATGTCTTGTGATACGTGCGACGGAATTTGATAATAGGTATAATCTGAATCTTGACAATTCGCGCACAAAATATCGGCAGATAAAGACGGATAAGCTCAATAAAATGGATGTTCGTACTTGTGATATTTTGATAGAAAAGTCCGGTGGCAGCCCTGACCAACCAGTCGGACGTGTCGCATATATTACAGATGAAATCGTTAAAGATAATAATACTGTCGCTTACAGCAATTTTATACAAAAGATACGGATTGACCAAACCAAAGCTAATTCCGAGTATGTTTATTACTATCTGAGAACGATGTATCGTATCGGTATAACAGAATCTATGCAAAGCCAAACTAATGGCATTCGTAATTTGCAGATGAATAATTATTTTCAACAAACTGTTTTACTGCCCAACAATCAAAATGAAATTGTAAAACATATCCGAGCGATATATACTCAGGCAAAAGCATTGGAAGATGAAGCAGCTGTAGTTTTAGAATCCGCTAAAAAACAAATCGAAAGGATGATTTTAGGATAAATAATATACAGACTAACCCTAAATTCTTAACCTATGATAAAACTAGAAGGAATTATATATAAAACATTTAATCATTATGTTGTTTTGAGAGGCTTCGCTCCGATTAAGGATCTTGCAGCAATCTCACATCGACCTGAATCATATCAAAGACCTGCTATTGAAAGTCATAAAAAAGATATAATAGAATTTTTAGATTCAGGAGAATATAAATATTTTCCTGAGATTACATTAGCTTGTCGGGTCAATAAATATTCAGAGTTTGCTCAAAACATTGGAATAGATAACGCCGTTGACCGGGATGACGCTCAATATGTTGATGGACTAAAAATTTTAAGCGAACGCCTACCATATGAGGGATATCGTGCTCGCCATGCAAATTTATCCAAAAACAATAATACAGACTTAGTACGTGTAGATGGCAATCACCGGCTGGAACCATTTGATGTTGATAATGAAAAGATTTGGGAGGAAACGAATGCTGATAAAAAACAATTGGGATCACTAATAGTTCCATTTACGGTAATATTCTCTGATCGAGAATTTGGAGATAAGTTTGAAGCGGGTATATTTCACAACATTAATTTCAAGCAGGAGCCATTGCGTCAAGAAGCTAGTCTAAAAATTATTAGTGATTTGAATGTGTTTGACGCAAAAGAAAAATTAGGAGATGCATATCCATTAGCATTGCAACTTATTAATGAAGTTAAAATTGGAAGATTTGATAATATTTATTGGTTAAATACAACGCATAATATTAATGAATCTTATTATAGAACATCTTGCTTACGCCTATCTGAATTGTTGTTGTATCAACAAATATTAATCAAAGACAAAGAACTACCTAAATGTTCAGATGCACTACATAAAAATGCCCAGTGTATTGAACAGGTGCAAGAAAAGATAAGTTCTATTGGCAGAGAAATAGCAACACTAATAGAACAAATAGATGGGGCAGAGTGTAATAATTCTGAATATCGTTCCTCTTATTTAGGCAGGAAACAACGAATGCAATTGACAGAATTGCACAACCAAGATAATTCGTTGTCCAATGAATTGAGATATCTGGAACAACAAAGAGAACAGCTTGAAAATAGATATCAAAAATTAACCAATTTCGTTGAAAGCGTAAACGTTGACAGCATTCTTACAGCTATAAATTCTCTAAATAGCATATACCAAAAAATTGGAGAGGATTATGGTAATATATCTTTCTTTTGCGTATTAGTATATTATCATCTTTTGGATGTTGCTCAATTGCATTCATTTATCGACTGGGC
This sequence comes from Alistipes sp., assembly GCA_022511345.1. Taxonomy (GTDB): domain Bacteria; phylum Bacteroidota; class Bacteroidia; order Bacteroidales; family Rikenellaceae; genus Alistipes. Next base: position 10,771 of record JAFLRR010000011.1, read on the forward strand.
TGTCAATAATGGGATAAATAAGATCATTACTCCAGACGATATCTCAAGAGATGCGGCGCAGAATTTAATAGCAATGTTTGAGCGGATCTATCAGACTAAAAAGAATGAGATATTTATTTCTATGCAATTTGGAGATTCTCAAAGTGAACTTATTTATGAAAAGATAGCCCGAGCAATAGAACGTTTTAATGCCAAACATAGTAGTATCCATCTCAATGCTACACCTATTCGAATCGATAGGACTGTAGAGTCGAGTACATTCTCAATACAAGATAAGATTTTAGCGGCTATACAATCTTGCAGTTTAATCATCGCAGACTTGAGCAGTGCAAATATTAATGTGTATCACGAAATCGGTTATGCTATGGGTATTGCGGAATCACACAATATGATTCCCAATATTATTCTTTTATATAAAGAAGATACAGACCATAATAGAGAGCATAAGGATGTTGACAAATTTATAGGCTTTAATCTTAGGAATTTATCACAACTTAGATTCAAAGATTATAGTCAATTAGTCAATGGTTTAGTTGCAAGACTTGAAAAGCATTATGGTGTATGAACTAAGTTCTAATATTACTAGATTAGTGTTTTATATATGAGAGTCAAAGGAGTATTTATTATCAACTCTACAAAAGAAGAGGCGCAACGACATATCCGCCAAATTTGGAACAGGTATTTCAATAAATATGGAAATAATTTCAGGCAAAATGTTGCGATGTTGCGCACGACTTGTCGCGATATGATTTCTATGATAGATAACTATTTTGTAACCGATATGGCGGCAGCAACGCGGTATCGAGAGATATTAACAGGCTATGCTAATCAAGACAATCATACACAAGAGAGTCTACTCGTTGTATATAGTATATTGGTCGATTTTAAGACTATGATAGACCAATCAATTCCTATAAAAGATTTACCATCATGTAAAAAACTTACGGAATTGTCAACGGAAGATGCTATTGCCGTAGCCAAAGATCTTATCAAAAACGATATTGTAAAATCTGGAATAGGTCTAATTCTTCTCGGCCTTAAAGCTGGGGATATGGTAGATATTTCCCATATCAAAACATTCTATCAAGAACAATTAGAGTTGTTGCAGTCTGATATTGCGCAAGCAGGACGTCCTGCAAACGAAATAGAAACATTCTTACTAGATAAATTTAACGCCGAAATTGGCTATTGCAATATGGCAATGTTTAAGACTGGTCTTGGGGCAGCAAAAGAGATTGCAGGTCTTATCGAAAAGTCTCAACGAGATATAAAAACGTATGAACAAAAATTATTCAATAGCCATATCCTATCAATGCCTATATTGGCAAAACGATGAGTGCCGTACAAATGCCGTACAAAAAGAAAATAAAACAGCGTTACAAATATTTGTAACGCTGTTTCTGTGAGGTCTGAAGCGGACTCGAACCGCTGTAGCAGCTTTTGCAGAGCTGTGCCTAGCCACTCGGCCATCAGACCATTTTTCAATACTTCTTCTCTCCCCCCCCCTCCTCACACTCTCTCTTCGGCCGGCTGCATCTTCCGCACCCCGGTCCTCAGGGCTGTCGGTGCAGAGACGGCGAATCGTCGGGAGTGCAAATATACAAACAATTCGCAATTCCGCAAAATTTGCCCGAAATTATTCGTATCGCACCCTGCTGCCGCACTGCAAAAGCCTCGCCGCTCCTCCCCCGGCACAGCGCAACCGCTCCACGGCAGCGCCATGTCCACGGCACGACCCGCCGCCGGACAGCACCGAGCTGCACCCCATGCGGCAGCGGCGCGCGGCATGAAAAATCCGGCCCGCGAACCTCTTGCAGGCTGCGGGCCGGATTGTATGACGCGCTGAATATAAAGTTATTGCAATTTAAGTTATTGATTTTTGATGCAACGCACAGCAACCGCATAGTTGCTGCTGTCGGTCGAATACTCCGAGTAGCTCATGCTGCCGGTCGTCGAGGTCATGATTCTGAAACATATGACCTTGTTCGACGAATCGACATCCGAGCCCCAGAATAACATGTCGCAGGCAGACGATATGCCCGACGCCTGCCCGAGGCGGTAGCTTCCCGTAGCGTTGATGAAGGTGCTGGCCGTGAATCCGAACTCCGAAGCCTTCAGCTGTTCGGGCGAGGGATAGGCCGCCTTGAGAGCCTCGAACTCGGCTCTGGTGGGCAGATGCCAGCCATCGGGACAGATGCCCTGCACGGGGTCGGAGCCCTGCGCGAGCGAACCGCCATGAGCCGTCGCTGAGTTGTAGAGGTAGCCGTGCTCGAGCACGAAGGCAGAGTTGTCGGCACCCGTAACGGCATTGAGGCCGTCGTCGGCAGGGAACCATATGCCGCTGCCGTCACCCGGCGTCGAGGAGATGCGCATGCTGCCGCCGTCGTAGTAGGCCAGGTTGGCTGCCAGCCACGTGCGGCCGTCGGCAAGCGTGGCCACGGGATAGCTCACGCCGTCGTATTTGAGCGTGGGACCATCCTGGCCCTGGTCGTCGCCGGCACCCGTATCGCTGTCGCCGGGCTGCAGCTCCTCATCCTCCCAGCCCTCGATCTGACCGCTCATCGAGACCTCGATTTTCTCCTTCTCAACGGTCAGCGAGGCGGTATAACGGTGTCCCGCGGCAAGCTCGGCCTGCCGCATGGTGCACTGCTGCTCCGTACCGTCCGCAAATTGGACCGTGAAGGTCAGCTCGGCGCTCTGCGGCACCGTTATGGCGCAGTAGGACTTTCCGGCCTCGACCTCGTGAGCCGTGATGCTGCGGCGCGAGATTACCGCGGGCAGCGACACGGTGGCAGCCGCCACGTCGACCTGGGCATCGAGACTCGTGCCCGAGACCGTCACCTGCGATATAGTCTCCCGGGTGGTCATATCCACGTCGATGCGCGCCAGCATGTGTCTGAAGAGCATCGTCACAGCCTCGGCCGAGGGCTTCACGCCGCTCTTGCTGCCTATCATCAGGTCCGAAGCCGTGAATCCGCTGCCGCGCTGGTCCTCGCGCACCGAGAATGACGAAGGCTCGCCCGAGGCGTCATAGGGGTAGTAGGCACGCAGCGATGAGGCGACCGATGCGTCGTCGTACCAGTTCAGACCATCGCCCGTGAACAGAGCTCCGCTGCATGTCAGCGGCACGTTCTCAAGCCATGCGGCCGGTTCGCCGTCGCGCACGACGGTAAGACCTATTTTGTCGCCGTCGTCGAAATTTAGTTCATCCGCGCGTGTGACGGCAGGGTCGATGACTATGGCATCGCCGCGGCGCGGAGCGTGTCCTTCGGGTGAACACGCAATCGCCGCAACGGCTGCGGCCGTCACGGCGATGATTCTGCTGATGTTTTTCATCGCTTGAAGGTTAGTATACTCAATTTCGCGTCAATCCCTTTCTCAAATACTCACCCTCATCGTGCGACTCAAAGCGCAAGGGCTCTCACTCGTCCCTCACACAACGTATCTGCAGGCCGTTCGAGAGTTGCAGTCCTCTCTGCGGCTCCAGCACGCTGAGTGCCGCATCCTCGGTATTGAGGTTGAAGTACATTCCGTATGCCGTGCTGCGCGTCGCATCCAGGCCACTGGTCCAGTAGTAGCCGGTCCACGGGCGCGGCGTCTCCATCGTGTTCATGTTCTCAATCGACCCGTTCAGGTAGTTGCGGCGGCCTCCGGCGAAGAAGAATGCCTCGGCTGCGCCGTCAGTCAGCGTCCAGCCGTAGCGGCCGTTGAGCGACTCGATATCCTCGGCCAGTTCCGCAGCCACAATCGACAGCCCGTCGAACGAACCGCTTTGCGGCACTCTCCAGCCTGCCGGGCAGGGGTCGTAGATGGTCTTGACATCGTCGCTCCACGCCTCGGCGCCGTCGCTGCCCGTGCGTGCCGTCTCCAGACACGTGATGAATGCCAGCGGGTTCTCGAGCACATAGTCGAGCGTCGAGTTGCCCGACTCGCTCTCCTCGGGGGTCACGTAGACCGACAGACCCGAGCTGTCGTAGATATAGGTGTTGTAACCCGACGCGCAGTTGTAGTAGCGCGGCCCGATGAAGGGCACGGGGCAGCCCCACTGATAGTAGAGTCCGTATGAGGCCAGTATGGCGTCGTTGTCGGAGTTGTCGTGTTTGTAGGCGCCCAGATTGCTCGACATGTAGCTCCTGCCGCCTATGCTCACCACATCGGCCTCGGGGTCTACGGGAGTCACCCACAGATGCCAGCGCCAGAGGATGTTGCCGGCCGCATCATAGGCAGCCACCAGGGCATTGCCCGACGAGACCGTGTCGTCCTTCTTGCCCGCCATGAACGACATCTTGCCGTCGTCGGTGAGCGTCTGGTAGCGTATGAGGCTCGACGACGTGGTCCAGACGGTCTTTATCGAAGCCACGGCCAGCTCTTCGCCCGCGGGGTTGTGCGACACGTCGATAAGATAGCGCACCTCGGGATTGGTGATTACGTAGCTGTTGGCCAGACTCTCCGACAGGTCGACCGTCTCGGTCATGGTGACATAGACCGAGGCCGAGACTATCGTGCCCTTGCGGTTGTAACCGCGCAGCGTCAGTGTTCCGCTTTCAACGGGAGTGGTATCCTTCTCGTCGTCGGGCTCGAAGCTCTCGGGGGCGGTGACCGTCACCGAGCGCAAAACAGGGTCGAGCGTCGCGCTCCAGCCCTCGGGCACCGACGAGACGGTCACGTTGGACACCCATACGGTTCTGTAGGATACCGTCTGCGTCTGGCCGGGTTCGCGGAAGTAGAGGGCCGGCGAATTGAATGCGAAGGTGTAGTCGTCCTCTTCGCTGCACGACCACATGCACGCCGCGCATACCGCCACCACGGCTGCGGCAGCGATTCGCGACAATATATTTTTCATGTTCAGCTTCATATTCGGACAGATGAACTATTTACAAAAACGTGTTAATTTTTCGCAAAGTTAGAAATAATAACCGAAAATCGGGCATCTGCGCCACACAAATTGCCGCAGCGCGGCCATCTCACTCCCCGGCAGGCGACTGCTGCTGCGCCTGCACGGCATCCGCATCGATGCCGCAGGCCGGCACTGCCACCACCGTGTAGGGACCTGCAAGCTGCGGCGAGAGCGGTGCTATGCAGGCCGACAGAGCCTCGTCGGCAGCCAGCTTGCGCGAGTCGAGCATCAACACTCCGCCGGCGCAGCGGCCCTGGAGAATATCGTCGGCCGAGACCTCGACGATGTCGCGGCCGAGGTATACGTCCATGCTCTCTGGGCGGCGTATCTTCCAGACATAGTACTCTTCGGCGCCGTTGCTGCGGGCCAGCTCCATAGCCTGGCGGCACATCGGGCCGTAGCCTATCATGCCGTTCAGCGACGGCAGGGCGAAGCCTCCGACGAACAGTGCTGCCAGCATGCCGCACGCGAGGGTGCAGACCGCCCCCTGAACTCTTCCGCCGGCAGCCTCCCTGCGGCGGAAGAGCATCGCCAGCGCCGCCGCGCCGCCAATCGACAGGATGGCTGCCGCAGTCAGGCAGAGCCACCCCTTGAGAAACTCCGTGCCGGGCATATGCGCTGCCACGGCCACTCCAGGCAGCACCGCAGCAAATATCGCCGCAGGTATTGCCACCAGCACCCTGGGCCAGCGGCCCGCAGGCTGCATACGTTGCAACAACAGTGCTGCAAGGTAGACCACAAACGGAAATATCGGAGCCAGATATACGGCCAGCTTGGAGCTGAAGGCCGACAGCATGACAAAAGTCGACACCGAGGCCGTGAGGAAGAACCGCTCCAGTCCGGTCAGCTTCAGGCGCCTCGCACCAACCGCTATGGCTCCCACGGCCAGCAGCGACCACGGCGCCAGCGACCACATGAGCGCCACGACATAGTACCACACGGGCTGCTTGTGGTGGAAGGCGTCGACAGCGCGGTCGACGGTCTGGTGGAACAGCAGGTTGTCGAGATATTCGGTGCCGCCCTCAAGGTAGACGTTGCCGAACCATGCCGCACAGCATACGGCAAGTATCAGCCACGTCCGCCAGCCCCAGCAGCGGCCCGCCTCGCGCAGGCGCCCCGAAACGGCCAGAAACAGCAGCGTGGTGACCAACGGCATGAGAATGCCCACGGGACCCTTCGAGAACAGCGCCCCGAAGACATACAGCGCAAAGAGCATGCGCTGGCCCGCCGTGTCGCGCTCGCCGCTGTGTATGCGCCAGAATGTTCTCAGGGACAGGACTATGAACATGACCATCAGCATATCGGGCCGCAGCACGACCGACAGGCCCGCAAACAGCGCTCCGGTCATGAGCATCAGCATGGCCGCCGTGCGCCAGCCCTCGCCGAGCAGTGAGCGCGTCCAGCTGTCGACGGTACGGATGACCACCAGTGCCGGAATAATCGAGAAGAGCGCCAGAAACCACATGCATCCGTCGCCCAGCAGCGCCCGGCCGGCCATGACGGCCCACAGATAGAGGGGCGGCTTGTCGGCATAGGGCTCGCCCTGGCATGTGAAGGCGAAGAGATGTCCGTCGCGCAGGGCCTCGTCGGCTATGCTCAGGTAGCGCAGCTCGTTAGAGGGGGTGAAGTCGCGAAGTATCATCGCAGGCAGCAGCGCCGCGAAGAAGATATACGGCAGCAGTGTTGCGGCTCTTTTCATGAATTGTGTTTTTTACCGATGAACAGATTGCGCACATAGGCTGCGAAACCCACCGACTGTCCCAGAATCAGCACGGGGTCGAGTCTGAAAAGCGCATAGAGTATGATCATTCCCGAGCCCACGAGGCTCATGAGCCAGAATCCGGCAGGCAGCACCGACTCGCCGCGGCGCACGGAGCTGTACCACTGGTAGACGAAGCGCAGCGAGAAGATGAGCTGTCCCATAGAGCCGAGCAGCAGCAGCGGCAGGGGAATCTGTTCGTTGCGGAAGAGTGCCTCGGCGAAGCCCGCTCCGCGCAGCACCATGGCCGCAACGGCAGCCACAGGCGTGAGCAGCAGCACGATACGCACCGGTGCGGCAATCTTCACGCCCTTCATTTTCAGATTCCACATGTAGACATAGTAGGCCAGAATCTGCCCCAGCAGAATCGAGAAGTCGTCGCGCAGCCATCCGTAGAGGAACAGCAGCCACGACCCGGCCAGGCTGCATATCCAGAAAGCTGCCGGCGAGACCGTGCGGTGGGCACGCTCCGACATGACCCACTGAATGATGATGCGGGCCGAGAAGAAGGCCTGCGCGATGAAGCCTATGCAGTATATCCAGAAGCTCATGGCCGCACTGCGGGTTTAGAGGTCGGTCTCGGCGATGCTCCAGTTGAGCCAGCGGCGCCGCATCCAGCGGTAGGCGAAGCAGTCGACAAGAGGCGCCACAAGACGGTTCATGAGGTTGAACTTCGAACTGCCTGCCGTGCGCGGGAAGTGCCGCACGGGCAGCTCATGGTATTTGGCGCCCTGCTGCAGCAGTATGAGTGCCGGCAGAAAGCGGTGCATGCCCTTGAAGAATGGTATGCGGCGTGCCGCGTCGGTGTGCAGCACCTTGAGCGGGCAGCCAGTGTCGGTGGCTCCGTCGTGGGTCATCATGCGGCGGAATCCGTTGGCGAAGCGCGACTGGAAGCGCTTGAACGACGAATCGTTGCGCTGGGCGCGTATGCCCGTCACCAGCTCGTACTCGCGGGCGAACGGCAGCAGCAGCTCGAAATCCTCGGGCGTGGTCTGCAGGTCGGCGTCGATATATCCCACCAGCGGCGAGAAGGTGGCGTCGATGCCCGCCTTGATTGCCGCGCTCAGACCGGCATTGCGGGCGAACGTTATGTGGTAGAAGTCCTTGTTGCGCCCGCACATGGCAGCCACAGCTTCGCGGCTGCCGTCCGTCGAGCCGTCGTCGACGAAGAGCACGCAGGCCGGCACCGAAGCCTTTGGCAGATAGTCGCCGAAAGTCTGCTCCAGACGCTCGATGTTATCCAGCTCGTTGTATACGGGCACGATAATCGTGAATTCGTATTCCGAAGTCTTGTTCATATCATTGAATCGTTATTCGCGCAGCGGATTGGCCGGCGAGAGATACCACTCCACAAAGCGGCCTATGCCCTCCTTGAGCGCAGTCACGGGCCTGAATCCCGTGCGCTCGCACAACCTGGTCGTATCGGCATAGGTCACAGTCACGTCGCCCGGCTGCATGGGCTGCGGGTCGACCAGAGCCTTGCGGCCCAGCGCCTCCTCGAGCGTGCGGATGAAGCCCGCAAGCTCCACGGGGCTGCCGTTGCCTATGTTGTATATGTCGGCCGGCACCCTGCCCTCGGGCGGGAAGGCGGCCAGACGAACCACACCCTCGATGATGTCGTCGACAAAGGTGAAGTCGCGACGCATATCGCCGTTGTTGAAGAGTTTTATCGGCCGGCCGGCGAGGATGGCCTCGGTGAAGAGCATCGGCGCCATATCCGGACGTCCCCAGGGGCCGTAGACCGTGAAGAAGCGCAAACCCGTGGCCGGCACTCCGTAGAGCCGGGCATAGACCTCGGCGAAGAGCTCGTTGCTGCGTTTTGTGGCGGCATAGAGCGACACGGGGTTGACGGCGGCATCCGCCTCGCTGAAGGGAATCTTCGAATCGTCGCCGTAGACCGAGCTCGACGAGGCGTAGAGCAGGTGCCGCACGGGATAGTGGCGGCAGCACTCGAGCAGGTTCACGAAGCCGCAGATGTTGCTGTCGATATATGCGAAGGGATTCTCGAGCGAGTATCTCACGCCCGCCTGCGCAGCCAGGTTCACCACGGTGTCGAACCGGCAGCCGGCAAACAGAGCGGCGAGCGCCTCGCGGTCCTCGAGATTCATCTTAATGAAGCGCAGCGCGGGATATTTGCTGCTGCGGCACTCGCTGCCGTCGGCGCACTGCGCGGCATCGATGCCCAGCGCAGCCAGACGCGCATGCTTCAGACGCACGTCGTAGTAGTCGTTGAGCGAATCTATGCCTACCACTTCGCACCCCTGGCCGGCAAGGCGGCCTGCGAGGTGGGAGCCGATGAATCCGGCGGCTCCGGTGACCAGAACTTTTTCCATCCGTCAGAGTTTGAAAACCTCCGCAAAGGTAGTCATAAATCCCGTTTTATGCAATCCTCGAACCGGGCGCATCACTCTGCCCGAAAGCCCTCCAGAGATGTCGAGGCGTCGGCCGCCACCAGCACCCTGTCGCAGCCGGGACCCTGCGGGCCCTCGTGGCTGAAGGTGCGGATGCCGCTGTCGAACTGCCCGGCATACTCCACGCTGCCGTCCGTCACGTCGTACCACCACACGTTCTTGCGGCAGCCCGGTATCTTGTCCAAATCGATTGTCAGGGGTCGGTTCGTGTAGGTGTAGACCGCCAGCAGACAGTCGCCGCGCATGGCTGCGGCACGTTCGTAGCGGAACCCGTTCTCGCCGACTATGATGCTCTGGTCGGCCGTGCGGCGGCCGCCGGGGAAGATGCCCGCCAGCCGTGCCAGATACTTCATCTGGTTGAAACCCTCGTCGTCCAGCGCCTCGCGCCAGCTGCGCGTCACGCCGTAGGCGCCCGCGCCGTCGCCCGTGTGCATCTGCATTATTGCTCCGTTGCCGTAGGTGTGACCGCACGCGCCGGCAAAGACCGACCAGTAGGCATAGCGGCGGGCGTCGCACGCCTTCCACCACTCCTCATTGGGGTCGTGCAGGCCCTGAGGTATGCCCTCGTAGCTCGGCTCGGCATCGAGGATGGGCTTTGCCGGCACGGCGGCAAGTCCCTGCTCGACGTAGCGCCAGTTGTCCTCGTTGACCGACGCCTGCGCTTCGGGGTCGCCGTCTCCGCGCGTCTGGTCGTAGCGGCGGTGTCCGCTCTGGAACATATTGAAGTCCAGCCACTCGGCATCGTGGAACCACGTCACCGACGAGGTGCGGCCGAAGGGATGGAAGCTCATCAGATGGTTCTTGTCCGCACGCTTTATGGCTCGCGCGAGAGTGTTCCACACATCGGTATTGACGTCGCCGCGCGTATCGCCGCCTATTATCCATATGATATTAGATGCGTCGCGGTAGCGCTCGCCGAGGAATGTTCCGTAGGCCTCGGCCTGGCCGCAGTCCATCATTCCGGCGCGCACAAGACTGCCCCAGATGCAGACCATGCCGATATATATGCCTTTGTCGGCGGCCGTGCGGACTATGTAGTCCATGTGGTCCCAGTATCCGTAGTGTCCCTGACGGTCTATGCGGCTGAAATCGAAGCCCTCGGGCATCGACTCCTCGCCGTAGGCATTCACGGCAGGCACTCCGTTGACGGTCTGCACCTGCACCACGTTGAAGCCTGCGCGACGGCAGCTCTCGAGATAGAACTCGGCCTCGTCGCGGTCGAGGCGCTCGGGCAGCAGCCAGCCCGTGTCGCCGAGCCAGAAGAAAGGCTTACCGTCCTCGTACTGAAGCATGCGCCCGTCGTCCGAGACGACCAAGCGGCCCGTTCGTGCTGCCGTATCGCCCGCGCTTTGCCGCGGCGCGCAGGCCCAGGATGCCACAAGCAGCAGGCATGTCGCAATTCTGAGAATATTCATAGTCTCTAAAAAGTTGATTCTCCGCAAATATACGAATTTTTGCGCGTCATTGCGCCTCCGCAGCCTCAACACAGTTCAGCAGCTTCTCATATATATTCCGATTATTATACTCACGCTCATTTTTTCCAAACTTGAAAGAGTGGAATCGGCATTGCACTTTATCGAATATGTTCGCTTCTGCGTTTTGAGACACGTTTTCTATAATGTATTTTGATGAATTTTTTAGTTTCTCTTTTACGCTGTTGAATGTCTTTTTATTAAACGATTCGAATATCTGGATAAAATATCGCAGATCTACGTCTGGTTCGGCATATAGCTTCAGAAAATCTTTTTTGCAATTGTGCTCGCCCGCACCCCCGTGAGCCTTAAATTCGACAATACACAAGCGTTTGGCATCTTTATCGTGAATAGTCAAATCTATACGTGCAGATTCGCCGCTATTAGAATCCCTTTCATATACTTTAGGGCTCGTTTTATCAGCAAATGAATACCTTTTTATCGTAGGCGTTTCTACCGAATAATGCAAACCCGCCTTACAAAGATTTTGAATAAATACGCATCTTAATTCCTGTTCGCTGACGCGAATTTTTTCCTTCGAATATTTTGGGAAAACAACCCCGCCTTCCGTGTTTACAGACCGATTATCGCAACAATACAAATATATCATCTCCAACTCCTCAAAAGTTTTTTCGATAATATCTTCGACTTTGTTTTTTAGCTCTTCTGTTGTCATACCATTTAATTTGCAGGCATCCAAAGTTAGCAAAAAAGATTTCGGCAGGCAAATAATTAATCGTCAAACTCATAGTCCCTATATCGTTCGACAACCGGCTCGATATATTCGAAAAATTAAAAAATCTCTGTGTCATTGCGCCTCGATATGCAAGCAGCAGCGAACCACAGAGACAAAAAAACAGAAACGGCGTGCAACTCATGGTTGCACGCCGCTCTGCGTATTGTTTTCAGCAGGCTTATTTTACCTCCTCGAACTCGACGTCCTCGGGCTGCTGAGCGCCGCCCTGCTGTGCGTCGGGGCCCTGAGCTCCGGCATTCGCGCCGCCCTGAGCCTGCTGGGCCTGTTGCTGCGCGTAGATATCCTGCGAAGCTGCCTGCCATGCGGCGTTGAGCTCGGCCACGGCCGTGTCGATGGCTGCCAGGTCGGCGTTCTTGTGCGCCTCCTTGAGCTTGGCCAGCGCGCCCTCGATTGCCGACTTCTTCTCGGCCGGAATCTTGTCGCCGTACTCCTTCAGCTGCTTTTCCGTTGCGAAGATGTTCGAGTCGGCAGCGTTGATCTTGTCGATACGCTCCTTCTCGGCCTTGTCCTTCTCCTCGTTGGCCTTGGCCTCGTCGCGCATGCGCTGAATCTCCTGCTCGGTAAGACCCGACGATGCCTCGATGCGAATCTTCTGCTCCTTGCCGGTACCCTTGTCCTTGGCCGAGACGTTCAGAATGCCGTTGGCGTCGATGTCGAAGGTCACCTCGATCTGCGGCACACCGCGCGGTGCGGCCGGAATGCCGTCCAGATGGAAGCGGCCGATGGACTTGTTGTCGCGCGCCATGGGACGCTCGCCCTGGCAGACGTTGATCTCTACCGAGGGCTGGTTGTCGGCCGCCGTCGAGAAGACCTCGCTCTTGCGGGTAGGTATGGTAGTGTTGGCCTCGATGAGCTTGGTGAACACGCCGCCCAGAGTCTCGATGCCGAGCGACAGCGGCGTCACGTCCAGCAGCAGCACGTCGTTGACCTCGCCCGTGAGCACGCCGCCCTGAATGGCTGCGCCTACGGCCACCACCTCGTCGGGGTTGACGCTGCGGTTGGGAGTCTTGCCGAAGAACTCCTCGACAATCTTCTGGATTGCGGGGATGCGGGTCGAGCCGCCGACCAGAATCACCTCGTCGATCTGCGAAGCCTGCAGGCCTGCGTCGCGCAGAGCCGTCTTGCAGGGCTCGATGGTCTTCTGCACCAGGTGGTCGCACAGCTGCTCGAACTTGGCGCGCGTGAGGGTCATGGTCAGGTGCTGCGGGATGCCGTTCACGGGCATGATGTAGGGGAGGTTTATCTCCGTCGAGGTGGTCGACGAGAGCTCGATTTTAGCCTTCTCGGCCGCCTCCTTCAGACGCTGCAGAGCCATGGGGTCCTGACGCAGGTCCACGCCGTGCTCGGCCTTGAAGGCCTCGGCCATGTAGTCGATAAGCACGTGGTCGAAGTCGTCGCCGCCGAGGTGAGTGTCGCCGTTGGTCGACTTGACCTCGAATACGCCGTCGCCCAGCTCGAGAATCGAGATATCGAACGTACCGCCGCCCAGGTCGTAGACGGCTATCTTCATATCCTTGTTCTTCTTGTCCAGACCGTAAGCCAGCGCGGCCGCCGTGGGCTCGTTGATGATTCGGCGCACCTTCAGACCTGCGATTTCGCCCGCCTCCTTGGTAGCCTGGCGCTGCGAGTCGGAGAAGTAGGCCGGCACGGTGATGACCGCTTCGGTCACCTCCTGTCCGAGGTAGTCCTCAGCCGTCTTCTTCATCTTCTGGAGGATGATGGCCGAAATCTCCTGCGGAGTGTATTTGCGGCCGTCGATGTCTACGCGCGGGGTGTTGTTGTCGCCGCGCACTATCGAGTAGGGCGCGCGCTCGATGTCGCTGCCTACCTTGTCATACTGCTCGCCCATGAAGCGCTTGATCGAGAAGACCGTGCGCTTGGGGTTGGTGATAGCCTGACGCTTTGCGGGGTCGCCCACCTTACGCTCGTTGGCGTCGGTGAAAGCCACCACCGAAGGAGTGGTGCGATGACCCTCCGAGTTGGGAATTACGACGGGTTCGTTACCCTCCATCACTGCTACGCAGGAGTTGGTAGTTCCGAGGTCGATACCGATAATCTTTGCCATAATCTTATGAGTTTTTACAATTTAATTTTCCGTTTGTCACTGCGGTCTCTCCGGCCGGGCGCATGGTCCATGCAGCCGCGTCCGGTTTGCCGCACGACCCCAGACCGGACAAATGTTGTACCAAACGGACTTTCCGGCATCGGCAACCGCCAAAGCGCCGCCGCGACTGCCAAAATCGCCGTCCGCGCGGCAGAAATACTGACACAATGACAGAAAAAGCGCCAGACCGAACTCCGCGCGGCAGATCTCATGCCGCAGTAAACGGCAATCTGCCGGCAGCTGAAAACCCGCCGGCAGACTCGCTCTTATGACATAAATATGCGGAGTTTTGCGCCGCGGCCGCGCTAAAGCCTCTTGAGGGCCATGCGAATCACATCCTCGACCGATGCCGACGGCTGCGAGGCCACAATCTCGCGCAGCACCTTCTCCGACTCGGTCTTCTTGAATCCGAGCATTGCCAGCGCCGCCGAAGCCTCGTCGTATACGGCCGTGGAGCCCGCGCCGGCTGCCGCCGCAGTATCGCCCTCAAGGGCGAGGGTCTTGCCGCTCAGCTCCACGATAATCTTCTGCGCCGTCTTGATTCCCAGGCCCTTGACATTCTTCAGCAGCACGGCATTGCCCGACGATATGATGTTCTGCAGCTCGTGCGGCGAGTATGTCGACAGAATCATGCGGGCCGTGTTTCCGCCCACGCCCGAGACGCTTATCAGCATACGGAACAGCTCGCGCTCTGTCTTGGTCGAGAATCCGAACAGAATCTGCGCATCCTCGCGCACTACATAATGAAGAAAGAGTTTCACCTCCGTCTGGTGCTCTATCTGCGAGAAGGTGTTGAGCGATATATTCACCGCATAGCCTATTCCGGCGGCCTCCACCACCGCGCAGGCGGGCGAGAGTTCGTCCAGCCGGCCCTTGATGTATTCGTACATTGCCTTGACTTTTGCACCCCGCGCCCGGCACGGCGGCAGAGCCGCATAACTGCCAAAGGACGGGGAGTTTGTTTTCGTTGGTTTTGACAAAAGTAAATAATTTTTCTTATCTTTGCCTCCCCGACGATGTCGAAAACAGTAAAAAACATAACCAAGTCTATGAAAAGAATCCTATTTACCGCCGCCGTGCTTCTGGCCGCGATGAGCTCGTGCTCCGGCGACAAGAGTGCGGCTCCCGCCGCTGCCGACACCCAGACGCAGAGCGTAGGCGCGAGCGACGTGGCATACGTTCATGTCGAGGCCGTACTGGCGCAGAGCGAGCTCTTCAAGACCGAGGGCGAGGCGCTGCAGAAAAAGACTCAGAAGGCTCAGGAGAGCTGGGCCCGCAAGGAGCAGAGCCTTGCCAGCGAGGCTGCACAGCTGCAGGAGAAGTATCAGAAGGGTCTGATAACCACTTCGAACGCCCAGGCCGAGCAGCAGAAAATCGAGCAGCGCGCCGCTCAGTACCAGCAGTCTTCGCAGAAGGAGGCCCAGGCACTCGAGGAGGAGAATTTCGTATTCACCAACCGCGCCCAGGATCTGCTTCAGCGCGCCGTCAGCGCAATCAACGCCGACAAGCGCTACAAGCTCATCATCAACGCCTCGGCTCTCATCGACGCCGACACGACGCTCAACATCTCCGAGGCCGTTCTGGCCAAGGTCAACGAGCTCTACAAGGCCGAGAAATCGGGCAAGAGCGAATAAGGCTCCCGCGAGCTTAAAGTTATTGCACCGGCATTGCGAAATGTCGGTGTTTTTTTCTTATATTTGCATCCGCCGAGCACCGCTGCAGCACCGCCGCGGGCGCCGCACGACAAAGAGCTGACAAAACAACAAAATGCCGACATGGGCTTCGTTCCCTTCACATTCATCGATTTCATCGACATAGTGCTCGTGGCCGCCGTCATGCACTGGATCTACCGTGCCACGCGCGGCACGAACGCCCCCTACATACTCTCGGGCATCATCATCATCTACCTGACATGGGTGGTGGTGCGGGCACTGAACATGGAGCTGCTGTCGACAATCCTCGGCCAAATCATCAGCGTGGGATTCATCGCCCTGGTCATAGTCTTCCAGCCCGAGATCCGACGCTTCCTCGAGAAGATCGGCCGCAGCCAGAAGCGGCTCAACTTCATCTCGCACCTGTTCACCTCGTCGCGCTCCGAGGACGAAACCGACCTGTCGCAAATCGTGGCCGCCTGCCGCGACATGTCGGCCTCGAAGACCGGCGCGCTGATAGCGCTCAACGGCCAGAGCAACCTGCAGCTCATCATCGAGGGCGGCATAGCTCTCGACGCCACAGTCTCAGCCTCGCTGCTCAAGAACATATTCTTCAAGAACGCGCCGCTGCACGACGGAGCCGTAATCATCGAACACAACCGCATCGTCGCGGCCAAATGCATCCTGCCCGTCACGCAGTCGCAGGTGCCCAAATCCTACGGCACGCGCCACCGCGCCGCCATAGGCCTGACCGAGATATCCGACGCAGTGGTGGTCATCGTCTCCGAGGAGACGGGCGCCATATCCATCGCCGGCGCCGGCAACCTCATACGCGACATCGAACCCTCGCGCCTCAGCCGCACGCTCCAGCACTTCCTGCGCAAGGCCCGGCAGTCGTAGCCGGCAGCACGGACCGCACCCGAAAAGCATTTTAGCACACCACGATATGAAACCTTCGGTACTGTTAATATATACGGGAGGAACCATCGGCATGAAGACCGATGCGGCCACCGGCGTTCTGGTGCCCTTCGACTTCAGCGGCATATACGAGGAGTTCCCCTCGCTGCGGCGCCTGAACGTCGACATCGACGTGCTCACCCTGCGGCCCGTCGACTCGTCGAACATCACCCCCGACGACTGGACGCGCCTGGCCCGCATCATCGCCGAGCGCTACGACCGCCACGACGGCTTCGTCGTACTCCACGGCACCGACACCATGTCCTACTCGGCCTCGGCCCTGAGCTTCATGCTGCAGAACCTCTCCAAGCCCGTGGTCTTCACCGGGAGCCAGATACCCATAGGCGTGCTGCGCACCGACGGCCGCGAGAACCTCATCACGGCCATCGAGATAGCCGGCGCCAAGCGCCCCGACGGCTCGCCCGAGGTGCCCGAGACCTCGCTCTACTTCCAGAACCGCCTCTTCCGCGCCAACCGCACCACCAAACGCAGCGCCGAGGAGCTCAACGCCTTCCGCTCCTACAACTACCCTCCGCTGGCCGAGGTGGGCGTCAGCATAGCATACAACCGCGCAGCCATAGCCCCCGCAGGCAATGGAGCCCCCGAGATATTCACCGACATGAGCGACCGCGTGGCCATCGTCAAGCTCTTCCCCGGCATGCCCCGCCGCTCGCTGACGACCATGCTCACGCAGCCCGGCATCGACGGCATAATACTCGAGACCTACGGCGCCGGCAACGCCCCCACCGAGGAGTGGTTCACGGGCGCCGTGCGCGATGCGGTCGATGCGGGCCGCATAATACTCAACGTCACGCAGTGCCTCGACGGATGCGTATCGATGAACATCTACGAGACAGGCCTGGCGCTCCAGCGTGCGGGCGTGCTCTGCGGCTACGACATAACCACCGAGGCCGCCGTGGCCAAGATGATGTACGTGCTGGGGCGGGAGTCGTCGCGCCAGGGACGCATCGAACTTCTCAAACGGCCCATTTGCGGAGAATTTACTATCTGACGTTGCGAAAATCGAATTTTTTCTCTATATTTGGCTTTGAAAAAGGCTGAAAAAAGATTGCCGCAGCGGCAAAAACCGAAGCTGCACAGTTACAAACGATTGACTGTCAGCAGTTTCTGTTTTCAACGCCGACGGGCGGCAGTCGCAGGTTCGGAGCGGTGCTCCGCGCCGTTTCGGTCGTAAGAGAGTAAAAACGCAACTGAAGACGAAGAAAAAAACATATTTTTTTCACCCGCTGCCACAGGACCGGGCGACCG
This sequence comes from Alistipes sp., assembly GCA_022511345.1. GTDB lineage: Bacteria > Bacteroidota > Bacteroidia > Bacteroidales > Rikenellaceae > Alistipes. The sequence continues at coordinate 28,049 of JAFLRR010000011.1, forward strand.
GGCGGGCGGCGACAAAAGCTGAAACGAAACCAAAAACAATTTACTAATCAAAATTTTAATTTTACACACTATGAAAAAACTTTTGATTCTGGCAGCAGCCGTATTCTCGCTCGGCGTTGCCAACGTGTTCGCTCAGGAGGCTGAAGAGGCTGCGGCTCCCGCAACCGAAGAGACGGCAACCGTTGTTTCGGAGACCGAAATCGCAGGCGAGTCGTTCCACCACATCCTCATGCAGAAGTTCCTCGAGGGTGGCTGGGAGTGGATGCTTCCGGTGCTTTTCTGCTTGGTAGTAGGTCTTGCAGTCGTTGTTGAGCGCATCCTCTACCTGTCGCTTTCGACCATCAACACCAAGAAGTTCATCGCATCCGTCGAGGAGGCTCTCAAGAACGGCGGCGTTGAGAAGGCTAAGGAGCTCTGCCGCGACACCAAGGGCCCCATCGCTTCGATCTACTATCAGGGTCTTTCGCGCTACGACCAGGGTCTCGACGCAGTTGAGAAGTCGGTCGTTTCCTACGGTTCGGTTCAGACCGGCCAGATGGAGTCGGGTCTGTCGTGGATCGGTCTGTTCATCGCACTGGCCCCGATGTTGGGCTTCATGGGTACCGTGGTCGGTATGATCGGTGCATTCGACGCAATCCAGGCAGCCGGCGATATCTCCCCGACGCTCGTTGCAGGCGGTATCAAGGTCGCTCTGTTGACCACCCTTATGGGTCTTATCGTAGCCGTTATTCTCCAGATTTTCTACAACTACCTGATTTCGAAGATCGACTCGCTCGTTAACGACATGGAGGACGCTTCGATCACGCTGGTTGACATGCTGACGGACTACAATAAGAAATAATCCCGCAGGGAGTAAAAAAACAGAAAAACCACTATGAAAAAAATATTGAACATATTGCTCATCGTGCTGCTCGCCATTACGGTCGTATTGTGCGCGTGGGCAATCATCGTTACCCCGCCGACGAGCAACAATCCGACGCCGGCGGAGTGCTCCGTACTGGCAACGACCCTTACGTGGGGCTACATCCTGCTGGTCGGCGCAATCGTTGCGGCACTCTTCTGCGCCGCATGGGGAATGCTCAAGAACCCCTCCGGAATCAAAAGCACGATTCTGTCTGTGGTTGTAATAATCGTGGTTGTCGTGGCATCGTACCTGCTTGCCAAGGGCAGCCCCGCACAGATTCCCGATCTCGAGCACGGCGGCTACTTCGGCGAAGGCGAGGCTCTTCTGTCGAGCGCCAGCATCTGGGTTGCATACTTCGGCATGGCAGGCGCCATCCTGGCAGCTCTCTGGTCGGAGATCACCGGTGCATTCAAATAATAAACCTGTTTGACAATGGCAGCTAACAAAAGAAAAGTACCGGAAGTCAACAGCAGCTCGCAGGCCGACATCGCCTTCTCGCTGTTGATATTCTTCCTCGTTGCCACCACGATGAATGTCGATACCGGTCTGGCGCGAATGCTTCCGCCCATGCCCGACGAGAGCGTCGAGCAGAAGGAGGTCGAAGTCAAGGAGCGCAACCTCTATCTGGTGTTCGTCAACGACAGCGGCTCTATCATGGCCGGCCCCGAGGGCAAGGCTGAGTTAGTGGACATCCACGACCTCACCACTCTGGCCAAAGAGTTCGTGCTCAATCCCTATGATGATCCCAACCTTCCCGAGAAGAAGGAGACGGAGATAGAACTGGGCGATGGTTCCAAGTGGGTTTACCCCGTCAGCGAAGGCGTCATCTCGCTGCAGACTGCCGAGGGTACCCCCTACCAGATCTACATCATGGTTCAGAACGAGCTGACGCGCGCTTTCAACGAAGTTCGCGACGAAGTGGCTACGAACAAGTTCGGCGGCAAGTTCGCCGAGCTGACGGAAGACCAACGCAAAGCAGTAACCAAGGCTGTACCTCTGAAAGTTTCGGAGGCTGAACCGAGAAAAACCGGAAAGTAATGGCAGTAATGAAAAAGAAGGGCAACAAGGAGTTGCCCGCAATTTCAACGGCGTCGCTTCCCGACGTTATCTACATGATTCTGTTCTTCTTCATGGTCTCGACGACCATGCGTGACCAGGAGCTCCTCGTCCGCTATCGTCTGCCGCAGGCTACCGAGGTTCAGAAACTGGAGAAGAAGTCGCTGGTGAGCTACATCCACGTTGGTCCTCCCGTAAGGGACATGCAGGCCAAGTTCGGTACGGCACCCGTGATTCAGCTCAACGACGCTTACAGAACCGCAAGGGATATCGGTATTTTCGTGGCCGGCGAGCGCGACAAGCTCAACGAGAGCGACCGTGCGTCGATGACCATCTGCCTGAAGGCAGACGAGAATACCAAGATGGGTATGATTACGAACATCAAGCAGGAGCTTCGCCGCGCGAATGCACTGAAGATTTCGTACGGAGCCTCCAAGTCGCTGGGTTACTAATCCGCGACCCGCGAGGGCATAAAACCGAAGGCCGGACACAGAGTCCGGCCTTCGGTTTTTTTATTTGTCTGAATTACTGCCGGCGCGAAGTTCGAGTTTTGCGCGGCCGGCGGACTACTTTGCCATATTGTCGGGCAGCGTCACGCCTATCTTGCGGCAGGCCCACTCGCGAATCATCGCCACCTCGCTCTCTGAAGCCTTGTCGAGCGAATTCATGCAGCAGAACTTCACCCCCTGCGACGAGTCTATCAGACGCAGCTTGCGGGCTATGTAGTCTTTGGCCTTGCGGGGCTTCAGCACCACTACCCTGCCGTGCGGCGATAGCACCTTGCAACCGCCGTCGCGGCGCTCGAGGGCATAGTACAGAGCCTGCGTGTTGTACTGCTCGCTGTCGCGGAAGCGGTGGCGGATGTTGCGCACGATACTCTCGGGATGCTCCGTGTAGTATCTCTCCATCACGCTGCGGCGTATTGCGCGGGGCGTATGTTCGATTTGCAGAAAGAGGGCCGTTTTGCCGGCCAGACGAGCTCCCTGCACCTGCGAATATTTGAATCCGAAGTGTTTGTGACCGTTGCGGCTGGGCTGCACGGCATGCAGGAAAAATACCCACCATGCCGACTGCCAGCGGGCATAGCACACCGGACGGCCATCCTCGAGGAAGAAGTCGCCGCGCGTGACGGGCGCCGTGAACATGAAGTCGTCGTTCATGTATATGAAGTGCTCGGACAGACCCGGTATGCGCCACATCACCGCCTCGATGGCCCGTGAGTTGAACACCGGCAGATACTCCTCATATCCGCGAAATATGGTTTTGTGGTCGACAATCTCCACCGGCACGGTGCATCCCGGAAAGTTGCTTGCGATGTAGTCGCCCAGATGCGGGTCCTGGCCGTCGGTGATGATGAATATCCTGCGCACGAATGGCACGAAACGGAGCACCGAGGCCACGCAGAAATATATCTCGCCCACCTGATGGTATCGCGTCTCGCCGGCAATGTCGTCGAAGCGTGCCTCGCGGCCCGAGTGCATGTACATGGCCCGGCGTGCACGGTGTGCGGGGTCGTCGCCGTCGACCCACGGGATTACTATGTCTATTGGAAACTCTGCGTTCATCATTCTGTCGTTTGGTCCGGCTGCCGGAGCTGTAAGCAATAACAAATATAGCCAATCGGCCCGACAATACAAAATTCGACGGGGAAATCCCCGTCGAATAGCTCTCTGAACCGGCCCGGCCCGCACGCGTCAGCGGTCCCGGACCTGAATGCGAATATCTCCTGCCCTCAAGGCCGATGGCTGCGGCCGCCTCTATTCAGGCCGACGCCCGCTACTGCTCATCCTCGGCGAATGCCGCAAGTATATCCTCCGGAATGGCGTCCGTGCGCTCGTAAACGGTCACGTCGTCGGGATTGTCCAGCGCCACCCATGTCATGCTGCCGGCCGTGAGACTCGACACCGCATAGCGATGGCTCCACTCGCCCACGCCGTGGTCGTAGTTGCCGCGGATTATGGCGCCGTACTCCTCGTCGGTGGTGATGTTGTAGTATCCCGTAACCTTGCGGGGCGAGAAGCTGTCGAGGTTCTGGTAGAGCTCGAACAGACGGTCCTTGCGCATGAGGTTAAGGTATACGTAGCAGCTCTGCTCGAGCGGTCCGCCGTTCCACACCGCCACCCTCCAGTATCCGGCGATATTGTTGGGCGTGACGTCGAGCTGCGGCTCGACATATTCGCCCGACGATTTCTCGCAGGCGGTTATCGTCAGCAGGGCGGCAAAGGCCGCGGCGGCGAATTTCATGAATCTTTTCATATTTTCGATATTCATTTCTCTTCAACAATAACTTTCACGATGCTCTGCAGCACGCTCTGGCCCGTACCCGTCAATGCGAGCGGCACGGTCATGCCGTCGCGGCCTTCGGGATAGGCTCCGTCGTCGTAGCCTACCGTTATGTCGGCCCGGCCTCCCGGCTCGATCTGCGCGGGCGTGCACGAGAAGCTCAGAAACCCTGGCAGCATTTGCTGCCGGCAGCCTATCGTCATCACCCTATCCGAGGCATTGTACACCTCGATGCTCTCCGAGCCCGACTTGCCGCGCGTGAATGTCAGCGTGTTGCGCTTGAGCAGCAGCGAGCCCATGCTGTAACGGAACTCCGTGCTGCGGTCGCTGCCCGGGGCCACGTCGGCATTGAGCGTGAGCACGGCCGTCGGCTGCGTCTCGGACAGCTGCGTGAAGACGAATACCTTGCGCATGAACCGCCCCGGGTGACCCTTGGGCCTATATGTCACGCGTATCACGCCCTCCGCTCCTGCCTCCACCGTTTTGGGCACGGCCTCGGCCGTGGCGCATCCGCAGCTCGTGCGCAGCGAGATTACCGCCAGCGGCTCGCGACCCTCGTTGCGAAAGCGGTAGTCGTAGACCGAAGGGGCGTCGTCTTCGTTTATGGAGCCCGTACCAACAGTCGTGGCCTCGAAGCGCATAGCTTCGGCACCCGGCGCAAGCTTCGGCGCGGCTATCGAGTCTAAGACCGACGGCTTCACTATCCGTATCTGCGCTCCGGCCACAAGAGTGCCCCCGGCCAGTGCTGCGGCACACGCCGCAAGCATCGCAATATATCGAAGAACCCTTCGTTTCATACTCTCATCGCACCCTGCGGCGCGACATGATTACATCCAGCCCTTGTCGGCGGCGCCCTTGCGCACCGTGATTACGAACGACTGGCTCTCGCCGCCGGCCGAAACCGTAGCGCGCGTGTAACCCTCCCTGAGGCCCGTGACCACTACCGACGTGCCCGACACCTCGGCCGAAGCTATCGAGCTGTCCTCGATGCTTACGGTGTAGCTCTTGTTGCGGCCGTCGGCGAAGTACATCGACGCATAGACCTTGACCTGTCCGTCGACCGGCACATAGAGGTTGGGGAAGGTCATCTCCGTACCGCTGCCCTCGATAGCCTTGAGCAGCTTGGCGGCATTGAGCTGACCGCCCATCTTTCCGCGGAAGGTCGATATGTCGAGCGTGCGGTGCTGCGTCAGACCCAGGTCGGTAACCCAGTGGTAGAAGTCCTTGGAGCCCGTGAACTTGTCATCGAGCTCCGTCACGTTCTCCAGAATCATGCGCCGGAACACGTCGGCCTTGAAGTGGCGGCGCAGCTGTGCCGCATACGACAGACCCAGAGCCGCCACGCCCGAGACGTGGGGGCAGGCCATCGACGTACCCTCCATGTAACCGTATCCCGAGGGACTGATGTTCAGCGGCAGCGTCGAGAGAATCACGCCCCGCTCGCCGCGGCTGCCGGTCACTACGTCCGACTCGGGCGATACGAGGTTGTAGTAGTAGTCCTGGTCGCCGCCCGGGGCCGATATGTCGGTTCCGGTGCTGTAGTTGCTGTATACCGCAGGGGTGAAGTCGGCGGCCGTGGCAGCCACGGATATGAAGTCGCCGTAGGCGCCGGGATATCCGGCCATGGGAGCCGACTCGTTGCCGGCAGCGAATACCGCAATGCCGCCCTCGATTACTCCGCTGGGCGAACCGGCATTGTGCACGAAGTAGTCGAGCGCATCCTTCTCGATGGGGCAGTATGCCGCCCACATGTCGTCGGTAGTATATCCCGCGATGCCGCCGTACTCATAGGAGTTCGCCGCACCCGACGTATATCCCCAGCTGCACTGCAGTATCACGGCGCCGTTGTCGGCCGCATACTTTATGGCGCGCACCTCGGCCAGCACGCTGGCCACATAGGGACCCGAGAATATCTGGCACGACATGAGCTTCACGCCGGGCAGCGAACCGCGGCCGCCGGCCGGCGAGCTGATGCCTATGCCGTTGTCGTTCGAGGCAGCTATCACGCCCGCCACATGGGTTCCGTGACCGGTGTCGTAGGCGTCGTCGGTCGAGATTACGCCCGTGTCGCGTGCGAAATTGTAGCCGTAGTAGTCGCCGGCATATCCGTTGCCGTCGTTGTCGGTGTGCGAGCGGTAGATTTCATCCTCGTTGTGCCACATGTTGTCGCGCAGGTCGGGGTGGTCGACCCAGATGCCCTCGTCGAGCACGGCCACAATAACCGACTCGTCGCCCGTGGAGAGTTTCCACGCCTGCTCGACCTGAATGTCGGCGCCGACAGCCACGCGGCCGTCGTTATACTCGCCCTCCTCATCCTGCTCGGGGCCGTCGCCGTTGTCGACAATGCCGTAGAGGTAGCCGCGGTTGACCATGTTCCACTGATACTTGAGCAGCGGGTCATTGAACTCGTCGCCCGAGGCGCGCGTGCGCATCGCTTCGGCAGCCTTGAGAGCCTTTTCGCTCAGTGGCACGGCCGGTTTGTTCCAGGCCTTCTTGATTTCGCGGTCGAAGACCACGGTGCGCACCTCGCCCAGCGCCGAGAGCCGCGAGGCCACCTCGGCCGTGGAGTAGTCGTCGCCGAAACGCACTGCATACCACAGGTGCAGCTCCGACTTGCGCGTGCGCTCCTCATGACGAGCATCGATTGGGAAGACGCGCTCGACGCGATAGGCGCCCACTATCTCCAGCACCTCGTCGACCGTGAGTATTCCCGAGCGGTCGGCCACGCCTCCCGCACGCGTGGCAGCGGCAGCCGCGGCGTCGAGAATGTCGCTCACATATGGCTCGAACTTCACGAACAGGATTCCGGGCTGTGCATCGGCCGGCATCTCATAGGTTGGCAGCTGAGCCGTTTCGTTTTTTTCGGAGGGCTCCTGCGTGCAGGCCGTCGCCAGGAGGGCCGCCGCCAGAGCATATCCGCAGAGATATCTTTTCATTTGAGATCTGTTTTATCGCATTCGACTAATCACCCTCGCCGTAGAAGTCGTCGTCGGGACGCGGCTTGGAGGTGTATACATCATAGTAGTAGTTCATGTTCACGGGCACATTGTCGAAGCCGGCAGCCGTGCCGTCTATGGTGCGGCCCTCCTGCGAGAAGACCAGAATTTCGGGATACCACCAGTTGAGCGCCGGGTGGTATAAAATCCAGTCGGGCAGGCTTCCCGTGAAGCGGTTGCCGTTGATGGTGAAGCGCTTGAGCTTGGGGCCCACCTTCGGTATGGCATTGTCCACGAGGAACTGCGGCAGCGTATCCACGGCGTTGATATCCTCCTGCGAGTATGCGGGATAGTCCCTGAACTCGGGCAGCTTGCCGTTCAGGTAGTTGATGCCGAGCACCAGCGTATCCAGCTCGGGGAAGGCCATCATTCGCTCGAGCGGATGAGCCTCGCTGTACAATCCGGCAATCTCGTCGGTCGAGTAGACCATGTTGCTCAGGTCGGATACCTCGTGGCGGCGGTTGCCGTTGATTATGAAGGCGTGGAGCTTGGGGAAATTCTCGGGCGTGAAGATGCTCGGAATCTCGCTGAAGGAGTTGAAGCTAATGTCCAGATACTCCAGATTCTTCAGCTTGGCGAAGTTGTCCGAGAGTCGGTTCAGACCGTATGCCGAGATGGTCAGACGCTTCAGGTTCTGGCACATCTGCTCGTCGGCAGTAAGGTACTCGCCCTCGTCGAGCGAGAACTGGAACGAGTTGACGTTGCTGAAGAACGTAAGCTCCTCGGCCACGTTGAGATACTGCACCTCATACGGCAGCGGTTCGCGCGTCTGGAACAGCAGGAAACTGGCCGCACGCACGCGGCCCTCCTTCTCGGGCGTATATCCGGGCATGCCCTTCTCCCAGAGCTGCACGCCGCTCCACTCGTTCATGGGGCGCGACAGGTCCCACTGCTCGGCCCACACGTTAATCGAGCGCATCACGCCCAGCAGCGCCAGCGAGTCGCCGCTGCGCGTAGGCTCGATGACCTCGGCGGCATCCTGCTGCACTCGCAGCACGTCGTTGCGGGCCATGTCGGCCTCGCCGCGGGGGTTGAACCTGATTTCGGCAAAGGCGTTCTCGGGACGCGTCAGCGGCGTGGAGTTGATTTTCCAGTTGAAGCGCAGGTTCACCTCGCGCGGACGCACTCCGCGGTCGAGCTCTACGCTGTACTTCTCGCACTCGAGCCAGCTCACGTTGTCGGGAATCTCGACCGCGAAATCGACGTTGGTCTTGACCTTCACGTCGAAATAGCGGGTTCCGTAGTCCGAGTAGTTGGGTATGACCACCTCGGCCTTGTCTAAGGTTATCTCATAGTCGAAGCCCTTCTGCGAAACCGATATCTCGCGGCGGTTGTCCGAAGCGGCATTCTGGCGCACGACGGTCACCGTACCGTTGCGCAGCGAGGTGACGACGGTCGAGTCGACATGTATGCGGCAGTCCACCGAGCCGCGGCCGTTGGCCGGCGATATGGTTATCCAGGGCTGGTTGGCCATGGCCGTCCATTCGCCCTCGGCCGAGACGCGTATGTTGAAGTCGCCGCCCGTTGCTTCGGCCTCGACCTTGTCGTTGTCGACACCGAAATCGACCGAAGCTCCGGCGTCGGTGCAGGCGCAGAACCAGAAGAGTGCTGCTGCCAGAAGCGATGCGGTTGATGTTATTTTCATAGTCGCTTTCGTTTTTCGTTATTGGAGCATTATGTCGCAGTTGAGGATATTCTGCGTCTTGTCATAGAAGAGGATGTAGGCACCCACGCTGTATGCATAGCAGATATCCGAAGCGTCGAATGTGATGTTGGGGTTGTCGCTGATGTCCAGATAGTAAATCAGCGTCGAGATGGTCTCGTTGACGGTTCGTATGTCGTTCGAGCCGATGTAGAAGCCGCGCAGACCCTTGTGCGTAAAGAGGCTCGAAGGCCACTCGCGCAGACATCTCTCGCCTTCGGCGTCGCGCTGTCCGCGGATTCCGTAGACGGTCAGATAGGGGCAGTACAAAGGCTCGTATGGGAAGGCGTCGAAGCGGTTGTACGACACGTCGATACCGTAGAGGTAGGGCAGCGCGCGGGCGTCGACATCCTCCGGCAGATCCCTGAGTTTGTTGTAGGTCAAATCGAGCGACGAGAGCGCATAGGCATTCTCATGCGAGAAGCAGCCCTTGGGGAACTCCTCCATGCCGCAGTTGGCCAGGTTCAGAGCGCCGATCTGCGAGCCGGGCTTGAACAGCTCGCCGGGGAAGGTCCTGAACTTGTTGCTCGAGAGCGAGAGCGTGTTGACGTTGATGCCTCGGTAGGATTCGCCGTTCTCCACGCCGTCGATGAGGTTGTAGGAGAAGTCCACCGACGACATGGTCACACGGGCCGTGGCCGAGAAGATGTCGGGAACCTTGGTCAGCAGGTTGTGCGTCACGGAGAAGGTCTCCATGTCGGCATAGTCGCAGAAGAAACCGTCCTCGGCGCGCGTGAGTTCGGTAATCCGGTTGTTGTCCAGATAGAGCTGCACGAGCATTATGTCGCGGCCGAAGGGCTCGACCTTGGATATGTTGTTCGACGAGAGGTCCAGAAGCATCAGTCGCTTCATCAGGCGCATCTCCTCGGGCACATACTCCAGATTGTTGTGGTCGGCATAGAGAATCTGTATCGTCTCGTTGCCCTCCTCGTTGCGGGCCAGAGCCTTCAGACCTTCGAGAATCACCTCGGCCGTCCACTGCTTGTTGTTGCCTATGTTGAGCAGCTGCAGAGTCGGCATCTTGGCCACCGACATCGGGAACTCGGTCATCTCGGGGCAGTTGTAGACCTCCAGGTCGGTGCACGACTCCAGCTCGGCCAGCGACTCGGGCAGAGTCTTTATGGGCGAGTTGGCTATGAAGAGCGTCGAGAGGTTCTTCAGGTTGCCTATCTGTTCGGATATTCCCGTCAGGCCGTTGCTCAGCTGGCCGTGGTTGTTGTCGTAGCGGTTTACCAGGAGCTGGTCGCCCGTATGGCGGTCGATAATCTCCGACTCTGAGTATTTGTCGTAGAGCGCGATTTCGGGGATGGATATTTCATGCTCCTTGAGGGCGCGGGCCACGGGCTCCGAGAGCTGCGTCAGCGGATGCTTCGCGCGGCCGGCGGCCAGTGCGCGCTGCACCTTGTTCATGCCGGCATACTGGGGGTCGTCGGGGTTGAACTCGAGCAGGTTAGAGTCGTTGTGCGAACCCAGATAGAGAGACTCGAGCGCCGTGAGCTGGCCGATGGCGTCGGGCAGCTCGCCGCGGATTCCGAAGTTGGTCAGATCCAGGCTCTGCACGCGGCCGTTGGTGTGGAGCACCACGCCGAACTGCGCACCCCACAGGTCGGGGTCCTTGTTGAAGTCCCAGTTGGCTCCGGGGAAGTAGTTCTCGCCGGCATAGTACCAGTGCTCGCCGTCGAGCGCATGCCATATCTCGTAGAGCGCATAGTAGTCGCGGATATACTCATCCGACTCGTGCAGGGGCACGGGCACCTCGGAGTTTGTCGTCATGTTGTCCTCGACGGTGAACGAGGCGTTGATATTGTTGATAGTCTCGAGTATCACCCTGCGGTTGTTCTTGAGCGTGCACGAACGGATTCCGTAGCGGCCGGCGCGCAGCGAGACGAGCGTGTCGCACCTGAGCACCGAGGTCTGGAATCCGGTGCCCGAGCCGTCGAACTCGATGCTGAACTTAAGCGCGAGGTTCTCGAAGGTCGTGGTGCGGTTGCGGTCGATGTCCAGCACCGTCACATCGGCATACTTGGCCTCGTCGAAGGTGTAGGCGCGGGTGTCGGGGCGGTCTGTGAAGTCGGACATGTCCTTGTCGAAGGTGAACTGCACGTTGCCGCGCGGGGTGACCTCGACCGTCAGGTCGTGAATGGCCAGGCCGCCCACCACGATGTCGAACTCGGACATTCCCGGCGCCGGCTGGCTCGAGTAGAGCAGCTCGTCGAGGGCGTCGTAGAGCTCGAAGCTGTTAATCACGTAGTGACCCTCGAGCAGCTGGAGCTTGTCGCTGCGCAGGCCCCACTCGGCCGACTCCTTGTCGGCATAGTTGAGCACCAGCGACTGGTTGATTGACATGTTGCCGTACTGCATGTAGACCTTTATCTTGCATGCATCCGACAGATACGGCAACTCCGACACCAGTGCGCGCGACTGGTTCCCGTACGAGGCCGCCTTGTAGAGTTTGAACTGTACATAGCCGTAGTCCCGCTCGCGGTAGTCCGCGACCTTGTCCTCGGAGCACGAGGACATCAGCAGCGGCAGGGCCGCGAGGAGCATTGCGGCAAATCTGGTGATTTTCATATCTCGAATCTTCATATCTCGAATGGCTCTGTTTCGGTTGTGCACAATCGGTTTACATTCCGCCCTCGCGGTGCAGACGGTCGGCCTCCTCGTCGCTTATCCACTCCAGCACGTTGTAGAACTGGCCCACGGTGCCGTACATGTCGCCCAAATCCTCGACGTAGACATTCAGCCACAGCTCGACGAAGTTGCCGCACGGGTTGAAATAGGAGGGATAGACCGGGCTGGCGCCGCACAGCAGGCGGCCGTCACCATAGGTTATGCCGAACGCCGAACCGGTGTCGCTTATTGTCTGCCCGCTGTCCATATCCACCAGCGGCTCGAGCGGCTCGCCCGGCTTGAAGCGGATGGATACGTCGTAGCCGTCATAGAAGAAGTTCTTCAGTATCACGGCATCGGGGTCGTTGGCACTCGGCACGGTCTGAATCAGACGCTGGTAGCCCGAGATTCCGTACTGGTAGAGGAACATCGAGGTCACCACGCACCAGCCCGTGAAGTTCTCGCGCACATAGGGGCAGACCTTCTGCATGACCACCTTGGTCTCGGTGCCGTAGAGCGGCGAGCGCAGCTGCTCGGGTATGACCAACCGCAGCACGAAGCCCAGCGAGTCTTCGTCGCCGATATTGTCGTAGATGCCTTTGACCTCGACGTCGGTGCGGGTCTGTCCGGCCTTGATGGTCAGCGTGTTCGAGCGCAGCATGTAGTGCCGGCGCTCGATGGCGTTGCTGCCGTCGTCGACAATCTCGACGCCTATGGTGCGGTCGTAGTCGCGCGTAACGGTCGACACGACCGGAACCTTGAAATAGTCGCCGCCCTGCTCGACGGCATATACGGCCGACTCGTCGGCGAACATGATGTACTCCGCATCGGAGTAGCGCGTATATTCGGTCTGGCACGCAAACAGGCCCAGCGCCGCAACGGCTGCCGCACCCGCAATCGAGACCATACGTTCAATCATCTTCATATCTGTGTCTGTTTCGGCCCGAGGCTCAAGCCTTCAGGCGTTGCTGTTTTCGTTATCAACTGTTGCTCTCGTTGGGTTGAACCTTCGAGCCGGGCGCCTCGAGTTCGTGGCGCGGAATGGGCCATACGAACAGCGGAGCGCCGGCCTCGACCTTGAGCGAGCTGCCGCTCTCGATGGATTCGCTCTGTGGCGTGCGCTCGAAGCCCCTGCCCCAGCGCTTGAGGTCGTTCAGGCGGAATCCCTCCATGTAGAGCTCGCGCACGCGCTCGTCGGATATGGTCTGCAGCCAGTCGCCGTTCTCCGAGACGGAGAGCTGGTAGCCCGAAGCCATGCGGTTGCGGCGCAGGGTGGTCAAATCGGACGATGCGCCCGCGAAGTCCTTGGTGCGGCAGCGCGCCTCGGCACGTATGAGGTACTGCTCGGCCAGGCGGAAGACCTTGGGCTCGCAGACGTGGTAGAGGCGGTAGTTCTGGATGAGGTCTATGTTGCCGAAGTACTTGACCAGCAGAGGCCACTGGAGTCTGTGGGCATAACCCACCGTGGCGTCCGAGGCGAAATATGCATAGTAGCGCAGGTCGCCCGAGCCGTAGAGGTTGAGCACCCACTGCGCCGGCACGTAGTCGGGATAGAAGTAGGTGAAGTCGGTGGTGTAGTTCAGGAAGACCTGACCCGTAGCCGTACCGTAATTATTATAGGTGTATCCGATGTTGAATATCAGCTCGTAGCCTATGTCGTAGGTCCACATGTATTCGAACATGTTGACCGCCGTGCCCGACGAGTCGTAGCCGGCGACGGAGTTGGCGTTCGAGAGTTGGAACGACTTGTTGTCGATGCAGTAGGTCGCATACTTGATGGCCGTCTGCCAGTCGCACATGTAGAGCGCCGTGCGGGCATGCAGCGCATGTGCCGCAGCCAGCGACAGGTAGGGATTGCTGTAGGCATCGTCGTCCTCGTCCAGCAGGCTCTCGGCCTTTTCCAGGTCGCGGAGCACGAACTGCATCGACTCGTAGAGCGACGAACGCTCGGCGGTCTGCTCCACGCCGTACTTCTCGCGGATTACCACGCCCAGCTCGTTGCGGGCCGCCTCGTCCGACTCATAGGCCTTGCAGAAGCACTTGATGAGCTCCGAGTATGCCAGCGCGCGGGCCAGATAGACCTCGCCGGTGTAGGCGTCGAGAACCGTCACCTCGTCGTCGCTGGTCAGCGACGCGCGCACCTTCTCGACTCTGTCGAGGAAGAAGTTGCAGCGGCCGATGACGGTATATAGAGCCGAATAGACCGACTCGACATAGGTGTCGTTGCCGCGTATGTTCCACTGCCAGATGTCGCCGTAGGTGTTGCTGTATCCGTTGACGGCATAGACCAGATCGGCCTGTATGTCGGGCGCCAGGGTGAGGTAGCCGCCGAAGAGGGCGCCGCTCATGAGCGAGTTGTAGATGCCGGTGAGCACCTGCTCGGCATCGGAGAAGGTTGTCATCGCCTTGTCCTGGTCGATAGCCTGCCCGGGCTTCTTGTCCAGACACGCCACCGACGAAACGGCCAGAGCCGCAACAAGGAGCGTCTTTATGATGGTTGTGCGTAATAACATATTCTCGAACTCTTTAGAATGTTAAATCCAGACCGAACGTGAACTGGCGCGACATGGGGTACTGAGCCTGGTAGACGTTCATCGGGCTCTCGGGGTCGAGACCCGAGAAGTTGGTGAAGGTCAGCAGGTTCTGCGCCTGGGCATAGATTCTTACGCCGCGTATGAACTTGGTCTTGCGCAGCAGCGTCGCGGGCAGCGAGTAGCTGAGCATGACATTCTTCAGACGCAGGAACGAACCGTCCTCGAGCAGGTGCGTGTCGAACTGGGGATAGATTCCGTGACGCGGTATGTCGGTCACGTCGCCCGGCTGCTTCCAGCGGTTGAGCAGGCGGCGCGACTGGTTGTAGGACATGAGCATTCCGTTGCTCTCGTCGAAGAAGCGGTCGTTGTTTATCATCCACCTGTCGGCCACCCAGCTGAACTGCGCCGTCAGCGACAGACCCTTCCAGCGGAACGATGTTCCGAAGCCGCCGGTCCAGGGGGCGTCGAACGACTTGCCGGTCATGACCTTGTCCTCGTCGCGCATCTCGTTGACTATCTCGCCGTCCTTGGTATACCACAGGGCATCGCCGTTGGCGGGGTTGACGCCCGCATAGCGGTTCATGAAGAACTCGCCCACGGGGTGACCCACGGTGTAACGGAGCGCCGTGGTGCTGTTCTCGTACTCGGTCACGCCGTTATAGAGCTCGGTAATCTTGTTGCGGTTGTAGGAGAAGTTGGCATTCACCGACCAGGTGACGTTGCGCGTTGAGATGAGCGTACCGGTGAGGTTTACCTCCACGCCGCGGTTGACCATGGCTCCGATGTTGTCCCAGCGGCCGCCGAAACCGTCGGAGGTCGACGCCGGCAGGGGCACATACATGAGCATGTCGGTAGTCTTCTTGTTGTAGAGTTCGATGTCGGCATTCAGTCTGTTCCAGAATCCAAGGTGCAGGCCGAAGTTGCTTGCCCAGGTGGTCTCCCACGTAAGCGACTCATTGCCGGGCGTCGAGGGGGCGATACCCATTCCGTTGCCGTAGTTGGCCCCGCCGCTCACCAGCGCCAGGTGCGCATAGTTGGGAATCTCGGAGTTGCCCGAGGTACCGGTGCTGACCGATATGCGGGCGTCGGTCAGCCAGTCGCAGGCGTTCTCCATGAACTTCTCGTTGCGCATGTTCCACATGAAGCCCACCGACCAGAAGAAACCGAACTTGTTGTTGTCGCCGAAGCGCGACGAACCGTCGGTACGCACCGAGAAGTCGGCATAGTAGCGGTTGTCGTGGCTGTACTCGCCGCGGCCGAAGAACGACAGCAGCGCATAGTCGGCGTCGGTCGTGTCGCCCCAGCTGGTGGCATAGGTTCCGGTCGAGACATCGGTAATCAGGTCGTTGCGCTGACCCGAGGTGGCGACGCTGAAATCCTCGTAGTGGTATTTCACGCCCTCCTGACCGACCATGAAGTTGAATTCGCCCTTATCGCCGGCATTGAACCGGTAGTTGACGGTGTTGGTCACCGACACCGACATTCTGTCGGCCGTACTGCGCGAAGCCATTCCCTCACCGAGGTTGGGAGCGTAGCTCGGGTACGAAACGCTGAAGCCCGTGGTGTGACCGAAGTCGACGCCGAACTGCGAGCGTATGGTCAGACCCTCGATGGGCGTCGCCTCGGCGAACATGGTCGACATGAGCTTGTATTTCTTGTATGTGAGGGGGTTGTTCTTGAGCCACTCCAGCGGGTTCTGGCCCTGACCCTTCCACGAGCCGTCGTTTATCGAGGCCAGCGAGCCGTCCTCCTTGTAGGGGTTCCAGTATGGAAGCATGAAGCGTGCCGCGGATATGGGGGTGAACAGGGTGTATACTCCCTCGTCGGCCTGCTCTATGTCCTGGTAGTTGACCATGTTGTTGACGCCCATGCGCAGCCACTTGGCCATCTTCTGCTCGAAGTTGAAGCGAATCGAGTAGCGGTCGAAGTGCGAGCCGGGAGCGATACCGTCCTGGCTGTAGTAGCCGCCCGAGAGGTAGTACGAAGTTTTGTCCGTAGCGCCCGACACCGACAGCTCGTAGCTCTGCAGCAAGGCCGAACTCTTATAAACAGCGTCGAGCCAGTTTACGTCCGTGCGGCTGAGCACGTTGTAATTCTTGCCCGACGTCAGTCCGACCTCCTTCTCGTACTGTATTCGCTCTGCGGTGTTCATCAGGTCCCACTCGCCGTAGGCCAGCTGCGAGAATCCCAGCTGCATGCGGTAGCTGATATCGGGACGGTCCTCGATGCGTGCGCCGCGCTTGGAGGTAATCACTATCACTCCGTTTGCCGCGCGGGCTCCGTAAATCGAGGTCGACGAAGCATCCTTGAGCACCGATATCGACTCGATGTCCGAGGGGTTGATGGTGTTGAAGTCGGCAGCCGAGATAGCCACGCCGTCGAGGATGTATAAAGGCGCGGTGCCCGAGTTTATGGAGTTGGTACCGCGAATCTGCATCGTTGCCGAGGCGCTGGGCTCACCCGAGCTCGAGACCACCGACAGACCCGGCACCTGTCCCTGCAGAGCCTGGTCGAAGGCGGCCGTAGGCGTGGTTTCGACCTTCTCGGCCTTGACCGTAGCCACGGAGCCTGCTATGGTTCCCTTCTTGCGCACGCCGTAGGCTATGACCACCACATCGTCGAGCATCTCCGATGCCTCGGCCAGTGTCACGTCGTGAGTTATGGCCGTCGCGGCGTTGGAGGGAATGACGAATTCGGCGCTCTCGTATCCGATGAGCGAGTAGATAAGGCGGGTTCCCGGCGGCGCCTGAATCGAGTAGGAGCCGTCGACCGAAGTCGATACTCCCCGGCCGTTGTCGGCGACCACGGCGGCTCCGATGACAGGCAGACCGTCGACGGCCGACAAGACCTTGCCCGACACCGTCACACCGCTCTGTGCCAGTGCGCTGCCGCCTGCGGTCCACACCAGCAGGAGAGACAAAACCGACAGTAGAGTATTCCTCATAACAAATGCGTTAAATTCCACAAAACATCATGACGCCTAACTAACGGTGCCCTGTCCGGCGTTATTGCGTGCGCACGCGAACGTAAAAAAACGCCGCACGCAAAACCCTGTTGTCGGACATGCACTTTGCGTCGGATGCAAAGTTAGGATAAATTTCTTTACCGCCAACATCCGCAACTTACCATTATCTTGGTATTTTCATCTGATTTTACAGCCCCATTTCGGCCTTTTTTCTTTATCCGCGGCCAATTTCAGCATTTTCAACTTTTCGGAGCTGCAATACACTGTATATCAACACAATATCCCCGCTTTGAGATTCATTCCGTCTCGCCGCGGCGGCGCATGGCCGCAATCGTTCGCTCGATGTAGGCAGCTATATCGCGCTCGAGGCGCTGGTAGAGGGGGCACGAGGTGTAGTTCTCGTTGTCGAGCAGCACGTCGCGAATCGAGCGCTGCGAATTGGAGTAGTTGCTCATCTCGTTTTTGAGAGCCGTGCCGGTCTTTGACGACGACTTGATGCGCTCGATGGATATGCGGCGCAGGCGGTCGCAGACCGAGTTGAGCATCGGCAGCACCACGCAGTCCATGAGCGTGTGGCCGTGCATATATAAATAGGTAAGTTCCGGCGTCACCCCCTGCTCGCGCAGCTGGCAGCCGAAGGCCTCGACCTGGGCAATCATCTGCGGGTACTTGGTGCGCAGCGTGCGCTCGCGGCGGCCGGCATTGCGCGCCAGCCAGGCTATGGTGTCGGCTCCGTTGCCGGCAATCTCGACATAGCCCAGACGCACCGCCGACCTGAAGTCGGCCAGCGGAAAGACATGTTCGGACTCCGAGCGGGCCGAGGCGGCATACCACACAAACAGCTGGTAGACCGTGCGCGAGTAGGCGGCCATGAATTGCTCGAAATCGAATATTCGCATGTCGTTCTTGGTGGCCTTTACGCACACGTTGTGCAGCGAGGGGGCGTAGCACAGATAGTTTTCGGTGGCGTAGGCGTAGGTGTGGAACATGTACTGCGCGCCGTTGACCTCGCGCGACTGCGGCGTGGCCTGGCCGAACAGATGGTCGAAATCCGAGTCGACGCACAGCAGCATATTCTCGCCCGAGCGGGGTATCATGCTGAGCAGCACCTTCTTGCCCTTGGGCAGGTCGCGACGCTCGGGCACCGATATTTCGAATCGCAGCACGGGGTTGCAGAAGCGGTCGAAGATACCGCGCCAGAAGGCCACGTCGTCGTAGCCTTCGACATAGACATGCACCACGCGCCGCCCGTCGTCACAGGCGAGCGGCTCGGGCAGCGGTTCGGCAGGTCGCAGACCCAGCGTGCCGCGCAGCGTATCGAGAAATCTTCTGGCCATAGTACCTACAAAGATAAGAAATTAGTAAATTTGCACAAACTATTTTCACCGTTTATGAACGACGACTGGAAACAGCGCCTCAAGGCCGTCTACTCCACCAACCCCGACTTCGATTTCGGCGACCGCAGCGAGACGGTCGACACTCCGCCGCCGTCGAAGCAGGAGCTGCGCCTGTGGCTCGAGCGTCACCGCGCGGGCAAGGTCGCCACGGTCATCCGCGGCTTTGTCGGCTCCGCCGACGAGCTGAACCAACTGGCGCGCATGCTCAAGACCCGCTGCGGCACGGGCGGCACGGCCAAGGATGGCGAGATAATCATACAGGGCGACCGCCGCGACAAGATTGCCGAGATACTCGCCGAGGCGGGCTACCGATGCAAGAAGGCCGGCGGATAGCGCAGCCGAAACCGACTGAGACGCATTTTCTCGATGAAACTTGTCAAATATATCTTCGCTCTGGCCGCCGCGGCAGCCGTGCAGGGCGCCGCAGCTCAGTACTACAGCTGGGGTTCGGACCCCTCGTCGCTGCGCTGGCGCACCATACGCACGCCCGAGGTCAGGGTCGTCTATCCCGACACGGTCGAAAACATCGCGCGCCGCACGCTCTACTACATCGAGCGTCTGCAGCCCTTCGAGTCCGAAGGCTTCGACAGGCCGCCGCTGCGCCTGTCGTTCGTCATGCACCCCGAGAACATGCTCTCGAACGGCCTGACGATGTGGATGCCCAAGCGCATCGACTTTCTCACCTCGCCGGCCGTGGCCGGCTACTCGATGCCGTGGCTCAAGCAGCTCGCAGCCCACGAATACCGCCACGCCGTGCAGTACAACAACCTCAACCGCGGCGTGATACGCGTGTTGAGCTGGCCCCTCGGGCAGCAGGGTTCGGTCATAGGGCTGCTGTTCATGCCCCTGTGGGCCATAGAGGGCGACGCCGTGACCTTCGAGACGCAGGTGTCGACCTTCGGCCGCGGACTGCAACCCTCGTTTTCGATACACTACCGAGCCGCGGGCCGCGAGCTTCTCGAGCGCCGCAACCCCGACAAATGGTTCTGCGGCTCCTACCGCGACTACATCCCCGACCACTACCACATAGGCTACCAGCTGGTATCCTACTCCTACGACCGCTACGGCGAGCGGCTCTGGAACGACGTCACGCGCTTCGGCGTGCGCAACCCCTACTGCTTCTTCACCGTCCGCACGGGCCTGAAGAAGTACGCCTCGACCACCGTGCCTCAGCTCTTCAGGGATACCTTCACCCGACTGAACGACTTCTGGGAGGCCCATCCGGCTCCCGACGACAGCTCCTGCGCGCTCTCGCCGCAGCAGGGAATATACACCGTCTACGAATGGCCCCAGTACGCCGGCGGCGGCATACTCTCGCTCAAAAGCGACCTGGCCCATGCCGCACGCTTCGTGACCACCGGCAGCGACGGCACCGAGAGGCCCCTGGCGCACACCGGACTGCTCTCGTCGCGCCCAGCAACCGACGGGCAGCGCGTGTGGTGGACCGAGTACCGCAACAGCACTCTCTTTGCCGAGCGGGTCAACTCGCGCCTCTGCTTCATGGACCTCGGCGACGGCCGCACGCACACCGTGCGCGGCATACGCGACGCGCTCTACCCCACCCCCGCACGCGACCGGCTCGCCAGAATAGCATACCGGCCCGACGGTCGCTACTCGCTGGTCATATCGCCCGCCGATGCGCCGCAGAAGCCCTCGTCGACGCTGCTGCTGCCCGAGGGCATCGAGATACACGGTCTGGCGTGGGACGATCTGACCGACACCTTCAGCGTCATCGTCACCGACGACCAGGGCATGCACATCGCCGCCGTCGACACCGCCGCGGGCCGGCTCGTGCCGCTCACCCGCAGCGCCTACATCACCCTGAGCGACCTGCGCGCCGCAGGCGGACGCCTCTACTTCGGCTCGACAGCCTCGGGTCGCGACGAGGCCCACATGATAGATTTGGCCGACACGCTCCAGCGCCGCATAACCGACTCACGCTACGGAGCCTTCGCGCCCTCGCCTTCGCCCGACGGTCGCCATGCCGCCGTCACTCAGTTCGGCCGCAACGGCTACCGTCTGGCCGTGCAGTCTCTCGACACGGCCCCGATGCACCCCGTGCCCTGGACCGAGACCCCGCGCGAGATACTCAACCCGCCGCACCGCCGCATAGCGCACATCAATCTCGACACCGTGCGCTACACCCCCGCCGACCGCGAGGAGTCGCAGCGGCAGCACCCCTCGCGGCGCCGCACGCGCGTGGGCGGTCTGTTCAACATCCACAGCTGGATGCCCCTCTCGCTCGACATATTCAGTGCCGTGGACGAGCACAAGGCCGACATGGCCTTCGGCGCCACCATTCTCTCGCAGAACCTGCAGTCCAACGCCACGGCCTACGCCTCCTACGGCTGGAGCCGCGACGAGGGCTCGCGCGTCATGGGCGCCATACGCTACAGCGGCTTCGGCCCGCAGCTCTCGTTCGAGGGACGCTACGGCGGCAACCAGATAATCTACAGCATGACCGTGCGCGACAACGAGGGCCAGACCCAGGAGCAGCCCGTGCCGCAGCCCGAGCGCTACTACTCGCTCGACGCCGGCATCTCGCTGCCGCTGCGCCTCGATGCCGGCTACCGCTCGCGCCTGCTGTCGCTCTCGGCCGACTGGAACTACTCCAACGGTCTGGTGGCGCGCATCGACCGCCTGGAGCGCGACCCCGAGACCGGCGGCGCCGCGAATCTCGACCGGATAGGCTACAAGCGCGGTCTGCACAAGCTCTCGTTCGGACTCTCCTTCTCCGAGCAGGTGCGCACCGCATACCGCGACTTTCTGCCCCGCTTCGGCTATGTCGCGGCTGTGAACTACTCTGCCGACCCCTCGAACAGACTATTTTCCGACATGGTATCGTTATACGGAAGGCTCTACCTGCCCGGCGTGGCGGCCCACCACTCGCTCTCGCTGGCCGCCGAGTACCGCACCTCCGTCGGAGGCTGGCGCGACGCCTCTGGCCGCCCTGCACTGACCTTCCGCTCGTCGCGGCTGCTGCCCACGGGATTCCGCTCGGCCGACGTGCAGAGCGACAACTGCATATCGGCCTCGGCAGCCTACCGGCTGCCCCTCTGCTACCCCGACGGCGGAATACCGGGAGTGCTCTACTTTAGACGCATACGCCTCGGCGCCGAGTTCGACTTCGCACGCTTCGGCTCCGCCGCAGGACGCCGCTCGATATACTCCTACGGTCTGGAGGCCGTCTTCGACATCAACCTGCTGCGCCTGCCTGCGGCCGGAGGCATGGCCTTCACCGTCAGAGTGTTCCGCACCAGCGACGGCCGCACGGTGGCCGAGTCGGGAATAGGGCTGCCGTTTTAGGCCATATATCGGAAAATAATTGTAATTTTGCCAAACCGAAAACGACCCGCAATGAGAAGAGAGGATAAGAACGCAAATCGCTCCAGCAGGATAATAAAACTGATGTGGATTACGGTCGCCGTACCCGTCGCGCTGCTGTTTCTGATGCTGGCCCTGACGGCCGCCGGAACCTTCGGCCGCATACCCTCGTTCGAGGAGCTGGAGAACCCCAAGAGCAACCTGGCCACCGAGATATACTCCGAGGATGGCAAAATCATCGGCACCTTCTTCGTGCAGAACCGCTCGCACGTGCAGTATGCCGACCTCTTCCCCACCGACTCGACGCGCCGCCCCACCGTCATCGACGGCCGCGAGGTGCCTCCCGTCGTTGCAGCCCTGACCGCCACGGAGGATATCCGCTTCAGAAGCCATTCGGGCATCGACATACCCTCGCTCTTCCGCGTGGGAATCAAGACCATCGCGCTGCAGAACTCGTCGCAGGGCGGCGGCAGCACCATAACCCAGCAGCTGGCCAAAAACCTCTTCCCGCGCGACACCGTACGCAACCGCGGCAAGATAGCCCGCTCGGCCAAGCTCGTCTGCTCGAAGCTCAAGGAGTGGATTACGGCCCTGAAGCTCGAATACAACTACACCAAGGATGAGATTGCGGCCATGTACCTCAACACGGTCGAGTTCGGCTCGAACGCCTACGGCATAAAGTCGGCCGCAGCCACATTCTTCAACAAGGAGCCCCGCGACCTGAACATCCAGGAGGCCGCCGTGCTCGTGGGCGTGGTCAACGCCCCCACGCGCTACTCGCCCGTGCGCAACCCCGAAAATGCCGTGGCGCGCCGCAACCTCGTGCTGGCGCGAATGGCCGCAGCCGGAGCCATCACGCAGGCCGAGTGCGACTCGATAGCCGCCCTGCCGCTGATTCTCGACTACCGTCCCGTGTCGCACAACGAAGGCGAGGCGACCTACTTCCGCGAGATGCTGCGCCTGGTCATGAACGCCGACCGCCCCGTACGCCGCCAGTTCTACACCCAGTGGGACTACGAGCAGGCTGTCAAGGAGTATGACGAGAACCCCATCTACGGCTGGTGCCGCAAGAACCGCAAGGCCGACGGCACGCCCTACGACATCTACCGCGACGGACTGAAAATCTATACCACCATCAACGCCGCCATGCAGACCTATGCCGAGCAGGCCGTGCAGAAACAGCTGGCCACGGTCATACAGCCCCGCATGGATGCCCAGGTGCGCAACACCGGCGTGCTGTTCGACACCGACCGCGAGGAGCGCGAGCGAATCATCAGCCGCGCCATGCGCTACTCCGACCGCTGGTACAGGATGAAGAACGACGGAGCCTCGGACAAGGAGATTGCCGAGAGCTTCGACCGCCCCTGCAACATGAAGGTCTTCACCTTCAAGGGCGAGCGCGACACCGTCATGACCCCGCGCGACTCGATTCTGCACCACAAGCGCATCATGCGCGCCGGATTCGTGGCCACCGACCCCCGCACGGGCCACGTCAAGGCCTATGTAGGCGGCCCCAACTTCCGCTACTTCAAGTACGACATGGCCAAGCAGGGCAAGCGCCAGATAGGTTCGACCATCAAACCCTTCATCTACACCTTCGCCATAGACCACCTGGGCATGAACCCCTGCACCCCCGTGCCCAACCTGCCCGTGACCATCGAGACGCCCAACGGCACCGTATGGTCGCCCAAGGAGGCCGGCAAGGTCGAGTACGACGGCGTGCTCTACCCCCTGCAGTGGGGTCTGGCCCGCAGCCGCAACAACTACTCGGCATGGATAATGAAGCAGGCCAAGCAGCCCGAAGCCGTGGCCGACTTCATCCACAACATGGGCATCCGCAGCTTCATAGACCCGGTCTATGCACTCTGTCTCGGCTCCTCCGAATCGAATGTCTTCGAGCTGGTCAGCGCCTTCTCGACATTCGCCAACAAGGGCGTGCACACCGACCCCATATTCGTCACCCGCATCGAAGACCGCCAGGGCAACCTCATCTCGAGCTTCGTGCCCCAGTCGCAGGACGCCGTGGGCGAACGCACGGCATACACCATGCTGCAGATGCTGCAAAACGTGGTCAAGCACGGCACCGGCTACCGCATGGTCTCGCAGTTCGGCATGCGCGACGTCGAGATGGGCGGCAAGACCGGCACCTCGAACGAGAACCGCGACGCCTGGTTCATGTGCGTCACGCCCAACCTGGCAGCCGGCGCATGGGTCGGCGCCGAGGACCAGCAGGTGCACCTGCGTTCGGGCGGCGAGGGCAGCGTGCTGGCTCTGCCCATCGTCGGCGAATTCATGACCAAGGTCTACGACAATCCGCGTCTGGGCGTCAGCCGCTCGGACCTCTTCGACCGCCCCGCGTCGATGCCGGTCTTCGACTGCAACAACCTCGCGCCTATCGAGGATTCGACCGTCACAGAGAGCCGCTCCGACGATTTCGACGATGAATTTTTCGAATAACGCAGCATGAACTTTAACGGCACTACAACCGCTCTCGTTCCCCGAGGCTACAATCTCGGCCGCACGCAATATACAGCATACTCCTGTGTCAGGACAGCATGCCTCAGGCCAGCCGATACGGAGAATCGCCAAAATAGATAACCCCCGAACAAGCCAAAAGTAAAACGAAACATTATGAAAGTTGCAATCGTAGGCGCCAGCGGCGCCGTCGGACAGGAGTTTCTGAAAATACTCGACCAACACAATTTTCCGGCAGACGAGCTGCTGCTCTTCGGCTCCGAGCGCAGCGCGGGCCGCACCTATGAGTTCCGCGGCCGCAAGCTGACGGTCAAGCTGCTGCAGCACAACGACGACTTCAAGGGCGTGGACCTGGCTCTTGTCTCGGCCGGCGGCGGCACCTCGAAGGAGTTCGCCGAGACGATAACCAAGCACGGCACGCTGATGATCGACAACTCGTCGGCCTTCCGCATGGACGACGACGTGCCTCTGGTGGTTCCCGAGGTCAACCCCGACGATGCTCTCGACGCTCCGCGCCGCATCATAGCCAACCCCAACTGCACGACCATTCAGATGGTCGTGGCGCTCAAGGCCATCGAGAACCTCTCGCACATCCGCCGCGTGCACGTGTCGACCTACCAGTCGGCCAGCGGCGCCGGCGCACAGGCCATGGCCGAGTTGCAGGAGCAGCACAAGTCGCTGGCCGAAGGCGGCGAGCCGAAGGTGGAGAAGTTCGCCTACCAGCTGGCTTATAACGTCATCCCCCATATCGACGTCTTCACCGACAACGGCTATACGAAGGAGGAGATGAAGATGTTCAACGAGACGCGCAAAATCATGCACTCCGACGTGCAGGTGTCGGCCACGTGCGTGCGCGTGCCGGTGCTCCGCGCCCACTCCGAGAGCGTGTGGGTCGAGACCGAGCAGCCCGTATCGGTCGAGCAGGCACGCGAGGCCTTCGCCGCGGCCGAGGGCGTGGTGCTGATGGACCAGCCGGCCGACAAGGTCTACCCCATGCCGCTCTTCATCGCCGGCAAGGAGCCGGTCTACGTGGGCCGCATCCGCAAGGATCTGACCTGCCAGAACGGACTGACCTTCTGGTGCGTGAGCGACCAGATAAAGAAGGGCGCGGCGCTGAATGCCGTGCAGATAGCCGAGATGCTCATCAAACGCGGTTATTTCGGAAAATAGAGCACTGAAAAACCCTCAACAGCCAAGAACATATGCAGCAAATCGATTTCGTAATCCTCTGGGTCAACGGCGACGACCCCGAGTGGCGCGGCGAATTCCGCAAGGCCCGCATCGCCGAGAATGCCGATGCTTCGGAGGTGCGCTACCGCGACTGGCGCAACCTCGACTACTGGTTCCGCACGGTCGAGAGATTCGCACCGTGGGTGCGGCGCATACACTTCGTCACCTGGGGACATCTGCCGCAGTGGCTCAATACCACCCACCCCAAGCTGCATGTGGTCAACCATCCCGACTTCATACCCTCGCAGTACCTGCAGACATTCAACTCCAACGCCATAGAGCTCAACCTGCACCGCGTGGAGGGTCTGGCCGAGCACTTCGTGCTCTTCAACGACGACATGTTCCTCACGCGCGAGTGCCGCCCCGAGGATTTCTTCTCCCCCGAGGGACTTCCGCGCGACATAGCCCGGCTGAGCATCATCGAGACCTCGCCCATAGGCCACATCGTCCAGAATGACATGCAGCTAATCAACGAGCGCCATCCCAAGAGCCGCAGCGTCAAACAGCACTTCGGAAAGTGGTTCTCGCTGCGCTACGGCGCGGGCAACCTGCTCAAGACCCTCTCACTCATGCCGTGGGACCACTTCTCGGGACTTCTGGACACGCACATGCCGCAGCCCTACCTCAAGAGCCGCTTCGCCGAGGCGTGGGATTTGTGGGGCGAGCGTCTGCACGAGACCTGCATGCACCGCATCCGCAACCTGTCGGACCTCTCGCACTGGCTCATACGCTACGACACGCTGGTGCGCGGCGACTTCAAGCCGCGGGGCATGGGCGACTGCCGCCTGATGACCATATCGGACTACACGCTCGACGACATATGCCGCGACATAGCCGCCAAGCGCTGGCGCATGGTCTGCATCAACGACAGCGACAAGATAACCGATTTCGACACGGCAGCCGAACGGCTGCGAGCGGCATTCGACGCCGTGGCTCCCGAAAAGTCGGCCTATGAGATCTGACAACATATCGGTCATAATACCTCTCTACCGCAAGCGCGACACCATAGGCGCCGCACTCTCGTCGGTGCTGGCCCAGACGCTGGCGCCACTCGAGATAATAGTGGTCGACGACGGCTCGGACGACGGCTCGGCTGAGATTGTCGAGTCCTTCACCTCGCCCATGATACGGCTGCTGCGCCAGAGCAACGCCGGAGTCTCGGCGGCCCGCAACCGCGCCATGCGCGAAGCTGCAGGCGAGTGGGTCGCGCTGCTCGATGCCGACGACGAGTGGATGCCGCAATATCTGCAGCACGTCTCGCGCGCCATACACGAGTTCCCCCAGTGCCGCGCCTTCGGCTCGGGATTCTTCGTGCGCGACCAAAAGGGACGCGTGGTGCCGGGCCGCACGCCCGACCGCCGCGGACCGGTCGACTTCTTCGCCGAGTCGATGTCGCGCTACGTGCTCATACCCTCGGCCGCTCTGCTCCACCGCCAGACGGCGCTCGAGTGCGGCGGCTTTCCCGAGGGCATGAAACTCGGCGAGGACCAGTATCTGTGGACATTAATGGCGCGCAGGGCCAGCGTGGGATTCCTGCCCGAAAGATTGGTGATATACTCGCGCGGCACGCAGAACAACTCCGCAGCCACATACACCCCCGAAAAGAGCGACTACTCGCTCGAGCAGCTCTACGGCCCGCAATACTCGGACATATCCAACGAATATGTGGCCCGCGTGGCTTTGGGCAAGGCGCTCGTCATCAGCACCCGCGGCGGCACGGCCGAGGCCCGGCGCACGGCACGCTTCTTCGCCGGCACGCGCCAGAACCGCTTCGCGCTGGCCAAGCTGCGCATACTCAACGCGCTGCCGGCATCGTGGCGGCCCGCAGCAATGAGGCTCTACAACCGTCTGGCGTGGCTGATAGCCAAGAAGGGAATGTCGTAGAGCTGCGGCGCACGGCCGCACGACATCACTCCGAGGGCTGCACAGCGTCCTCGGCCTCGGGGTAGAGCTTGCGGTAGTGGTCGAGCACGGTCTGCATATCCTTTATGAAGTTCTCCCTGGAGCGTGCGCCCGAGCTGCGGCCTATGAGTTCCATGTCGGGCGCGAATATCAGATAGGTGGGAATATACTGCACCTCATAAGCGTTGGCGATGGCTTGGCCCTCGTCGGTGTCGACGTCGATTTTCACGCACAGAAATCCAGCATCCATGAATTCACCCACCTGCTTGTCGGTGAACACCTTGCGCGCCATATCGCGGCATGGCCCGCACCACGAGGCGGTCAAATCCATGAATATGAGCTTGTGCTGCTCGGCGGCGCGCTGCCTGAGCCGCGAGGGCGAAGCCGTCTCGAAACGCACCTGAGCCGTAGCGGCTGCCATGGCCAACAGTGTCGCGGCAAGTGTAAGGAGTCTTTTCATACGGTCGGGGATGTATCAAATCGCGTGCGAAATCATCGTCCCGCATCGCCCTCCAAGATGAGGGTGCAGAGACGTGCGCGTGCGCGGTGGATGCGTGTCTTGACGGTGCCCATGGGCATCGTCAGCCGCTCGGCAATCTCCTCGTAGGAGAGCTCCTCGAAGAATCGCATCTCGATAAGGCGCCGGTAGCCGGGGCTCATGCGCTTCATGCAGCCCTCGAGCCGGGCTCGCTGCTGCAGGTTTATGAACCGCTCCTCGGGCGTGGGCACGCTGCTGGCCACCGGAATCGAAAAGCGCCCGTCGAGCGGCACCTCGTCGCGGCTCTTGCGCACGAAGTCGACGAACGTGTTGCGCGCTATGGTGTAGAGCCACTGTCCGAAGGTGTAGTCGGCGCTGTAACGGCGGATGTTGATATAGACCTTGATGAATGTCTCCTGCAGCAGGTCGCTGGCATCGTCGGGACTGCCCGTGCGCTGCAGAAACAGGCCGTAGACGGCCTTGCGGTAGCGGTCGAAAAGATACTCGAAAGCCGCGTCGTCGCCCCCCACGACCAGCTCGGCCAGGCGGCGGTCGTCGGCCACGATATACTCCTCTATCTCCATACGGCGGGGTCTTTGCGCAGCGAGCTGACGGCGACCGTCAGACCCAGCAGCGGCGAGAAGAGGTCGTAGAGGATATAGCCGGCCACAATCTTCTGCTCGCCCAGACGGCGTGCCACGCGTCTTATGCTCAGCAGCACCACCAGCCAGCGCAGCAGCGCCAAACCGGCCGCCGTCAGCGCGAACTCGGCCGGCATTATCACCGCGGCGGCTGCCACGGAGGCGAAAAAGAGTATCCGGCTGACCATCTCCGAGCACATGTACCGCCTCACGCGGCCGGGATAGAACTCGTGCGCGGCGCCGTAGCGTCGGCGCTGCGCCACCCACCAGCCCAGGCCTCCCCAGGCCGACTCGACGACCGCGCCGTTGGACGAAAGCACGGGGCAGACATTCTGGCGCGTCATGATGCTCTGCATGTAGAGGTCGTCTTCGCCGATGTTCATATTCAGACGGTTGAAGCCGTTGGAACCGAAGTATAGGCTCTTGGTGAAGCCCAGATTGTGGCGTATGCCGCGGTAGGGGCGGCGGCGGACGGCGGCGGCCAGCCACTCGGCCGACCAGAGCAGGCGGTCGGTGCGGATTATTCGGCGCGCGAAGCCGCTGCCCTGCTCCACGCCGCAGTAACCCACGACTATGTCGCCCTTGGTGAATCCGCGGCCCATGGTCGCCAGCCACTTGGGCGACGAGGGACGGGCCTCGACCGTAGTGATGACTATGTGCTCGTAGCGCGCCGACTTGATGCCCACGTTGAGCGCCATCTTGACCGATATCGGAAAGCGGGGGTTGTACTCGATTTTGGTGGTCGACAGATTGGGCAGGTGCTCCTGCATGGAGGCCAAGTCGTCGTAGAAGTCGTTGTCGCCGCCGACGTAGACTATCACTATCTGGAACTTGTCGTAGACCTGACCCAGCAGCAGCGGGAGCGTCTCGACCACGAAGGGCATGTTCTCCGAGAACATGGGCACGACCACCGATATGGGCGGTTCGCTGCCGAGAACCGACTCGCGGCGCGAGCTGCGGTAGGAGGCTATACGCCCGTAGACGACCGCATAGCGGCATATCTGCATGACCAGCGAGACTATCAGCAGCGCGGCCAAAGCCACTCCGGTCCAACCGTAGCGCGAGAGAAAAATATCGAGATACTCCATACTGGAAAGAAGCCCTTTTTACGTCCTGCAAAGATAACTCTTTTAACTCAAAAAACCGAAGCCGCCGGCTCCAAATGAAGGCTAAATTTCACCTCCGGCGGCGACGGAGCGGAAATTCGCGGATTTTTAGTATTTTTGCGCTGTATGAAGTTCACCCTGCAACACAAGGATCAGTCGTGCGCCGCACGCGCCGCCGAGATAGTCACCGACCACGGAACCATCCTCACGCCGGTGTTCATGCCCGTGGGCACGGCTGCCGCCGTGAAGGGCGTCTTCCACCGCGACGTGCGCGACGAGGCCCGCGCGCAGATAATACTCGCCAACACCTACCACCTCTACCTGCGGCCCGGCACCGACATACTGCGCCGCGCGGGAGGCGTGCACCGATTCTCGACGTGGGAGGGTCCGATGCTCACCGACAGCGGCGGATTCCAGGTCTTCTCGCTGGCCGCATGCCGCAAGCTCACCGACGAAGGCTGCCGCTTCCGCTCGCACATCGACGGCTCGCCCCACCTGTTCACACCCGAAAACGTGGTCGACACGCAGCGCATAATCGGCGCCGACATCATGATGGCCTTCGACGAGTGCCCCCCGGGCGACTCGACGCGCGAGTATGCCGCCAAGTCGCTGGCGCTGACCGAGAGGTGGCTCGACCGCTGCTTCAACCGCTTCCACCAGACGCGGCCCGAGTACGGACACTCGCAGTCGCTCTTCCCCATAGTGCAGGGCTGCACCTACCCCGACCTGAGGGTCCGCGCGGCCGAGAACGTCAAACAGTACGACGCCGACGGCTATGCCATAGGCGGTCTGGCCGTCGGCGAACCCACAGATGTGATGTACCAGATGCTCGAGACCGTCAACGCGGTGCTGCCTGAGGACCGCCCGCGCTACCTGATGGGTGTCGGCACGCCGGCCAACATACTCGAGGGCATAGCGCGCGGTGTGGACATGTTCGACTGCGTGATGCCCACGCGCAACGGCCGCAACGGACAGCTCTTCACCAGCCAGGGAACAATCAACATACGCAACCGCAAGTGGGCCGACGACTTCTCGCCCATCGACCCCGAGGGCACCTCGTTCGTCGACCGCATCTACACCAAGGCCTACCTGCACCACCTGGTCACGGCGCGCGAGATGCTCGCCGCACAGATAGCCTCGCTGCACAACATAGCCTTCTACCTGAGACTCACAGCCCAGGCGCGCCAGCACATCCTCGCCGGCGACTTCCTCAGCTGGAAGGAGCAGGCCGTGCAGCAGCTCAGCCGAAGACTCTGAAAGAAAACAATCGATCAAGCGCATGAAACTCCGTTTTCCCGGCATAAAGATTCTCGACCGCTACATCATCGGCAAGTTTCTCGGAACCTATATCTTCGCCATAGCGATGATAATAGTCATCGTGGTCATATTCGACTACGTGGAGAAAATCGACGACTTCACCGAGACCAAGGCCAGCGTCCGCGAGGTGATTTTCGACTACTACATCAACTTCATACCCTACTTCATCAACCAGTTCAGCGGTCTGTTCACCTTCATCGCCGTGATATTCTTCACCTCGAAGATGGCCTACCAGACCGAAATCATAGCCATGCTCTCGGGCGGCATGAGCTTCCGCAGGCTCATGTGGCCCTACTTCATCGGCGCGCTGATAATATCGGCCGCATCGCTGTCGCTGAACATGTGGGTCATACCCGTTGCGCAGCGCGACAAGGTGGCCTTCGAGAACAAACACCTGCGCAGCCGACTGAACACCAAGTACGACCGACACATCTACCGCCAGACCGAACCCGGACAGTTCGTCTACATCCGCGGCTACAACGACGGCCAGAGCACCGCCTCGTTCTTCACCCTCGAGGAGTACGACGGCGGCACCATCGTGCGCTCGCTCGAGGCCGCCGAGGCCCGCTTCGACCCCGAAACCAAGAGGTGGAGCGCACAGCGCTACACGCTGCGCACGTTCGACTCGCTCGGCAACGAGACCTTCGCCCGCTTCCGCAACCTCGACACGCTCATAAACCTCGACGTGGCCGAGATAGGACAGATTTCGCACATGATCAAAACGCTGAAAATCCGCGAACTCGACCGTTTCCTCGAGGCGCAGCGCGCCAAGGGCTCGGGCTCGATAAACATCATCGAGGTCGAGAAGCACACGCGATTCTCATATCCGCTGGGAACCTTCGTGCTCACGCTCATAGGCGTGTCGCTCTCCTCGCGCAAGGTGCGCGGAGGCACCGGCCTGCACATCGGAATAGGCACGGCGCTCTGCTTCTCCTACATACTCTTCAACCGCTTCGCCGAGGAGTTCGCCAAGAGCGGCTCCGTCAACCCGGGCATAGCTGTGTGGACTCCCAACGTGATATATCTGGGCATAGCCATTTATCTCTACGTCAAAGCACCCAAGTAGCCGCATGAACCACACACTGCGCATAATAGCCGACAAGGTCCGACGCGCCGAGCGCATCGGTGCCGACGAAGCGCTCTGTCTGCAGAGCGCTCCGCTCGAATTGCTCGGACAGCTGGCTGCCGAAGCCAAGAGACGCGCCAGCGGCGACAAGGTCTTCTACAACCGCAACTTCCACATCGAGCCCACGAACATCTGCGCCTTCAACTGCCGCTTCTGCTCCTACCGCCGGCCCAAGGGCAGCCCCGAGGCGTGGGAGTACACCATCGAACAGATGGAGGAGTCGGTGCGCAGCCGCCTGGGCCGCGGATTCACCGAGGTGCACATCGTGGGCGGCGTGCATCCCGAGCGCGACACGGCCTACTACGCCGAACTCATACGCCGCATCCGGGCGCTGATGCCCGAGGCGGCCGTCAAGGCCTTCACGGCCGTGGAGCTGGCCTACATGTTCCGCAAGTCGGGCCTGACCACGCACGAGGGCCTGGAGATGCTCGCCAGCGCCGGCATGACGGCCATACCGGGCGGCGGAGCCGAGATATTCGACGAGCAACTGCGCAGCCGCATATGCCCCGAGAAGGGTACGGCCGCCGAATGGCTGGCCGTGCACGACGCCGCCCACCGCATGGGCATACGCACCAACGCCACCATACTCTACGGCCATGTCGAGACCTTCGGGCAGCGCATCGACCACCTCGACCGCCTGCGCCGCCAGCAGGACCTCACGGGCGGATTCGACGCATTCATACCCCTCAAGTTCCGCAGCCGCGGCAACATGCTCTCGCACGCGGGCGAGGTCTCGGCCGACGAGGATATGAGGATGCTGGCCCTGAGCCGCATCTATCTGGACAACATACCCCACATCAAGGCCTACTGGGTCATGTACGGCAAGCAGACGGCCGAGCGGGCCCTGGGCTTCGGCGCCGACGACCTCGACGGCACCATAGACGACTCGACCAGGATATACTCCATGGCCGGCGCCGACGACAGCCGCCCGACGATGACCATAGCCGAGATTCACGCCATGGCCCGACGCGCCGGACTGCGAGCCGTGGAGAGAGATACGCATTACAACGAAATTACGCGACATGAACAATAAAACCCGACCTGAAGGCGGCCTGCGAAATATCCGCAGCCGCTATCCGCTGCTGTACCACGCAGTGGCCATCTGCGCAGTGCTGGCAGTGCTGGCACTCGCCTCGCACTTCATCATGCAGGCTGGCACGCGCCACAACTCCCGCCGCACGGTGCCCGACTTCACGGGCATGCCCTTCAGCGAGGCGCAGCGCCTGGCGCAGCACAACGACCTGAGGCTTTTTGTCAACGACTCGCTCTTCGTGGCCTCATACGACGGCGGCGCGGTGCTCGACCAGCTGCCCGCAGGCGGCACGGAGGTAAAGCCTGGCCGCACGATATACCTGACAATCAACGCCTACGGCCGCAAGATGGTCGACGTGCCCTATGTTGCAGGCCGCTCCTTGCGCCAGGCCAAGAACATGCTCGAGACAGCCGGCCTGGAGATCGAGCGGCTCATATACATCGACAACATGGCCACCAACTTCGTGCTCGAGCAGTCCTATGACGGCCGACGCATAGAGCGCGACAGCCCTCTGAAAATCGAGCAGGGCTCGGGCGTGACGCTGCGCGTGGGAGCTGCCGAGGGCAGCGTGACGGCCGTGCCCAAGGTCATAGGACTCACCCTGCGCGCAGCCAAGGGCCGCCTCTGGGAGGCCGGACTGAATGTCGGACGCGTGCGCATGGCCGACGACATAGACCGTCTGACGGCCGACAACGCCGCAGTCTGGGCGCAGAGCCTTACGCCCGGCACGGAGTCGCCATTGGGAGCCGAAATATCGCTCGACCTGACCCTCGACGCCTCGCGCATCGAGTCGGCCAGCCTGGCTGCCGACCGCGCAATGCAGCAGGCCATACGCCTCAACGAGGGCGGCGAGCGCACATCGGACGGCATAGACAGTCTGTTACTTAAGGAGATAGAGTGAAAGAGACTACCGACGACATAAGGGCTGCGGCCATGGCTGCCGCGCCGCTCACCGACGACCAGACCCTGGACGAGGAGCGCGAGGAGCTCTACGAGCACTTCGCCATAACGGCCGACAGGGGACAGAGCCCTCTGCGGCTCGACAAGTTCCTCACCTGCCGCATGGAGCACTGCTCGCGCAACCGCATACAGACCGCGGCCGACGAGGGCAACATACTGGTCAACGGCCGTCCCGCCAAGGCCAGCTACAAGGTCAAGCCGCTGGACCGCATATCGATAGTTATGCCATACCCGCGCCGCGAGACCGAGATCGTCGCGCAGCAGATTCCGCTCGACATACTCTACGAGGACGACGAGCTGCTGATAGTCAACAAACCAGCAGGCATGGTGGTTCACCCCGGCCACGGCAACTTCGACGGCACGCTGGTCAACGCTCTGGCGTGGCATCTGCGCGACCTGCCGCCCGCCGGCGGCGACGAGTCGCGAGTAGGTCTGGTGCACCGCATAGACAAGGACACCTCAGGTTTGCTGGTGATAGCCAAGAGCGAACGGGCCCATGCGCGTCTTGCCAAGCAGTTCTTCGACCACACCGTCACGCGCCGCTACACGGCCCTCGTGTGGGGCGACTTCGAGACCGACGAGGGTACGATCGAGGGCAACATCGGCCGCTCGCGCCGCGACCGCACCACCATGAGCGTCTATCCCGACGGCAGCGAGGGCAAACATGCCGTAACCCACTGGAAGGTGCTGCGCCGCTTCGGCTACGTGACACTCGTCGAGTGCCGCCTGGAGACCGGCCGCACGCACCAGATACGCACTCACATGCAGTGGATAGGCCACCCGCTCTTCGCCGACGAACGCTACGGCGGCGACCGCATACTCAAGGGCACGACATTCGCCAAATACCGCCGTTTTGTCGAAAACTGCTTCGAGCTCATGCCCCGCCAGGCGCTGCATGCCCGCTGCCTGGGCTTCGTGCACCCCGCAACCGGCCGCGAGGTCTTCTTCGACAGCCCGCTGCCCGACGACTTCGCCGCCGTGGTCGACAGGTGGCAGACCTATACAATCCAAAATTCAGAACTCTGACTCTCAGCCGTGTTTCTACCCACTTCCGTCAAAGAGATGCAGGCGCGCGGCTGGGACCGCGCCGACGTGATACTCTTCACGGGCGACGCCTATGTCGACCACCCCTCGTTCGGTGCGGCGGTCATAGGGCGCCTGCTCGAGGATGAGGGTCTGCGCGTGGCCATCGTTCCGCAGCCCAACTGGCGCGACGACCTGCGCGACTTCCGCAAGCTCGGGGCGCCGAGGCTCTTCTTCGGCGTGACGGCCGGAGCCATGGACTCGATGGTCAACCGCTACACGGCCAACCTGCGCCTGCGCAGCGACGATGCCTACACGGCCGGCGGCAAGGCGGGATTCCGCCCCGACTATGCCGTGACCACCTACACGCGCATACTCAAGCGACTCTACCCCAATGTCCCGGTAGTCATCGGCGGCATCGAGGCCTCGCTGCGGCGGTTCACGCACTACGACTACGCCAGCGACTCGCTCATGGCGCCCATACTCATCGACAGCGGCGCCGACCTGCTGACATACGGCATGGGCGAGAAGGTCACGCGCGAGGTTGCTCGCGCCGTGCGCAACGGATTCAACATCAAGCTGCTGCGCAAGCTGCGGCAGGTGGCTTTCGTCGCCCCGGGCGACTATGCCGGCCGCCTGGACCCCGCCCGCACCATAATGCTCCCCTCGCACGAGGAGCAGCTGCGCGACAAGCGCGCCTTCGGCGCGGCGTTCTGCACCGTCGAGACGCAGAGCAACCTCATGGAGCCCGAGAGCGTGCTGGTCGAGCCCGTGGCCGACCGTTGCGTGGTAATCAACCCTCCCCATCCGCCGCTGAGCTCCGACGAGCTCGACAGCGCCTTCGACTTGCCCTACGAGCGGGCGCCGCACCCGCGCTACGACGGCAAGGGAGCCATACCGGCGTGGGAGATGATAAAATTCTCGGTCAACATACACCGCGGCTGCTTCGGCGGCTGCTCCTTCTGCACCATATCGGCGCATCAGGGCAAGTTCATCAGCTCGCGCAGCCAGCGTTCGATAATGGCCGAAATCGAGCGCATAAAGCAGATGCCCGACTTCCGCGGCCACCTCTCCGACATAGGCGGCCCGTCGGCCAACATGTACGGCATGCACGGCCGCGACACAGAGCTCTGCCGCCGCTGCCGCCGGCCCTCGTGCCTGCACCCCTCGCGCTGCCGCAACCTCGACAACGACCACCGGCCCCTGATAGAGCTCTACGACAGGATATGCGCCGTCAAAGGCATAAAGCGCGCATACATCGGCAGCGGCATACGCTACGACCTGTTCGACGACTCGCCATATCTCGAGACCGTCATACGGCGCCACACCTCGGGCCGTCTGAAGGTCGCGCCCGAACACACCGAGGAGCATGTGCTCGAGCTGATGCGCAAGCCGCCCTTCGCCATGTTCGAGCAGCTCAACGAACGCTTTCGCGAGATATGCAGCCGCAACGGGCTGCGCTACCAGCTCATACCCTACTTCATATCGTCGCACCCCGGCTGCACCGAGCGCGACATGGCGGCGCTCGCGCACAAAGTGCTCGGACGCATGCACTTCACCCTCGAGCAGGTGCAGGACCTCACGCCCACGCCCATGACGCTCTCGTCGGTGATG
This sequence comes from Alistipes sp., assembly GCA_022511345.1. Lineage (GTDB taxonomy): Bacteria > Bacteroidota > Bacteroidia > Bacteroidales > Rikenellaceae > Alistipes. Next base: position 64,725 of record JAFLRR010000011.1, read on the forward strand.
TTCTACACGGGCGAAAACCCCTACACGGGCCGGCCGGTCTATGTGGCCCGCTCGCAGGACGACAAGCGCGCGCAGAAAGCCTATTTCTTCGCCCGCAGCGACCGTTCAGCCGGCAGACTCTCGCCCGCCCGGAGCGCAAAAAGAGAGGCCGCACCCAGGCATACGGGCGCGGCCCCTAAAGGCGCGAAGGGCACGAAGCGTTAGTTGTTGTAATAGAGCCAGCTCTTGAGTATTCCCTTGTTTTCGAGGAAGTAGCGCTGCGCCTTCAGCAGGTTGCGCGACTGCAGGACCATGCTCTTGGTCTCGTTCAGGATGTTCATGTAGAGCATGCTGGCCTTGGTGTGCACGCTGTTGGAGGTGATGCGCTCGAGCTCGGTCTTGATGGCCGTGGCAATCTGCTCGAAGAGGTTGTCGCGCAAGGCCAGCACCGTATCGATGCTGTCGAAGTTGCCCGAGCGGAGCATCATGTTTATCTGGCGGTAGATGTTCTCCACCTCGTCGTTTATGTGCATCAAATCCTCGGTCTGCTCCTTGGACAAACCCTCGTGGTTGTTGTCTATATGGTCGTAGGCCGGGCGGGTGATGTGCACCAGCGACTTGGTCATCTCGTTCAGGTAGTCGACGGCCTGCACGTAGTACTGGGCCGTGTCCAGATCGGCGCCCTTGAGTTTGCGGATTGTGGGCAGCAGCGAGTATTTGCGGTCGCGCGAAAGGCGGTACAGCTCCTCCGACTCGTTGACTATCTCGCGCAGCACCTTGCGGTTCTCCTTGAACACGGCAATCAGCGTTCTGTCATAGAGGCGCGTGGTGCGCTCCATGGTCGAGCAGACCTCGGCGGTGATGGTCGAGAGCATATCCTCGCCCGAGTTCGAGCGCACAGCCTCCGGGCTCTCCTCCTTTTTGCCGAAGTTGCTGCGGATGAGCATATAGCCGCACATGACGGTCGTTATGACGAATGCCACCGTTCCGCCGTAGATGAGCACCAGACCCACGATGTAGGCTATGATGAATCCGCCCAGAGCGGTCACGAACCATCCGGCGATGACGGTCATCACGCCCGTGATGCGGTAGACGGCGCTCTCGCGGCCCCAGGCGCGGTCGGCCAGCGACGTACCCATGGCCACCATGAAACATACGTAGGTGGTCGAGAGCGGCAGCTTGAACGACGTAGCCATCGAGATGAGCATGGCCGAGGTGGTCAGGTTCACCGCCGCGCGTATCATGTCGTAGGGGGCGCCGCTGTGCTCGATGTCGGCATACTCGAACCGGCGCGCCACGCGGGTGCGGATGCTCTCGGGGACTATGGTCTCGAGGGCCGTGTTGATGTTAAGGGCCGCACGCACCAGAGTTCTGGAAAATGCCGACGAGTCGCTCTGCACGCCCGAATCCTCCTGCGCCGAGGTGAGCGACATCTCGCGCTCGGTCAGGCGCGCCATGGCCTTGCGCTGCGTCCACAGAGCCACTATCATGATGGCTCCGGCCGTCAGCAGCAGGTAGAAGTTGGCCGGCACGTTGTCGTTGAGCGCCGTCATGGACATCGAGGCGTCGCCCGTGGTCTGCGCCACGCTGTAGGCGTCGAAGCCCGCCACCGGAACACCGATGAAGTTCACAAGGTCGTTTCCGGCGAACGAGAGGGCCAGAGCGAACGAACCCGAGAGGATGGTTATGCGCAGGATATTGATTTTGAGCCGCTGCAGGAAGAAGAGCACCAGCGAGCAGACCACCCAGCAGCCGGCCAGCGAGGCCAGCGTGTGTTCGTTGACGAACTCTATGACGGGGTTGTCGGCAAGCACCGACTTGAGGCCCTTGAACACGGCCACGTAGACTATGGCCGTGAGCGATATTCCGCACCAGAAGGCGCCCAGGCGGCGGAACATGCTCGTGTAGCGGAACGAGAAAATCATGCGCGAGATGTACATCACCAGCGAGCCGCACGAGAATGCCAGCACCACCGACAGCAGTATGGCCGAGACGATACCCATGGCGCGCGAGGTGTTGATAAACTCGCCCAAATCACTGATGTTCAGCGCCTCGCTGGCCGCAATTTTGAACGTCGACACCGCCACGGCCGAACCCAGCAGACAGAATATGAGCGAGACGGTGGTCGAGGTCGGCAGGCCCAGCGACTTGTAGAGGTTCAGCAGGATGATGTTGGCGAACATCACGCCCAGGTAGAGCACCATCACCTCGTGGAACGTGAACAGGCTCGGGTTGAACATTCCGTTGCGGGCCACCTCCATCATTCCGCTCGAGGTCACCACGCCGATGATTATACCCGCCGAGGCGACCGTCAGGATGGTCTGCATGGGCGCCGCCTTGGAGCCTATGGCCGAATTGAGGAAGTTGACCGCATCGTTGGTCACGCCGAAGAAGAGTCCCGAAACGGCGAGCACGCCGAGAATGACTATTATGGCAATGTATAATTCGCTCATGATACAATGTATGTTTCGGGATTCGAAAATAACCCGAATCGCTCTAACGGCCAAAAAAATCTGACAATCTTAACGTTTTGTTAACATAAAAGATTAGTTCCGGCCGCTTCAGCCGCAAAAAAATCCCCGCTCCGTACGGGGCGGGGAGCATGATTGCCTCCGAGCGCGGCTATTGCGCAGCCTCCGGGCCCTCCTCGCGGGACAGAACCTCGACGGCACGCTTCAGAACCGGGTCTATGGGGTATATCATGGCATAGAATCCGGCATCCTCCAGAGGCGTGTTGCGGCCTATGTAGGCACGCAGCTGCGCTACGATTATCTCGCGCGAGACATAGGCCTGACGGGCGTCGTAGGCCACGCCTCGCTGCGCGGCATAGTTCACGAAGTCGGCGAACAGACCTCTGTCGGCATCGAGCAGCGCCCGCAGCTCGTCAACGCTGCGCACCGAGTTGAGCGCCTCGCGGTGACGGTCGGCGTAGTCCATGGCGTAGCGGTAGATTATGTTGCGGCCCGAGACTTCGACGAAGTAGCGCGTCATGCGCGTGGTGTCCAGCGGCACGAACTCGTCGGGCATGATGCCTCCGCCGCCGTAGACCGTGCGGCCCGAGAGGGTCGTATACCGCAGCGAGTCGTCGAAACGTATGCTGTCGGCCGAGAAATACTCGCTGTGCACATAGCGCTCTATCAGCTCGCGGCCGTAGGCCTCGCCCTCGCCGGCCTTGTAAGGTTTTTGTATCGAGCGGCCCGAGGGGGTGTAGTAGCGGGCCACGGTGAGCCGCAGCGCCGAGCCGTCGGAATAAGGTATCTGCCGCTGCACCAGTCCCTTGCCGAATGAGCGGCGGCCGATGATGGTGCCGCGGTCGTTGTCCTGCAGCGCGCCGGCCAGAATCTCGCTCGACGAGGCGCTCTCCTCGTCGATGAGCACCGCCAGGGGGATATCCTGGGCCGAGCCGTTGCCGTCGCTGTACTCGCTCATGCGCTGGCGGTTGCGGTCCTCGGTGTAGACTATCAGCCGGCCCTCGGGCAGAAACTCGTCGGCTATGGCTATGGCCTGGTCGAGGTAGCCTCCGCTGTTGCCGCGCAGGTCGAGTATCAGACCCTTCATGCCCTCGCCGCGCAGGCTTTCGATGGCCTCAGACAGCTCGTCGCCCGAGGTGCGGGCGAAGCGCGAGAGGCGGATGTAGCCCGTGCGCTTGTCGAGCATCATGGCTGCGTCGATGCTCTTGATGGGTATGGCGTCGCGCGTGACGGTCACCTCGACGGGCTCGTCGATGCCGCGGCGTGCAAGCGACAGACGCACCTGCGTGCCGCGCGGGCCGCGCAGACGCTTGACTATATCCATCTGCGGAATCTTGCGGCCCGCAACCAGCGAGTCGTCGATAAGCATTATGCGGTCGCCGCCGCGCACTCCGGCCCTGTCGCTGGGACCAGCCGGCACGACGTTTAGCACCACGATAGTGTCGGTGGCCATGTTGAAGACCACGCCTATTCCGTCGAACTCGCCTTCGAGCGGTTCGTTGAACTCCTGCATCTCCGATGCCGGAACATAGACCGAGTGGGGGTCGAGCTCGCCGACCAGCACGGGTATGGCCATCTCGATGAGCGAGTCGACAGACAACTCGTCGACATATTCGCGGGCTATGAGAGCCACCGTATGCGAGAGCTTGTTCTGGGGCATGGATATGCGGCCCAGCATGGCCTCGAGCCGCGACTCGGCGCCGCTGCGTCCGATTGCCTGCCCGAGAAGCAATCCCGCCGCAGCCAGCAGCGAGGCTGCAAGCGGGAAGAGCACCGTTCGGCGTGAATTGCGGTACATCGGTCTACTTCTTGTCCTTGTTCTTGAAGGTGTAGGTCAGACCGACCGACAGCAGCGTCTGGGTCTGGATGCGCGTGTGCTGCGCCTTGTTGTAGTACATCTGGAACGAGAAGTCGGTGGTCAGGAATTTCGTTGCCTTGATGTTCACCGTATTCTCCCAGCGCACGGTGGGGTCCACGCGGTCGGCAGCCTTGGCGCCGATGTTGGATATCCAGCCGTAGAAGGAGTAGAGCGTGGTGCGGTAGCGGATTATGCCCTTCTTGCCGAATGTGCGGTCGAAGTCTATCTGAACCGACGAACCGCCCTCATAGAGCGACGTATCCTTGACCGGAACGCCGTAAGCCTTGCCCGTCCAGAGGGGCTCGCCGTCGGCATCCTTGTCGGAGAAGTGCGCGCGCACGGCCTTGCTCTCGACGAAGGTCGAGCTGAGGGCTATGGGCGAGAGGTTGATTTTGATGGGGAAGCGCTCCTTGGGACAGTTGTAGGTGAAACCGAGCGAGACGTCGAAGTAGCCCGGGGCCATGAATGTCGACAGACGGTCGGAGTTGGTCTGCTTCTCGCGTGCGGCATATCCGTTTGCAAACTGCGAGCGGAACTTGATGATGGCGCCCACGGACCAGTTCTTCGAGAAGCGCCATGCCGGGGCGGTCTGAATCGACAGCTCGTCCTGGTTCTTGAACCACACGCCCTTCTCGTTGTCATTGGCATCGGTGATTTTCATGCGGTTGTAGCCGAACTTGGCGTCGAACACGGTCTCGATTTCAAACTCGCCCTTGCGGAAGTTGTGCAGCAGGTGAGCCTGGGCTATGGCCGCTATGGCGTTGTCGCCGCCCTTGGTCTTTATCCACGAGTCGCTGAACGAGGTCAGCGTACCCTGCAGCGAGGCCGACACCTCCAGATAGTTGCGCTCTTTGCGAATCATGGCGCGCTCGGCACGGCGGCGGGCCTCGTTCTCAAACTCGGACGACACCTTGTCGACCTCCTTGACCCGCTCCTCGAAGCGCGTCTGGCCGCTGTCGACGTTCGTGTCGTCGATGGTCACCTGCGCCGCTGCGGGCAGCGCCGCGAAGATGGCTGCGGCCGAAATTGCAAGACATAATTTTTTCATAATCATTACCCTGTTATTTTTCCTGCCGCAAAGTTAAGGATAAATTTCAAAAAACAGTAAATTTGCACTTACAACACACTAACGGCAACAGTCAAAAAGATGAAGTATATAGGAGCACACGTCAGCGCCTCGGGAGGCGTGGAGAACGCCCCGCGCAACGCCGCGGCCATCGGAGCCACCGCCTTTGCCCTCTTCACCAAGAACCAGCGGCAGTGGAGCGCGCCGCCTCTGCAGCCGGCGCAAATCGACGCTTTCCGCAGCGCCTGCGATGCCGCCGGCTACCTGCCGCAGCAGATTCTGCCCCACGACAGCTATCTGATAAACCTCGGACATCCCGACAGCGAGGCGCTGGAGACCTCGCGCCGCGCATTCACCGAGGAGATGCAGCGCTGCCAGGCGCTGGGACTCGACCGCCTCAACTTCCACCCCGGCAGCCACCTGAACCGCATATCCACAGATGAGTCGCTGCGCCGAGTGGCCGAGTCGATAAACATAGCGCTCGACAAAACGCAGGGCGTGACGGCCGTAATCGAGAACACCGCCGGGCAGGGCTCGAACCTCGGCTTCGACTTCACGCATCTGGCCGCCATAATCGACCTTGTCGAGGACAAGTCGCGCGTGGGAGTCTGCATAGACACCTGCCACGCCTTCGCCGCGGGCTACGACCTGAGCTCCGCGCAGGCCTGCGACGAGGTCTTCGCACGCTTCCACGCCGAGGTGGGCTTCCGCTACCTGCGGGGCATGCACCTCAACGATGCGCTCAAGCCCCTCGGCAGCCGCGTAGACCGCCACGCCCCTCTGGGCGAGGGTCACATAGGCCTCGAGTGCTTCCGCTACATAGTCGGCGACAGCCGCTTCGACAACATTCCACTCATTCTCGAAACGCCCGTCGAGGAGCGCTGGCCCGAGGAGATAGGGCTGCTCAAGTCGATGGCACGATAGATTTGCGACCATGACCCGTCACCAGTTCGACCCTGCCGACACCTCGCGCTTCGCGCAGCCCGAAAGCCATACCGACAGCGACGGCGTGCTGCGCTTCACCCTGCCGCCGCGCCCTGCGGGCAGCGCGTCGGTTCTGCAGCTGCGCACCGAGCCTCTGCCCGCCGTTCGCGTGGGCATAGTGGGCCTGGGTCTGCGCGGACCCGTTGCAGCGCTGCGTCTGGCGCAAATCGAGGGCGTGGAGATCAGAGCCCTGTGCGACATCTCGCGCGAGCGGGCCGAGAATGCCCGAAAAGTTCTGCAGCAGGCCGGCCACGGCACGGCTGACATATACGACGGCCCCCGCGGCTGGATAGAGATGTGCCGCAACAGCGACACGGACCTTATATATATATGCACCCCGTGGGACAGCCACGCCATGATAGCCATACACGCCATGGAGTGCGGCAGACATGCCGCCGTGGAGATTCCCGCGGCCGTGACTCTGGCCGAGGCTGCGGCCATAGTCGACACGGCCGAGCGCACGCGCCGCCACTGCATGATGCTCGAGAACTGCGTCTACGACAACTTCGAGCTCACCACGCTGGCCATGGCCCACGAGGGTCTGTTCGGCCGCATACTCAACGTCGACGGCGGCTACATACACCTGCTCGACGAGCTGGAGCCGTGGCGTCTGGAGTTCAACCGCACGCACCGCGGCGACCTCTACGCCTCGCACGGCCTGGGTCCCGCCTGCCAGCTGCTCGACATACACCGCGGCGACCGCCTCGACACGCTCGTGTGCTTCGACACCGCCTCGGTCTGCGGCGCCCGCATCTCGGGCTGCCGCGAGTTCGCCAACGGCGACATAACCACCACCCTGCTGCGCACCGTGCGCGGCAGCACCATAATGCTGCGCCACGACGTATTCACGCCCCAGCCCTACAGCCGCATGTACCGCCTGACGGGCAGCGACGGCTTCGCCGACAAATACCCCGTCGAGCGTTACGCCTTCCGGCCTGCGCAGCTCGAGGGTCTGGTCGACACGCAGCGCATAGACCCCCATGCCGAGCTGCCCGCCGACATACAGCGCAGCCTCTGCGAGCGCTTCCGCCCCCGCATAACCGAGCACATAGCCGACACGGCGCGCCGCATAGACCCCCAGCGCGATGGCATCAACTACATCACCGACTACCGCCTCATCCACTGCCTGCGCCACGGCCTGCCGCTCGACCAGGATGTCTACGACGCCGCCGAGTGGTCGTGCATAGGTCCTCTGACGGCCGCGTCGCTCGCCCGCGGCGGAGCACCCGTGGGCATCCCCGACTTCACACGCGGCCAGTGGGATGCGATAAAGGGTTACAGACACGCATGAAACGAGGCGGACGGAGCCGAGCCCCGTCCGCCGCATTGCATTTCCCGGTGCGCATCCTGCGCTACAGCCACTTTTTGTACTTGAAGAACCAGATGGTCACCCCCGAGAAGAGCACCATCAGTCCTATGGCGAATATGTAGCCCGTGGGTATCACCGCCCCCGAGGGCAGCGTCCAGTGCCAGTCCAGCTCGGGCATGAACTTGAAGTTCATGCCATAGATGCTCGCCACCAGCGTCGCGGGCATGAAGATTACGGCCGCCACCGAGAATATTTTGACTATCTCGTTCTGCTCGATGTTGATCAGACCCAGCGCCGCATCCTGAATATAGTCCAGACGCTGGAAGCTGAAGTCGGCATGGTTGATGAGCGAGCCGACGTCCTGCTGCATGAGCCTCAGGCGCGGGTAGATATCGTTGGGGAACCGCTCCGAGCGCTGGATTCCCGAGAGTATGCGCTGACGGTCGAAGATATTCTCGCGCAGGGTCATGGTGCTCTCCTGCAGGGTGTTGATGCGGTGGATTATGGCCTTGTCGATGCTGTCTTCGGTGTTGACGTCCTTGCTCAGGGCCGAAATCTGCCGCGTGACCAGCTCGACCAGGTCGGCATCGAAGTCGATGCGCACCTCCAGCAGGGAGATGAATATGTGGTAGCCGGTCGAGTAGCTGCGGTAGTTCATCTGCAGGCGCTTCTCGGCCTCGCGGAAGGTGCGCATCTCGGCATTCCTGACCGAGACCAGCACGCCCTCGTTGGATATGATGAACGACACGGGCTCGACCGTGAAGCTGTCGTCCGTGGGCACGAAGAAGTTGGAGTTGGAGACTATGGTGTTCTCGGTCTCGAAATATTTCGAGGTCGACTCGATCTCCTCGACCTGCTGCTTGGTCTGCAGGCTTATCTCCATGAAGTTTTCGACAGCCTTCTGCTCCTTGATTGTCGGGGTGAGCATGTCTATCCACAGAATGTCGTCGTAGCCGAGCTCGTCGAAGAGGCTCGGGTCGGCATTGCGGACGATTTTGTTGTATTGCTTGAGGTATATCGTAATCATAAAGCGTAATCCCTTTTTATTCGCTGCGGCGCTCTCTGGGCGCCGGGCGACCCGTTGATATTTTTCCGAATCGGGGCGGCGGTCGTCGTGCGATACGCCTAACCTCTTCAGCCGGGATTGACCCGGGGCGCCACCTTGAGGCCCTCGGACCAGAATTTTTTGAGTGCTTTATGTTTCTGCTCGTCGAACAGAAAGTCGATGTTGCGCGTCAGATATTCGTAGGCATAGCTCCGCTCGCCGTATCCTCCCTCGACTATCGCCTCGTAGATGCGCTCCACGCCGAACGAGAGCGAGCGCTGCAGCGCGTCGATTACCTCATACGGGGTGCCCTTGCGCGCCACCCACACCGCAAAAGCGAACGGCAGGCCCGTGGCTGCAATCCACTCGGCGGCCAGATCGAGCGTGAAGGCGAACTCGCCCTCGTGCTCAAAGACCTTGTCGCCTATCAGCAGGAAGGCGTCGCCCTCCGATGCGCGGTATGCCAGATTCGAGTAGTCGGTCAGCGGCAGCCACTCGGGCGCTATGCGCCAGCGGTTTGCGGCCAGCCAGCCGCACAGCTGCACCGACGTTCGCGAGTGCGCATCCAGAAATATGCGCCGCACGCCCGACAGGGGCGTGTTGCTCATGAGCGTGACACTCCTCACCGGGCCGCTGGCCCCGAGACAGTAGTCCGATACTATTTCAGCCGATTTCAATCCCTGCACCGCAGCCGAGGGAATAAGCGCTATGTCGGCACGCCCTTCGATGAAGTTGCGGGCGCACTCTGCCGGCGGCGCCTTAAGGAGTTCGGCGTCGAGAGAGCCCTCATGCCCGATACCATAGATGAACGGTATCGTATTGAGATACGACACTGCGGCTATTCGTGTTACAATCGCCATCGTCCATGGTTCGGAATCGTGAGTTAAACAATCTGTCCGCGACGGCCCCGCATTGCGCCGCTGCGCCGCTGTCGCGGCACGTATGGGCGCGGCTCGCGCGGCCGCTTACGGCACAAAGGTAGGCAAAAGTCGCCGCAAACGGAAATTTCAGCCGCCGAAAATTTTCCTGAAAAAAATTTTCGATCTTTTCACCGCTGATTTTCAGCACATTCCATTTCGGCCGACAAACTTTTTTTCAAAAAAACGGCGCCGCCTCTTGACAAGGGGGTATCGGGCATATTATATTTGCACTATCAAATATTTGAACCAAACACTGAACTTTCAACCATGAACCATTCAATATCAAACACCTTGCACCCCGTCGCGCCGCTGCACCCCGCCGCGCCATAGCGCGCCCGAGATTGTCGACAGCTTTTTCACCGGAGTTATCGACAGCGCAGCGCGCGGCACGGCGCGCCACCAGGAGGCTCAGGCCCGTTTGTCAACAAATTTCAACAACCACTCAACACTTTTTCGACAATGAACAGAGCACACCTCACCGATGCCCTGCGGAGTCTCACCATCTCCCGCGGCTACGCCTTCACCACGTCGCCCGAGGCATCGATGCCCGGACTGGCAGCCTCCTATCCCGCAGCATGGCTCTCGCCCCTGAAGCTCAATTCGGTGCTGGGGCGCCGCCACGGGCGCATAACCTACTCGGTGAAGCTTCACCTTCTTCACCAGGCCATGAGGCTGCCGCCCGAAAGGCGCAGCGAGCTGTGCGACAAGGCCGAGCGCGACCTGCTCGGCATATTTTCCGACCTGTCGCTCGACGCCCGCGTGGCGCTTGTCGACAACCTGCGCATCGCTGTCGGCGAGTTCTCGCTGACGCCTCACGGCGAACTCTCCGCCACGGCCGAAGCCGAAGTCGTGACCATATTCTGAGTGCGATTCAGATCTCGTCGCACCCGGCAATCGTCCGCCGGCCGTTCACCCGGCCGGCACTTCGGCGGCCGCGGCCGCAGAGCAACCAACCGTCAAATTTTTGAACCAACCCTACCGCCATGACCTCCATAACTCCCCCGCCGTCGCCCGCGCCTCTGACCGGGCCCGTGATATTCACCCTGCAGAGCGAGCAGCCGACGCTCGACATAACCCTCGTCGACGCCGACAGCGACACACCCCTGGCCGGCCGCCGCATCCGCACCTCGGACGGCCGGGCCCTCTACGACGCCGCGCCGCTGCTTCGCCGCCTGATGTTTCTGCGCCCCTCGGGCGGCGAGACGGGCCTCTTCGCCGACGACGACACCTTCTTCCGCGTGCGACTGGAGGCCGGCGGCGCCGTCTCGCCCGTCATAACCTGCGTATGCGCCGCACCCTCAGGCCGGGTCTCGGCAATCACCGCCATGCCCTACGCCCGCACCATACGCTACGGCGAGTGCGACCGCATACTCTTCTACGCCCCCGAGCCTTTCGAGGCGGGCATCACGGCCTTCACCTCCTCGGCCCGCGACGTGCGCACCTACGAGTGGAACGGCGACCCCTGCACCGTCTGCCTGCGGCTGCGCACCTCCGACTTCGACGAGGATACGCAGCGCATACTGGTGACCGTCAACGGCACGGCCGCCGCCGAGTACACCTTCGCGCCCCAGCTGCCGGGCTCGGTGCGCGCGGCATGGCGCACGCCCATAGGTTCTGTCGAGCATGTCACCTTCCCGGCCGTCGTGCGCCGCGAGATGGTCGTCGACCGCCACACCCTCCAGACCCCTGCGGGCATACTCGTCCCCGACGTGGTGCAGGCCACCGAGACCACGGCCCTCTCCGACTACGACACCGACGCCATGACCGCCGCCACGGCCGGAATCATCGCCTCGACGCAGGTGTGGGAGGTCGACCAGTTGGGCACCTACACCCCCGTGGGGGTCCTCGGCACGCGCACCACGCTGAGCCGCTTCGGCAAACCCTCGAATATGGAACTGACGCTTCGCGCGCCGCAAAACGCCGCTCTCTGATGCTCCGCCTATACATCGACTCCGTTCAGGTGCCCTTCGACACCTCGCAGCGCCTCTCGCTCAGCCTCAGCGACCAGGCCATGACCGACCTGCAGAGCGCCCGTACGGGCACCTCGCTCACGCTGCGCATACCCTCCGTGCCGCAGACCGAGCTCATCTTCCGCTCGGGCGGCGACCCCCACTCGCTCTTCTCGTTCAACGACACGGCCCGCACCGCCCGGCTCGAATACGACGGCGAGACCATCCACGAGGGCGCCGCCGTGCTTACGGGCACCGTCTGCTCGGGCGGGCAGACGCACTACCTGCTGCGCATAACCGACGGCGCGGCCCGCTGGGCGCAGCAGGCCGCCCGCACGGCCCTCTCGCAGCTGGACATCGACTTCTCCATGACTCTCGTGCCGGCGCAGATTGTCGAGACCTGGAGCGGCGAGCAGAGCGTGCGCATGCTGCCCGTGGTGCGCGACAGCTACGAGCAGACCTACTCCTCGGTGGGTCTGCAGCCGGCGCAGCGGCTCTTCAGCCCCGACGAGTGCCACCCCTTCGTCTCGGTTCGCGAGATGGTGCGCAGCATCTTCGCCGCCTCGGGCTACACGCTGCGCAGCCGCTTCATGGACGGCGACTTTTTCCGCTCGCTGATGATGAGCGGCGCCTACGCCGACGCCGACACCTCGGCCGTCAGGGCGCGCATGGACTTCACGGCCGGCCGCCTCACCGACGCCGAAGCCCAGGCCGACTACTCGGGACGCGTCTACTTCTCGCCCTTCATGCAGAGCGCCTCCGCGGGCAACATCGTCGACACGTTCCACACCGACGACGGCCGCCTCTACACCCGCAGCGGCTGCATGGCTCTCGAGCAGGGACGCACCGTCTTCCGTCCCACGGCCCCGGTCCGGGCGGGTTTCGACTACTCGCTCCGCTACGTCACCTCCTACCGCATAGCCTCGCGCACGCGCCTGACGGGCTTCGACACCCTCTACACGCCCTCGACGGGAGCCGTCACCTGCCAGATAGCCAACACCTTCGCCGACCGCCGCGACTCTCTTTCGCCCGACTTCGACTATCTGGCCGTGGTCTTCGGCCACACCGGCGCTCAGAGCTGGCGCGTGGTCTGCGACACCCCTTCGGGCGAGCATGTCATGGGCAGCTCCGCCTCGCGCTCGGCCAAGGTTTCGACCCCCGCCGCGGCATGGTGCTCCTCGCCGCGGCTCCAATGCTACCGCGACGGGCAGTGGCAGCTCTGCCAGGAGGACTGGGCGCTCTACGACGGCTACATATCCGAGAGCGGGCAGATAGAGGTGCTCTTCACGCTGCGCACCCCCTGCCAGGAGTACACGCCCTCCTCGCCGGCCACCTTCGACCGCCTCTACATGTCGGGCGCCGAGCCGGGCATGAGCCTGCGGCTGCTCTCCGCCACGCAGCTGCGGCCCCTGTTCTCGGCCGCCGCGGGCCACGGTTCGCACCTGGCCTTCGCCGACATCATGCACCACACTGCCAGCTGCGCCGAGCTGCTGCAGTCGCTGCAGCAGATGTTCGACCTGAGAATCTGCACCGACCAGACCTCGCGCGAGGTCTTCATCGAGCCCGCCGGCGACTTCTACGGTGGCACTGTCGTCGACTTCACCGGCCGCACCGTGGTCACCGAGCCCGTCACCGTCCGCGAGCTCTCGCTCGAGGCCCACGACCGCACGGTCATAGGCTACCGCGACGACGACGGAGCCGTGCGCCGCTTCAACTCCGCACACGACACCGTCTTCGGGCAGTGGACCGCCGACACGGGCCGCTACGGCTCCCTCGAGGGCGACCGGATTATCCGCAGCCCGCTCTTTACGCCCGTGCTGAGCGTTGCCGGCAGCAATGCCGGAGCCCCCTCGGCGCTGCTCATGCAGGTGGGCGACCGCGACGAGGTCACGGGCGGCGAGTGGCACGTCTCGCCCCGCATAGTCCGCTGGTACGGGCTGCAGCAGCTTCCCGCGGGCGAGAATCCCGGCTACCCTGCCGTCGGCGGCAGCTATCCTCTGGCGGCCTTCCACGCCCCGGGTCCCGGCGACGGCACCACCCTCTGCTACGAGGACCGCGACGGTCTGACGGGCCTGCACCGCTTCCGCGACCAAAGCATCCTGCGCCAGCGCACGGCCCGCAGCGTGACGCTGACCCTCAGACTCGATGCCGCCGAGTGGAGCGCCCTGCGCCACCCCGCCCTGCGGCCCGTGTCGCTCACCTCGCTCTTTCGTCTGGATGCCGGCGGCCACCGGGGACTCTACATCCTCCGCTCCGTCGAGGGCTACGACCCGCGCCGCGGCTGCGCCGAGTGCACCTTCGTGCAGTACGACACCGCCGCCGACAGCTGAGAGGCCGGTTTTTCCGCTCCCGGCGCCGCAGAGCATCCGCCCGCCGCAACATTTACACCTTCAAACCTACGATTCATCCCATGCAGAACATCCGAATCCGCAACCGTGCCGACGAGACTCTCATCGAAATCGACGGCATCATAGGCCCCGCCGAGACTCCCTTCGACGAGGAGGGCAGCAGCTACCGCCGCTTCCGCGACGACCTGGAGCGCATACGCTCCGTGGATGCCCAGGCGGTGCGCGTGGAGATACGCTCCACGGGCGGCGACGTGAACGACGCGCTGCTCATCTACGAGGCCCTGCGCTCGCTCAACGCCCGCATCACCACCTGCTGCTACGGCTACACCGCCTCGGCCGCCACGCTCATCGCGCAGGCCGCCTCCGAGGGCTGCCGCCAGATATCGGCCAGCGCCCTCTACCTCATCCACAACTCCATATGCGCCGTCGAGGGCAACGCCGCCGAGATAGAGAGCGGCCTGGAGCTGCTGCGCAAGACCGACGAACGCATCGCCGACCTCTACGCCTCGCGCTCGGGACGCCCCGCCGCCGAGTTCGCCGCGCTCATGTCCGAGAACAACGGCAACGGCCGCTGGCTCTCGCCCCAACAGACCGTAGAGGAGGGCCTGGCCGACGAGATTGTCGGCAACGACACCTCCACGCGCTCCATAGCCGGAGCCATAGCGCGCACCTTCAACTCGCTGCTCGGGCGCCGCACGATGCTGCCGGCTGCCGACCGCAACATCTTCCGCCTCGGCCAGCCCGACACGGCCGCCGAACCCGCCGCGCCGCTGCCGCTCTCGTTCGGCGAGGGCCAGCGCTCGGCAGGCCCCACCGACGTGCTGCCCGCCGAGGACCCCTCGCTGTCGGAACCCGTACTCTCGCCCAACGCCCGGGCCTATGCCGACGACCTGAAGCGCCTCATTAAAAAGTAACCCGCCCCAAGGGCTGCGCCGGCCGCCGGCAGAAGCCCTCCCCGGCCTCAACAAAAAAATCTGAAAACCCGCGGCCCCGGCCGCACAAAAAAACCTCTTTTACCATGTCCTACATCGAATCTGCAAAAACCTACACCGGCAACGACCTCGAGACCATCTTCTTCCGCCCCATGCTCTCGGGTCCCTCAGCCGCCGACCTCGGCATCCGCATCCTCTACAACATGCCCGTGCCCACGACCATCCAGCTCTGGAGCGGCCGCAACAACGTTCTCAAGCAGTTCACCTCGGCCGGCTGGACGGGCGGCGAGGCGGCCGTCAAGCAGCAGAAGAGCATAGCCATGCACCGCGTGAAGGCCGAGATGGGATTCTCGGCAGCCGACTACTTCTCGCTCGTCTACGAGCTGATCACCAACCGTCCCGACATCAACATGGGCGATTTGACGGGCACCGAGCTCGAGCAGGCCGAGACCGACCTCTTCAAACAATCCATCGCCGAGAGCATCCGCGCCACCATGTGGGCCGGCGACAGCGCCGCATCCGAGGGCTACAACACCTTCGACGGCTTCATGCGCAGCATCGTCGACGCCGTAGACGACGGCGAGACCGACCTGATGTCCTACACGGCCGACGACTTGAAGAAGCCCGACACGGCGCTGGCCATACTCGAGGGTCTGTGGGAGTCGGCGCCCGAGATTCTGCGCGACCTGAAGGCCGAGGGCCAGCTGGCCTACTTCGCCACCTCGGACATATGCCACCTCTACGAGAAGCATCTCGACTCGAAGGGCGTCGACACGGCCTATGTCGACACGGTCAACGGCCGCCCGACGCTCTCCTACCACGGCATACCCATAATCGACACCCACGCCTCGTCCTACATGAAGCAGATGTCGCTGCCCGAGTCGTTCTGCATCCTCACCGACCGCCGCAACCTCGTGCTGGCGGTCAACACCTCCGACTTCCCCGGCACCGAGGTGCGCATGTGGTACAACCCCGACCAGATGGAGAACCGCCAGCGGGCCGTGTTCATGGCCGGCTGCGACGTGCTCGACCACACGCTGCTGGCCGTGGCCTACAAATCCTGACGGCCGTGGACTGCAGAGATTTCAAGCCCGCAGGCGGCATAGCAGCCGCGGCGGTCGTTCCGGCAGGAGCGGCCGCCTGCGGCACCCCCGCGCAGGTCGCAGCCGCAGCGCGCCCCCTGCCGCTCATCGACGACATGTCGTTCTATGAGGAGCGCACCGACGCCTCGTCGGGCATAGCGCTCATCGAGCACCGCCTCTCGTTGGTCATTCCGCGCGAGTATGCCGCCACGCTTCTCGAGGGCGACACGGCGGCGCTCTGGAGCGCCTGCGGCACGGCGGCCGTCGTCGACACCGTCTCGGGCGAGCGCCTGACTGTCGGCTGCTCCGAGCGTTTCGGCGCGCAGCAGCCTCTGCGGCTCGTGGCGGTCGACTTCACCACGGGCGACTCGCCCCGCACGGTGCCCGCCGCAACGCTTCTCTTCACCAGCTTCGACACCTCGCCCGCCGCAAGGAGCCGCACACCCGCAGCACATTAAAAGAAAAAACCGCAACAAATGAAAAAGAGCATAACAGCCGTCACAGCCTCGGCACAGGCCGAACCCTTCGTCACGGCACCCGCCGTATCGTCGGACAAATTCTGGCGCTGGGGCGACGACAACCTCTTCCCCTACGCTCTGTCGCTCATGTCGCGACGCTCGAGCACCCACCGCCGCATAATCAACGACAAGGCCGACTACATCTCGGGCAAGGGCTTCTCGTGCGACGCCTCGCAGCAGAGCCTGAGCCGCTTCATCGACCGCGTCAACGGCCGCGGCGAGACGCTGCGCCAGGTGATGAACAAGCTGGCCTTCGACAAGTCGTTGTTCGGCAACGCCTTTCTGGAGGTGGTCACCGACAGCGGCCACTCGTTTCTCTCGCTCTACCACCAGGACGCCTCGCGCTGCCGCGTGGCCCGCGACTCGCAGCACATACTCCTGCACCACGACTGGCGCAGGTTCGACCCCGCCGAGGCGCGCACCCTGCCCCTCTACCCTCTCTTCTGCCAGCAGAGCGACGGCACGCTCCGCTCCATAATACACTACAAGGACTACGAGCCCATGTTCACCCACTACGGCGTGCCGCCCTACATAGCCGGTCTGGGCGTCTCGGCCATAGCCTACAAGACCGACCGCTGGAACCTCTCGCGGCTCGACAACTCCTTCCAGCCCTCGGGAGTGCTGCTGCTCGACAACCTGGTCGACTCCGAGCAGGAGGCCGACCGCATAGTCAGGATGGCCGAGGAGAAGTTCGCCGGCAAGCCGGGACAGGTCATGTTCGTCATAAAGAACGGCTCCGACGACGACAACTCGCGATTCATACCCTTCGGCTCGCAGAGCGACGGCGACTGGTGCGAGCTCCACGACCGCGCCGTGTCGGACATCGTGGTGGCGCACTCGTGGTTCCGCTCGCTGAGCGGTCTGGACTACGGCTCGGGCTTCACCTCCGAGCGCATACTGCACGAGTACGAGGTGGCCCTGAACACCGTCATCCTCGGCGAGCAGGCCGAGCTGCTGGAGCCCGTGCGCGAGGTCATCGGCGCCGTGCTCGGATGCGACGCCTCGTCGCTGCAGGCCGTGAACCGCCCGCCGACCCGCACCAAACCCATATACATGCGCATCTGGGAGGCGCGCCGCGCCGACGGCCTCGACTACGACCCCGACGACGAAGAGCAGCGCCGCTTCGTATTCGAAATCACCAAGTACAACATCCGGTCGGTCGAGTAGCCGGCCGCAAAAACATCGCAGCAATGAATAATATCATCACTCCCCGGCAGGTCGCCGACCTCGCCTTCGCCGCAGGCGAGTATCTCGACCCCGAAGCGATACTCGAGGCCGACATAGCCGCCGCGCAGCACCGCTACATCGAACCCGTCACGGGCCGCGCCCTGGCCGAGGCTTTGGCCCAGGGGCGCTACGACGATTTTCGCGACCGCTACGCAGCCCCGGCGCTGGCCATGTGGGTAAGGGTCATGGTGCAGCCCGTAATGGACATCCGCACCGGTCCTGCGGGCTCGGTGGTGCAGCGCACGGCCTCGGCGGCGCCCGCCGGCGACAACGCCCGCGCCGCAAGCATCGCAGCACTGCGTCAGAGGGCTCGCCAGCTGCTGCGGCGCATGAGCGGAGAGCTCGAGCGCATGGCCGCGCAAATGCCTGAATACGACCCCGATAGCAACATTCTCGCAAAGCGTCGGATAGAAGGCGGGATAGTTCTCTAAAAAAAGAACTGTTAATTATTTCACAGTTGAAATGTTTTTCATATCTTTGTGGCGGTGAAGGATGCTCCTTCGCGTTTGCGGGCCGGTGCACATGCAGGCGCCGGGAGCGCCGAGGGGCCGCGAAAGGACCGGGCTGCAGGGCTGCAAGGCCGTGGCCGCTAAGAAAGCGGACTGCAGAGCTGAACCGGGGGCCGCGAAAGGACCGGGGCTGCAGGGCCGGACGGGGCCGGGAGGCACAAGCGAGGCGGCTGTGCCGAAACCCGGAGGCTGCGAAAGGGCCCAAGAGCCGCAGCCTGCGCAGCGGAGCTGAAGCGGCGGCGCAGAGTCCGCCGAAGCCTTCACAAAGGTGAAATGAGGTTTAATTAAAATAACTTTTGAAAAACATTATGGCAAAGATTGATTTGAAGAAGTACGGCATCTCCGGCGTGACGGAGGTTGTCTACAATCCTTCGTACGACGAGCTCTTCCGCGAGGAGACCAAGAAGGGCCTGCGCGGATTCGAGAAGGGTCAGCTGACCGAAACGGGCGCCGTTAACGTCATGACCGGCATCTACACCGGCCGCTCGCCCAAGGACAAGTTCTTCGTAAAGGACCGCACCACCCGCAACACCATCTGGTGGACCTCCGACGAGTACAAGAACGACAACAAGCCCGTGAGCATCGGCACCTGGAAGGAGCTGAAGAAAATCGCTTGCAAGGAGCTCTCGCACAAGCGCCTCTACGTTGTCGACACCTTCTGCGGCGCCAATGAGAACACCCGCCTGAAGATTCGCTTCATCATGGAGGTGGCATGGCAGGCTCACTTCGTCAAGAACATGTTCATCCGCCCCACCGACGCCGAGCTGGAGACCTACGGCGAGCCCGACTTCGTGGTTCTGAACGCGTCGAAGGCAAAGGTTAAGAACTACAAGAAGCTCGGCCTGAACTCCGAGACCGCCGTAGTCTTCAACCTCACCGAGAAGATGCAGATCATCCTCAACACCTGGTACGGCGGCGAGATGAAGAAGGGCATGTTCTCCTACATGAACTACCTGCTGCCGCTCAAGGGCATCGCTTCGATGCACTGCTCGGCAAACACCAACAAGGCAGGCGAGACGGCTATCTTCTTCGGTCTGTCGGGTACCGGCAAGACCACCCTTTCGACCGACCCGAAGCGCGAGCTCATCGGCGACGACGAGCACGGATGGGACGACGACGGCATCTTCAACTTCGAGGGCGGCTGCTACGCCAAGGTCATCAACCTCTCGAAGGAGAACGAGCCCGACATCTGGAACGCTATCCGCCGCAACGCACTGCTCGAGAACGTGACCGTCGACAAGAAGGGCAAGATCGACTATGCCGACAAGTCCGTGACCGAGAACACCCGCGTGTCGTACCCCATCTACCACATCGACAACATCGTCAAGCCCGTATCGAAGGCTCCCGCTGCCAAGAAGGTCATCTTCCTGTCGGCCGACGCATTCGGCGTGCTGCCTCCGGTGTCGATTCTGACCCCCGAGCAGACCAAGTACTACTTCCTCTCGGGCTTCACCGCAAAGCTGGCCGGCACCGAGCGCGGCATCACCGAGCCCACGCCGACCTTCTCGGCCTGCTTCGGCGCGGCGTTCCTCTCGCTGCACCCCACCAAGTACGGTGAGGAGCTGGTAAAGCGCATGCAGCAGTCGGGCGCTACGGCTTACCTGGTGAACACCGGCTGGAACGGTACCGGCAAGCGTATCTCCATCAAGGACACGCGCGGCATCATCGACGCCATTCTGGACGGCTCCATCGACAAGGCCGCAACCAAGAACATACCCATCTTCGACTTCAAGGTGCCCACCGCACTGCCGGGCGTAGACCCCGCAATCCTCGACCCGCGCGACACCTACAAGGATGCCGCAGAGTGGGACAAGAAGGCTCAGGATCTGGCCGGCCGCTTCATCAAGAACTTCACCAAGTTCACCGGCAACGACGAGGGCAAGAGCCTCGTGGCTGCAGGTCCGAAGCTCTAAGGCTCGACACCTTAAGCAAAACCGGGAGGACGGATTCGACATCCGTCCTCTTTTTTTGCCCCCGGCCGCAGCAGCCCCATTCCCCACGCCGCTGCCGGCAGCCCATGCAACCCCGGCCCGCTGTCTCTGCCGCCGCTGCCGGCAAGGCCCCACGCCCGCAGCCGCATGCCGCCGCTCCGGCCGCACGACCATTCCCCAAAGTGGCCGCGGCTTTGCATTTTTCGGAAAAAATGGCTAAATTGCGTCGATAAAACCGGCCAAATATGACAATGCCCGACTCCGAGAATATGCACAAAGTATCCGTCGCCCGAATCAAGAAGGAGATGAAAGACACGGTCTACCTCTCCGACGATTTGGTCATAGCCTCCCTCGTGCCATCGCAGAATCCCTCGGTCGAGCATCCCGTGGTGCTCGACGGATTCACCGCACTGGTCATAATGAGCGGCGAGGCGACAGTGTCGGTGGGCCTGAGCAACTTCGAGGCGCGACAGAACACAGTCATGATTCTCAGCCCCCGCTCGGTGGTGCGCACCGTGAGGTGCACCAGCGACGCCACGGCATTTCTCATATCGTTCTCGAAGGCTTTCGTCGACGACATGCAAATCGACATCTCGACGTCGCTGCCCGTATACATGCGCTTCGGCAAGAACCCCTGCATGCAGGTCTCGCCCCGCGACATCGACGAGCTGAGGCAGCTCTTCCAGCTCATCAAGACAATGATACTGAGTGACAAGGAGACCTACCGCAACGAAATCATACGTTCGCTATTCCGCGCCGCATTCTACATCATCACCGACCTGAACCGGCGCGACGACCGCGACTTCGACTACAAGCCCGGGCGCAGCGAGGTGCTCTTCGGCCGTTTCATGGAGCTGCTCGAGATGCACCACACCCAGAAGCGCGGCGTGGGTTTCTATGCCGAGCAGATGAACATCACGCCCAAGTATCTGTCGAGCATAATCAAGGAGGTGAGCGGCAAGACCGCCGCCAAGTGGATAGACGAGGCTGTGATACTCGAGGCCAAGACAATGCTCAAATATTCGGGCCTGAGCATACAGCAGATAGCCATGCGGCTGAACTTCTCGACGCAGTCGTTCTTCGGCAAGTATTTCAAACAGCACACGGGAATATCGCCCTCGCGATTCAAACGCAAACGAAAAGGCTGAACCGAAAAAAACAAAACGATATGAAAAGCATGAAAAAACTGTTGCTGGCGGCCGCCATGGCCGCAATAGTCCTCCCGGCCGCGGCCGACGAGGGCATGTGGCTGCCGTCGCTCATCGGCTCGCGCATAGACGACATGCGCGCCAAGGGCTTCACCCTCACGGCCAAGGATATCTACTCCGTCAACAAGGCCTCGATGAAGGATGCCGTGGTGCTCTTCAACGGAGGCTGCACCGGCGAGCTCATATCCGACAAGGGTCTGCTGCTCACCAACCACCACTGCGGATACTCGGCCATACAGCGCCACTCGGGCCTCGGCCACGACTACCTGACCTACGGATTCAGCGCCATGACTCCAGAGCAGGAGCTGCCAAACGAGGGTCTGTGGGTGCGTTTCCTCGTCCGCATGGAGGATATAACCGGCCGTCTGGCCGCCGGCGAGAAGATTGCCGACATAACCGAGGCCGCCACCGAGAAGGGCCGCTACAAGGCCTCGACCGAGAGCATGTACTACGGCAACCAGACCTTTCTGTTCGTCTACGAGCAGTTCGACGACGTGCGTCTGGTCCTGGCGCCGCCCTCGTCGATAGGCAAGTTCGGAGGCGACACCGACAACTGGGTATGGCCCCGCCACACGGGCGACTTCTCCGTCTTCCGCATCTATGCCGACCGCAAGAACCGCCCGGCAAAATACTCGCCCGACAATGTCCCCTACCGCCCCAAGCGCAGCTTCGCCATATCGACCAAGGGTGTCGAGGAGGGCGACTTCACGATGATATACGGATTCCCCGGAAACACGCAGCAGTTCGTGCTGGCGCCGGCCGTCAAGTATGTGCTCGAGCTCTCCGACCCCGCCAAGGTCGACATCCGCACCAAGCGCCTCGACATAATCTCCGAGGCTCAGGAGAGCGACCCCGCACTGCGCATATACTACGCCGCCAATCACGCCAACATAGCCAACGCCTGGAAGAAGTGGCAGGGCGAAATCATAGGACTCAAGCGCAACGGAACCCTCGAGCGCAAGCGCCAGTACGAGCGCCGGTTCATCGAGGCCGCCGAGGGCAAGCCGGAGTATCAGGCCGTCATAGGCGAGCTCTACCAGGAGTACATGCGAATCATTCCGATATACTTCGCACGCGAGATGCTCAGCGAGACCCTGCGCACGCTGCCCATGCCCTATGCCGAGAAGACGCGCGCCGACGAGCTCTTCGACAAGTGCCGGCCCGTCGAGCAGAAGCTCTGGAGACTGGCATTCGCCGAGTATGAGAAGAACATCGGCGACTCGGAGTATGCCGTGCCGCAGCTGCGCGAGGGAATCGAGCGATACGGCTCCGCCGAGGCTTATGCCGACGTGCTGTTCGAGGCGGCATGCTCGGGCGGCAGCGACGAACTGAAGGCCCTGACCGACGGAATGCTCCAGACCGAGCGCCGCCTGCGCAAGGAGCTCGAAACCAACAACCTGCGCAACCTCAACAGCGGCAAGCTCGAGAAGCTCTATGCGCTCTACATGCGCGGCCTGCAGCAGCTTGACACCGAGCGGGCATTCTTCCCCGACGCCAACCTCACGCTGCGCGTGGCCTACGGCTCGGTGGCCGGCTACGAGTATGCCGACGGCGAGTACCACAAGCCCCACACCACTCTCGACGGCATCATCGCCAAGGACGACCCGAACATCTACGACTACGACATCCCGCAGCGTCTGCGCGAGCTCTACGCCTCGAAGGATTACGGCCGCTGGGGGACCGTCATCGACGGCCGTCTGACCGTGCCCGTCTGCTTCCTGGCCACCAACCACACCACGGGCGGAAACTCCGGCTCGCCGATACTCAACGCCCGCGGCGAGCTGGTGGGCATAAACTTCGACCGCACCTGGCGCTCGACCATGAGCGACCTGGAGTTCGACCCCACGATTTGCCGCAACATCTCGGCCGACATACGCTACGTGCTGTTCGTAATCGACAAGGTTTGCGGCGCCGGCTATCTGCTCGACGAGATGAAGCTCAAATAGCTGCACGGAGGCTGCGCAGGGGCCATGAGGGGGCTTGTGCGCGGGTTCTGCGGAAGTTGTGCAGGGGCTCTGAGGGGCCTTGTGCGCGGGCTCTGCGGAGGCTGTGAGAGGTCTTGTGCAGGGCCGATGCGATATTTTAGTGCCGAAAATTTTGCGAATTGCAAAATCATGCATATATTTGCACTCCCGAAACGGATGTTTCGAGTGCAAATGCCCAGGTGGTGAAATTGGTAGACACGCCACTTTGAGGGGGTGGTGGACGATTAGGTCCGTGTGAGTTCGAGTCTCGTCCTGGGCACAAAGCCGCAACAAAAGTTGCGGCTTTTTCTTTTGACGCAATGAGCCAATCAGCAATTAGTTAAAAATTGCGGAGCACATGTAAACTGCCAATTGGCAATCGTTAATTTTTTTTGCGAGGGCGAATATAATTTCGTACATTTGGCCGGTTTTACGACCAAGGTTAGACATATAAACTGCCTGAGTTTTTTGTTGTTCGATTGCGAACAATTTATTAACCAATTAACCAATTTTTTGCGCGTTTATGAAAAAACTGTTATTCATTTCATTGTTTGCAGCGCTGCTTTTGGCCGGCTGCAAAAAGGAGAAAATCTACGAAGGCGATGACTTTCCGCCCACGGAGCAGGTGCCCGGAGACGATGACGGCGACAACCAGGACGACGAGGGCGACGAGGACGATAACAACAATGGCGAAAACCCCGACGATGGGGACGACAACAACAACGACGGAGACGACAACAACGGTGAAAATCCGGACGATGAGGATGACGACGATGACGACGACAACGGCGAAGACCAGGACGATGATGACATTATAGATCCCAACTGCGTGATTTATTACACAACAACAGACGGCAATATCATCGATGACCGATTATTGAACCCGTGGACCTTCGGAGCCGAGATTATCAGCAATACCTACGAGGATGGCGTCGGCATTATCAAATGCAGCACACCGATTACGACGGTTTGGAGTAGTGCATTCTACGGATACGATAGACTGGTAAGCATAACTATTCCCGACAGCGTGACAGAAATCGAACAGTATGCATTCGAGTATTGCACCAACCTGACAAACGTAACCATAGGAGGCAACGGCGCGACTGGAATCGGATATAGTGCATTCCAAAATTGCACCAGCCTAACAAACGTAACCATAGGCAATGGCGTGACAAAAATCGAAACAACGGCATTTAAAGATTGCTTCAGTCTCGAGCATCTAACAATCGGCAATGGAGTTAAGACGATGGGAAGAGCTGCTTTCGAAAACTGCCTCAAGCTGACAAGCATAACTATTCCTGAAAGCATGACAGAGATTGGAATCTATGCATTCTCGCAAGATTATGACAAGGAGGACAGCCAGCTGGAAACCGTATATTGCAAGTCGACCACGCCTCCGTCATTAGGATATAATGCATTCAATATAGATGGACATTTGGTTGCCCCGTATGATAGACTTAGGAATCTGCGAGTTATATATGTACCGAGAGAGTCGGTCGAGGCGTATAAAGAGGCGGAAGAGTGGAGACGGCATGCCGATATAATTGAGCCGTACGACTTTTGAAAATAACAAATAATTGCGAGTTATGAAAAAACTGTTATTCATTTCATTGTTTGCAGCGCTGCTTTTGGCCAGCTGCAAAAAGGAGAAAATCTACGAAGGCGATGACTTTCCGCCCACGGAGCAGGTGCCCGGAGACGATGACGGCGAAAACCAGGACGACCAGGACGATAACAACAATGGCGAAAACCCCGACGATGGGGACGACAACAACGGTGAAAATCCGGACGATGATGACATTATAGACCCCAACTGCGTGATTTATTACACATCGACCAACGGAAATATTGTAGAGCCGTATCAAGCGAATTTCGGAGGAGCCGAGATTCTGAGCAACACCTACG
>JAFLRR010000012.1 GCA_022511345.1 Alistipes sp.
TTCCGTTGTTCGTCTGCACGGTCTGACACCCCTGCAAATAACAGAGGTAGCGGTTGAGTTCCCACGTCCACAAATCATCCTTGTGTTTGAGGGTCTTGTCGTACAGCAGACCGAAGATGTAGATTCGCTCTCCGCGGTCGTTCGCAATCTCCACCGGAATGTCGAACACCACCACCGCATCGTACATCGGTACGTTCTTTTTATCCATATATCAACTTTTTAGTTATAAGGTATTTATGCGGAACCATTTTTTTTCGCATGCAAACTATCCGTTGCGAATTTTTCGCGCGAAACCTATTATGAATGGGGATTCTCTTTGTCAAGCTGCAACTTTTCTGAACCCAATCCAAAACTTTTTGCCATCTTCACGCGTCCAGCGGACACTGTTCTTTGTACCCCTGAAATAGTTGGATATGGTCGCTTTGTTCACTCCCAGTTTGTCTGCTGCCTCCTGTTGTGAAGCGTAGGTACCAATGGGCGGTCGGGAGGTGTCAATCTTCTTGCCCTCGTCCGTATAGTAGGCAACCACCATCCTCCCGACCTCTTTGCGGGATGCCTCGAGTTTCTGTTTTGCTGCATCAGGAGCCGGTTCGCTCGGAACAGTCGGTTCTTCAATCCCCATGGGAGCAGGCGATTCCGGTATTTCCGAAACGGGAACCTCATCCCAATACCTCCATACATATCCCCCGGCAGACCTCCCCCGACCCTTGAGGCAGGAGGTGATGTTGCTATGGTTGATACCTGTCCTGCGCGCGGCATCCGATACACTTTTGAACGGTTCGTTGTCCACCAACAACATGCCGTCCAAAAAGAATCGTACGACAGGACGATTATAGTTGCGTTTGGTTGTGGCAGGTTTCTCTTTCTTCTTCACCGCTCCCGCAACCGGAGTTTCGATGTCGGTCGTGGCTGCAACCTCCTTTCGTTTCCTGCCCCTCGATTTCTTCTCGACCACAGGCATTGCAGGTACCTCGATTCCTTTTTCATCCGCCACCTGAACCAATGTCTTTACAACAGTTGTCCAACCGATACTGTCCAACCGGATTTCGAGCAGCAAGAGTGCTCCTTTGTACCCCGCAGAGTCGGCAGCAGTGATAAAACAGAGTTCCAGTTCATCGGCTGTTGTTGCCATCGTCAGACCCTGTTTCAACTGCTCCGCAAACGCGGGGTGTTTCTTATCGTCGATGAAGCGGGTGTAGATTCTCTTCCAACCTGCCACATCGAAGCGCCTGTTCCGCAGGTCGGGGATGTGCGTTTCAAGGAGTGTGCTGAAATAGGGAAACATCACCGACTGGTTGTATCCGCAGTGCATAATCGCACTCCGGATAAAGTTCTTGGCGGTCTGCTCATTCGACAGACCGGGGCAGAGAAGACTCATTCGCTTGACCGATGCAAGGAAGTGGGTTTCATTAAAAGTAAGTTCCATAACTATATGTATTTAAGTTGTTAGGCATCTTTGTTCCCTTTTCACAATGCAAAGGTCCGGGTTTCTGTGTTCAGGTATTTCTGACAATTTTTTTCGACCAAAAATTTCATTTTTTTCACCTCGCCCTCATCTATGGCGAAACGCGGATTTTTTGATATCTTTGGAAGTTGAAACAGACAGGATTGCAATGGCACTTACAAACTACAGACTATACCGATGGGTCATAAACACCTTGGAAAATGCTGATGAATATGGGTATTCGTTTAGGTCGCTACAAGATTTGTATAAGCAATTCAGAAGCGAAACAAGGAAGACCTTGGGGATAAAGAGGACGGATGAGCAGAATCTGAAAGGACCGGAATCGTTGAAACGCACCACCTTCTATAATTGGCGTGTCCAAATTTGGGTGCAGTTCGGCTTGATAATCGACACCCCTGTCTATGACAACTACTATACCTTGACGAACAAGGAGTTGCTGGATGAGAACAAAAAGCTCCGAGACATGATTGACCATCTGGTAGAAGAGGAGGAGCGCGGACCTCAAACAGAAACTCTGATATTCAGCAAGCGTGGAAGGAAACCCAAGAATACACAGCAACCTGTTCAGGAGCAGGTGATGGGATTTGTATCTGCGGGTGGCGGATATGTCGATTATTGCAACCCTCAATATGGCGAGGTCGAAGAACCTGAAATGGTTGGTATCCTCCGATTCCTTATGACCATCGGCGAGGCATTGGTTATCGAGTACAGCAAGGCAGGAAAACCGAAAGAGAAACCGAACCGATATGTTCTCGAACCGCAGCAACTGAAAAGTATCAACGGTCGGTGGTATGTCGCGGGAAACCTCTATGAATACGGAAACAGGGAGTCGGCAAGAGTTTCCATTTACGATGTCGAGCGAATCCGAATCTGCGAAGATGAGGATGTGGTCAGCCCGAGATATGATGTTGTCGAGGGATTTGACATTGGCAACCTTGTACCGGTAGACTGGACCAATCATTTCGACGCGGATAAGGTGGTGTCGATGTATCTGAAGGTTGCGGGCAATGTGATAGAGAAACACCCCTTCTGCCCGGCACAGATGAAGGTGGAGGATATGGGTGTGCTGTACACGCTGTATCAGGTCTATCTCAAACCAGACAAAGATTTCTTCACCCAATATATGGCCTATGGCGATGAGTTGGTGGTGGTATTCAATCCCTACAATCGAATCGAGCGCACCCCCATCGACCTTACCGATGACCAAATCCGCTACCTCAAAGGGTTGCGAAGGTCCAAACTGTAACCCTGCGAAAATCTCGCCGCGAAAATTTACGTCTGCACTATCTTCAACACTCAGCGATGTCCCGCTGGGTGTTGTTCGTTTTCAACGGTCGTTTTCTCGCTTCGGCATGGTATGAACAAGTACGACTTTGCTCTCGGCTCATTGAAAACGTTCGCTTGTTTGTTGTGAAAAAATCACTAACTTTGTTGCGTTGACGGTGTAAGAACACCCGAAACAAAGACATAAGAAAGTGTTTTCGCACTGTCCTTAATAGAAAATGTAGCAGTTTTCCAAAGCAAAAGGACAACGAACAGCACTCTTCATTTTGTATGGATGTAAGCATAGTGTTCTTACTATGTCCCTGCATCTGTATAAGGTGTGGGGCATCGCAATCGTTTATTTTTGCTTGGGTTTTGCTACAACCTTCTATTAGATAGACGAATCAGGCTTCACACTTTCTGCATATATAAACCCAGCCATATAGGAGCCGAGTGGCATAAAAATGAGAACTATGTGCAATAATCCACTCGCCACGCGCTATGAAATCTGTTCAATCGCAGATTACAATCCTAATTTGCAAAGCAGAAACGCAACTTTATGCAAGCCTACAAACAGAGCATATCTAATCTATGCGGTCCTACAACCACTGCAAAATGATAAGGTGACACTTATATGTTGCGACAAAGAGTTTAAGAACTTTGATAAAGGAATATTTACATGCAATCTTCCAGAAGGCAAAGACTTTGGGCAGATAGCAGCAGGTGATATATTAGTAGAATATTAAATCTAAATAAACCATGAAAAAACTTTTATTCTTATTACCGATTCTGATGCTGTGCGGTTGCGACAGCGACAATGGCATCAACTATGAAGATGAGAAAAACTCATCTGTTACCGTAACGGAAATTTCCTTGTCACCATCCGAAATGGTTGTTGGCTCTGAAAATGGGTCATGCAGCGTTTCTGTCTGGCTAACTACTGACAGCTATTCATACTACAATGAGCCTGAATGGAAACTTACTGGCGGAGCGTCATGGTGTAACCCCTATAAAATATCGGGTCGAGGGAATGATGTTATTGAATTTAAAGTTTATGAAAATCCAGATTTGGATGACCGTAGCGCCACATTTACTATTACCTGCCAGAACCAGCAAAGCAATTTTACAATTATCCAGAGAGGACAAGGCATAAACACTATAACAGGTACGCCTGCTAAAATAGATGTAGAGGCAGTTGGAGGGGATATTGATATTGAGATTAAAGCAAACATTGATTATACATACAAAATAGACAGCAAATGCAAGGAGTGGATAACTGCCACTGATGGTTCGGCTAATGGGAAATCAAGAATTACGCTAAATGTTGCTCCGAATCCCGAATCAAAAGAGCGTCAAGGAGTCATTACTATCACTAGCAGCGATATTACAGAGCAGGTTACAATCATTCAGAATGACCAGCCATATATCATTTTAAATAAGGCAGAATACGAAATCCCTGGTAAAGGTGATATAATAGCAGTAGAGATAATGAGTAATGTCGGTTATAATGTAAATATATTACATCCAAGTTGGATAAAAGAGGTCAAGAATAGTTCTACATCTGCAAATATCTTATATTTTGAGATATCAAGCAATCCTTATACGGAATCACGCAATAGTCAAATAAAAATAATGGCTAATAATGATGGTGATATATATGCTATGGTCTATATAACTCAACATGCATCATCATTAGTTAATATTAATGTACAGAATGTAGGAACATTATCTTCTGTTATGTCCGATAATGGATTGGATGCAGATAATATTAGTATGCTGAAAATCTCTGGAGTACTTAATGATGAGGACTTTCTGTATATCCGTAATATGCCAAATCTAAAAAGTTTGGATATATCAGATGTAAATATTCCACAATTACCGAATAGAGCATTCTATGTGTCGAAGACTGTAGAAAACATTGTTTTGCCTAAAACACTTTCAATAATAGGCGATTATATGTTCTATAGTAGTAATGTAAAATCGGTTGTGGTTTATGATAAAGTAACTGAAATAGGCGAATCTGCTTTTGCTTATAGTCAATTACAATCAATTGAGATTCCTGCAAATGTAGAAAAGATTAATAAAGAGGCCTTTTATTACTGCGCCGCCCTTAATTCCGTAGTTTTTGAAAAAGGCTCTAAATTAAAGAAAATATGTGGTGGATATATATCGTCGTATGCCCGGCACGGCGTATTTAATGGTTGTAAATCATTAAAATATATAGAAATACCCGCAAACGTAGAAACTATTGAAGTGGCAGCATTCGCAGGGTGTACATCTTTGACTAATGTTACGTTTGAGAAACAATCTCAATTAAAAACAATAGGAACAAATTACGAAAATGCGGCAACGTGGAACGCAGACTATATTGTTGATGTTGGAGCATTTTATAATTGCACCTCATTAGTCTCTATCGAAATACCGGCCAATGTTGAGATTATTGGGATGTCAGCCTTTAGAAAGTGTTCATCTTTATCTACTGTAACATTTGAAAAAGGTTCTAAATTGAAAACATTCGATGGAGGACAGTCTCATTCTATTGGTGCGGGCTCAGATTATGCGTGTGGGGCATTCACTGATTGCACCTCATTAACCACCATAGAAATACCAGCCAGCGTTGAAACTATTGGAGTCGGTACATTTAAAGGTTGCACATCATTAACAACTGTCACATTTGAAAAAGAATCCAGTCTTAAAATTATTAAAGGTGACTATGTATCTGACAACTCTAAAGAACATGAACTATATGGGGCATTTTCAGACTGTACTTCATTGACCTCAATAGAAATACCGGCCAGCGTTGAGACTATTCAAACTGCAGCATTTTCAGGATGCACTTCTTTAACAACAGTAACCTTTGAAAATGGGTCACAATTAAAGAGCATTCAAGGTAGTTATTTTAATAATTACCGTTATCAGTTTCACAAAGGCGCTTTTGCTTCATGCCCATTAACAACAATTGATTTATCGACCTGCAAATTTTTGACTGATATTTCGGATGCATTCTCCAATGTCCCAATTGCGTTATGTAAAATAGGAGCCAATACACCTCCAACTTGCGGCTCATGGGCTTTTAGTGGGACAGTAGGTTATTCCGTATTGAAGGTGCCGACTGAAAGTGTTGAAGCATATAAAAATGCAGATGGCTGGAGAGGTTTTTCAAGCATTACCGCGTTGGATGAATAAACAGTAATTAACCATAAAGAAAGGATTAAGCACTATGAAATATTCTGATGTATTTGAAGTAGAATTTATTGAACGCACAAAGGCTATTATTGATGGTTATAATACACCTTTTGAGAATACATTATTTATTAACGCTTGTGTCGGATTGTTAATCCTTCCTGAACAGCGATTATACAATCATCTGCCGAAAGATGTTGTTTCAGAAAAAGATTGGGGCATATCACCTGACACCATTAAAGTAGAGAAAAATAAAGATGTGCAAAATACTGCAAGACATATTCGTAATGCAATATCTCATAATGGCGTGCTATTCGCAAGTGAAAATGGTGTAGATATTACACATGTTCGAATAACTGATTACAAAGATTATAATCATACAACCGAATCATTTAGAATGGAAATACCAGTTGACAAGTTCAAAAAATTTGTAATGACATTTGCACAATTTGCATTAGATAACAAACACTTATTCGGCCCTAAATAGTATCTTAAAAATTATAGAATCTGTATTCTATTCCTAAGACAGAAACCCTCAGAGGCAGCAGACTAAGTCTGCTGCCTCTTCTCTGTTCATGCCCGACTTCAAGTTTCTTTTTTTGCAAAAAGTTCTAGAAAAAGAATTGTCAAAAATACTTGGATATTAAGACTCCGACCTTTGTACTGTTGAGAGAAGACAACAAGAAGTTGAACTTAAAAACAGACAAAGGTATGAAGACCAAGAAGAGAAACAAGCAAGACCTTATCATCGAGGCAACACAGGGACAATTCGACACCGAGGGCGTATGCTGGACCGACCGGGCATTCTCGCATCCCGAGAGAACCATCCGCGTGGCAACCAGTTTTTCGGGAATCGGTGCGCCCGAGATGGCGCTCAAGCGTCTCGGACTCAAATCCAAGATTGTCTTTGCGTGCGACATCGGCGAGCGGTATCTCAAGTACTCCTACAAGCAACTGGCTGCCTTTACCCAAGGATTGGATGCGGAGAAAAAGAAACGCTTTGCTGAACACCTCTACGAACAGAATAAGGCCCATATAGAAACGCTGCGTGCCGGTCAGGCAAAGAAGGGCGCATCGGTAAAACCCTTCACGCTCGAGGAGGTGATGCACAACCTCTACAAGGAGGTAACCGACCACAAAGTGGTGTTGGAGTTGGTGAAGGAGTGTTTGGATATGCTCACCGAAGGAATGACCCAAGCGGAAAGGGAAACCTACATCGACCGCCTCTATGACCAGAAGGGAAACAACTATATCAAGGATGCCTTCTTTGCCAACCACACCATAGACGAATCGAGCTGGCACACCGACATCCGGTTCATGGATGCGACCAAGTACAAAGGGCAGGTGGATTTGTATGTGGGCGGAAGTCCTTGTCAGTCGTATAGTCGCAGCGGGAAGCGACTGGGACTGGAGGATACGCGCGGCACGCTGTTCTATGAGTTTGCCAAGCGAATCAAGGAGTGCGAACCGAAGGTCTTTATCTACGAGAACGTGAAGGATATGTTGTCGGCAGGCAGTGGAGAAATGAGTGGTTTGGAGGCAGCCTTGGAGGTGTTCAGCGGTCTGGGGTATCATCTCTACTGGAGGGTATTGAACAGCAAGGAGTATGGAATCCCGCAGAACCGGGAGCGTGTCTGGGTGGTCGGATTCAAGGAAGAGTACACGTTTCGGTTCCCCAACCATATTCCCCTGACAAGCAGCTGGCGGGAGTATTTAGACAAGTGGGACAGGGTCGATTTGCCATACACTCGGGACCTCACCGGATTGGAGAGTTTGCGGTTGATGGGATTCGATGATTTCACGATTCCCGCATCACTCCAGGCGCTGGATGAGAAACAGCGGGATGTCATGTTGTGTGCCTTTGCCGGCAACTCGATGGTGGTGGAGTGTCTGATGGCGTTGTTCCGACAGATGGACATAACGCAGTATGGCGCAGCGGTCGAAGATACGATACGAACGTACGAAACGGGAAACCGGATGGATGATTCGCTGTTGGAACAACTGTCGGTGAGGGAGTTGTCGGAGTTAATTGCCAAGGCATCCTCCCTGTTGAGCCGAAAACTCAAAGGGGATATGCAGGAAGAGATTGCGCAGCCGGCAGCAAGGATAACGGAGAAATCCCAATCTGAAACCACCGGTGCATCCATATCCATCCTGGAGGATAAGGGTCAAACAACGGATGCGGCGACCGAATGTGAAGAGATGAAATCCGAAACGGAACCTTGCGGGGAGGATGGGTTTCCCTTCTTGGAACACCTGTTCAGCGACACCCCCGCAACCGCTCCCGAAGTGCTGAAAGTGCGGATGCTTGACCCGATGGACCTCTCGGGGAAACCCGCTGCGGAGTTGATCAAGGTGGGAGCAACCAAACTCTCCAAATCCGCGCACGCTGACTCGCAGTGGGACCGCGTGTACAGTTTGGATGGAATCTGTCCCTGTCTGACTAAAACAGGACGGGTGAAGATTTTAGTAACCAATGGGATGGGTATCGCCTGACGACCGTCGAAAATCAAGCGCTCGATTTGTTGTTATTTTTAAACAGGGGACCTTCGACGGTGAGCAAATAATGGGAACGCCGTCTGGTGGTGGTTGGGTTCCCTGTGATGATGATGCGTTCAGCGAGGATGGAGCAAGAATGACCCCCGTAAAAAAAGAAAAGATGTTGATTTGCCCGAATGGAATGAGGCAAATCAACCCTTGTCCCCGAGAGAGAAACCGAACAAAATTCCAATACGCGATGAAGATTCAAAGAAGAGTAATCGAAATCTACCAGGATGATTTCAGGGAGTTGATTGATGAATTGAAACGCCTGAACAAAGATAAGCGGATGAAACTATACGAACTCCACGCAAGGAGGTTGTTTCCCAAGAGCAAGATGATTGTCAATTTGGAGGACCAGTTAAAGGGGCACAAGGACTATATCCACAAGTTCAAGCGTTGTTTCTTTATCATCGGCAACGACTTCTTCTCTACCAACCGGTTCGGGGAGTATAATCAAGAACTTTTTATCAAGAAGACGGGGTTCAAATCCCAGCGATACCCGCAAAAGGTCATCCTTGCCCTCTCGATGATGGGTTATATCAAGGGATTACAGTGCGGTTACAGCACCTCCAATCACGGGTACATTTATGAGGTCGACTACTTGAAGTACAGAAACTGGAATCAGGTCCCTCTCTACGAAGATGCACCTATGGATGAACCCGACAAACCGGATGTTGGGTCCGAAATCGAGCGTGCGTGGTTGTTGGATAAGCAAATCAAGACCATTAAGTCAATAAGGGTGGACAATGACCTGTTTCTCTCCCTGATGAAGAAAAGAGAAACATACCTCTCTAATCCTCAAACCAAGACTTCCGAACTCCAAAAGGAACTCAACCATATCTACGACCTCGAATCCATCCACTACAAGACCGATTCTGCTTTTAGGGTAAAGATAGATGGCGAGCAGGGAAGACTCTATTCCGTTATGACCCGACTCAAATCGGATTATCGCGTCGATGGTACTCTTTATCTCAAAGGAGAGCGTTTCTGTGAGGTGGATATATCGAGTGCTCAACCTGCTCTGTTGGGTATTATCCTGAAAGAGAAACACCCCGACATACAATCCCAATGGTTGGAACACTGCTTGGCGGGGGATTTCTACAAGTGGTTTTTCGACATTACGGGTATGGAGAACTATGCAGTCGAACAAGTGGTGGATGAACTGTTGAAAATAGACTATGTAAGGCGTTGGACCGGCAGCAACAACCACTCCCTAAAAAGGAAGGCGGAGAACAACCGAAAGATTGTGGATAGAGTTTCCGAAATCGAGAAGGAGAGCAAAGAGAAACACCGACTGTTCCGACCGGTTGTCAAGAGTTGGATCATGAGGTTTCTGTTTTGCAAGGACAAGATGACATCCACCGCAAAGGATGGTCGCACAATCTACAAACACTTCTGCCACAACCTCTGCACCTACCTCAAAGAGAATGAACCTTTACTTTATGAGATGCTATGCTGGTACAGGTGCAAGGAGAACCATATCCCTAAAAAGAGAAACCCCGACAGGACCACCAGTGCACTCTACCTGAAACTGCAACAGGAGGAGGTCCGATACATCAAGGCGTGTTTGAGAAACTTGGATTCAGCGGTGGAGTATCTCTACACGGTTCACGATTGCATCGGTTGCTTGGTTTCCGATGCAGAGAAGGTCAAGGCAATTATGGAACGGACCTCGATGGCGATGTATGGTGTAAAACTCAACCTCAAAATCAAGGAGCAATGAGAAACAGGACGTCCACGTTGACCTGTTTACTCCTCCTGCTCGTAATAATAGGAGTAGTCGATGCCTTTCATAAACAGCTCCCTATCATTGATTTTATCGGTAAGAGCACCGCGAAGCAAGGTCCGAATATCACGGTCATCCACCGGACTTTTGCGCATTGCTTGCAGGTAGTCATGCTTGTTAATCCGGCTCCAATCGACACACTTTTTCAGCGAACGCCTGAATATCAAATCCAACCATATTCGCGTACTGCGTCCATTCCCCTCCATAAAAGGATGCGCTACATTCATCTCCACATATTTGCTGACTATCTCATCGAAAGTGGACTCCGGCATACACTCTATATTGGAGAGAATCATCGGAAAGTGCAGTGCATTGGCAAACGTGAAACCTCCCTTGCTGATATTCTTTGTACGCAGTTGTCCAGCAAAATCATACAGACCTCCGAAGATGTATGCGTGGATCTGTTGCAGGCATTTGATGCTGCCCGGTTCCAATGTATTCAGCAGTCCGCTCTCGAAGAGGTCGTATGCCTTTTTACGACTTTGACCGTCAAGCGTGTTGTCGGAGTAGGTAAACCAATCAAGGAAGGTATTGGCGCGATTGTTCGGATAGTGTTTTGCCAGCAGTTGCACACCTTCTGCATCCAAAACATCCGCTTTGCGCATCTTCCCGTCGGGTGCTTCAAACTTGAAGTCGTGAGTGCCACTCACGAGTTGAATCCCGATGCTCGTGAGTTTCTTTTTCAACCAGCGCCAATAGTTTCCCGCTTTGGTATAGTCGGGTTCATTGTTGATGGCACGAACGACATCGGTTGCGGAGAAATACCATTTGTTGTCGGCATCGCTCCACACCGCACGAACCTCGCGGTCATTGAAAAATCGTATGGACTTCTTCTCTCCCATTCGGCAACGACTGATTCAATGCAAAGATACTCAAATTCGGGCAATAATCAACAAGTGATTCAGGTACATAAATGAAACCGAAACTCCTTGTAGGCATCTGAAGGCAAGAATCGGCCTTTTTAGGGGTTGTGCGGGCCGAACAGAAGAAAGAACCGACACAAGTTTCTGAAAATCACACACTGATGCCCGCACATGCACAATCGGAAGCGACTGGTGGTACCACACAAATGAATCTCTAACTTGTTAATGAATAACTTGTTAGAGATTTTTGTTTTCTGCATCTGCCCAAATTTGTAGGCAATCTGAAGGCAATTTCTGCAACCGCTGCGAAATTTTCGCGCGAAACACAAAAAAAAGACCCACACTTTGAGGTATGGGTTTCTGTTTTGGAGGGATGCTGTTGCAGGGTCAAAACATCCCATCGGTGCTTGACATGGCGACCACCTCCGCGAGTTCATCCAATGAGAGTTTCACATACTCCTTGAAGGTGCGTTCCTCCTTGTGTCCTGATACCGACATCATCTGCGGGATGGTGTACCTTTGGGAGAGGTACATGTTGGTGATTCCACTTCTGCGTGCGGTGTGGGTGGAGATTAACTGCCAGCGGGGTTTCAGCACATTACCCTGACTATCCCGCTCAAATGCGGTCAGACCCTGCCCCCCCCCTCCAGCGTCATCTCGTACATCGCCTCCAGTTCCTCTTTGGTCAGGTAGATCTCCTTCGTCTTGTCGCTCTCCTTGACATGAAGACGCGTGATGAGATTCTTGGCCACACGATTGGCATGAAATCCCGCGTTCTCCGCATCGCTGATGATCTGTTTGAAGAGTTTCAGGTACTTGTCCCGAGTCTTCTTCATGTAGTCGCACCGCTCCAGATAGGAAATATACCGGTTGATTAGGCGTCAAAACCCGCTATCTCAACAAGCGCCCTGCATTGGGGAATCGGTTATTCCGCCAATAATCGTTTGAGCTCGCAGGTGAGCGCTTTGTGGTCGTGCAGGTCGTTGCGCAGTTCGTATGCGCCGTTGCGCCGAACCAGCACATAGGCGGGGATACCGTCAATGTGGAACTGTTCGTCGCACAAGTAGCGCCATGCCGCCTCGTCAAGACGGTAATGCACCCCCGCAATACCGGGAATCATCTGCATATAGGTTCCCAGCGGAGAGGTGTGGTTGGCCAGGTAGAGCCATACCAAATCGTCGGAGTGCAATTCGTCCGATTTAAGCGGTTCGATAGCGGCGATGCTCGCACGGCACGGACCGCACCAGGTATTCCAGAAATCGGCCACCACCACCTTGCCATGATAGGGTGCTATCATGGTATCGAATAATTTTTCTACGGGCACATCGGGATTTTTCTGCACCAGCCCTTCGGCTTCGGCCACGGCAAGCTGCGCCGCCTCCTGCATACTGCGCAACATACGACCGTAGAACGGGTTGGCAAGGGATTCGACCTCGGACAAGGTTTCAGCGGTCAACCGGTTGTTTTTCGCATCGTTTGCGCTGTTTCCAAACGTATAAATATCGGCCAGCGGACCGGCAAGGCCGGGTTGCACACGCCGCCAGTCATACACGGTCGCTACGTCGGCATAGGAGCGGTATTCCGTCAAGGCAAGCGAGGCGTCGGAGATGTCGAACAGCGTACAAATTTCGGCGATATATACGTCGTCGAGCGGCTTGAATTCCGGCAGTTGCGTGACGTTGTAATCGTTTTCGGCCCGGTAGAGGTTTATACGATGCGATACGCTGTTGCACAGGCCATCCATCAACTGAATCCGAAGTTCTGCCAGGTCGAGCTCGCGTATCATTTGCGGCAGGTCGGTGCGTCGGGTCAAGCTGTCGGCCAGGGTGCGGTACTCCCGTAGCAGTGCAGCGGCATACTGCCCGTCGGGGAACGACGACCGAATCTCTGCATTTTCCCACAAATCGCCGTAAAAACTGTTGTAGGTATCGTTGTAGAGCATATTTAGGTCGGCGTAGCGCCCTTCGGCCACAATATGCGGCGGCGGCAGATCATCGGGGTTGTATGATGCGAGATAACGCCGCCATTGTTCGGCGGTGGCGGCATCCATGTAGATGTCGGCCGTTTCGCCCGGAGCCACCCACATTACCTCGGGCAATTGTCCCATAAAAACGACATTTTCGGAGCCATACTGGTCGTAGACGAACTCCAGCACACCTGTGGAAGCGTCAACAACCCCCGTAAGCATCTGCTGCCCTTCGAACATGGTATTGCGTATCAGTCGAATCGGGTCGGAACCGATATATTTGTCAAAGTCGCCCATAAAGTGTATTCGCAAGGTCGTACGCCCCAGGTCGAACACGGGCTGCGGCAAGGAACCGTCTTTGGGCTCGATGCCGCGCAGCCGACGTGGCAAATCAGGGTGACTGCGTCCCGCTGAACCGACGCAAGATGCCATACAGCATACGACGACGGCTGCGATGACGAAAAAAAGTCGTTTCATAGGTCGGTGAATTTGAAATAGGATTGCATTGAGATGTTAATCCAGCGAACGGGGCGATTGGACAATTTTATAGTGACATTTATTGTCTTGCAGATATTCAACAATCTCCTTAAAAATATCGTTGATTTGCCTTCGCGATGCATTTATGATGTTGTAGTCGAATGCTTCGGCTATGATAGCCGGCAATTCTTTCATTGATGTATTCAGCCGATGTGCCAACGAATATGCCTCCTCTTTTTCAACAAAAGCAGCTATCGTGTATTTCTTGTCGCCAGTCTCCGCATGGTGCGATTCAATATAGACTACCAGGCAGAAGGCGTTGTTGTAGCCGACAGACAAGTAGTCTGCAACAATCTGATCCTCGTCGGAGCAGAGGATTTCGTGCTCAAGTATCAGCATATTATCGGACATCGGTCAAAAATACATAGTGTAATGGGTCGGATTGAGACTCATCCTGGTGTGTCATCTGATGCAAATATAACAAAAATTTAAATGCGAACAGGAGGCAATGTACTTTTATGTCCTATCCGGATTCTTCTGGCCGCAAATTTCAACGGGGCAAATCATTGCAAGAAGGACCGGTCTCGAATTGTCTGCGCCAGATTCCCCAAAATACTTGTAGACAACTGAAGGCAAGAACCGGCCTTTTTAGGGGTTGTGCAGGCCGAACAGATGAAAGAACCGAAACAAGTTCCTGAAAATCATACGCTGAAACCCGCGTATGCACAACCGGAAACGGTTGGTGGTACAAATTGAATAAGAGAGAGTTGCCGCGATGCAACTCTCTCTTGTTTTTTTATGATGCCGGGGATGAAAGCGGCGAGGGGTAAGGCGCAAAAGCCTTGTGGGTGGCAGCAGCAGATGGTTACTGCCCGGCGCTGAACCAGTGGCGGGTGTTGTTGGCAATGCGCACCAGCAGCAGCATGACAGGCACCTCGACCAGTACGCCGACAACCGTTGCCAGAGCTGCGCCCGACTGCAGCCCGAAGAGCGAGATGGCTACGGCCACAGCCAGCTCGAAGAAGTTGCTGGCACCTATCATGCCGGCCGGAGCGGCAATGGAGTGGGGCAGCCGCCACAAGCGCGCCCAGCCGTAGGCGAAGAAGAATATGCAGACGGTCTGCACGACGAGCGGTATGGCTATAAGCACTATGTGGAGCGGATTGGCCAGGATGGTTTCGCCCTGGAACGAGAACAGAATGACGAGCGTCAGCAGCAGGCCGACGATGGTTATGTTGTCGAACTTGCGGACGAATACGTTGTTGAAGTAGTCGATGCCGCGGCGACGGACGACTGCCGTGCGCGTGACAACGCCGGCAGCCAGCGGAATGACTACGAACAGAAGCACCGACAGCAGCAGCGTGTCCATCGGTACGGTTATGCCTCCGATGCCGAGCAGCAGCGAGACTATAGGCGCGAAGGCCACGAGTATAATCAGATCATTGACGGCAACCTGCACCAGCGTATAGGCCGCATCGCCCTTGGTGAGATAGCTCCACACGAAGACCATGGCCGTGCATGGCGCGGCGCCGAGCAGCACGGCCCCCGAGAGATATTCGGCTGCCAGATTTGCCGGAATCAATCTCCCGAAGATGATGAACAGGAATATGAAGGCGATGCCGAACATGGTGAATGGCTTGACGAGCCAGTTGGTGGCGCAGGTGACGATGATGCCGCGTGGCTGACGGGCCACGTTGCGCACGCTCTGAAAGTCGACCTTGAGCATCATGGGATAGATCATTAGCCATATGAGCACGGCAATCGGTGCCGATACGTTGGCGTACTCCCACCGTCCGAGGGTTTGAGGAATCACGGGCAGCCACTGCCCGACGGCTATTCCGGCCACGATGCACAGCGCGACCCACAGTGTCAGATATTTCTCGAAGAATCTCATGATAAGATATTGTTGAAAGAGTTGATTTTAAGCGCTGTAAAGATATGCAAAATTTTCATGCGGCCAACCGCGGCAGCGAATGTTTTCGTGCCGGCGGATGTTCCGGCACATGCGGCAGAGGTGTGGTGCGGGAGACGTCGGCGGCCGGAGTCCGCGGGCTGGCGGACAACTTTTTTCTGTGCGGAGCGCTGCAAAACGGGCGAAATTTATTATATTTACCCAAAATATGACGATTCAAAACTAATAACCATATGGCAATGGAAAAGATTATCGGACTCATAGATGCTCCGTTTACGCCGATGACGTCCACCGGCGACATAAACCTCGCGCCGATACCGGCCTATGCTGCAATGCTGGCCAAAAACGGCCTGCAGGGCGTATTCATCAACGGCTCGTCGGGCGAGGGCTACATGCTCACCACCGACGAGCGCAAGACGCTGGCCGAGGCGTGGATTAAGGCCGCACCGGCGGGATTCAAAGTCATAGTGCACGTGGGCAGCTGCTGCCTGCGCGAGAGCATGGAGCTGGCGCGGCACGCAGCCGAGATAGGCGCGTGGGGCATCGGCGCCATGGCTCCACCGTTCCCGAAAATCGGACGCGTTGAGGAGCTGGTGAAGTATTGCGAGGCTATCGCAGGCGCTGCTCCCGAGCTGCCGTTCTACTACTACCACATCCCGGCATTCAACGGCGCTTTTCTGCCGATGATAGATATGCTGAAGGCTGTCGACGGCCGCATACCCAACTTTGCGGGCATCAAGTACACGTTCGAGAGTCTGTACGAATACAACCAGTGCCGCATGTACAAGGACGGCAAGTACGACATGCTCCACGGTCAGGACGAGACCATTCTGCCGAGCCTTGCACAGGGCGGCGCACAGGGCGGAATAGGCGGCACGACGAACTACAACGGCCGCGAGCTGGTGGGCATCATCGAGGCGTGGAAGCGCGGCGACCTGGAAACCGCACGCGAGAAGCAGAACTTCTCGCAGGCCGTTATCAATGTCATCTGCAACTACCGCGGCAACATCGTGGGCGGCAAGCGCATTATGAAGCTCATAGGCCTGGACCTCGGCCCCAACCGCGTGCCCTTCCGCAACATGACCGACGAGGAGGAGGCTGCGATGAAGGCCGAATTGGAGGCAATCGGATTCTTCGGCCGCTGCAATAAGTTTTAGGCAATTATATACTTAATGTACCAAGTTTACAGAACGCTTTACAAAGCCGTCGGTAGTGGAATATTTTTCTTTTCATATTGATATTCCCTCCCCCCTCCCCTCCCTTTGAGAAAGGGAGGGGCATCAGGGGTAGTGCTGTCAACCGTGGTATATTAAGTATATAATAGCTAAATCTTAATTGGTAAAAATAATTCCTAATTCCTGATTACTAATTGTTAATTGGAATATGACATTCGACGAATGTAAATACATAACCGCCTGCGGCGAACTGTACCGCAATGACCTGGTGAAGGACATCATGCCGTTCTGGTTAGAGCACGGCCTCGACCGCGATAACGGAGGCGTTTACACCTGTCTGGACCGTGACGGGAAGCTGATGGATGCTACCAAATCGGTGTGGTTTCAGGGCCGTTTCGGGTATGTGTGCGCCTATGCATACAATCATATCGAGCAGAACCCCGAGTGGCTGGAGGCGTCGCGTTCGTGCATAGACTTTATCGAGCGGCACTGCATCGACACGGACGGACACATGTTCTTCACCGTGACGGCCGACGGCCGGCCCGTGCAGAAGCGCCGCTACGTCTTCTCGGAGAGTTTCGCAATAATCGCCATGGCCGAGTATGCCAAGGCCACGGGCAGCAGCCAGTATGCCGCCAAGGCGCTGGCGCTGTTCAAAAATACGCGCCACATGCTTCTGACGCCGGGGTTCCTGCCGCCCAAAACTACGGTCGAGGGCCGCAGCCACTCCATCACGATGATTATGATGAATGTGGCCAATGTGCTGCGGCAGGTG
Source organism: Alistipes sp. (assembly GCA_022511345.1). Lineage (GTDB taxonomy): Bacteria > Bacteroidota > Bacteroidia > Bacteroidales > Rikenellaceae > Alistipes. The sequence continues at coordinate 17,407 of JAFLRR010000012.1, forward strand.
TGCGACGACCCCTCGCTGGATGAGCAGATAGAGGTCTCGCTCTACGAAATCGAACACTATCTGATGAACCATGAGTACAAGACCATTCTCGAAACCGTGGCGCCGGACGGTTCGCTCATCGACACCTGCGCGGGCCGCACAATCAACCCGGGCCACTGCATCGAGACGGCATGGTTTATAATGGAGGCCGCGCGCGGCCGCAAGGACGAGGCGCACCTGAACGAGATTGCGCTGACGATTCTGGACTGGGCCTACGCCTGGGGTTGGGACGAGGAGTACGGCGGCATAATCAATTTCCGCGACTGCCGCAACTTCCCGCCGCAGGACTACTCGCAGGATATGAAGTTCTGGTGGCCGCAGTGCGAGACGATTATCGCAGCGCTGTATGCCTACAAGATAACCGGAGACGGTAAGTATCTGGAAATGCACCGCAAGGCTCACGAGTGGGCCTTCGCGCACATGAAGGACACGGAATTCGGCGAGTGGTACGGCTATCTGCACCGCGACGGCACCGTAGCCCAGCCCGCCAAGGGCAACATATTCAAGGGACCGTTCCATGTGCCGCGTATGCTGATAAGGTCGGCGCTTCTGTGCGAGGAGATATTGAGCTGCAGACGATGAGGTTTCTATACGCCATATGTCCGTTGGTGCTGCTCTGCGCTGCCTGCAGGCCGGCCGCGGTGATGCAGCTGACAGCCGAGGCGCTGCCGGCCATAGCGCCGCAGACCGATTACGGCAAGGGCGTGTCGGCCGCAGCTGCCGGCGAGATAGACGGCGTGCTGCTGATTGCCGGCGGAGCCAATTTCCCGGGCATTCCGGCAGCCGAGGGCGGCAGCAAGCGGTTCTACGACGATATCTTCATCCTGCCCGAGGGGGCCCGGGAGTGGAGCAGGGCAGGGTTGCTGCCCGAGGCTTCGGCCTACGGAGCCGTGTTTCAGCTCGGCGACAGGATAGTTGTGGCCGGCGGAGCCAACGAGAGCGGCTCGCTGAACGGTGTGGTGGAGCTGACTATGGTCGAATCGCACTGCGGCGATGAATGCTGCGACGGCCTGGACGGAATATTCGTCGTGGTCTCGTCGATGCCTCCGCTGCCGGTTGCCATAGAGCAGGCAGCTGCTGCGCACGACGGACGGATGCTCTATATCGCCGGCGGATTGTCCGGCGGGGTGCCCTCGACGGGCGTATATCGCTGCGACATGGAGTCGCCCTCGAGAGTCTGGGAGAAGATTGCCGAGCTGCCCGAGCCTATGGTGCAGCCCGTGGCAGCGCTCTTCGGCGGCAGGCTTTGGGTATGGGGCGGATTCGACCCCGTGAGAAAGGAGGCCTGCGACTACGGATATAGTTACTGCGGCGGCCAATGGCGCCGCGTGGCGGGACTGCCCGACGGCGGCACTGCCGTCGGCTCTGCGGCCGTGCAGGATGCCGAAGGCAGGCTGTGGATTGCGGGCGGTGTGAACCGCGAAATATTCAACGGCGCCCTGAATCTTGATGCCGGCAGTGTGGCCGAATACCAGTCGCAGCCTGTGGAGTGGTACCGGTTCCGCCGGCAGATGATCTTCTTCGACTGCGAGTCGGAGAGGTGGCATACGGCGGGAGAGTCTGCAGCAGCGGCACGTGCCGGAGCGGCTGTGGTGCTGTCGCGGCGGCGCGGCGCGGTGATTCTCAACGGCGAGCTGAAGCCAGGAATACGCTCTGCGGAGGTAAATGCGCTGCAGATTGCGGAACTGAATGGAACAATGATGCGAAGCATTCGATGAACTCGGTGCATTAAGATATATAATAGGCGAAACAAAAACATGTAGACGATGATAAAACTCAGAGAATCGAAATTCTATCCCTGGATAGTGGTGGGGCTGCTGTGGGTGGTGGCGCTGCTGAACTATATGGACCGTCAGATGCTCTCGACGATGCGCGATGCCATGCAAATCGACATCTCGGAGCTGGAGTCGGCCGTGAACTTCGGCCGTCTTATGGCCATCTTTCTGTGGATTTACGGCTTTATGAGCCCCGTGGCCGGAGCCGTGGCCGACAGAATCAGCCGCAAATGGTTGATTGTGGCGTCGTTGGGCGTGTGGTCGACCGTGACGCTGCTGATGGGCTACTCGACATCGTTCACGCAGATTTACTGGCTGCGTGCGCTCATGGGAGTCAGCGAGGCGCTCTACATACCGGCTGCGCTGTCGCTTATAGCCGACTATTTCACCGGTTCGGCACGTTCGCTCGCCATCGGAATCCACATGACCGGCTTGTATCTGGGGCAGGCCGTGGGTGGATTCGGTGCGACGGTGGCCGCCGCATTCTCGTGGCAGACCACATTCCACTGGTTCGGACTTGCGGGCATAGTCTATGCGGCGGTGCTCATAGTGCTTCTGCACGAAAGACGCCGCCAGCCTGCGGTGCAGACCGTCGAGGCGAAACCTTCGGGCGAACCCGTCTGGAAGAGTTTCGCGATGATATTCTCGAACGTGGCCTTCTGGACCATACTCTTCTTCTTCGCCTCGTCGTCGCTGCCGGGCTGGGCTACCAAGAACTGGCTGCCGACACTCTTTGCCGAGAGTCTGGAAATACCCATGTCGCAGGCCGGACCCATATCGACCATAACCATAGCCCTCTCGTCGTTCATAGGCGTGATGATCGGAGGCCCGCTGTCGGACAGATGGGTGCGCCGCAATCTGCGCGGCCGCATCTACACCAGCGCCTCGGGACTGGCTCTGATGATTCCGGCGCTCATATTGATAGGCACCGGCCATGGAATGCCGGCAGCCGTGGCGGCAGGATTGTGCTTCGGCGTGGGCTACGGAATGTTCGACACCAACAACATGCCCATCCTCTGCCAGTTCGTGCCGGCACGCCAGCGCGCGTCGGCCTACGGCTTGATGAACATGACCGGCGTATTTGCCGGCGCGCTCATCACCAACACGCTCGGCCGCTGGGCCGAGAATGGCAACCTGGGACACGGATTTGCGCTCATGGGAGGCATTCTGGTGGTGGCGCTGGCACTGCAGCTGGCAGTGCTCAGACCCAAAACCGACAACATGGAGTAGATGCAGAGGGCCGCGGTAAGCGGCAGAACGGATTTTGTGAAAAATTAGCGGGAAGATTATGAAAAAGGTGATTTTAGCGGCTCTTGCGGCGTTGATTATACTGCCGCAGGCCATGGCGGGCGGCAAGATACGCGTTGCGTGCGTAGGCGACAGCGTGACCTACGGAATGACGATAGAGAATCGCGAGCAGAACTGCTACCCGGCGCAGCTGCAGCTGCTGCTGGGCGACGGGTACGATGTGCGCAACTTCGGCCACAGCGGCACCACGCTGCTGAGCCGCGGACACAATCCCTATGTGAAGGTCGACGAATATCGCCAGGCGCTCGACTTCAAGGCCGATATAGTCATTATTCACCTGGGCCTGAACGACACCGACCCCCGCAACTGGCCCGAGTATGCCGAGGATTTCGTGCCCGACTATCTCTCGCTGATAGAGGATTTCCGCAAGGCCAATCCCGATTGCAGGGTCTACATATGCCGCATGACACCCATATTCCACACCCACTGGCGCTTCAGGGCCGGAACGCGCGACTGGTACCGCCAGGAGCAGGCGGCAATCGAGACCGTGGCCGGCATTGCCGGCACGCCGCTCATCGACCTGCAGCAGGCGCTCTATTCGCGGCCCGATTTGATGCCCGACGCTCTGCACCCCAATGCCGAAGGCGCCGGGATTCTGGCCAAGACCGTATTCAGTGCGCTGACGGGTGACTACGGTGGACTGAAGATGCCCGAAATATACTCCGACAACATGGTCCTGCAGAGCGGCCGCAGACTGCGGATAGCGGGCACTGCCAATGCCGGCGACAGGGTGACGGTCGCAATCGCCGGGCAGAAGGTCGAGGCGGCAGCCGGACCGGACGGCCGCTGGCAGGCCGAGCTCGAGCCGCTCGAGGCGTCGTTCGAGCCGCTGACACTCAAGATTGCAGCCGGCGGAAGAGTTCTGACATACCGCAACGTGCTGGCAGGCGAGGTGTGGCTCTGCTCGGGACAGTCGAACATGGCCTTCAGGGTCAATGAGAGCGCTCCGGAGGAGATTCAGGAGCAGACAGGCTATGCGGCTTCGGCCGCGCGCGCGATACGATTCTTCAATATGACGCCCAAGTTCCGGCCCGACAACATCGAGTGGAGCGAGGAGACGCTCGGCATGGCCAACCGTCTGGATTACTACCGTCCGACGGAGTGGAGCGAGTGCACACCCGAAACGGCTGCACGCTTTTCGGCCGTAGGCTTTGCCTTCGGACGCATGCTGGCCGACAGCCTCGGCTGTCCCGTGGGATTGATTCACAACGCTATCGGCGGCTCGACCACCGAGGCGTGGATTCCGCGCCGGGTGCTCGAGGAGGAGTTTGTCGACATCATGTACGATGAACTGAAGAATCCCATCGTGCAGGAGTGGGTCCGCGGCCGTGAAATCAAGAATCTCGCAAAGTCGAATAGCCGCATACAGCGCCATCCGTATCAGCCCTGCTACCTATTCGAGACGGGCATCATGCCGCTCGAGCACTATCCGATAAGGGGCGTCATATGGTATCAGGGCGAATCCAACGCCCACAACATCGAAGCTCACGAGCGTCTGTTCAGACTGCTGGTGTCGAGCTGGCGCGAGAATTGGGAAGACGAGCGGATGCCGTTCCATTTCGTGCAGCTGTCGTCGATTAAGCGTCCCAGCTGGCCGCGCTTCCGCGACAGCCAGCGCCGCCTGGCTCTGCAGACCGACAACTGCGAGATGGCCGTGTGCAGCGACCTGGGGCATCCCACCAATGTGCACCCCACGCACAAGAAGGCTGTCGGCGAACGTCTTGCCCGCCAGGCCCTCAAGCATGATTACGGATTCTCGAAAATCACGGCGTCGGGACCTGAACTCGTCTCGGCAGTGCTGAAGAATGGCCGTGCGGTGCTGGCATTCGACAACGCCGCAGGACTGAAGAGCGCCGACGGCGAGCCGCTTCGCTGCTTCGAGGTCGCGCGGTTCGACGGTCTGTACTATCCGGCCGAGGCCGTCATAGACGAGAGCGGCAATGTGGTGCTGACAAGCGACAGAGTGGCCGAGCCGCGATATGTCCGCTACGCATGGCAGGCATTCACCGATGCCAATCTGGTCAACGGCGAGAATCTGCCGGCCTCGACATTCAAGGCCGAAATCACGGCCGAATAGAAGTTCACGCCTCAGAAAAGACTCATTATGCTGCTGCACGAAAGAGTTGCCAACAAACGGCTGATTCTGGCCTCGGGCTCGCCGCGCCGCCGCCAGCTGCTGGCCGAGGCAGGCCTGAGTTTCGATGTCGCCGACAAATACGAGTGCGACGAGAGATGCCCCGACGGGCTGCCGGCCGACGACACTGCGCCCTATCTTGCCGAGCTCAAGAGCCGGGCCTATCCCGTGCCGCTTGCCGCTGACGAGATTCTGATTACGGCCGACACGGTCGTCATTGCCGGCGGCGAGGTTCTCGGCAAGCCCCGCGGCAGGGACGATGCGTTGCGTATGCTGCTCAATCTGTCGGGTGCGACACACAAGGTCATTACGGGCGTTTGCATTCGGACCGCTTCGCGCATGCACACCTTCAGCGACTGGAGCGATGTGACTTTCCGCGCGCTGAGCGACGAGGAGCGGGTCTATTATGTCGACACCTTCGAACCATACGACAAGGCCGGCGCCTACGGCATACAGGAGTGGATAGGATTCGCTGCCGTGGAGCGCATCGAGGGGTCGTTCTACAATGTCATGGGGCTGCCCGTGCAGCGTCTGTACACGGAACTGGACAATTTTCTGAAATCCGAATAGATCAGTTTTCGCCGGCGGGAATCTCCTCCGTGCCGATGTATCCCGTCACGGATTCGTTGGCCGCAGAGGACTGAATGGCGCGTGCGAGGCTGTCGGCCTCGGCCGTGAGGCGCTCGCGCTTTTTGCGACCCATGAAGCGCTCGCGGATGCGGCGGCGCAGGTCTTTGAAGTTGTCGAAATCCTCCTTATAATATATGCCTATGCCGGTCTCCTGCAGACCCTGGTTCTCGTCGAAGCGGTCGATGGTCTGCGTGAAGCCCTTCAGCCGCAGCGTTCCGGCGCGGTCTATGAGCCAGGTGATGTAGGCGTTGCCCATGAAGTTGGATATGCGCCGCGCGTCGGTGGCCGAGCGGTTGTCGATCACGTAGTTGCCCTCGGCCTCTATCAGCAGGCGGTCGTTGACCAGGCTCTTCGAGAATCCGAGGTCGACCTCGTCGCCCGTGCCGGTCGTGCCCGAGGCGGGGCGGTAGCGGAAGTTGATTTTGTAGGCGTCGCCCGAGAGAATGTTCGAGACCTGGTTGGTGAGCATGGCCAGACCTGTTGCGGCCGAGGCCGAGGCTCCGATACCCGACGAGGTGCCCGTGTCGGATATGAATGAGTTGAGAACCAGCAGATACATCACCTGTCGGGCGATGCTCTCCTGCGTGTTGAGGATATTGGCCAGAAGCGTCTGCAGCTCCGAATCGGCCGACGGCACGCGTATGTCGAAGGTGACCAGCGGCGAGGTCAGACGGTCGGAGATGTGTATGACGCACTCCACGGGCGTGGCTCTGTCGTTGGCGAAGTCCTCGGTCAGAGGAGCCAGCGACGTCTTGGTGCTGTAGACGGCGTCGATATTCAGCAGCGCGTCGAGCGGTTCGCCCGTCCAGACTATGGTCGAGCCGCTCTCGATTGTGAAGGGCTTGCTGACGATGTCCATGAGTGTGAAGCGGTAGCTTCCCTCGGTTATGGTGTAGTCGCCGAACATCTCGAAGATGTTGTTGCGGGGATTTATGTGCAGGTTGAACATGCCCTCGCCGTTGCCCTTGAGCACGTCGCCCGCCGCAGGGTCGATAATCAGCTGCACGCCGGTGTTGCGGCGCACGTCGAGTGCGAGGTTTATGTCGAGGTTGCCCTCGCCGCCGGTGTGCTCGCGGCGCTTGCGCTCGAACATCATTCGCTTGCGCACCAGATAGTTGCTCGTATCGGGGCGGTCTGCCGACTCGAATATGACGAAATCCGCGCGCGCTATGTCCGACTTGTTGGACAGAGGCATGTAGAACTCCGAACCGTCGTCGGTCGAGGCTATGATGTTCATGTTCACGCCGCGCTTGTCGCCGCGCACCATGGCCGAGCCCGTGGCGTGTATGCGGCCGTAGAAGTAGGAGTTGTCCCGCTCGGTGGTGTTCAGCACGAGCATCTTTTCGGGTCGCACGGTCAGCGAGTAGGATATGTTCGACAGGTGCTGCAGGCTCATGTCGAAGTCGAGCGTTCCGCGGTTGCCCTCCTCGTCGAAGAGACTGACTCCCGAGGCCGAGAAGCGATTGTTGTCTATGTCCAGCACGGCCTCAGGTGCCGAGTATGCCACCTGCGTGTAGTCTACGCGGGTCTTCAGGCCTTTCACGCGCACCTGACCGCGCAGCGAGGCGGTGCGGCCCTCGCCGTTGAGGGTCATCTCGAGCCGTGCGCGGCCCTCGGTGCCCGATATTACCCCCTTGAGCACGGGGTCGAGCAGCGCCATGTCCATAGAGTCGACATCCATGCGGGCGTAGTATCTCGAGCGGCTGGGGTCGTAGTAGCCCCTGACGAGCGTGTCGCCGTCGATGCGCCGGTTCATGAAGAAGTGTGCGCGGCTGCGCTCGAAGTCCCAGCGCGAGTCGAGAATCAGAGCCGGCGATGGTATGTCGTTGACCTTGATGCTGTCCATGAGGATGCGGGCCGTGATTACGGCTCCATGGAGAGCCGATTTGGCCGTTGCGAATCCGTTGGTCTTGCCCTCAATGGAGTAGCCCATGCGGTCGGCGAGCTGGGCGAAGGGCGCCAGGTCGAAGTCGCGCAGGGTGAGTGTTATCGAGTCGTTTGCCGAGCGCGAGGCTATGCCGTCTACGGCCAGCTCCTGACGATCGTTCATCATGCGGAATCGCTCTACGGTCACGGCGGCCGTGTCTATCTCTATTTTGCGGGCCGTTATGCGCCAGGTCCTGTCGCGGCGGGTGAGGTGCGACGGCAGGATGCGCAGGTCTATCTTGCGGCCCGTCGAGGGGCTTCGGGTAATCTCGGCTTGCAGGCCCAGCATGCCCGAGACCTCTCGCAACGAGTCGGAGAAGTTGACCGTGGCGTTGAAGGCGTCGTTCTTGGCACCGCACAGCATCACGGGCTGCGAGGCGTAGAAGGCCCCGGCATACAGGTCGGCGCTTCGGGCATACATCATCAGCGAGTCGCCCGTGTTGGAGGCCGTGAACGAAATCTCGGTGGCCAGCATGCGGTTGCGCTCCACATAGTCCGACTCGGCATGTATCGAGAAGAGTCCGCTCGAGGGGTTGAACATCATGTTCATGCGCGAGCCGTCGGCAATCTGCAGGCCGTGCGATATGGCGTCGGCCACGCGGTTGAACTCCTTCAGCTCGACGGTGAGGATGGAGAACTCGTCGGGGCTGGCCGTAGCGTCGGCCGTGTATCCCGCCGAATCGTCGTTGTCGTCGAAATACGAGGGTATGTAGCTGCGCAGACAATTGTGCAGGTATGTGAAAATCTCCTTGTAGCCCTTGCGGCTTACGAACGACGCGTCGGCGAGGTCGGAGGTCAAGCGCAGCAGCTTGTCGCGCTCGCTGTTGCGGCCCTCGAGCAGTATGCTCTGCGACCTAAGGGTGTCGGAGTCGTAGATGTAGCGGGCGTCGTTTATCTCTATGCGGCCGTTCAGGTCGTCGGGCGTGCGTCCGCTGCCCTCGGCGTCGACGTGGCAGCTGAGCAGCGAGATGCTGTCGCGGCGGTTTATGCCCAGCAGGGCCAGGTCGGCATGGTCCAGGTCGAGGCAGAAGTCGTAGCGCGGGATGTCGTCGCCGGCCTCCACCGAGCCGTTGAAGTCGAACTGCAGCGCACGGTCCTCGGAGTATATGCGGCCATCGAACTTGCGGCCCGTGACGCGGCCGTCGAGGCGTATGGAGTCTATGTCGTAGCCGTTGAACTGCAGACGGTCGATGCGTCCGCGCATGGCTGCGTCGGCATCGGCGCCCGTGTCGCCCTCGATGTTCAGGGCAAGCGAAGCGAGTCCTATGTGCTGCGAGGCGAGCAGGCGGCCGGCGTCGATGTTGCGCGATATGACGCTTCCGGCGATATTCCTGCCGCCGCCCGACGAGGGCCTTATGCGCAGGTTTATGTCGGCGCGTCCGGCAGGCGAGGAGAGCGATGCGCGCGATGCGAACGATGCGAAGGTGCCGCGGAATGTTCCCGACACGCTCACTCCGCCGGCCCGCGAGGCGATGTCGGTGACGTTTTGCGGCAATTGCGCTCCGAAGGCTTCGGACAGGCGGCGTATGTCGGCCGCGCCGGCGTGCAGATGCTTTATCTCGGCATCGAAGCGCGTGCGCCGTATGTCGGGCAGCCCCTTTGCCGAGCCTGCGAGCGAGAGCGTCGCGCCGCCTGAACGCAGCGACAGCGACCCGACCTTCATGTCGGCCACCGTGCCGCTCACCGTGCCCGAGGTTTCGGTGAGGGTTATGCCGCGGCCGCGCAGCTTGGGCGAGAAGTAGGCCACGTCGTCCGACGATAGGGTAGTGCCGGCAAAGCGGCCCTCCATCTGCACGCTGTCGATGAAATATTTGTATGTCGGCCACTCGGGCGCCTCGAGCGACAGCGACTCGATGCCAATCCTTGAGCGGGCCGTGGTGAGCATTCCGTTGTTTATGCGTATTATGCCGCGGTCCACGAGCACGTCGCCCGAGAGAGTGTCGAGCACGAATCCGCTCTGCTCGCGCGCCGAGAAGCTCTCGACGCGGGTCTCGATTACGGGGCCCTTGATGGAGAAGTCGCGCAGACGCATGCGTGTGTCGAGTATGGCCATGTCGCCGAAGTCTATGCCGTATTCGGGGTTGCGGTGTTCGAGGCGTTCGATGCGCATGTCGAGCGAGTCGGCCTCGAGCAGTCCCACCGAGAGCTTGAAGTTGCCCTTGCGCTCACGGTCGCGGCGCGAGATGCTGTCCACGACCTGCTTGATGTTCATCACTCCGTCGGGCGTCTCGCGCAGGTAGAACTTGACGCCTGACAGATGGCCGCTGCCGAGCGACAGGCCTCCGCCTATGAGGCTGATGTAGCGCGGCCGGCAGTCGAGACGGTCGACATAGAGCAGCGTGTCGTGCGAGTAGTCTTCGACATAGAATCGTTCGATGTGTATGCGGTTGAATATCCTCACGTCGACGCGTCCGATGCTCACCGTGGTGCCGATTTTGCGCGACACGGCACGTGCGGCGGCATCTGCCGCGAAGTTCTGCACCGACTCGAGCGAGAGGAGCAGCGACAGCATGAGCGGCAGAATTATCAGCAACAAAATTATCGCCGACAGCAGCTTTACGGATATTTTTATAACTTTGCGCATCGGAAAGGCTCTGTGCCAATCGACAAAAATAGTGTTTTTTTTAGTTTTTAACTAAAAAAGTTCAAAAATGGACATAACCATACTCGGCATCGAATCCTCGTGCGACGACACTTCGGCCGCCGTGCTGCGGAATAATGTTTTGCTCTCCAACGTCATAGCCTCGCAGGAGGTGCACCGCAAATATGGCGGCGTAATCCCCGAGCTGGCCTCGCGGGCCCACCAGCAGAACATCATCCCCGTGGTCGACACGGCCCTGCGCGAGGCGGGCGTCACGGCCGACCGCATCGATGCCATAGCCTTCACGCGCGGCCCCGGACTGCTGGGTTCGCTGCTTGTCGGCGTATCGTTCGCCAAGGGCCTGTCCATTGCTCACAACATACCCATGGTCGAGGTCAATCATCTGCAGGGGCACATCCTCTCGCACTTCATAGACCTTCCCGACCGCAAGCTGCCGCATCCCGACTTTCCGTTCCTGTGCCTGCTTGTGAGCGGAGGACATACGCAGATAGTGCGCGTGGACTCGCCGCTCGAGATTGAAATCATCGGCACGACAATCGACGACGCCGCAGGCGAAGCATTCGACAAGTGTGCCAAAGTCATGGGCTTGCCATACCCCGGAGGCCCCGTTATAGACCGTTTGGCCGCACAGGGCGACGACAAGGCTTTCCGTTTTGCGCGTCCGCGCGTAGACGATCTGGACTACTCGTTCTCGGGACTGAAGACCTCGTTTCTGTACACCGTGCGCGACGAGATGGAGGCCGACCCCGAATTTATCGAAAAGCGCAAGGCCGACCTCTGCGCCTCGCTGCAGAAGACCATCGTAGAGATTCTGCTCGAGAAGTTGGTCCGAGCCTCCAAAGCAACGGGAATCAAGGATATAGCCATCGCCGGCGGCGTCTCGGCCAACTCGGGCCTGCGCAACGGCATAGTGGCCGAGGGCGAGCGCCGCGGCTGGCGCACATTCCTGCCCGAATTCAAGTTCACGACAGACAACGCGGCTATGATAGCCGTCTCGGGTTACTACCGCTACAAAAACGGTCTGCTGGCCACGCCCGACTCGGCACCCGTGGCGCGTCTGGAGGAGCTTTTGTAGATTAGCGAAAAAATAGTTATATTTGTTTTCGGATTGTTTTTTGCAATCCGGCTAACATTCGCATCCGCATATGACATCTTCCCACACCCTGCACAGCCATCTTCCGATTGTCGAACGCGACGAATGGCTTCTGCCCGTCGAGGGCGAGATAAACTACCGCCACAGCTTCTATCTCGACAAACTGGCCGGCATATGCGCTTCGGCCGGTTCGCTGGTCGACTTTGCCAACGCGCACCGCTACTACGGCTGGCAGTATGACGACACGCTCTGCGGCTGGCACTTCCGCGAGTGGCTGCCCGCAGCGCGCGAGGTCTACATCTTCGGCGACTTCAACGGCTGGCAGCGCCGCGAACTGGCCCTCGAACGCGATGCCGAGGGCGTGTGGAGCATCTTCCTGCCCGATGCGATGTATGCCGGACGCCTGACTCACGGCTCGCTTTACAAGATTCATGTGGTGGGGGACAACGGCGCCCTGGACCGCATCCCGGCCTATGCCACCAGCGTGGTGCAGGATGAGACCACGAAGGACTTCGCCGCGCGATTCTGGATTCCGCAGCCCGCTCCTGCCGGCGACTTCGACATAGCCTCGCTCGGCAGCCTGTTCATCTACGAAGCCCATGTTGGAATGGCGCAGGAGCGCGAGGGCGTGGGCTCCTATGCCGAGTTCACGAAAAAGATTCTGCCCCGCATCAAGCGCGCTGGCTACAACGCCGTGCAGCTCATGGCTGTGGCCGAACACCCCTATTACGGCTCTTTCGGCTATCATGTCTCGAGTTTCTACGCGCCCTCGTCGCGCTTCGGCACCCCCGAGGAGCTCAAGGCTCTCATCCATCGCGCCCACGAACTGGGGCTGGCCGTAATCATGGACTTGGTCCATGCGCACTACGTCAAGAACATCAACGAGGGCATCAACGGCCTGGACGGCAGCGACTCGCTCTACTCCCGTCCTGGCGAGGAGGGGTACCAGCCATACTGGGACTCGAAGCTCTTCGACTACGGCAAGGACCGCGTGCTGCACTTCCTGCTCTCGAATATCAAGTACTGGATGGAGGAGTTCCGCTTCGACGGCTTCCGCTTCGACGGCGTGACCTCGATGCTCTACCGCCACCACGGATACACCGACTTCGACTCGCGCGACAAATTCTTCGACGAATCGGTCAACCGCGACGCCATAACCTACCTGACGCTGGCCAACCGTCTGATTCACGAGCTCAAACCCTCGGCCGTGACCATCGCCGAGGATGTGAGCGGCATGCCGGGCATATGTATCCCGATAGACGACGGTGGCATAGGCTTCGACTACCGCCTGGGCATGGCCATACCCGACTTCTGGATAAAGTATCTGAAGGATGTGCCCGACGAGCAGTGGAACATATGGGAGATGTGGTCCGTGATGACCAACCGCCTGCCCGAGGTCAAGACTGTGGCCTATGCCGAGTCGCACGACCAGGCTCTGGTGGGCGACAAGACCATAGCCTTCCGCCTGATGGACAAGGAGATGTACGAGTCGATGAACCGTGCCAGCGAAAACCTCATAGTAGACCGCGGCATGGCTCTGCACAAGATGATACGTCTGATGACCGCCTCGACCGGCGGACAGGCCTACCTGAACTTCATGGGCAACGAGTTCGGCCACCCCGAGTGGATTGACTTCCCGCGCGAGGGCAACGGCTGGAGCTATGCGCATGCGCGGCGTCTGTGGTCGCTCTCGACCAACGGATTCCTGCGCTACTCCTATCTCGGCGACTTCGACCGCGAGATGCTCAGGCTGCTGAAGAAGTATGGCGTGCTGGCCGACGGCTACCCGTACAACCTGCAGATGGACGAGCAGAACAAAACCATGGTGTTCGCGCACGGAGAGCTTCTGTTCGTCTTCAACTGGCACCCCGCGGCCTCGATTCCCGACTACCGGCTGCAGGTGCGCGAGCCGGGCAAATATGTGCCTCTGCTCTCGACCGACGAGCAGCGCTTCGGCGGCTTCGGCCGCGAGAGGGCCGGTGCCGAACACTTCTCCGAGCCGGAGCTGTGCGGCGACGGCGTGGTGCGCCACTATATACGTATCTACAACATAGCCCGCACGGCTACGGTCTATCTTCGCAAAAGATAGCTGCGGCGGGTGTGCGGTTACGGAAAATTCACTATCTTTGCACACTCCTTGAAAGGGGGAGTTTCGCGGAAGTAGCTCAGCGGTAGAGCATCGGCTTCCCAAGCCGAGGGTCGCGGGTTCGAACCCCGTTTTCCGCTCGTGAAAATCAGGGGCCTGCAGTGTTGCGGGCCCTGCTCGTTTTTTTCGCCGAGGGGGTGAGGCGTATCGAAAAATTTTGTATTTTTGCACGTCGAACGTAAAAATGCATGTTAAAATATAATCACTAAAATTTGTAAGATTATGCAAATCGTTGAAATTCACGCAAGAGAAATCCTCGACTCGCGCGGTAATCCTACCGTTGAGGTCGAAGTAACCACCGCATCCGGCGCATTCGGCCGTGCTGCCGTTCCGAGCGGCGCATCGACCGGCGAGAACGAAGCTCTCGAGCTGCGCGACGGCGACAAGAACCGCTACCTCGGCAAGGGCGTTCAGCAGGCTGTCGAGAACGTCAATACCAAGATTGCTCCCGCAATCGTTGGCATGAACGTCAACGACCAGGTAGGCATCGACAAGGCCATGATAGCCCTCGACGGCACCAAGACCAAGTCGAACCTCGGCGCCAACGCCATTCTGGGCGTTTCGCTGGCTGTGGCAAAGGCTGCTGCCGACTACTACGGCATGCCTCTCTACCGCTATATCGGCGGTGCTAACGCCAAGACGCTGCCCGTGCCGATGATGAACATCATCAACGGCGGTTCGCACTCCGACGCTCCCATCGCATTCCAGGAGTTCATGATTCGTCCCGTGGGCGCTCCGACCTTCAAGGAGGCTCTGCGCATGGGTGCCGAGGTGTTCCACAACCTGAAGAAGGTGCTCCACAAGCGCGGCCTCTCGACCGCTGTGGGTGACGAGGGCGGTTTCGCTCCTGCACTCAACGGTACGGAGGATGCCATCGAGTCGATTATCGAGGCTATCAAGGCTGCCGGCTACAAGCCCGGCCGCAAGGCTGAGGGCGGCGACGTGGCCATAGGTATGGACTGCGCATCGTCGGAGTTCTACAAGAACGGCGTTTACGACTACACCATCTTCGAGGGCGAGAAGGGCGCAAAGCGTACTTCGAAGGAGCAGGTAGAGTACCTCAAGTCGCTGGTCGAGAAGTATCCCATCGACTCCATCGAGGACGGTATGTCCGAGAACGACTGGGAGGGCTGGCAGCTTCTGACTGCCGAAATCGGCGGCAAGTGCCAGCTGGTAGGCGACGACCTGTTCGTTACCAACGTCGACTTCCTGAAGAAGGGTATCGAGACCGGTTGCGGCAACTCGATTCTCATCAAGGTTAACCAGATCGGCTCGCTGACCGAGACTCTCGACGCTATCGAGATGGCTCACCGCGCAGGCTACACGTCGGTTACCTCGCACCGTTCGGGTGAGACCGAGGACTCGACCATCGCCGACATAGCAGTGGCTACCAACTCGGGTCAGATCAAGACCGGTTCGATGTCGCGTTCGGACCGTATGGCCAAGTACAACCAGCTTCTGCGCATCGAGGAGGAGCTCGGCGACGAGGCTGTCTACGGATACACCAAAATCTACCGTCAATAAGAGTAAGAAGTCGGGCTGCAAGTCCGACTTCTTATCAAATAGAACGGCCCGCCATTAGGCGAGCCGTTTTTTTTATCGCTTGTTTCTGCGGGCGGCACGGCGGATATCTATCCACAGCGCCAGCAGCCCGTAGCCGAACACCGTCAGCGATACGAACACCGCAAACCGAATGTCGGGCAGGGTGTGGGGAGGCTTGGCGTGCGGCATTGCGGCCGTTATGCCTGTCTGTCCGAATGTGTCGCGCACGGACTCCCAGACCATGCCTGCCGCTGAGGCTGCACTGCTCCATGTTGCAGCCGGTACGAAGACCGCCGGCACGCCGAACAACAGAATGGCTGCAAACACAATCCCGACGGCCGACAGAATATTCGACCAGAGCCGCTGTCGTGCCGACCTGCGGGCTATGCGTGCAGCTATGCGCTCTTTGAGTTGGTCGGGTATCGGCTGCTGAGCCGCTCCGACGGACAACGCACGGCGAAACAACTCTTTTTCATTGCTGTTCATCGTATTCTGATTTAATCATTACATACAATTTTTTGCGTATGCGGTGCAGACGCACTTTGGCCGTACTCTCCGTGCAGCCGAGTATCGAGGCGCACTCGCTCATCGGGCGATCGTCGTAGTAGAACAGCGTGACCAAAGCCCGCTCGTCGGGCTCGAGCATGGCTATGGCACGGTTCAGTGCGGCTATCAGGTTCTCGTCGACTCCGCTGCCGAACAGAGCATCGGCCTCCTCGTCGGTGACGGCAGCCGCACGGCGTTCGTCGAATGCGGAAGCCGGTCGTCGCCGACGCATGGCCGACACGGCCGTGTTGCAGGCTATGCGGCACAACCATGTGCCGAGCGACGAGCGGCCGTCGAAACGCGACAGAGCGGTGTAGGCCTTGACGAATGTCTCCTGCACAATCTCCTCGGCATCGTTGCGGTCGACCGCGATGCGCATGACCAGTGCGAAGACGAGGTCGCCGTACCGTTCGACTATCGAGCCGAACGATTGGCTGTCGCCGTCGGCGATTCGGCGTGCGAGCTGTATGTCGTCATCTTTGCAGGTCATACGTTAATTAGACGCGCGCGGGCGCAAAAGGTTACACGCAAAGCGTGTTTTTTGATTTTCCGACGGTCGGCAGCTCCACCATAAACGGCGGTCGGCAGCTCCGTCCCTGATGCCCCGCCCTTTTTCAACGTTGCGGTTAAGCGAGGGCAGAGGCCGAATAAATTCGGACTATGCCGAGCATGAGCAACGAAAACGAAGTTAAAGGGAGGGGAGGAGGGAGGGAATGTCAAAATAAAAAGAAGTAACATGTCGATAGACTTGTAACCTTTTGCCGGACGGTGCGTCTAATATACAAACGAAACTGATGTTTAACAACAAAAAACAAAACTACTATGGATTTTACACCTGTTTTTATCTGCGGATTTCTGTTTCTGGCCGTCTACAAAATCATCGAACTGTTGGTGCACCGTCGCGAACGCATAATGCTTGTTGAGAAACTCGAGAAACTGGACGGTGCCGCATTCGACCTGCTGCGTCAGAATTTCGGCCGGCGGGATGAATCGTCGTCATACTGGCCGCTGCGCATAGGCGCACTGCTGGTCGGTCTTGGATTCGGCATACTCGTTTCGCTACTGATAATTTACTTATATCCTCGGAATGACTTTCGTGAATGGCAAATATTCAGTTATCTGCAGAGCTTCGGCGTGCTGATGGGCGCAGGGCTGGGACTGCTGGCGGCGTTCGTCTTCGAGTTCAAACACAAACATAAGGAAGAGAAGAAGTAGCGCCATCTGATTGGCAGCGACGGTCGATGACCCGATGCTGCTGCGGACATGAACAGGGAGAGCAGCACTCTTTTAATGGTTCGTGTTCGGGTGGAGAATATGCGCAATCGCCGGGCCTGAGGTCCGGCGATTGCATCTTGTCAGAACTTTATGCCCAGCGTCAGAGCCACGTTGCTGCGGGCTAATTTTGTCGAGCAGAGACCGCTGTAGTCCGAAGCCGAGTCGACGTAGATGTTGCCCGCGTCATAGGCGTAGGCATAGAAGAGCCGGTAGTCGGTCAGACGGCTGCTGACGTACTGGTAGGCTGCGTCGAGCGACACGCGCGGCGATATGGCGAAGCCGATGCCGGCCGTGTAGATGTTCGAGGCATAGACCACGGGCGAGGCGTAGAGCTCGTCGTCGCTGCTGCTGCCGCGAAGCATCGAACCATTGTATCCGTAGCCGGCGCGCAGCGACAGACGGGGCGTGACCTTGGTCTCGAGACCTATGCGCAGGGTATTGGAGCCCTTGAATGCCGCGCTGAAGTAGCTGTTGTAGTCCGAGGTGCTGAATACGTAGGGCATGTTGCTCATGCGTATGCCGTTGTACCAGTCGCGCTCGTAGTCGACGGATACGATGCTCGACTTGCCGATGGTGTACGATACGCCGAACATGAGCCTTGTGGGCGACGACATCTCCCACGAATCGGCTCCGCGGTCCTCGATGCGCGGCGTGCCCTCAGAGGCATAGACGAATCCGTTCTCGAGCTGGTAGCCGCCGGGATTGCTGCCTATGCTCTCGCTGGCCGAGTCCATGCCGGCTCCGTAGGAGAAGTCGAGCGAGTAGTATGTCGGCGTGTGGAGAGCGATGCCTATGCGCAGCGCATCTATGGGCCGCCACGTAAATCCTATCTTGAAATTGACTCCCGTGCCCGAAACTTCGCTCCACTGCGCATAGTCGAAGTAGCGCATCAGATATGGCGTAGCGGCGGGGTCGACATTGCCGTCGGGATATATGTTCTCGCCGTAGGAGACGGTCGTCTTGCGGCTTATGTGGAGCAGTCCGAGCGAGGCGCCGACGTAGAACTTGTTGCTTATGTTCATGCCGAAGGCGAACGAATATTCGCCCGCCGAGCCGCGGCTGGTGACGGTGGTGTACTGGTCGGTGGTGAACGACTGGGGGTACTCGTCCAGTCCCCATGCGTCGCCGAACTTGTTCAGCAGACCGCACTTGTATGCGAGCACACCGCCCCACAGACGGCTGCTGAGGTCGAAATCGGTATATTCGCGGCCGTTGTATATGTCGGCTATGCGTCCCGATGAGTTGATGCCTATGCCGTAGGCGTCGAGCTGCCGCGCGAACATGCCGGCGAGCGTCGAGGGGCTGTTGCCGCGCACGAACGAATACTGGCTGTTGTAGTCGGCTATGCGGTTGTAACCCAGACCGATGTTGACCGACAGCACCGAGCCCGTGCCTTCGTAGGCATTGAATACCACGCCCGTGGAGCCGAGTGCGAAGCGGCTTGTCGAGTTGGAGAGGTTGACGGGCGAGTTGTTTGTAGCCGAGGTGAATGTCACCATGGGCGTGAGTGCGACCTCAGAACCGCGGTACATGCCCAAACCTGCAGGGTTGAGCGATATGGAGGTCAGGTCGGCGCCGAGCGATGTGAAGGCTCCGGCCATGGCCATTGAGCGCGCCGTGCCGAATCCCGATTCGTAGTTGGCCAGACTGAAGATGTCGGCCGTCGATAGACGGTCGCGGTCGGCGAGCAGTCCGCCGAATGCATAGGAGTACTGTTGCGCCGTTGCGGTGAGCGTCGCGGTTGCTGTGAGCAGCATGGTTGCCGCTATGGTCAATCGTTTCATAGTCATCATCTTTGATATGTTTTCAGTTTTGCGCCGGCATCTTGCGGTGCCGGCGCCTGAGCGGGCGTTGCACGCGCCCCTCTATCTGTTATCGGCCGCGGGAGTTTCCGCTTCCGCCGCCCGACGAACGGCTTGTTCCGCCCGACGAGTAACCTCCGCCGCCCGAGTAGCTTCCGCCTCCGCTGCGCGAACTGCTGCCCGAGTAGGACGAACGGTTGGAGTTGCCGTTGTAGGAGGAGCTGCCCGAGTCGCTGCGGCTGCTGCGTCCGCTGTCATACGACTGGCGGTTGTTGCCGGTGCCGCGGCTCGGAGCGGTCTGCGTGTCGCGCCGGTTGTTCTGGCTGCCGGCAGCAGGTTGCTGAGCTCTGTTGCCTCCGATGTTGTAGCCGCCCGGGCGCGTTACTCTCGAACCGGGAGCCTGACTTGAGCCCGCGAGATGTCCCGGGCGCAGGCCCGGACGGTCGGGAACGGGACGTCCTGCCGGGTGCGAGGGTCCGTGACCCGGATATACCCAGCCGGGGTAGTTGGGCCACGGTCTGCCGGGCCAGCCCCAGCCGAAGCTTGCGCCCCAGCCGTAGCTCCACATGTATCCTGTGCCGAACCAAGAATCGTACCAGCCCCAGGAGTAGCGCGGATAGCCCCAGGTCCACGAATACCAGGGCGAGTAGCCCCAGTCGAAATACCATTTGCTGTAGAGGCCTGCGGCATATCCCGCCGTGGCTACTGTGGGCAGTCCCCATCTTCCGAACATCGAGGTGATGTATTTGGGCTCGACCCACACATTGTCGCCCATGACGATTATGTTGTAGTAGGCCGGGTCGTATGCCGATACGTAGTTGTATGCCGGCGAGTAGCGCAACTCCCAGTAGCTCGAGGGCATGTTGTAGGTCGGCGACTTGAATGCGTTCAGACGCCGCGCATAGGCGCTCTCGTAGCTGTCGGCCAGCACGTTTGAGAACGACATCTTATTATTCTGAGAGTAGTAGCTCTCCTGAGCCGCTGCGGCCTGCGCCTCGGCTATCTTGGCCTCCCACTCGGCACGTCGGGCCTCGGCCTGAGCCTTGCGGATGTCGGCCTCCTCCTTCTGGCGGCGAGCTATCTGCGCACGGTCGTGCGTGGCGTACAAGTCGTCGGTGTAGCCGCTGTTGCTGCGTGCAGAGTAGTACGACGACATGCATCCCGTGGCTGCTACAGCCGCGAGAATCATGGCTAATGTGAGTTTCAGCGTTTTCATAATCTACTCCCTGTTTGAGTTGCTTCGTTTTATCGTTGAACGAAAACCGTACCGTTTTTATTGTGCCGCCCGGAGGCGCTTACTGCAACAAATATACGCAAAATCCGTGACAGAACAATGCCCGGCCTGCACAAAAAGAGCAGGGCGGCCCCTGGGGACCGCCCTGAATGCAGCATTCGCCGGCTGCGGTTAATTATGCTTTGGACCGTCTGCATCGCTCTCGGATACAGGCGTTTTCTTTGTCTGGGTGCCGGGTGCGGCAGCGGTCTCGCCTTGCGTCTGCCAGCCGCCGCCGAGAACCTTGTAGAGCTGGACCAGAGCCAGATGTTCGTCGCGGATGGCGTTGTTCAGACCGATTTGCGCATCCAGATAGCGGCGCTGAGCGTCGAGCACGTCGATGTAGTCGATGGTGCTCGGGTATTGCAGTCGCACCAGGGCGTCGTATTTGCGGGCGGCGTCGCGAAGCTCGATTTTCTTTGTAGCGGCATTGCGTGCGTTGCGGTATGTCACCACTGCGTCGCTGGCCTCCTTGAAGACCTCGAGCACCTTCTGCTCGTAACCCAGGCGCGCCTCGTCATAGGCTGCAATCGAGGCTCTGTATTTGGCCTTTTTGCGGCCGAAGCCGAAGATTGGGGCCGTGATGGTCTCGGCTATGTATGAGAAGGGCGAGCGGAAGATGGTCCGCAGATTCTCGTCCTCGACACCTCCGGTGAGCGTGATGACCATGCGCGGGAAACGGTCGGCATAGGCCACGCCCACGCCGGCCATGGCCGACTGCAGGCGCTGCTCGGCGGCTCTGACGTCGGGACGGCGTTTCAGCAGCTCCGAGGGGATGCCGGCCGGAAGATTGTCGGGCAGGTCGTCATCGTCGAGGTTGCTGCTGCGGTCGACTTTCCAGTCGGGATATTCGCCCATGAGCAGCGAAAGGACATTTTCGGTGGTCTCGATATTAGATTCGAGGTTGGGAATGAGCGCTGCGGTTGAGGCGTACTCCACCTGCGCCTGCTGGTAGACCGTCTCCGAGGTGAGTCCTCCCTCGAAGCGCAGACGAGCCTTCTCCATGCCCTCGATGCGGGTGACGAGCGTGCGGCGCACGATTCCCAGCTCGTTGTCCAGCGCCACCAGCCTGAAATATGCCGAGGCCGCCTCGGCCACGAGCGTCATTCTCATGGCCCGCTCGTCCTCGAGCGTTGCGACATACTCGGCGCCGGCCTTGCGCTTGGCCCAGCGCAGGTTGCCCCAGAAATCGAGCTCCCAGCTGATTGTGGCCTTGATTCCGAACTCGGGGTCGCGCAGGGACTTTCCGCCGTAGTAGTCGTTGGTCTCGTTGTTGAACGGAACGCTTATGCTCAGATTGGGAAGTCTGTTGGCCTTGCCTATGCGGTACATCTCGCGGGCCTGCTCGACACGCGCGGCGGCGGCCTGTATGCGGCGGTTGTTGGCCAGCGTGCGTTCGATTATGCGGCACAGCTTCTCGTCGCCGTAGAACTCCCACCACGCAAGGTCGGCCACGGTCATCGAGTCGAGCTCCGTGCCGGCTATGTTTTCAGGCAGATTCAGCTCGGGAGCCTTGCATTCGCGCACGGCCGAACATGAGGCCGCAAACAGCGACAGGACGGCTATGATGTATATTGCTGCGGATTTCATCGTTTCAACAGAGCTTTGATTTTATAGATGCACACGAAGAAGAAGGGCACGAATACTATTCCGACGGTTATGGCGGCGAGCATTCCGAAGAATACTCCCGTGCCTATTCCCTGACGGCTCGCCGAACCGGGGCCCGAGGCGAATACCAGCGGCAGCAGACCCAGGATGAAGGCCAGCGAGGTCATGACTATGGGGCGGAAGCGTAGGTGCGCTGCCGTGAGCGCCGCAGCGGCA
Organism: Alistipes sp.; assembly: GCA_022511345.1. Lineage (GTDB taxonomy): Bacteria > Bacteroidota > Bacteroidia > Bacteroidales > Rikenellaceae > Alistipes. The sequence goes on from JAFLRR010000012.1 coordinate 39,322, forward strand.
GGGTCGCTGCCCCTCTCCACGGCCTCCTTGGCGAACTCGACTATCAGAATGGCGTTTTTGGCCACCAGACCCACGAGCATGACCAGACCTATCTGGAAGTAGATGTTGTTCTCGAGTCCGCATATGACGATGCCCAGATAGGCGCCGATGCCGGCCACGGGCAGCGAGATGATGACGGCCAGCGGCACCGTCCAGCTCTCGTACTGGGCCGCCAGGAAGAGGAAGACGAACAGGAATGCCAGAGCCAGAACCACTCCCGTGCTGCCGCTGGCATGCTTCTCCTGATATGAGAGTCCGCTCCACTCGACGCCGATGTTGGCCGGCAGATGGTCGCGCGCTATGCGCTCCAGCACGGCCATGGCCTGTCCCGAGCTGTAGCCGTGGGCGGCCTCGCCGGTGACTGTGGCAGAGGTGAACATGTTGAAACGCTTGACGGTGCCTGCGCCCGTGGTGTAGTAGGAGGTGCCGAGCGAGGTGACTGGTATCATGGCGTTGCCCGTGCCGCGCACGAAGAAGAGGTTGAGGTTGTCGCGGCGTGCGCGGTAGGGGGCCTCGGCCTGAATGTAGACGCGGTAGATGCGGTTGAACATGTTGAAGTCGTTGACGTAGATGGAGCCCGTGAAGGTCTTCATGGTCGAGAATATGTCGGACATTGAGACTCCGTGAAGGCGTGCCTTGTCGCGGTCGACGTCGAAGTAGAGCTGCGGAATGTCGCGCTGCATGGACGAAGCCAGAGCCGAAAGCTCGGGCCGCTCGGCGGCATAGCGAATCAGCGTGTCGACCGCTCGCTGCAGATCGGCGTAGGTGGCGTCGCCGCGGGCCTCGAGCACCATCTCGAAGCCTCCCGAGCTGCCCAGACCGGGAATGACTGCCGGACGCGACAGATAGACCTTGCTCTCGGGATACTGCGAAAGCTCCTTGCGCACGCGGGCCATGAGCTTGGCCGGGTCGCCGCTCTTGCGTTCGCTCCACGGCTTGAGTATTACGGTCAGCTGGCTGCGGGCCGAGTTGGTGCCAACGCGGGGGCTCGAGCCGGTGACGTTGAGCACATATTTCACGTCGGGCTCCTGCAGCAGAAACTCCATGGCGCGGTCGGTGACCTCGCGCGTGCGTTCCAGGGCTGCGCCCTCGGGCAGCTCGAGCTCGACGGTGAAGTAGCCCTGGTCCTCCTGCGGCATGAAGCTGCGGGGTGCGAGGCTGTTCATGACCCATATGGCCGCGAGTATGGTGCCGAATGCGGCAATCATGCGCTTGGGGCGTGTGAGAGCCGTTATGATGGTCTTGGCGTAGAACTTGTTGCCGGTCGAGAGCCAGTAGTTTATGCGGCGGAATATGCGGTTCTTGCGGCCCGTGTCGGGTCGCAGGAACAACGAACACATCACAGGGCTGAGCGTGAGGGCCACGATAGTGGAGATTATGACCGACACGGCGATGGTGATTGTGAACTGACGGTAGAGGTGGCCCGTGATACCCGACAGGAAGCTGACGGGGACGAACACGGCGCAGAGCACCAACGACATGGCAATCAGAGCGCTGCCCAGGCTGCTCATGGCCTTCTTGGTGGCCTCGTATGGCGACAGACCCTCCTGGTTCATGATGCGGTCGACATTCTCGACCACGACTATGGCATCGTCGACCACGATGCCGATGGCCAGAATCAGACCCAGCAGCGTGAGCATGTTGAGCGAGAAGCCGAAGATGAGCATCACGCCGAAGGTGCCCGTGAGCGAGATGGGCACCGCCACAATCGGGATGATTGTCGCTCGCCAGCTCTGCAGCGAGAGGAAGACCACGAGAATCACCAGCAGCAGCGCCTCGAAGAGTGCGCGGTAGACGTGGTGTATCGACTGCGAGATGTACTCGGTCATGTCGAAGGGTATCTTGTAGGATATTCCCTCGGGGAAGTTGCGGCTTATCTCATGCATGGCCTCGCGCACGCGTTCGGCCACCTCCATGGCGTTGGCGCCGGGCAGCATGTTGATGTTCATGACGGCTGCATTGCCGCCGTTGATGCCGCTCTCGGTGGTGTAGACAGCCGCCTCGAGCGATACGCGCGCCACGTCGCGCAGACGTATTATCGAACCGTCGGGATTGGCGCGCACCACAATCTGCTCGAACTCGTCGGCAGAGGAGAGACGGCCCTTGGCTGTGATGGGAATGGTCACGTCGATGCCCTCCATCGGAGCCTGTCCGAGGACTCCGGCGGCCGACTCGCGGTTCTGGTCCTTGAGAGCGGTCTGCAGGTCGCTGACCGTCAGTCCCAGGTCGGCGAGTTTGTCGGGCTGCACCCATATCTGCATGGCGTAGTAACGGCTGCCGACGGTGGCAACGCTTCCCACGCCCGGCACGCGTCGCAGCATGTCGAGCACGTTGAGCGTGGCGTAGTTGGAGAGGTATACCTCGTCGAACTTGGGGTCGGACGATAGCAGCGTGACGGTCATCAGACGGCTCGAAGCCTGCTTCTCGACCGATATTCCGTTCTGCACGACCTCGGCCGGCAGACGCGACTCGGCCTTCTTGAGACGGTTCTGAACATCCACAGCCGCAAGGTCGGGGTCGGTATCGGTGTCGAAGGTCACCGTGGCCGAGAATCCTCCCGAGTTGGAGCTGGTGGACTCCATGTAAATCATGCCGGGCGTGCCGTTGAGCTCCTGCTCGAGTGGCGTGGCCACGGCCTGCGTCACGGTCTGGGCGTCGGCTCCGGGGTAGGAGGCCGAGACACGCACCACGGGCGGAACGATGTCGGGGTACTGGTCCACGGGAAGCATGGCCAGACCTATGGCGCCGACAATCACTATGACCGTCGACAGCACGGTCGAGAAGACGGGTCTGTCGATAAAGAAATTCGAGTTCATCGTGCCTCCGTTGAGGGCGCACCGTTACGCGCCGATGCCACCGGTTTGACTTTCATTCCGTGCGAGAGCTTGTGGTAGCCGTCCACCACAATCCACTCGTCGCTGCCCAGGCCGCGCTCCACTACCGTGTTGTTGTCGAGCTCGGGACCCGGCTCCACGAAGCGGCGCTCGACGACGCTGTCGGGACGCACCACATAGATATATGCGCCGCCCTTCTCGATTTCCAGCGCGCGCGTGGGGGCCACGACGGCATTCTCGCGCACGTCGAGCAGCATCTTGACTTTGGTGAACTGTCCCGGGAGGAGTTCGTGGCGCGGATTTGGCATCTCGGCGCGCACGGAGAAGGTGCCGGTCTTGGGGTCGACCTGCGGGTCGGCGAAGTCCACCAGACCGCGATAGGGATACTCCGAGCCGTCGGCCAGCGTGATGGTGACGTAGGGGTCCCATGTGCGGGTCGAATCCTTCTGGCCGATGTTGACGTTGCGGGCCTTGGATCGCAGGTAGTCGAGGGCTGTCATGCTGAAGTCGATGCGCACCGAGTCGCTCTTGACCACCGTGGCCAGCAGCGACTGTCCGCCCGGACCCACGAGGGTTCCTATGTCGGCGTTGCGCTCGGATATGTAGCCCGATATGGGCGACTGCACGGTCGTGTAGCCCAGCGTCATCTCGGCCTGCGTGAGGTCGGCTTCATAGACCAGAACGTCGGCTGCGGCGCTCTCGTATGATGCTATGGCGTTGTCGAGGTCGAGGCGGCTGGCTGCATTCTGCTCGAACAGGGGGCGTATGCGGTTCAGGTCGCGCTCGGCCTTGAGAGCCTGCGCGCGGGCCTTGTTGAGCTGAGCCTTGGCGCGGTCGGCGCGAGCCTTGTATAGCTTGGGGTCGATGATGAAGAGCGTCTGTCCGCGCTTGACGTATGTACCCTCGTCGAAGAGCATCTTTTCAAGGTAACCCTCCACGCGGGCGCGAATCTCGACGAACTGCTGGGCGCGGATACGTCCCACATACTCGCCGTAAATGCTCACATTTTCGGTGGTTACGGGCTCTACGGCCACTACCGGATATTCGGGCTGCACGGCGCGCGGGCGCAGCAGCCATGCCACGGCTGCTATGACAAGCACGGCGGCGACGATAATTCCGGCCTTCTGCACACGCGTCAGATGAGGGGCGCTGTCGGCCAAAGCCTTGATGTCGGATAGTTTTATCTCCTTGAGACGCTGAAGGTTGATGTTCCCGAGGGAGATGTTCGACAGAATGTTTTTCTTCTTCATGCCATCTGTGCCGGCCAGCCACAACCTGTCGTGTCGCGGCGTATGGGGTGGTGGTTGCGCGGCATCATTAATTAAACAAATTATCTAACGGAGAGAGCCTGATTTTATTATCCGGCAGGTCCGTTATTCGGATGCAAAGTTATTGATTTTTACATATGTTCGACATTCGGATGCGAAAAAACGTATTTTCGTCAGCCGGGATATTAAAAAAAGCAGCAGGCATATCGGAAGCGATACTGGAAAAGTACAAAGATGTGCAGTTCGAGAACAATATGGCGCTGCCCGTCATCAGCAACCAGAAGATGAATATATCAAGGAGTTGGGCGAGCTTGCCGAGATGAACGAACCTGTCCGCGACATCAAGGCCAATGCGATGAGTAAGTTTAACCAGTTGTAACGGCAAGCGTATGGAAACGATAAGAGAGATAATCCCGCAGTTAGGGGAGTTGAACAGAGTAGTGTTGGGTGAGCGATTTGACTTTGCGCGGCAACGGCTATACCTGGCGCTCTCGCGGCTCGCCGAAGGCTCACCGATACGGCACTCGCAGGCTCCTCGACTGTTTCATAAATAGAAATATTGTTTTATTATTGCTTTATACACCACGTAATGCAATTAAGACCGCCGCCAGCTGCAACTGAACGTGTTATATCCAATTGTACTATCGTATAATCCGGATAATAGCTCTTTATCTGAGCCAGCGCTTGTTCGTCACATTCCGTGTTGAGCTTCGGCAATACTATCAGACTGCCTACCGTCAGAAAATTAATATAAGCCCAACTTCGTGAATCAACCTTGCTGCAATTGTAAAGCAGTCGCTCGACATTGAACACGGCAGACAGACGCCGCTCCATCTCAACCGCCATATCGCGGTCGAAATTGGCATAGTTGGTCATCAACACCGTATCTTCCGATATCGCCTTGACTATGCCGTCCGAATGCCCGTACTTCTCCGCCTTGTCCCACGGCAGAAACAACAACTCGCACTCGAACAGATTTTCCAACTCGTCAATAAGAGATTTGCGGTCATACTGCGGATTCTCGGCAAAAACCTTTTCGGTCATGATTATGTGATTGCCGGCCTTTACCACATTCCCGCCGTCGATTACAATATCCGTATATTTAGCATTGAGTCCTAATCGCTCACACACTTTTCGAGAGTCGGTAATATATTTTGCATCAGACCTCTTTTTGAGCAGATAGTCGGGACGGTAGGTATAGCAGACAAAACGGTTGTCATCTATTTGTATGGGCATATAATCCCTGCACCACAAGTCGTTTGTGCCGGTAATTGTTTCGCAGGCAACATTATGTTTTTTGAGAATCTCCGTCAATCCTGCAAAAATATCGGGAAACTCCCTGTCGAGCCACGGCGAGAGCCACACTTCGTTGGTATCATAATCATTTATCATTTCTCCTGAATTGCCACCTCCTTAAGCAGCTTCGCGTTGTTTTATGGTAATCATATTCATCTTTATCCTTATGGGGCAATTCATATTCAAATACATTTTTACGTTTGGCGCATGTTACATTTTTCACCTCTTCGCCATCCTCCCATCTAACCGTAAAACCTCCAAATATCGAAAATTTCCCGAAAAGATATTCGTATATATATGTAGAGCGGTTCTCAATATTAGACTTTATCTTTTTGCCATTTTTTATTTTAGTTATCTCCACCCATTCTCCATTTTTACCTTTGACCATAAACTCTCTGATAAGAGCCGAGGCACGCACAATTTCATTATTTGCCGTTTTATGTTCGAAGGTAATGTCTATTCCCGAGACATGAGTATGCAGCACTCCGATATCGAATACGGAGGGATTCTCCTCACCGCTCTTTTTCTTGCGGTTGCGATGATAGACTATTGGGTCTTTAACGCCATTAGCCTGCTCCTCATGATAGTATATCTCCACACACACGGGATGAACCTCGACACGTGCGTCACCGCCGTCGACAATAAAATGCCCGCTCAAAATAGCCTTTGCTACTTCTTGAAACTTCTGCGGCGGCTCCTGCAAAGCAGTAAATGGATTGTTGCCGATGCAGTCTCTTACATCACTGTCTTTGAGAGTGAAATTTTTCAATAGTTCTTTCAGTTCCATAGTTGTGATTAGTTTTGATTTGACGCAAAAGTATGCAAATTGAAACGGTCTGCCAAAAAATTTTTGTTAAAAGATGTTAAGAAATCTGAAATTTGATGCAGTGATGCAATTAGCAGGAACTGAGGATATTGCGGTCGTGCTCTTTATCGGAATGGCGGGAGGTCCGGCGACTGTTCCGTCGGTGGTGGCGGAAGTACCTCGACAGACAATAACTGTGGCCGCGACAAAGACGAAGATGACTTCCGCTGGGCGCCTCGCTGCGCTCAAATGGCTATTCTTGAACTATTAAAAACAATCACACCCAATCTTACTTTTTGGGTGTAAAATTGGGTGTTGATTTTGTAATTTGCTGGCAATCAGCGTTGTTTGCGGAGAGAAGGGGATTCGAACCCCTGAAACGCTTTTGACGTTTACTCGCTTTCCAGGCGGGCCAGTTCAACCACTCCTGCACCTCTCCTTTGTCGGGCTGCGGACGCCGGGCGTCCGAAAATCGGTGCAAATATAGGTTTTTTTTCCGACAAGACAAAAATTCTTATTTCAACGGCGAATCGGGCTCGCGAGCCATGACCTTGTAGAACATGCGGTCGAGGAATGCCGGTGCGAATTTCTTGATGAAGTGCGTCGCACGGCCCTCGAACTCCATAAGACACAGCCGCTTGCGGCGCAGTATACCCCGCATTACGATCTGCGCCACCTGCTCGGCGGTCATCATGCCGGCCTCGTTGCGTGGGGTCTCGCCCTGTGGCGAACCGTCGGCAGTGAGAGCCGAAAAGCGGACGTTGGAGGCAGTGAAGCCGGGGCAGGCGACCATGACATGCAATCCCTTCTTGATGTTTTCGATGCGCACAGTCTCCAGGAATCCCGTCATGGCATATTTCGATGCCGAGTAGCCCGTGCGGCCTGGCAGTCCGTGCAGTCCGGCCACCGACGAGATGCCGACGAGCGAACCGTGCGAGCGCTGCAGCATGGGCAGTGCGTATTTGGTGCAGTAGACTGTGCCCCAGAAGTTTACGTCCATAAGACGGTGCAACACGGCGAGGTCTACGTCGTCGAAGAGCGCACGCATCGACAGGCCGGCATTGCAGATGAGTATGTCGATGCCGCCGTAGAGCTCGACAGTCCTATCCATCAGAGCCTTGCAGGCTTCGGGGTCGGTGACGTCGGCCTGAACCGCTGCGGCTTCACCGCCGGCGGCGCGTATCTCGGATACTATCTGCTCGAGCCGTGTGGCGTTGCGGGCGGCAAGCACCGTGTGCGCACCCTCGGCCGCGAGGGCGCGGGCAAGCGCCTCGCCTATGCCCGACGAGGCTCCGGTGACTACGGCTACTTTGTTTTCGAATCGCTTTTTCATATCGTTTCAGTCATTGATCTCTATCTCGAGTGTATCGTATGCCGGCATGACGCCTGCGGGCAGAGTGCGGGCCAAATCTTCGTGCAGCCCCGCCTCGTGAGACATGTGGGTGAGGTAGGCGGCGCGCGGCCGGACGCGCTCTATGAGTTCGAGCGCCTGCGCTATGTTGAAGTGCGACGGGTGTTCCCTGTGCCGCAGCGCGTTGACCACCAGCGTGTCGACGCCCTCTATTTTGCTGATTTCGGCGGGTGCTATGTCGCGAAAGTCGGTCAGATAGGCCAGCGGTCCGATGCGGTAGCCCGTGACACGGAAGCGGTCGGAGTGGCAGCCCGCTACGGGCACTATGCCGATGCCGGCGGCGGTGAACGGCTGCTGCTCGTCGATTACGTGGAGCTCGATTTCGGGTACTCCGCGGTAGCGGGCCTCGCCGAAGGCGTAGTCGTAGTCTTTCAGAACTACGTCGGCCGTGTGTCGTGCGGCGTAGATGTCTACGGTGCGGATAGCGTGCGGGTAGTCGGCGAAGTTGAAGGCTCTCACATCGTCTATGCCGCCTATGTGGTCCTTGTGCTCGTGGGTGAGCAGCAGAGCGTCGATGGAGGTGATGCCTGCCCGCAGCATCTGGTAGCGGAAGTCGGGCCCGGCATCGATGACCATTCTCTTGCCGCCGCACTCTACGGCGGCCGATGTGCGAAGCCTCCTGTCGCGTCTGTCGGCAGAGCGGCAGACGTTGCACCGGCAGCCTATTACCGGCACTCCCTGAGATGTGCCCGTTCCGAGAAAAGTCAGTTTCATATTGCAAAGATAGTGAGAATTCGGCGACGGCGCCATCGGAGACGAAAAAAAATAGCGCCCTAACCGTCACGGTTATAGCGCTACCCGAAAATGTATTAAGTTAAGTTATAAAGAGTCTTGAGTCTCCTTCTTCGAATCGGCTACTTGTTGTAGACGATGTGGATGTTGGTCAGCATCTTGCCCGAGCCGAGCATTCCGTTCAGCCATGCATCGGCCGTGTCGGTGGTAGGATTGAAGGTCATCGTCACGGAGGTAACGAACTCGTAATCCCAGTCGCCGAAGTCGTAGGTAATCCACTTGCCGGTGGTGCTTACGTTGGGCCAGGTCATAGCGGGAATCGATTCGGGGATGTTGATTTTGACGGTCTTGGTCTCGTCGCCCTGAATGGTGAGACGATAGAGAGCCGTGCCGGCCGACTCATCCATCGTATAGTCGTCATCACCCGGCTGAATCTTGAGCAGGGTTACGCCGGGATACTTCTCCTCGAGGTATACGGGGCCATTCTCACCCTCGTATTCGCCCTCCTTGGAGTAGGTCACGTAGAGGGTTGCAACCAGTGAGCTGCCGGTCATGAACTGCACGGTAGCCGTTGCGTTGTCGCTCTCGGGGTTGAAGGTCAGCTCGTAAACCTCGCTGAACTCCCACTGTCCGGGGCTGTAGGTTATCCATTCGCTCTGTTCGCCGGCGTAGTTTATTACGCACATCGACTCGGGAACGTGAATCTTGATGCTCTTGGCATAGTCGGTGCCCACGATGTTCAGACGATACTGCTCGCCTGCATCGGTGCTGTGGTCGAATTCGGGATCGTCGGCGCCCATCGTGGTGAGGCTCACTCCCTGATAGGGCTGCTCGAGGTAGATTTCATCCTCCTGGTCGCCGCCGCCTACGGGAGGCGCGAAGCTCGGGTCGTAGACGCACTTGACGATTGCATATACGCTGTCACCGGTGTAGAAGAGAATGTAACCAGCCTGCTCCTCCTCCCACTGGTCTACGGGAATGGTCGACTTGCCGGTCATGGCTATCTCGTAGAATGCGGGGTTGTACTGGTTCTGCTGGAATATGAGCCAGTCGGTTTTGCCCTCCTCGCCTTTGGGAGTCCATGTGTAGTATGCGTTGATGGCATCGGGGCCGGCAGCGGAGTAGATCTCGTACTTGGTGTACTCGAAGTTGACCTTCAGCTTTGCGTCGGGAATCTCCTCGCCGGTGTACTGCGAGTAGGTGATTTTGTAGGACTTCTCGTACTCGCCGCTGTACTCCCAACCTTTGTCGGGCGTCCAGGTGTTGTCGAAGTTGTAGGTGGTCCAGTCCTTCCAGCCGTCTACGGGCTCGATTGCATCGGGCTCGACATACTCGAGCTGGGTGATGACGGTGGTGTACTCCTTGTATTCGGCCTTGAGCGAGTTGTTGTCGATGAGCTCGGCAGCATCCTCCACAGTCTTGTCCCACGGCAGAACCACCAGCAGAGCTACGCGCATGCCGCCGGTGTTGGGCTCAACGGCCACGTTGAATGTCCAGTCGGCCAGGTTGGTATCCTGCTCGTAGGGCTCGGTGACGGTCAGATTGACCCACTCGGGCTCATTGGCGGTAACAAAGCCGTTGGTGGTAGCCTCCTGGCTCTCGGTCAGCAGGTAAGCCTTGGGCTCCTTGCCGGCCGCTGCATCGCGTGCCGCCAGCAGCATAGCGCGGGCGTAGGGAACGAATATCTCGATGTCTGGGTTGTAGTACTGACCTTCGGCATTGTATACCATATCCTCGGGCAGAGTGCTCTCGAATACGTCGGCGCAACCCTCGATTTTGACGAGAATGCCGTTGCCGGTGATGGCTGTCAGGTCGTTGCTGTCGGTGAACTCGACGGTGAACTCGGTGTCGTTAAGCGGCTGATAAGCGTTGCTGCTTATGCGAATCCAGCCCATGGAGTTTACACTCTCGGCGCTGAAGGGCTCGAGCCACTCGGGAGTCTTGGCGGTCCAGTCGTAGTCGGACTCCACCTTCACGTAGTATACAGCGGCGCCGTTCTCTGACATCCAAACCATGGGAATCTCGGTTGCGGGCTCGGTCTCGAACTCGAGCTGACCGTTGTCATTGAACCACTGTACGCCGCCGAGTGGATCGACGGTGTATTTCGCCAGGTAGACATTGAGCTCATAGGGCAGTTGTCCGAGCGTCAGCGTAGCCACGTTTTGGCTCTTGCCGCCCATGGTAGCTTCGATGTTGCAGGCGTGAGCCTCGGTGTGCTCGGCCAGGTCCTTGACAGCTACGGTGACGGTGGCAGTGCCGGCCTTGCCGGAGATGGTTTTAACAATCTGCCCGCCGTCGACAAAGTTGAAATAGTCGTTTTCGTCGTTCTTGATTTCGAGTTTCCAGTCGAGGTTGAATGTGAAATCGTGAGTCCAGATATCACCAGCCTCTACCGCCTCGATAACCGCTGCGGGGAATTCGGGTTCGATTTGAGGGTCTCCCGGGTCCGATTCGCTGCAGGCTGCGGTGAAGAGCAGCGCGCCCGAAAGCAGAAGCGATGCGAAACGCCACATGATTTTCTTCATAATCTAACTAATTTAGAGGTTTGAAAATACGTTTGCGGCAACGGGTCTCACGCGAGGCTGACGTCTCTTGTTAAGAGACCGCATTTCCACATGCAAAGTAACGCATTTTAATCGACATATCAAAATTAGCGCTACCTTTTTTAACGCAGAAATACCCGAAGGCTCGGTTATATAACGTTCTGTATATCAAAATTGATATACAGTTTAAGTCCTGTTTTTGCCGTTGCGTCTCTTAACAAGAGATCGCATGTTTTGTCTTATGGCTGATATACAGATTATTGCTGCGTAGAAAAATGTAATTTTGCATCTCTCGTCGAGCCTTTTCCTCACTTCCAATATCTTTGTGCAGAGGTGTTCGGTTTTGCGATAAAAATACCCGTTTTCACCATCCGTTACTGAGCCTTGAAGCCGGAAATATGGCATATTTTGAAAAATTGGCTATCTTCGCCGTTGCAAAGTTCGACTATGCGCAGGACTAAAACCATACTTGCAGGCGATATTCTTCAGGAACTCTTTGCCCGACCCGACATAGCGGCCAAGATTGCCGAAGGCGAGCTGCCCGAGACATGGCGGGCCGTGGTGGGCGACAGCGTGGCCGACATGACCACTCAGCTGCAGCTGCACAGACGCATACTCTATGTGTCGGTGCGCTCGTCGGTCATCCGCAGCGAGCTGCTCTACCGGCGCGAGGCGCTCCGAGACGAGCTCAACCGCCGCTCGCGCGTGCCGATAATCGATTCGGTTATTATTAAATAGGTAAAAACGAAACGGCCGCTTCATTCAGAAGCGGCCGTCGTATTCTTATTAGCTGGTGCGGACTATCTTCTGGCCTCCTTGGCCTCGATGCACTCCGTGGCGTGGGGAACCTTCATGAGGCGCTCCTTGGGGATGAGTTTGCCTGTGGTCTTGCAGATTCCGTATGTCTTGTTTTCGATGCGCACCAATGCCATCTCGAGGTTGCGGATGAACTTCATCTGGTGCTGTGCCAGACGGCCGTTCTCCTCCTTCGACAGGGTTGTGGCGCCCTCCTCGAGGACCTTGTAGGTAGGCGAGGTGTCCTCGGTGTCGTTGCCCGAAGTGTGTGTAATGGTCTCGCGCAGGAGCTCATAGTCTGCGCGGGCGTTCTCCAACTTTTTCAGTATCAGCTGCTTGAACTCTTCCAGTTCGGCGTCGTCGTATCTCGTTTTCTCAATCTCGGCCATAGTCGGGAATAATTAATCATTACGTAAAAATAGCGACTTTTTTTTATATAACCAAATTTTTTCGCCTTTCGGCTTTAATGGCTAACTTTGCAATATGCAAAATTCGGGCACGGACATACACGGCGTCTTGAAACGCTACTGGGGCTTCGACAGCTTCCGCACAGTCCAGGAGGATATAATCCGTTCGGTCATGGCGGGGCGCGACACTCTGGCGCTCATGCCCACGGGCGGCGGCAAATCGCTGACGTATCAGGTGCCGACGATGGCATCCGACGGGCTGTGCATGGTCATAACGCCTCTGATAGCTCTGATGAAGGACCAGGTCGACCGCCTGCGCCGACTGGGCATACAGGCTGCTGCCGTACACTCGGGAATGTCGCCCAGAGCGATAGACATAGCGCTGGACAACTGCGCCTACGGCGATGTCAAGTTCCTCTATGTGGCTCCGGAGCGTCTGGCCACCGAGGTATTCCGTCTGAGGGTTCAGCGTATGAATGTGACGCTGATAGCCGTGGACGAGGCGCACTGCATATCGCAGTGGGGCTATGATTTCCGTCCGTCATATCTGCGCATAGCCGAAATCAGGCGCCTGCTGCCCGGCGTCCCGATGCTGGCGCTTACGGCCTCGGCCACGCAGACCGTGGCCGACGACATCATGCGTCTGCTGGAGTTTGCCGAACCCTGCATCATACGCGGCAGCTTCGCCCGCAAGAATCTCTCCTATGCTGTGCGCCACACCGACGACAAGGAGGGTCAGCTGATGCGCATCGTGCGCAATGTCGAGGGCTCGGGCATAGTCTACGCCTCGACGCGCGAGGGGGCCGAACGCATAGCCGAGTTTCTGCGCGGCGAGGGCGTCACGGCTGCCGCATATCACGGCGGACTGCCGCATGCCGAACGTTCGCTGCGGCAGGACGAGTGGCTGAGCGGCAAGGTGCGCATAATGGCCGCCACGAACGCCTTCGGAATGGGAATAGACAAGGCCGACGTGCGGTTCGTGGTCCACTACACTATGTGCGACTCGCCCGAGAGCTACTATCAGGAGGCGGGCCGTGCCGCGCGCGACGGCTGCCGTGGATATGCGCTGCTGCTGGCCGCCTCGGACGACGGCGACCGCATACGCCGGCGCTTCGATGCCGAGTTCCCTCCGCTGGAGAAGGTGCGCGAGATTTACGAGCGCGTCTGCGACTACTGCCAGGTGGGCATAGGCGACGGGCGCTACGCCTCGTTCATATTCAACATCTACGACTTCTGCTCGCGCAACGGCTTCCGCCGCACGGTTGTCGAGAATGCCATGTCGCTGCTGAGCCGCAACGGATACATGACACTGCTCGACGCGTCGGACAATCCGGCGCGGATAATGTTCCGCGTGAGTCGCGACGATTTGTACCGCCTGCGAGTCGAGCGCGACGAGCTGGATGCCGTGCTGCGAGTGATACTGCGCCTCTACGACGGCGTGTTCACCGAGTTCAGGGCCATAGACGAGTCGCAGATTGCCGCCGTGAGCGGATATACGCGCGAGAAGGTGCACGAGCAGCTGCGTCAGCTGTGGCGTCTGCGCGTGATAAGCTACATCCCGGCCAACCGCTCGCCGGTGCTCTTCTTCGACGAGGAGCGGCTGCCTGCGGCCGACCTCTACATCTCGCCCGAGACCTACAAGCGCCGTCGCGAACTTACCGAGGAGCGTTTCTCGAACATGCTGGCCTATGTCGACAACACGACAGTGTGCCGCAGCCGTATGCTGCAGGAGTATTTCGGCGATACCGAATCGGGCGACTGCGGCGTGTGCGACATATGTCTCGAGCGGCGCCGTGCGGAGCGGACGGAGGGTGCCGCCGGACTCGGAGACCGCATTCTGTCGCATCTCGGGGGCGGCCCATGCAGCGTGAAGGAGCTGGCGGCAGGATTCGGATGCAGCGACCGGGCCGTGGTCGAGGCCGTGGAGAGATTGCTCGGCGAAGGCAAAATTTCGACCCTCGAAGACGGGAAAATCGCAAAAAACAGATAACTTTGCGCTCAATTCATTGCACGACGATGTTTCGGAACAAAATATCCGACGAGGAGGCTTCTGCGCTGCCTGCGGCACGCTTCACCGGCCAGATACGGGTCATAGACACCGACCAGGCCGTTGAGGAGGCATGCCGCGATTTGGCCTCGCACGGCGTCATAGGCTTCGATACCGAGACCCGTCCGGCCTTCAAGCCGGGCGTGAGGTATCACACGGCGCTGCTGCAGCTCTCGGTGCCGGGCCGGTGCTATCTGTTCAGACTGTGCCGCATAAAGCTCGCGCGGCCGATAATCAAGATACTCGAGAACCGCAACATCGTCAAGGTGGGTGCCGCCGTGTCGGGCGACCTCGACGGCTTGCGACGCATGAAGCACTTCCGCGACGGCGGATTCGTCGACCTGCAGAACATGGTGGGCGAGTGGGGCATAGAGGACAAGAGTCTGAGAAAGATGTCGGCCATAGTGCTTGGGCTGAAGGTGTCGAAGGCCCAGCGCCTGAGCAACTGGGAGGCAGCGCAGCTCACCGAGCACCAGAAGCTCTATGCGGCCACCGATGCGTGGGTCTGCACCGAGATATACGACAAACTCAATAGTACGCCCCGCACTTCGGGCGCTAAAACCGACAGACAATGATGATACCGCAGATATATCTCAAGCACGGAAAGGAGGAGTCGCTGCTGCGGCGCCATCCGTGGATATTCTCCGGCGCGGTGGACTACATCGAGGCCGAGCAGGAGCCTGTGGAGGGCGCTGTGGTCGACGTCATATCGCACCGCGGCGAGTTCGTGGCGCGCGGACACTGGCAGCCCGGCTCGATTGCCGTGCGCGTGCTGTCGTTCGAGCGCGAGGAGTTCGATTTGGGCTGGTGGGCAGGACGCATAGCTTCGGCGCGCGAGATACGGCGCGTGCTCGGGCTTGTGGACTCGCAGCAGACTACCTGCTACCGCCTCGTTCACGGCGAGGGCGACTCGCTGCCGGGACTGGTGGTCGACATATACGGCTCGACGGCCGTCGTGCAGTGCCACTCGGTGGGAATGTATCTGTCGCGCAAACTCATAGCCGAAGCCATACGCCAGGTCTACGGCCCGGCCGTCAGCGCCATATACGACAAGAGCTCGATGACGCTGCCCGGAAATGCGCGGCGCAATACCGTCGACGGTTACCTCTACGGCGAAGCTTCCGACGGCGGCACCACGGTGCTGGAGAACGGACTTAAGTTCGCCGTGAACTGGGAGACGGGTCAGAAGACCGGATTCTTCATCGACCAGCGCGTGAACCGCGAGCTCGTGGGCCGCTATGCCGCGGGCCGCACGGTGCTCAATACATTCTGCTACACCGGAGGTTTCTCGGTCTACGCCGCCGCGGGCGGTGCCAAAGAGATATGTTCGGTCGATTCGTCGGTGCGGGCCGTGGAGACCGCTGCCGACAACATGCGTCTGAACTTCGGCCAGAGCGTGCCTCACTCGATAGTGGCGGCCGATGCCGTGGAGTACATGAAGGAGATAGGCGACCGCTACGACATGATAATACTCGACCCTCCGGCCTTCGCCAAGCACCAGAAGGCTCTGGGCAACGCTCTGCAGGGCTACAAGCGCCTGAATGCGCGGGCCATGTCGCAGATTCGCAGCGGCGGAGTACTCTTCACCTTCTCCTGCTCGCAGGCCGTGTCGGCCGAGCAGTTCCGCACCACGGTTTTCTCGGCGGCAGCCATAGCCGGCCGCAAGGTACGCATCCTGCACCGGCTCTCGCAGCCTGCCGACCATCCGGTGGACATCTACCATCCCGAGGGCGAGTACCTGAAGGGTCTGGCACTCTACGTCGAGTAGCAGCAGGGAATGAAAAAACAAGGCGGGGTTCAACGCCCCGCCTTATCTTTTATAGGTATACCGTTATTTTCTTTTGTTCATCTGCTCCTGCTGGCGCATGAGCTCCTCGTAGCGCAGCTGGAACTTCGACTTCTTGCGGTTTTTGTTTTTGGCGGCGTTGGCCTGTATGATGGCGTGTATCTTGTCATCGTCGATCATGCGCCGTATGGCCGTTGTCTGGATGATGGTGATGATGTTGGCCAGGAAGTAGTAGTAGCACAGGCCGCTCGAGTAGTTGTTGAACCAGAAGAGCATCATCACGGGCATCATGTAGACCATCATGAACTTCATGCCGGCCATCTGCGGCTGTGCCGAGGCGGTCTGGTTGTAGCTCACATACGAGAATGCGAACAGAGCCACGGCCATGAGCAGCGCGAAGAGACTGACGTGGTCGCCGTAGAAGGGTATCGAGAAGGGCAGGTCGATTACGCTGTCATACGACGAGAGGTCGTCGGCCCACAGGAACGACTGGCTGCGCAGCTCGATGGATGCCGGGAAGAAGCGGAACATGGCGATGATGAATGGGAACTGTATGAGCATCGGTATGCATCCGCCGAGCGGGTTGATTCCCGCCTTTTTGTAGAGCTCCATGGTGGCCTGCTGGCGTTTCATGGCATCCTCCTGACGGGGGAATTTCTGCGCCAGGGCGTCGACTTCGGGCTTTATCACTCGCATCTTGGCTGTGGAGACGTAGCTGCGGTAAGAGAGTGGGAATGTTAGCAGCTTGACCAGCAGCGCGAGGATGAGTATGATTACTCCGAAGTTGCCGATGAAGCGGCGCAGGAAGTCGAACACCGGAATGACTATCCACCTGTTCACGGCGCCTATAATCCACCAGCCCAGCGGTATCAGCCGCTCCATCGAGAGGCTTTCGCCGTCGGCGTCACGCACATTCTTGAGTATCGAGTATTTGTTGGGACCGAAGTATAACGCCAGCTCGAAATCCTCGCCGGCCGCATAGGGCAGGGCGGTTTTGAGCGAGTAGTTTTTCACCAGACCCGACTCAGGCTGCTCGGTGGTGAAGGCCATGTCGGCGTAGGTGAAGTTGTTGCGGGCTATGATTGCCGAGGTGAAGAACTGCTGCTTGAAGGCCACCCAGTTTACGGAGGTGTTCACCGACTTGGATTTGGACTCGGTGCTCATGCCCAGCTCCTCGACCGACGATTCGCCGGGGAAGCGGTAGCTGAGCGTGGTGTACATGTTCTCGTTGGAGAAACCCTTCTCGTTGCGTAGCGATGTGTTGCGCCACTCGAGCGAGGGGTTCGAGCGGGCCAGTGCGGCGTCGAGACCTTCGGGCGTGATGCGCAGGTCGATGAGGTAGTCGCGTGCGGGGTCGCCCGTATTGTAGAGCGTGTAGTCGTATCGCACCGCAGCCTCGTCCGATACCTGCAGGCGCATCGACACTACCGTCTGTCCGTCTGCCTGCGCAGTCTGCGGCAGCAGCTCGAAGGTGTAGTCGGCCGTGTTCACCCTCATGTCGTTGAGTCCGTTCTTGGTGCTGAACGACATGTCGAAGTAGGCCGATTCGGGTACGAACATGCGCACGTTTTCATTGCGCTCGCCCTTGGGGGCATAGCGCGTGTAATCCTTCAGCTCGACTCCCGTAATCATACCTCCGCGCGTGGAGAAGTCTACGGTCATCACGTCGTTGGAGACGGTTATGGTCTCTGCCGGCAGCACGGCCGCCTCGGCGAGCATCTGTCCGACGGAAGCCGTGCGTATGGCGGCGGCAATGGAGTCGGCAGTCTCGGGGCTCGGAGTCTCGGCAAGGAGCGAGTCGGCATCGATTGCCTTATCGGGAGCTGGAGCGTGTGCAGCCTCGTATTCGCGGTATTCGCGCAGCTTCTGCTGGTACTCGCGCTGCTGGCGGCCGTTGATGACCGTGAAAATCACGAACAGCAGACCGACTATGGCTATTCCTGCGATTGATTTCTTGTCCATCTGTTAATCTTTTGAGTTATTTGCTGTCGCGATAGGCCATAGCCGCAGCGACGAACGAGGTGAAGAGCGGGTGGGGTGTGCGCACCGTGCTTTTGTATTCGGGGTGATACTGCGTGCCGACAAACCATCGGTGCGACGGTATCTCGACCACCTCGACCAGCCCCGTGTCGGGGTTGAGGCCTGCGGCGCGCATGCCGGCAGCCTCGAAACGCTCGAGGTAGTCGTTGTTGAATTCGTAGCGGTGGCGGTGACGCTCTACGACGGTCTGCTTGCCGTATGCCTCGGCTGCATGCGAGCCCTTGACCAGCGTGCAGGGATAGCCGCCCAGACGCATCGTGCCTCCCTTGGCCGTTACGCCCTTCTGCTCCTCCATCAGGTCGATGACCGGATATGGTGTCGAGGGCTCGGTCTCGACCGACGCGGCACCCTCCAATCCCAGTACGTTGCGTGCGAACTCGATGACGGCGCACTGCATGCCCAGGCATATGCCGAAGAATGGTATGTTATTTTCGCGGGCGTAGCGCACAGCCTCGATTTTGCCGTCAATGCCGCGGTTGCCGAATCCGGGAGCCACGAGTATTCCCGACATCTTGCCGAGCAGCTCTGCGGCATTCCCGGCATTGACCTTTTCGGAGTTGACGTAGTGCAGGCGCACCTTGCAGTCGTTTGCCGCGCCGGCGTGGATGAACGACTCGCATATGGATTTGTAGGCGTCGGGCAGCTCGGTATACTTGCCCACAAGAGCGATGTCGACCGTCGACGAGGGGTGCTTGACCTTGTCGACGAACGAGCGCAGCGACTCCAGGTCGGGCTCCTGGTCGGCGGGTATGTTGAGCTTCTCGAGCACCACGTCGTCGAGATGCTGTTCGTGCATCCTGAGCGGACACTCGTAAATGGTCGGCACGTCGATAGACTCCATCACAGCCTCGGGGTCGACGTTGCAGAAGAGCGCCACCTTGCGGCGCAGCTCCTTGGTGAGCGGGTGCTCGGTGCGCAGCACGAGTATGTCGGGCTGGAGTCCGTTCTCGAGCAGAGCCTTGACCGAGTGCTGCGTGGGCTTGGTCTTCAACTCGCCCGAAGCGGCCATGTAGGGTATCAGCGTGAGGTGCACCAGAGCCGTGTTGCGGTAGCCGAGCTGATAGCGCAGCTGGCGGACCGACTCGATGAAGGGCAGCGACTCGATGTCGCCCACCGTGCCGCCGATTTCGGTGATGATTATGTCGTACTGCTTGGTCTGTCCGAGAAACTGTATGCAGCGCTTGATTTCGTCGGTGATGTGAGGTATGACCTGTACGGTCTTGCCCAGATATTCGCCCTTGCGCTCCTTCTCGATTACGCTCTTGTATATCTTGCCCGTGGTGACGTTGTTGGCATGCGTGGTGGTGATGGAGGTGAAGCGCTCGTAGTGGCCCAGGTCAAGGTCGGTCTCGGTGCCGTCCTCTGTGACGTAGCACTCGCCGTGCTCGTATGGGTTGAGCGTGCCGGGGTCGATATTGATGTAGGGGTCGAGCTTCTGGATTGTCACCGTGTATCCGCGGGCCTGAAGCAGGCGCGCTATGGATGCGGAGATGATGCCTTTGCCGAGTGACGAGGCAACGCCGCCCGTGACGAAAATGTACTTCGGTTTGGAAAGTTTCATATCTGTAAAATTCTGTTTTTCGTTTGCTCCATAAAAGCGGCGGGGCGTGCAGCCTGCGCCGCACGCCCGTTGCCTATGCCTGCTCCTCGCTGTCTATGAGACGGACCTTCTCGACGGCGTCGCGCATCTCGCGCTTGGCTCTTTCGATCTTCTCGTTCACGTCGGCAATCAGAGCCTCGGCATTCTTCGAGCGGGCGAAGAAGCCTATGTTGTTCTCGAGCGTGGCTATGTCCTGCTCGAGCTGGCGGACGCGGTTGTAGAGTCGCTCTCTCTCGGAGCGCAGTCGCTTGTCGCCCGAGGCCTTCATGCCGGCCAGCTTCTCCTTGAAGCCAGCCATCGAACGGCTCCGCTCATTACCGCGCAGCGTGTTGAACATGTTGTCGACGGCAGCCTTGTAACGCTTGCGTATCTCCTCCTTGCGGCGCACGGGCACGAATCCTATCTCGCTCCAGCGGCGCTGGAACTCCTTGATTGCCTCGTATCCGCCCTCGGCTATGTCGGCTGCCTCCATCTGCTCGAGCAGCTCGGTCTTGCGGCGCAGGTTCTCCTCCTGCTCGTCGCTCTGCGAGGCGAAGTTGGCGGCCTTGCGCTCGAAGAATGCGTCGCAGGCGGCGCGGAAACGCTTCCATATCTCGTCGGAGCGGCGGCGCGACACGGCGCCTACAGTCTTCCAGCGGGCCTGCAGGGCTATCAGTTCGTCGGTAGCCTTCTTCCACTCGTCGCTGTCGCGCAGAGCCTCGGCGGCCTCGCATATCTCGATTTTGACGCGCAGGTTCTCGTCCATCTCGTCGCGCACCGAGGCGTAGAAGTTGCGCTTGGCCTCGAAGAACTTGTCGCAGGCGGTGCGGAAACGCTCGTATATGCGCGTGTTGTCCTTCTTGGGCGCGAAGCCTATGGTCTTCCATACTTTCTGTATCTCGAGCAGCTTTTCGCTCGCGCGGTTCCAGTCGCGGCGCGAGTCCTGCTCGCCGGCGAGCAGCTCTTCGGCCTTCTCGCAGAGCTCGGTCTTGAGCTCGAGGTTGCGCACCTGCTCGCTCTTCAGAGCGTCGAAATACTCCTGGTGAGCCTTGTTTATACGGCCCGAGGCTGCGCGGAAGCGCTCCCACAGCTCCTCCTTGTGCTCGGGTGCCGTGGGTCCGGTCTCGCGCCACTCGTCGTGGAGCTTCTGGAGTTTGCGGAATGCCTCGACGGCCGACGGCTCGAGCATGAGCGCCTCGGCCTTCTCGCACAGTTCGGTTTTGATTGCCAGGTTGCGCTCGCGGTCCAGGTCGCGCAGCTCCTTGTTTATCTTGATTATTCCGTAGAAGTTGTCTATCTGCAGGTTGTAGTTCTCCCACAAATCCTTTACCCGCTCCTGCGGCACGGGGCCCGTCTCCTTCCAGCGCTGCTGCAGCTCGCGGAAGCGCGCGAAGGTGGTGTCGAGGGTCTCGTCGGATTCTGTGAGTTCCTTGATGCCGTCGATTATGCGGAGCTTGATTTCGAGGTTGTGCTCCTTCTCGGCGGCATCGGCCGCGTTGAACTCGTCGCGGCGGCGGCGATACTCTTTCAGCAGGTCTTTGAGCCTGAGCTCGAGCGGGTCCTGTTCAGGTACGAAGTCGGTTTCTGCACCTCCGTTGTCGATGAACTCGCGGCGGGCAGCCTCGACCGAGGCGCGGTGCAGCTTGTAGAAGGAGGTCTTCACGGCTTCGGCCGTCTGCCGGAGCGTGCGCACGGGCTTCTGGTCGAGAAGCTGCGCGAAACGTTCGACGAGCTCCGCGGCCGACAGACCTGCGAGTTCGTCGGCCTGTTCAGCGTCGCCAGCCTCGGCTTCGGGAATCTCCTGTGTGTAATCGGCAGGGGCGGCCTCGTCGGCGCTCTGCTGAATCTCTTCATTCACGGCAGCCCCAGCTTCGGGGTCCTCCGGAAGGATGGCTTTCAAGGTATCGTCGGCATTGCCGACCGGCTCGCCGGGAGCCGACAGTGTCGTTTTTACGTCAGACATTGCGGTAGTGTTTTTTTGTTACGGCGGGTTTCGTGCGCACTTGCACCCGCGCGCGCAACGACGCGCGCGTCACCCGTTACTTCCGGCAAATATAGCCATTTTTCCCGGCACGACGAAGGATTTGGAACAAATTTACGCCGGGAAAGGATAAAAACTTATATATTTGCACAAATTCAAAGGTTATGGCCTACCGCATTTTAATCGTCGATGACGAAAAGGACATTCTCGAGTTCGTACGCTACAATCTGGTTCGCGAGGGTTACGAGGTCTTCACCGCCTGCGACGGCAGCCAGGCCCTGCAGGTTGCCGAGCAGCATCGTCCGCATCTGATTCTGCTGGATATGATGATGCCCGTCATGGACGGCGAAAAGACCTGCCGGGCCATACGCCGGCATCCGGAGCTGAAGGATACCCTGGTGCTGTTTCTGACGGCTTTGGCCGGCGACGAGAGGCAGATTGCGGGCTTCGGCGTGGGGGCCGACGATTACATAACCAAACCGGTGAGGATGAAGGTGCTCGTGAGCCGCATCAAAGCCCATCTGAAGCGTCTGCCCGAGCCGTCCTCCGGCCACGGGGTGAGTATCGATGCCGCGAGCCGCACCGTCAGCTGCGACGGCAGTCAGTTCACCCTTCCGCGCAAGGAGTTCGCACTGCTCGAGCTGCTCATCTCCTCGCCCGGGAGAGTCTTCACCCGCGAGGATATTTACGACAGCGTGTGGGGCCGCGATGTGGTTGTGGGCGACCGTACTATCGACGTCCACATCCGCAAGCTGCGCCGCAAAATAGGCGACGAAAGAATAATCACCGTAAAGGGCGTGGGATATAAATATATTCCGTAAATTTTTATTATATTTGCATTACCGCTCGCCGAAAGCCGGGCGGCTGCATGCCGTACGGCTCCGGCTGCCGTGCGTGATGATGTGTGCGACTCAAATCAATAAAAATTTATAGAAACTATGGTAATACTGGTTCTCAACTGCGGCAGTTCGTCGATAAAGTATCAGGTAATCGACATGAACGACAACTCAAGCCGCCTGCTGGCCAAGGGTCTGGTAGAGCGCATAGGTCTGCCCGAGGGCGACCTGACTCACAAGCCCGTCGGCAAGGATATTCTCGAAAAGCACTGCCCCGTGCCCGACCACACCACGGGCATCAAGCTGGTAATGGATGCTCTGACCGACCCGGTTCACGGCGTCATATCGTCGCTGGACGAGATTCGCGCCGTAGGCCACCGCGTGGCTCACGGCGGCGAGTACTTCCCCGAGAGCTGTATCGTCGATGAGGATGTGAAGCGCAAGATCGCTTCGCTCTGCGCCATCGCACCGCTGCACAATCCCGCGAGCCTTCAGGGTATCGAGGCCATAGACCACGTGCTGCCGGCAGCCAAGCAGGTGACCGTGTTCGATACCTCGTTCCACCAGACCATTCCGGCACGCAACTACATGTACGCCCTGCCTTATGAGTACTACGAGAAGTACCGCGTGCGCAAGTACGGCTTCCACGGCACCAGCCACAAGTATGTGGCCCGCACGGGCGCCGCTCTGGCCGGCATAGACATCAACAACTCGAAAATCATCACCTGCCACATCGGCAACGGAGGTTCGGTGACGGCCGTTCTGAACGGCAAGTCGTTCGACACGTCGATGGGCTTCTCGCCGCTGGACGGCCTGGTGATGGGCACCCGCTGCGGCAATGTCGACGCCAGCGCCATAACCTACATAGGCGACAAGGAGGGCATGACATTCGCACAGATAGACACCATGATGAACAAGAAGTCGGGCGTGCTGGGCGTCTCGGGCGTCTCGAGCGATATGCGCGATATCGACAAGGCCTATGACGAGGGCAACGAGCGCGCAATACTCGCACGCGACATGTACTACGGCCGCGTGAAGAAGTTCATAGGCCAGTATGCAGCCGAGATGGGAGGCGTCGACCTGATAGTCTTTACGGGCGGCGTGGGCGAAAACTCGAAGGAGATGCGCTGCAGCGCCTGCGAGGGTCTGGAGTTTATGGGTCTGGAATTCGACCGCGCAGCCAACGACGTGCGCGGCGAGAACCGCATAATCTCGGCTCCCGGCTCACGCGTCAAGGCGGCCGTGATTGCCACGGACGAGGAGCTGGTGATAGCTACCGATACGTATAATCTTGTGAAATAGTCAGTAACAAATAAAAACATAAAGAGTCATGATTGAGCATTTGTCACAAATCGTCGAAGAGGCGAGAAAGAAGGGCCGCAAGCGCATAGCAGTGGCTTACGGACAGGATTCGCACACTATCGAGGCCGTTTACGACGCATACAAGGAGGGCCTGGTTGAGCCCACGCTCTACGGCGACCGCGCCACCATCGAGAAGGTGTGCGGCGAACTGAACATCGACCCGACGGTCTTCACCATCGTCGATGAGCCGGTGGACACCAAGTGCGTGGCGCTGGCTGTGGCCGACACCGTATCCGGCAAGGCCGACGTGCTGATGAAGGGTCTGGTTTCGACCGACAAGTACATGCGCGGCATTCTGAACAAGGATGCTGGCATGTTCCCCCCGAAGGGCGTGCTGAGCCACGTGGCCATCATCGAGATGCCGGAGTATCACAAGCTGGTCACTATTTCGGACGTTGCGGTTATTCCCGCACCCGACTTCAAGCAGAAGCAGAAGCTGATAGGCTATCTGGCCAAGACGGCCAATCTGCTGGGCGTGGCCGTTCCGAAGATTGCATGCGTTACGGCTTCGGAGCAGGTGCTGCCGTCGGTTATTTCGTCGACCGAGGGCGCAATACTGGCCAAGATGGGCGACCGCGGTCAGCTGGGCAAGGTGATTGTCGACGGCCCGCTGTCGTTGGACGTAGCTCTCTACAAGGAGGTTGCCGAGCACAAGAAGGTTACCGGCTCGTCGGTTGCCGGAGACCCCGACTGCCTGCTCTTCCCGAACATCGAGTCGGCCAACGTATTCTTCAAGTCGGTTACGCACATCGGCCACGGCGAGCTTGCCGCTATGGTTGCCGGAACCAACAAGCCCTGTGTGCTGACCTCGCGCGGCGACTCGGCGCTCACCAAGAAGTACTCGATAGCTCTGGCCTGCCTGGCAGCAAAATAGAGGCTATGGGGTTCAGAATTCTGGTCGTCAATCCGGGTTCCACTTCAACGAAGGTCGCTCTGTTCGATGACGAGCGGCCTTTGTTCTCCAAGGCCATAGCCCACTCACAGGAGTGCCTGTCGCGCTTCGGCTCTATCTCCGAGCAGATGGAGTGGCGGCGCGACCTGGTGCTTGAGGCGCTGGCGGAACACGGATACGGACTGCACGATTTGTCGGCCGTGGCGGGTCGCGGAGGCCTTACGAAGCCCATCGAGGGCGGAGTCTACGAGGTCAACGACGCCATGGTGGCGGCTCTGCACAACCCGTGGATGCAGCACGCCTGCAACCTCGGCGGCCTTATAGCCCGCGACATAGCCGGCCGGGCCGGTGTCGGTGCATATGTAGCCGACCCCGGCGTGGTGGACGAGATGGACGAGGTGGTGCACATGACTGGTCTGCCGCAGATTCGCCGCATCTCGATATTCCATGCGCTCAACCAGCGAGCCGTGGCGCGTTACCATGCCGCTCTGTGCGGCCGCCGCTACGAGGATATGAACCTTATAGTGGTGCACATGGGCGGCGGCATATCGGTCGGCGCGCACAGCGGCGGCCGCGTGGTCGACAACAACAACGCGCTCAACGGCGACGGACCCTTTGCGGCCGACCGCGCAGGTTCGCTGCCGACCATACAGCTTGCCGAACTCTGCTTCTCGGGCAAGTACACCTTCCGAGAGGTGTCGAATCTGCTGGCCGGCGACGGAGGCCTCAAGGCTCATCTGGGCACCAACTCGGTGCTGGAGGTGCTGCAGCGCATAGAGGCTGGCGACGAACATGCCCGTACGGTCATCGAAGCCATGTGCTACAACATCGGCAAGCAGGTGGGAGCCATGGCTGCGGCGCTGGCCGGGCGCGTGGACGGCATCCTGCTCACGGGCGGCGCGGCGCACAGCGAGTATATCACGGACCGCATCGGGCGTCAGTGCTCGTTCATAGCTCCGGTATCGGTATATGCCGGCGAGCGGGAGATGGAGGCGCTGGCCGAGAACGTTCTGTCTGTGTTGCGCAATAAAGTCGAGCCCAAGGTTTTCGCATAGGTTTTCGCACGAAACGATTCGGCGCCGCCCCGAAAAAGGGCGGCGCCGTTTGCTTTGGCGGCCTCGGGTCTTTATTCGCCTCTCGTAACCTTTTTGAGCAGCGACAATATCTCCCTGGCCCCCTCCATTCTGAACAGAAGCGCTATGGCCGAGTATACGGCCGCTCCCGTGGCTACCTGCACAGCCAGCCGGGCCACTGTGCCCTCCAAAGGCAAGAATGTCCCGACTGCGGCTACGGCTGCATACATTGCCGCGGTCGCGGCTGCTGCCGGCAGCAGCGAACCGGCAAAGGCGCGCAGCGAGAGCGTGCAGAGACGTCGTGCCGCGGAGAGATTGACGGCCAGCTCGAATGCGGCGGACAATACGAGTCCGCACACCACGGCCATGATTCCGACGGGCAGCGTGGCAGCCAGCACGGCTATAAGGAATAATTTTTTGACTATCTCGGCGCGTATCACTGCGCGGCCGTCGCTGCGGACCTTGAGCACGTTGAGCAGTATGGCCGAGAGCGGTGCGAAGAGGCCGGCCAGGCATATGACCCTGAAGTAGGGCACCGTCGGCATCCACTTCTGGCCCAGGAGCGCGAATATGTCGTGCGCCACGGCCGAGAGCCCTGCCATGAGCGGGAACATGACGAAGGCCACCGTCGATAGCATCTGCCGGCAGCTCTCGGCGAATTTGGACTCGTCGCCGTTGATGTTCGACAGGGCGGGGTAGGTGACATTCTGTACCGACTGCGAGGCCGAGAGCACGGGCATGTCTTTGAGTTTCTGGGCCTGGTTGAAGTAGCCGAGGTCGGTGATGGAGTAGAGCGAGCCTATGACCAGCGAAGGCAGGCCCGTGCAGAGGGTGTTGACCATCTCCGAGGCCATCATTCGCACTCCGAATGGAGCCAGCCGGCGCAGAGGTTCCGTGTCGTGGCTGCGCGAGGGTCTCCAGTTGCCGTATATCCACAGCAGCAGCGACTTGATACCCATCTGCACCACTCGCTGCGCCACGAGGCTCCACACTCCGCAGCCGATTATGGCCATGACCACCGCCACGGCGGCGCCTGCGGCCGACGAGGCGAATACTATTTTGGATATCAAATCGAAGCGGAAGGCGCGTGCGAGTATCGTGTTCTGAATGACGCCAAGAGCGTTCAGCGGCAGCAGCAGAAACAGCACCGGAGCTATGCGCGTCAGCTCGGGAACATCGTAAAAACGTGCCAGCAGCGGCGATATTCCGGTCAGCAGCAGGTATGCGGCAATCGATGCGGCGATGTTGAATGCGAAGACCGACGAGTAGTCATGCTGCGAGGGTTCGCTGCCGCGGATTAGGGCCTGCGAGAATCCGCTGTCGACAAGAGCCAGAGCGATTGTTGCCAGCACGGTGAGTACGGCCATCGCGCCGTAGTCCTCAGGCGCCAGACGCGAGACCACGAATATGCCGGCGCACGACAGCAGCAGCATGGTGCAGGCCTTCTCGGCAAAACTCCATGCCACGCTGCCCGCGACTCTCGATTTCAGCTCTCCGCCCTTCATACGGCTGCTGACGGTTTATCTCGTCTTGGCCAGCTCGGCGGCACGGTTGCGTATGTCGGACAGACGTGCTATCTCGACATACGATGCGCCGCGCGAGGCTGCGAAGCTGCCGGCCACGGAGACCAGCAGGTCGCGGTCGTTCAGGCGCGTGTGGCGGTCGATGAACTCCACGGCGTCGATTAGGAAGTGGTAGCGGTCGTGCTCGTCGTAGCTGCGCAGTATGGGAACCACTCCATAGGAGAGGGCCAGGATTCTCTGCGCATGCAGCGAGTAGCATACGGCCAGTACCTTGCGGCGGCCGCGGAATGCCGACAGATAGCGGCCCGTGCGGCCCGAGAGAGTGTCGGTTATGATGAACCTGACAGGCAGATTGGTGCATGCCATGACGGCCGAACGGGCCAGCTGCGCCGTAATCTCGTGGTCGACCGATACCATGTTTATGTCGGTGACGGGGGCGAAGTGCACGCCGTCCTTCTCTATGGCGGCGGCTATGCGGGCCATCGTTGCGACCGACTCGACGGGGTACTGGCCCACGGCGGTCTCGTCGCTCAGCATCACGGCGTCGACGCGCTCGTATATGGCGCCCGCCACGTCGTTCACCTCGGCACGCGTCGGGCGCGGCGAGGTGACCATCGAGTAGAGCATCTGCGTGGCTATGATTACCGGACGCTTGGCCGCGATGCAGCGCTCGACTATCATGCGCTGCGTGATGGGTATGCGCTCGGCGGGCAGCTCCACGCCCAGGTCGCCGCGGGCCACCATTATGCCGTATGAAGCCTCGATTATGTCGTCTATGTTGTCTATGCCCTCCTGGTTCTCTATTTTCGAGATTATCTTCATCTTTGCGCCGCAGGCGTCGATTATATCCTGTACGGCCTGCACGTCGCGGTCGCTGCGCACGAACGAGTGGGCGATGAAGTCGACGTCGTTCCTGGCAGCCCACTCGATGAAGCTGCGGTCGCGCGCCGTGACCGACGGCAGGGCTATCGATACTCCTGGCACGTTGACGCTTTTGCGCGGGCGCAGGGCTCCGTCGCGTACGAACTCGCAGACGAGCCCGCTGTCGAGAGCCTCGGTCACGCGCAGCTCCACTTCGCCGTCGGATATGAGCAGCCGCGCGCCGGCGGGTATCTCTTTTTCGATTCCGGGGACGTTGAGGTGTATAGTATCCTGCGTGCAGGGTTCGCCGTCGGCGGTTCCGCGCACCGTCACGCGGTCGCCGGCCTTGAACTGCAGCACTCCGCCGTACTGGTCGGCTATGCCCGTGACTCTTATCTCGGGACCTTTGGTGTCGAGCATCACGGGTATGGCGGGATTTACGCGGTGCACGGTCTCGACTATGCGTGCGGCGCTCTCTATGGTGAGGTGCGCCGAGTTGATTCGCACGACGTCCATGCCGGCCTCGAACAGCTTCTCGATGAGCTCTTCGGTGCAGCGGTCGGAGAGCGTGGCTACGATTTTGGTCTTTTTGTTTCTTAACATATCGGGGTTGATTTTATTATTTCGGTCAAAGCCTCCACGGCCAGTCTGTATGAGTCGAGTCCGAAGCCGGCTATCGAGCCGCGAACCACGCCCGCGAGCAGCGAACGGTGACGGAACTCCTCGCGCGCCTCGGGCGACGAGATGTGAACCTCGACAACCGGAATGCCTATCGCCGAGACGGCATCGCGCAGCGCCACCGAGGTGTGGGTATAGCCTCCGGCGTTGAATGCCACGCCGTCGTAGAGGTTCTCGGCGCGGTGCAGGGCGTCGATTAACTCGCCCTCGATATTCGACTGCATCATCTCTATCTGCAGTTCCGGATAGCGGCGCTGCAGCTCGGGCAGATATTCGCCGAAAGTGGCGCTGCCGTATACGCTGCGTTCGCGTCGGCCCTGGAAGTTGAGGTTGGGGCCGTTGAGTATCAATATTTTCATAATGTCGAATGAACTGCCCGGACACATCCCGGGCGCGTTTTGTGCAAAGGTAGTCATATTTGCATACTTATACAAATCCGCGCGGTGAGGCAAATAGCGAATTATTTTGTACTTTTGCGCAACCAAGAAAATCTCCGGTATGCAACGTATCGTATCGCCCTCGATGCTCTCGGCCGATTTCGGCAACCTCGGGCACGAGATTGAAATCCTGGACCGCTCGGCGGCCGGAATGCTCCACCTCGACATAATGGACGGAGTGTTCGTCCCCAACATATCGTTCGGTTTCCCGGTGATGAATGCCATAAGGCGCATCGCCACCAAGCCGCTGGATGTACACCTGATGATTGTCGAGCCCGAGCGCTACGTCGGCCGCTTCGCCGAGGCCGGAGCCGACATCATAACGGTGCATTACGAGGCCGTTGCCGACCTGCGCGAATGTCTGCGTTCGATACACCGCGCCGGAGCCCGTGCAGGCGTGTCGATAAAGCCCGGCACCGATGCCGGCGTGCTGCGCGAGTACCTCGACGAGATAGACCTGGTGCTGGTGATGAGCGTCGAGCCGGGGTTCGGCGGCCAGGGCTACATACCCTCCTCGACCGAAAAGATACGGGCCGTGCGGCGCATGGTCGACGAGTCGGGCCGCAACATACTGGTCGAGGTCGACGGAGGCGTCACGGCTGAAAATGCCGCCATGATTTACGACGCCGGAGCCGACATAGTCGTTGCGGGCAATGCCGTCTTCGCCTCGGACGACCCCGCGGCGATGGTGGAAAAAATATTGAATGCCAGATGATTTCGCTCGATAACCTGACGGTAAGTTACGGCGGCTGGACGCTGTTCGACAACATATCGTTTCTCATCAACCCCAAAGACCGCATCGGCCTTGTCGGCAAGAACGGCGCGGGCAAGACCACGTTGCTGCGACTCATCGTCGGCGAGCAGGAGCCCACGTCGGGCGCGGTGACGCGCAACGGCGAGTGCACCATCGGTTACCTGCCGCAGCAGATGAAGGTGGCCGACACCACTACGCTTGTACAGGAGACCGAGAAGGCTTTCGACGAGGTGCTGCACCTCGAGGCGGAGATTGCCCGCCTGACGCGCGAGATTGGCGAGCGCACCGACTACGAGTCGGCCGAATACGAACAGCTGTTGCACCGCCTGAACGATGCCGACGACCGCTACCGAATACTGGGCGGCGAGACGCGCGAGGCCGACATCGAAAAGACGCTGCTCGGACTGGGATTCCGCCGCGAGGATTTCGACCGCCCGACCAGCGAATTTTCGGGCGGCTGGCGAATGCGCATCGAGCTGGCCAAGCTGCTGCTTCGCCGGCCTTCGATTTTCCTGCTGGACGAGCCGACGAACCATCTGGACATCGAGTCGATACAGTGGCTGGAGGAGTATCTGCGCAACTACAACGGCGCCGTGCTGCTCATCTCGCACGACCGCGCATTTCTGGACAACGTGACAACGCGCACGGTCGAACTGTCGCTGGGGCGCATCTACGACTACAAGGTTCCCTACTCGAAATATGTCGTCCTGCGGGCCGAGCGGCGCGCCCAGCAGATGGCCGCCTACGAAAACCAGCAGCGGATGATCGAGAAGACCGAGGAGTTTATCGAAAAATTCCGCTACAAGCCCACCAAATCGAATCAGGTGCAGTCGCGAATCAAGCAGCTCGAGAAGATAGAACGCATCGAGGTCGACGAGGAGGACCTCTCGACGCTCAACATCAAGTTTCCGCCGGCTCCGCGCTCGGGTCAGATTGTGGCCGAAATCAAGGAGGCCGGCATGTCGTTCGGCGCCCACCGCGTCTTCGGAGGTGCGGAGTTCACCATCGGCAAGGGCGACAAGATAGCGTTGGTCGGCCGCAACGGCGAGGGCAAGACCACTCTTGCGCGCATGCTTGTCGGCGCACTCACTCCTACGGAGGGTTCGATACGCATAGGCGCCAATGTCAACATAGGATACTACGCTCAGAATCAGGAGGATTTAATGAACGGCGAGCTGACCGTCTACGACACTCTGGACCGTGTGGCCGTGGGCGACATCCGCACCCGTCTGCGCGATATTCTGGGAGCGTTCCTGTTCCGCGGCGAAGATATAGACAAAAAGGTAAAAGTGTTGTCGGGCGGCGAGAGGTCGCGACTGGCGCTGGCGGCGCTGATGCTCGAGCCTCACAATCTGCTGGTGCTTGACGAGCCGACCAACCACATGGACATGCGCTCGAAAGATATCCTGAAAAATGCCATCATGAAGTACGACGGCACGGTTGTCGTGGTCTCGCACGACCGCGAGTTCCTGGACGGCATGGTGCAGAAGGTCTACGAGTTCCGCGACGGCGGCGTGCGCGAGTATCTGGGCGGCATCTACTACTTCCTCGAGAAACGCAAGCTGGAGTCGCTGCAGGAGGTCGAGCGCCGCAATGCTCCGGCTCAGATTGCGGGAGCCGCCAAGAGCCAGGCGGCGGGTGCTGCGGCATCGGCCAGCGCCGGAAAGCTCTCTTACGAACAGAAGAAGGAGCAGGAGAAGCTGCTTCGCAAGCTGCGCAAGAATGTCGAGACGATCGAAGCCGAACTGGCCGACATCGAGCGCCGCATAGCCGACTTCGATGCCAAGTTCGCTTCGGGTGCGGCCTACGATGCCGACGACTATGCAGCCTACGATGCCCTGAAAAAGCAGTACGACCACCAGATGCACGAGTGGGAGAAGGCCTGCTACGAGCTGGAGATAACCGAAGGCGAATAGCAGCCGCCGAACCGCAAAAACAATCCCCGCCGGCATTTGCCGGCGGGGATTTGCATCTTTTCCGCTTGCCTCTCTACCTTGTCAGCGCCAGCAGCGGTGTGACAGCTATTGAGACCGCTATCCAGCAAGCGATGAAAATCGCTGCGGCCTTCCAGCCCCTAAGGTTTGCCGAGATAGAAAAAGCCTTGTAGCTCCACCATATTGACCATACCAGCAGCACTATGAGAATCAACCCGTATATCGTCAGTGGCACTATCGCCGCCTGAATCTCGGCTATATTGCCGCTCTCGAGCCGTGTGAGCAGCCCTTTGCCGGGAATGAACTCGGCAGCGAGCATCAATAACCACGGAATGCGTGCAAACAGATTCGTGCCGTAGATGTCAAGCGCACGCACCGAGCTGCGCGAAGCTAAACGCGCGGCGCCGTAGAGCAGGGTTGCGAGTAGAAGCCAGCAGATGAGCTGCTGCGCCAACGCCTGCCATATGCTGATGCGGGCGAAGGTTATGTGCATGAAGCCGTCGAACGACTGGTCCGTGAGAGCTGCCACGGCCGCCGATGCAACCATTGCCGCAAGACCCCACAAGAGCGAGGTTGCACCTGCAACATAATCGAAAGGATTCAGAAGTTTTTTCATATCAGCTTATTTTTAAGAGAGTTCAGTCGGTCTATGATGTCGTCCAGCCGGTTGCGTACCGACGGATAGCTCAGCCCTCTTTTTTGGGCCATCTCCTTGAGCGAGCCGCTGCACATGACGAAGTCGAGCACGAACTCCATTTCGTCGGCCGGCAGCTGCATGAGCAGCGGCAGGTCGTACTCGCCCTCTATGCGGGTGTTGCAGCCGTTACACTGCATTGTCTTGATTACGAGCGTCTGTCCGCACGACGGACATCTCTTGGGCATGTTCTTTACAGTCTCCATGGTTTACATCTGTTTGTTGCTGCAAAATTAAAGCAAATAATAATAAAATGCAAATTATGTATTAATTTTATTTAATGTTTGTTTAATTTTATTTAATATTTTATTCGACTTTGTTTTCCGGTCTCGAAATTCCGGTTCGAACTGAAACGGCAGCCCCTGGCAGCGGAATATTGTGGCAAAATTGCCGGCAGAAGTCAATCTGTGCGGAAGCGGCGCCGGATTATATTAAAAATCACCTATCTTTGCAGGGAAAACCGACTTGCAACAAAACGCACATATATGTCTGACAATATCATTTTCGGAATCCGGCCCGTGGCCGAGGCCGTTGAGGCGGGACGGCAGATAGAGCGTCTCTACATCCGCAAGGGTGCCGAGGGTCAGCTCATGGCCGAGCTGAAAGACCTCTGCACGCGCCACCGCATCCGCTGGCAGGAGGTGCCGCCCGAGAAGCTCAACCGCATGGTGCGCGGCAATCACCAGGGCGTGGTTGCCCAGACGGCTGCCATAGCCTATGTCGAGCCCGGCGACATTCTGGAGCGCGTGCCCGACGACGAGACCCCTCTGGTGGTGGTCTTCGACGGCGTTACCGACGTGCGCAACTTCGGAGCCATAGCCCGTTCGGCCGAGTGCGCCGGGGCTCACGGCCTGATTGCCCCGCTCAAGAACTCGGCGCCGGTCAATGCCGAGGCCATACGCTCGTCGGCCGGTGCGCTGACTACCATTCCCGTAGCTCGCGTAGGCTCGATACGCAACACGCTAAAGATGCTGCAGGCCGAAGGCTTCCAGATTGTGGCCGCAACCGAAAAGAGCCGCAAACTGCTCTACGACGCCGACTTCCGCCGCCCGACGGCCATAGTGATGGGCGCCGAGGATACCGGTGTGTCGAAGGAGGTGCTCAAGCTCTGCGACGAGCAGCTGGCAATCCCGATGATAGGCCACATAGAGTCGCTGAACGTCTCGGCCGCGGCGGCTGTGATGCTGTTCGAGGTTGTGCGCCAGAGAATAGGGGATTAGTCCCGGCCGCATGTGCGGACGGTATTGTAAAATAAATATAGTAACTTTGCCAAATAAAGATCAGTATTATGGAAAAGAGAGATTCGGCGTCTCTGCCCGAGAACGCCTATCGCGAACTTAAGACGGGCGAGGAGTACAAGCCTCTGATGGCAGCCTCGGCCAAACCCGCCGAGACGACCGTCTATTCGGTGGTAACGGGCCTTGTCATGGCCGTAATATTCTCGGCCGCCGCGGCCTACCTCGGACTCAAGGTGGGTCAGGTCTTCGAAGCCGCCATACCCATCGCCATCATCGCGGCGGGTCTGGGCAATGTGCTGGGCAAGAAGAACATGCTGGGCCAGAATGTAATCATACAGTCCATCGGCGCATGTTCGGGCGTGATTGTGGCCGGCGCCATCTTCACGCTGCCGGCACTCTACATCCTCGGTTTGGAGGCCGAATTCTACCAGGTCTTCCTCTCGTCGCTCTTCGGCGGTCTGCTGGGTATCGTGCTGATGATTCCCTTCCGCAAATATTTCGTCAAGGAGATGCACGGCAAGTACCCCTTCCCCGAGGCTACGGCCACCACCGAGGTGCTCGTGTCGGGCGAGAAGGGCGGCGGCCAGGCCAAGCTGCTGGCCGTGGCCGGTCTGGTCGGCGGACTCTACGAGTTCTTTGCCGGGACGTTCGGCATGTGGACCGAGGCCGTTTCCACGCGTCTGTGGCAGTGGGGCGGAGTCGTAGCCGACAAGTTCAAGGTGGTCTTCGGACTCAACACCTCGGCGGCAGTGCTGGGCCTGGGCTATATCGTGGGCCTGAAGTATGCGGTGATAATTACCGCCGGCTCGTGCCTAGTGTGGTTCGTCATAGTGCCTCTGGTGGGCTCGTTCGCCGGGGCTGTCGACCCTGCGGCCTTTGCAGCGCAGCTGGGTGTCTCGTCCGGTGAAATCCTCGCCGACCCGAAGTCGATATTCACGGCCGAGAATCTGTTCATGTACATCGGCCGCCCGATAGGCATCGGCGGCATCGCCATGGCGGGCCTTATCGGCATCATCCGCCAGGCGGGCATCATCCGCTCGGCGCTGGGCATGGCCGTTCGCGAGCTCAAGGGCAGCCGGGGCGCCGGCGAGACGACTGAGCGCACGCAGCGCGACCTGTCGATGAAACTGATAATGACCGTGCTGATCGCCACGCTCATCACCACGTTCGTATTCTTCCGTTTCGGCGTGCTCGACAATACGATGCAGTCGATGGTGGCCATCGCCATTGTCTTCGTCATAGCCTTCCTCTTCACCACCGTGGCCGCCAATGCCATAGCTATCGTGGGCACCAATCCCGTGTCGGGCATGACGCTCATGACGCTCATCCTCTCGTCGCTCATCCTTGCCAGCGCAGGCCTCACGGGCACCAGCGGCATGACTGCCGCTCTGGTCATCGGCGGCGTGGTATGCACGGCGCTCTCGATGGCCGGAGGATTCGTCACCGACCTTAAAATCGGCTACTGGCTCGGCACCACGCCCCGCAAGCAGGAGTCGTGGAAGTTCCTCGGCACGCTTGTCTCGGCGGCTACCGTCGCGGGAGTGCTGATTATTCTCAACCGCACCTACGGTTTCGACGCTTCGACCAACCCCGAGGCTCTGGTGGCTCCGCAGGCCAACGCCATGGCGGCCGTAATCAAGCCCCTGATGACGGGCGGACAGACTCCCTGGATTCTCTACTTCGCCGGAGCTGCTCTGGCACTGGTGCTGACGTGGATAGGCATTCCGGCCCTGGCCTTCGCGCTGGGTATGTTCATACCCATGGAGCTCAACGCTCCGCTGGTGGTGGGCGGTCTTGTTGCGCAGTTCGTCTCGACCCGCTCGAAAGATGCCGCACTCAACAAGGCACGTGCCGACAGAGGTACTCTCATCGCTTCGGGATTCATTGCCGGCGGCGCTCTGATGGGCGTTGTCAGCGCCGTGCTCAAGTATTGCGACATAGACATGGCTTTGACCGGCTGGATGAACACCCGTGGCGCCGAATGGACGTCGCTGGCGGCGTATGCTGCCCTGACGGCATACTTCGTGATACACTCGCTCAAAGCCCGCAAGGAGGAGTAGCCGTCGCAGAAGATTGGCATCTGAATTTTGAATTTTGAATTTTGAATTTTGAATTTTGAATTTTGAATTGTCTCTGACTATGGAACTTAAAGATAGATTCTTGAAATACGTCGGTTTCGACACCCAGAGCGACGAGAACAGCGACACCTATCCCTCGACGGCCAAGCAGCTGGTGCTGCTGCGCCACCTGGCCGAGGAGATGCGTCTGCTGGGCATAGCCGACGCCGCCACCGACGAACACGGATATACCACCGGTACGATTCCCGCCTCGCCGGGCTGCGAGAACGAGCCCGTGATAGGCTTCATAGCCCATGTCGACACGTCGCCCGACATGAGCGGCGCCAATGTCAAGCCCCGCATCATCGAGGATTACGACGGCGGCGACATTTCGCTCAACGGCGCGCTGATGATGAAGGTGTCGGAGTTTCCCGAGCTGGCTCTTTTCAAGGGCCACACGCTCATCCACACCGATGGTACCACGCTGCTCGGCGCCGACGACAAGGCCGGCGTGGCTGAGATTATGACCGCGGCCGAGTATCTGCTCACGCATCCCGAGGTTCGCCATGGCGCCATCAAGATAGGCTTCACTCCCGACGAGGAGATAGGCCGCGGCGTCGACTATTTCGACCCGGCCGCCTTCGGCGCCGACTATGCCTATACGGTCGACGGCGGCTTCGAGGGCGAGCTGGAGTATGAGAACTTCAATGCTGCCAGCGCCAAGATTCACATCCAGGGCCGCAACGTCCATCCCGGATATGCCAAGAACAAGATGCTCAACGCCATCGAGATAGCCTGCGAGCTGAACGGCATGCTCCCGCAGGCCGAGCGTCCGCAGCACACCGAGGGCTACGAGGGCTTCTACCACTGCGTCGACATCTCTGGCACGGTCGACAAGGCCGACATCGCCTACATCATTCGCGATCACGACACGGAGCGTTTCGAGCAGAAGAAATCATTCATGGCCGCATGCGTAGACATGCTCAACCGCAAATACGGCGTTGTGGCCAGCCTCACGCTCAAGGACCAGTACTACAACATGCGCCGCATGATCGAGCCCCACCCGCAGATTATCGAGCGTGCCGTGAAGGCTATGAAGGATGCCGGCGTGACTCCCGTAATCCGTCCCATACGCGGCGGCACGGACGGTGCGCGCCTCTCGTTTGCAGGACTTCCCTGCCCGAATCTCTTTACGGGCGGAATGAACTTCCACGGCCGCTACGAGTACTGCTCGCTGACGACCATGGAGCGTGCCGTGCGCGTGATTGTAAACATCGCCTCGGCGGTTCAAAAATAGAGCGTCATGTACCGCTTCGGATATGTGAAGACCGCCATTGCCGTGCCCCGCACGGCCGTTGCCGACTGCCGCCTGAATGCCCGGCGCATCATCGCCGCAATCGACCGGGCCGAGCAGCGCTTTGCCGACATAGTGCTCTTTCCCGAGCTGTCGGTCACGGGCTACACGTGCGATGACCTGTTCACCCAGCCGGCCCTGCTGCAGGCCTCTAACGAGGCTCTTGCCGAGATAGTCGCCGCAACTGCCGGACTGCGCCTTGCAGCCATTGTCGGAATCCCGGCGGCCGTGGGAGGCCGTCTCTACAACTGCGCGGCGGTGATTGCCGACGGCCGATTGCTTGGTCTGGTCCCCAAGAGCCATATCGCAGGCTACGGCGAGTTCTACGAGACGCGCCGCTTCGCCTCGGGTGCCGGCATCGCAGGCCGCAGCATCGACATCGCGG
Organism: Alistipes sp.; assembly: GCA_022511345.1. GTDB lineage: Bacteria > Bacteroidota > Bacteroidia > Bacteroidales > Rikenellaceae > Alistipes. The sequence goes on from JAFLRR010000012.1 coordinate 76,963, forward strand.
GATTCTGCGGCGTGCCTTTCGGCACCGACCTGCTGTTCCGCCGCGGCGAGGCCGTTTTCGCTGCCGAGCTGTGCGAAGATTTGTGGACGCCTGTGCCGCCGTCGTCTGTGGCGGCGTGCGCGGGTGCGACCATCATATTCAACCTCTCGGCCTCGCCCGAGATTGTCGGCAAGTACGACTACCTTCAGCGTCTTGTCGAGGTGCAGTCGGGCCGCACCGTTTCGGCCTATGTCTATGCCTCGTCGGGTTTCGGCGAGTCATCTACCGACCTGGTGTTCGCCGGCAGCTCGCTGATTGCCGAGTGCGGCACGATGGTGGCGCGCGGCGAGCGCTTTGCCGCCGACGGCAGCATGACTGTCGCCGATGTCGATGTCAGCCGCATAGAGGCTGCGCGCCGAGCCAACCCGGGCTTCGGCGAGCATGTGTCCGTCGGCTGCTACCGCCAAATCGAGGTGCCGGTCATTCGCGCCATGGTGCCCGCCGAGGAGATACCGCTTGACCGCTATGTCGACCCGATGCCGTTCGTGCCGTCCGACGACGGCGAACTGAGCCGCCGCTGCGAGGATATCCTCTCGGTTCAGGCGGCGGGCCTCATGCAGCGTCTGGCCGCTACGGGCTGCCGCCGTGCCGTGATAGGCATCTCGGGAGGTCTTGACTCTACGCTGGCTCTGCTGGTCACGCTGCGGGCTTTCGACCGCCTGGGACTGGAGCGCACGGGCATCACGGCCATCACCATGCCCGGTTTCGGCACCACGGGCCGCACCTACGACAATGCCGTGGCTCTCATCCGCGAGTCGGGCGCCACGCTGCGCGAGATTCCCATACGCCGCGCCTGCGAGGTTCACTTCGCCGACATAGGTCTGCCCGAGGACGACCGTTCGGTGAGCTATGAAAATGCGCAGGCCCGCGAACGCACCCAGATACTCATGGATGTGGCCAATATGGAGAGCGCTATGGTTATCGGTACTGGCGATTTGAGCGAAATGGCTCTGGGCTGGGCCACCTACAACGGCGACCACATGTCGATGTACGGCGTGAACTGCTCCGTGCCCAAGACTCTGGTGCGCCATCTGGTGAGCTACATAGCCCGCAAGCAGAACTCGCAGCGCATGCGCGATATACTCGACGACATTGTCGACACACCCGTCAGCCCCGAGCTGCTGCCGGCCGACGAGAACGGAATGATAGCCCAGAAGACCGAGGATATCGTCGGTCCCTACGAGCTGCATGACTTCTTCCTCTACAACTTCATCAGCCGCCGCTTCGAGCCGGCCAAGATCGAGTTCCTGGCGCGCCACGCCTTTCAGGGCCGCTATGACGAGTCGATGATACGGCGCACTCTGCAGATGTTCCTGCGGCGCTTCTTCTCGCAGCAGTTCAAGCGCTCGGCCATGCCCGACGGTCCCAAGACCGGTTCGGTGTCGCTCTCGCCGCGCGGCGACTGGAAGATGCCTTCTGACGCTTCGGCTGCGGCATGGCTCGCGCAACTTAAGGATTGAAACGTAAAACCTCACTGATTTATGAAAAGAATAGTCGTTATGATTGCCGCGCTGCTGTTTGCTGCGGGCGCGAGTGCCCAGAGCCTCTCTGATGCGCTCAAGAATATCGCCTCGTCGGTTGCCGACAAGGTTACCGGCGGAGCGCTCACATCGGCGATGCTGACAGGGGAGTGGCGCTACGAGGGTCCCGGCGTGAAGTTTGCCGGAGGCAACCTGCTTGCCGAGGCCGGCGGCGCTGCCGTTGCCGGAACTGTCGAGTCCAAGCTCGGGACGATCTACTCCAAGGCCGGCATCAAGCCCGGAGCCTGCACGTTCGTCTTCGACAAGGACAACAACTTCACCATGACGGCCGGCTCGCGGACTCTGTCGGGAACCTATGAATTCGACTCCTCGACGCATGCCATAACGCTGCAGCCCTCGGTCGGCAAGCTGAAACTCGTCAAGCTGGGCGGCTATGTCTATATGGAGGGCACCGACCTGCAGCTGGTCTTCCCGGCCGACAAGCTCGTCGACCTGGTTACGGCTCTCGGCTCTAAGATTTCGTCGCTGAGCACTGTCACGTCGCTGCTCGAGAAGTACGACAGCGTGATGATAGGATTCAAATTCACCAAATAGAAATTTATGCAACCGAAAATCAGGATGCTGCTCGCAGCAGCCGCGCTGCTCGTCTGCCCGGCGGCAGCTTGCGCCCAGAGTCTGAGCGACATATTGCGCATCTTCTCAGGCAGCTCTTCGTCGGCATCCGAAAGCGCTCCGGCGCAGAGCCTGGCACCCTCCGCAGCACGCCTGTGCTCGGTGTGGAGCTACTCTGAGCCTGCGTCGAAATACGACGGCGACGACATGCTGGCCTCCATTACGGTCGGTAGCATGGAGTCGTTCCTGCCCTCGGTCTATGCCAAGGCCGGCCTTGAGAAGGGCCGCGCCTCGGTGCGCTTCGTCCCCGACGGCACCTTCATCGTCGAGTCGGGCGGCCGCAGCTTCTTGGGTTCCTACAGTTATCTTCCGGCTACGGGCGGTCTGACCGTCTCGGCCGTGGCAGGCACCTCGTCCGTAACGCTTCGCGGCACCGCCGCAATCGACGGCGGGGCGCTGGTGCTGCTGTTCGATGCCGGCCAGGCAGCCGAGGCCATCGAGCGCGTATCGCCCTCGGCCGCCGGCAACGAAAACTTCAGGACGGTCAAATCGTTGCTGGACAAATATCCCGGCATAAAGCTCGGTTGCAGACTTGTCGAAACCCAATAATGATGAAACTATAATTTACCCGATTATGTTCAAGAGACAGATTCTACTGCTTGCCGCCGCTCTGCTGTGCGGCATACCCGCTACGCATGCCCAGCTGAAAATCGGCAAGCGCACCATCAATGTTACCAAGGCCGTGCAGGCTGCCAGCGACGTGGTTACAGCCGTCACTCTCTCCGACGACGATATCGCCCGCATGAGCCACGAGTCGGTCGAGTGGATGGATGCCCACAATCCCATCGACGAGGGCGAGTACGACGCACGCCTTAAGCGCCTTACAGCCGGCATCACCGAGGTCGACGGCCTGGCGCTCAACTTCAAGGTCTACTACGTTATCGACATCAACGCCTTTGCCTGCGGCGACGGCTCGATTCGGGTCTTTTCGTCGCTGATGGATATCATGGACGACGACGAGCTTATGGCCATCATCGGCCATGAGATAGGTCACGTGGTGCATCACGACACGAAGGATGCCATGAAGAACGCCTATCTGGCTTCGGCCGCACGCAATGCTGCCGGTGCTGCCGGCGGAACCGTCGGCAGGCTCTCCGAGTCGCAGTTGGGCGAGGTCGCCACGGCATTTATGGATGCCCGCTTCTCGCAGAAGCAGGAGTATGAGGCCGATGACTACGGCTTCTCCTTCTCGGTCAAGCACGGCTTCAGCCCCTACGGCATGGCCAGCAGCCTGAACAAGCTGGTCGAGCTCTCCAACGGCGAGAAGGCCTCGGCCATCGAGAAGATGTTCTCTTCGCATCCCGACAGCGCCAAGCGTGCTGCACGCATGAAGGAGAAGGCCGACAGATACACTGCCGAAAACAAATAGTGCGCCGCGGCTGGCTGCAATAGTCCTGTGCCGGCGGAACAGTATCGCGATGCTGTTCCGCCGGCATTCTTTTTTTTGCGGCGGGACATGTTCCCGTTTTTCGATTTTTATGGCTCATATATAGGCTATTCGCATCTAAAACGCGATTTTGCCCCTCTTTTTTTTTACTTCGGCGATAATGGAAAGATAAAATAAATATTACCTTTGCGCGTTCAAATGAATGCCTCGCTTATTTAGAGAGGGAAAATCCGGCAAGATGAAGAGAAAATTTTTAATATCTATACTCCCCCTGCTGCTATTCGCGAGCATAGCCCACCCGCAGGAGAATGATACAGGCCGGCGGCACTTCCGCATCCGCTACGTCATCAACCGCCCGGAGGTAGACACGACCTTCGTAGACAATACGAGCCGCATCGGCGACATGC
>JAFLRR010000013.1 GCA_022511345.1 Alistipes sp.
AGGACGAACGCGAACTTATCCCCATTTGCAAGCAGATGAATGTATCGCTCGTCCCGTACTCTCCGCTTGCAAGCGGACATCTGACGCGCCCGACTTGGGACAGCGACAGCAAACGCAGCGAAACCGATAAAACGGCCCGGTCAAAATACGACCACGCTATGCAGCAGGATATGAAGATTGTAGAGCGTGTAGCCGAGGTCTCGAGCCGACGCGGAGTCAGTATGACGGAAGTCGCACTCGCTTGGCAGTTCGCCAAAGGTGTGACGGCACCGATAGTCGGAGCGACCAAACCACACCATTTTGCCGATGCGATCAAGTCGGTCGACTTGGAACTGACGGCGGAAGAGGTCAAATATCTTGACGAGCCATATATCCCTCACAAGATTGTAGGGCCGCTTCCGGAAGGTCCGAATCCGCTGCCGCCGTTTGTGAAATAGATACCCACGAAAGATTGAACAGCATCGATAAGGCTGTAATCGGGCAGTGGGCGAAATAAAAGTTTTCGTTTAAGAGTTAATAAAAAATTTAAGGTTGTAACCAGAAATATAGTGGCAATAAAAAATCCGGTTTAATACCGGATTTTTTATATTTGTTTTTTATCGGGCATAATCATCAGGATAGAATGTAAAGCCAAAGTTTTTCAGCCACTGGGTTGCCTCGGGAGATCTTTGGGATACGGCGAGTAACTCACCCTCGCCGCGGAATTTATACCGGTTCTCGGGTTTCGCCTGGAGAATCATATTATTTTGTATCCTATTGTATATCGATGTATCGGAAGCAGCATACCCCCAAGGTATTCCGTCAGAGCGCAATATTACATAGCGTACATTTGTGGAATCCGCAGATGCAACTACTCTATCAAAGTCTATATTTTTTTGTGGTCCAATCATATATACGGTATCGTGTTTGCCCTTGCCGTTTCCGCCATTGCCGCCCGGCAGGTCTTCTTTTTCACATGCCGCGAACATGGCCGCCGCGCCAATCACCATCGGAATGACACGGCGCAGATTCAGTAATTTAATAATCATTGCAGGCGCCTGCGCATAAGTGCATGTACACACTTTTTTAAGAGTTTTAGACATAAGTAGATTTTTTGCGCCTTATAGAATCTCCGGAGTCGGGCGTTTATAAAAAAAGAAGCGTGAGAATCTGTACTGTTGCCCTTCCCATTCATAGAGGCTCTCGCATTGCCCTGTTTAGTAGAAAGAGCAACGCCGAAGCCTCACGCTGTACGATTATGACCATTCGCGACCACTTTTCAGAAGTCGTGAGTCGAAAAATCATACCCCATAAAGGCATCTACCGTTGCTGATTCCTGACTAAACAGAAGAATTTGCGAGATTCCTATGAATCAAGAATAAGCGAAGTAAACGCTTTTGTCTAACATGTCGCATACCCAACCGCTGAAGCCCATATCGGACTTCGGCGAGCGATATGCTTAACAAAGTTAGTGGTTTATTTTGAAATCGCAAATCGTATCGCATCTTTTCAATCATCGGCCCTGCGTGCCATCGACTTGCAATCAATCTGCTTTCGCAGATGCCCGCACGCCCCTCGTCCCGCTTTTTGTGTCAATACTTCAACCCTTCGTCGCCCATCTACTTCACGCCATCTCCACATTCTCCGGAATCTTCACCTCCGAACATCCTATGCTGACACATCGCATCTCGATCCAGAGTCTCACCGGTCTGAAGAGTGAAAGACTTCTCTCGGCCGTCTGATTCCGGCCGTCTGATTCCGGCCGTCTGTGCGATATTCAGCAAATAAAAAGATGCTGCGTGCCGGCAAACGCTGCGCGAATCGTCCGTTTTTGCATATTTGTCTGGATAATAGCGCTTTTTTTTCGTGAAATTTTTTTATATTTGCAGCGTTTTAGGATATGTCTTAAAACGTTATACCCCCAAAACTATTTGCCGTGTCAGGATCGCACGTCAACCAATACAGCGAAGGCGACAAGCTCTTCTCCCTGCATTATGCCGGGAGCAGGGTTTCGTTTTGCAGCAACTCTCTGTCGGCGGATTTAATGGCATTGCATGGGTGATGAATCGGAAATTAACTTAATAAACTCTCTTATATGTTGAAATCTATCAAGAAAATGGTGCTGGCAGTGGCGTTGGCAACAGTCGCCGGCATGAGCGCAAACGCGCAGGTGGTTGGAGTCAAGACCAACCTGCTGTACGATGCAACGACGACGGTGAACCTCGGTCTGGAGTTCGGACTGGCACCGAAGTGGTCGTTCGATCTGTCAGGCAACATCAAGACGTGGAACCTCGACGAACAGGTTTGGAAACACTGGATGTTGCAGCCCGAGGCCCGCTACTGGTTCTGCGACGCATTCGCGGGTCACTTCATCGGATTCCATGCGATTACGGGCCAGTTCAACTGGGGTAACTTCAGGCACGCCTCCGACTTCCTCGGCACCCGTTTTTCGATGCTGAAGGATTATCGCGCGCAGGGTTGGGCTGTCGGTGCCGGCGTGGCCTACGGCTACACCTGGGTGCTGGGCAAGCACTGGAACTTCGAGGCCGAGATAGGCATCGGCTGGATCCACACCTGGCACGACGTCTACGAGTGCAAGGAGTGCGCACGCAAGATCGCAAGCGATCGCGAGCACAATTATTACGGGCCGACCAAAGCGGCGCTCAATCTGGTTTATGTATTCTAAATGACTTTGCGCGTATGAAAAGAGAACTTATACAATACGGAATGATGGTCCTGGCGCTGGGTTGCGCAACGCTTCAGCATGTCCAGGCTCAGGAGTTGCAGCAGCGGGGCAAGACGATTGCGGTGCGCTGCGAGAAGGCATCGCTTGTTCGCAACGGCGAGAAGATCACCGCAGGTTTGGATATCGATCTGTCCGATCTGTCGGTCAAAAGCAACCAGGTGGCTGTTTTCGTGCCGATGATCGTCAAAGGCGCCGACACGCTTAAGCTCCACGGCGTCGGAGTCTACGGACGCACCCGCTGGTACCAGCTCGAGCGCTACGGAATGCGTCCGGTGAGCGGCAAGGAGGAGCAGGCGATGCGATACAACGACCGCCTCGGCACGGTGACATACACCGAGACCGCCGACTACAGTACCTGGATGAACGGCTCGGAGCTGATACTGATGCGTACGGACTACGGCTGCTGCGGCGCACTGACCGATGCCGTGGCCGAGACGGGTCTGGCCGGTTACAAGGTGATGATGTACGAGCCGGCGTTCCGCTTCCAGGCCGCCGTGGCCGAAGAGCGCAAGACGCGCGAACTCTCGGGCCGCGCATACATCGACTTCCCGGTCAACCTGACGACTATATATCCCGAATACCGCCGCAACCAGGTGGAGCTGGCAAAGATCATCGCGACTATCGACTCGGTGCGCAACGACAAGGACATCACCGTCGAGTCGCTCTCGATCAAGGGCTACGCTTCGCCCGAGGGCCCTTACAGCAACAACATCCGCCTGGCTCAGGGTCGTACCGAGGCGCTCAAACAGTATGTGCAGCAGCTCTACCGCTTCGACTACGGCTTCATCAAGACCGACTACGAGCCTGAGGACTGGGAGGGTCTGCGCGAATATGTGATCAACTCCTACATCATGAACCGCGAAGGCATTCTGGCAATCATCGACTCGAACATGGAGCCGGATGCCAAGAATACCAAAATCCAGAAGACATATCCCGAGCAGTACAGCTTCCTGCTGGCAACGGTATATCCGGCACTGCGCCATTCGGACTACCAGATCGAGTACACGATCAAGGGCTTTACCGACCTGGCCGAGATTGCCGAGCTGATGTGGACGCAGCCGGCCAAGCTGTCGCTCAACGAGATGTATCTCTACGCCGCAACGCTCGAGCAGGGTTCGGACCGCTACAACGAGGTGATGGAGACTGCCGTGCGCATGTATCCGTCGGATGAGACGGCGATACTCAATGCAGCCTATGCAGCCATGCAGCGCGAGGATCTGATAGCCGCTGAACGCTACCTTTCCAAGGCGGGCACGAGTGCCGAGGCGCTCTACGCCAAGGGTGTGCTGGCCGGCATGCAGCGTGACTACGGCAACGCCATCTGGCTGATGGAGCAGGCTGCCTTGAAAGGCAACGATGGCGCACGGAGCGAAATCGAGAAGCTGGTCGAGGCACAGCAGTATGCCCGATAGGCGAGCGAGAAAAAGTGCGAGAATTTTCAGCAGTTGAATTTTTATGGGAAAGAAAATTTGGATATGGTTGTTTGCAGCCGCCGTTTCGGCAGGAGCGTCCAGCTGCTCGCGTGACCAGGCCGCCGGTGGACCAGATTCCGGCGAGCCCGTTGCAGGCGAGAGCAGTTACATCGCCTTCCAGCTGACCGAGACGGATTCGGATACGAACACCCGAGCATCGTCGATACACAAGGAGTACGATGATGAATATGCCCACTACGAGTGGTTCAACCGCGGTTCGAAGCAGGAGCGCGCCATCACCGACGACCCTGAATGCAACCGTGTGCTCTTCTTTTGGGCCGACAACTCCTACTACGGCAGCGGCAAACTGGAGAAGACAGAGAAAGAGAATATCTACCTGGGCAAGAAGCCGTCTGGAACGCAACTTTCGCCCCCCCCCACGCAGTTTCTGGTCGTAGTCAACGGTGATCCCGACCGGCTCGACCGGCTCGACACCGAGCTGGCGGCTGCCGGAACCGATGCGCTCAAGGCGGTGCTGAACTACCTCCAGGAGCTGGATCTGAACAATCCGGAGTCGTATGCCATGCACGAAGGCTACTTCACGATGACCTCGTCGATGTATCAGACCGAGGAGGATCAGTGGCTGGCCGGCGTGACGGAGAAGAGCGATTTCCAATTCTACGACACGATAGAGGAGGCGCTGCTTCCGGAAAATCTGCTCCAGTTCTATGTCGACCGCGTAGTGGCAAAGGTGACCCTGCGCATCCAGGACGGCGAACTCTCGTTCGGCAAGAACGATGCGCTCGTGATGCGAGGTCCCAACTCACTGAAGGTGCGCCTGGAGTATCAGGTCGAGGATGGCCAGAACAAAGACGCCATGTCGGGCTGGAGCGCCAGCCTGGTCAACTGGGGCATCAACGGCGTGGAGAAGAACACCTATCTCTTCAAGACGCTGGCAAAGGCTCCGGAGAGTTATCCCTGGCGTGTGGGCGACTTCTATTCGCGCTGGAGCGAGTACCGTCTCTTCCGCTCCTACTGGGCGATAGACGAGAACTACGATACGGGTATCTATCCCGACCAGTTCCGCCAGGCGCTCGATGAGGATGGCGTATCCTCCGCTACGACCAACACGATATACTCGGCGGGATACGATCCTGCCGGCGGGTTGGAACTGGACGACTACACGCTGATATACCGCTCATACAACGCTTTCGGAACACGTGCGGACGACAAGTATTCGGTCGAGAATACCTTCGACGAGTCGCTGCTGACCGAAAAGGAGATGGAGACGCGTCCCTGGCTGCGCTGCGGCACGCATGTGATAGTGACGGCACAGCTGCTGGTCGATGCGCTCGATGCGGATGTCGATACGTCGGCAATCGACGAGCACGGATTCCTGCAGGGCGTGGCGGACAAATTCTTCTCGAACGGTCTCTGGTGGTCCGAGAAGGCGCTCATCGAGCAGGCCGTAGCGACGCTGCTCTCGAATATCTATTATAATAAGGAGACATTCCCCATTCGCAATGTGCTGGGCGAAGGCGACATCGAGTTCATCGACAATGATCCAGACAATCCGCTCGACGACAACACGCCGCTGGTGGCTGCCGACGGCACGGTGATCACGTCGAAGAATGCCGTCGACTACTTCGAGCTGGCACCGGCCTTCATCAAGGGCGGCGACGGCTGGGTGACCATCAGACTGAAGGAGGGTAAGCAGCTGAAGGCGCTCCACTATGACGGCTCGCAGACCGATATCTCGCAGGAGCAGCTCGTCTCCTATATCTACCGCTTCACCAACTTGGCCAAGCACTACAAGGAGGGACGCATGTACTATGCGCTGCCGATCAAGCATAACGTCGACAGCAAGAATTTCGACACCGGCGACAAGGTCTCGACGGGCGACTACGGCGTGGTGCGCAACCACTGGTACCGCCTGACCATCAGGTCGGTGATGCTGCCAGGCACACCGGTAGACGACCCCGACCAGCCGATCATCCCGAACAACGAGCCGGAGGACAAGAGCCTCGGTATCGACATCGAGGTGATTCCGTGGCACATCGTTGAAATTTACGTTGACAAGTTACAATAAATACCATCACAGATCATGAAAAAATACTCATTCATCACCATATTGAGCCTGCTCAACAAAACACTCCTTGCGCTGGCGCTGGTCTGCTTCCTGTCCGCCTGCGACAGCAAGATCTACGATTATGAGGAGAATTGCGACCCGACGGAGCAGCCCGACGATCCGAATCCCGATAATCCGGACAAACCGAAGCCCGACGACCCGAATCCCGGCCCCGTGCAGCCGAGCATCGTCAAGATATATGTACGCTCGAATCCCGGCAGCGGCGGCTTGAGCCAGGTGACCGAGGTGGACAACCCCGATAACAACGCCTATACCGAGGAGGGCATCTATGTCGGCATAGAGGTTAAGCCGAACGGCTCCTACACGCTCACGGCTGAGGAGACGAATCCCGACTATAGATTTGTGAGATGGCACGACGATACGAACAACGGCGATCTGACCGAGGGCAAGATGGTGATCGAGAATATCCCCGCCACGGCTGAGACCCGATACACGGCTATATTCGCCAAGATTGCCGGACCGAACGATCCCGACGACCCTGTGAATCCTGAAGATCCCAAACCGGTCTATCTGGTCGAGTATGTATTCGAAAAGAACATGCAGTTCGTCGACGCCTTCAGCCAGCGCGTCAATTCGGTCGACCTCTACGTCTTCACGACCTCGGGCTCCTTTGTCAACCGCTACCACGCCGAGGGCATGGCGCTGAAGGAGAAGGACTACCGCATGGAGCTGACCGACCTGCCCGCAGGCAGCTACGAGCTGATAGCATGGTGCGGTCTGACCAACAACAGCGGTCATTTCACGGTGCCCGCCGACGGCCAGATTTCGCAGCGTCACCAGGTGGCGGCCACGATGGCCACCTTGACCGATGGCGGTACGCTCTACCAGGACCAGAACCTCAATGCTCTGTTCCACGGCCGACTGGAGACGGCGACCTACACGACCGAGCCGGTCGAGCAGGTCTACACGGTCTACCTGACGAAGGATACCAACAACATCAACCTCTCGCTCCAGCACAAGGAGGGTCTCGAGTTCGAGAAAGACCGCTTCGTGGTGGCGATGGTCGACAATAACCAGGAGATGCGCTTCGACAACAGCGTGCCGACCGAGAATCCGAATGTCGAGTACCGTCCCTACCGCACGGTAATCGGTACGGTTTCGACCAACAATGCCAAGTCGACTCTCTCGACGCGCGCGTCGGGCAGCACGACGGTGGGCAACTTCCTGCAGGTCGAGCTGTCGACGGCCCGCCTGATGACGAGCCACAATCCTGTCATCACGGTGACTGACAGCGAGACCGACAAGATGATCTTCTCGATTCCGCTGGTGAAGTGGGCGCTCCAGCTGCGCAGCGTCAACTACAAGACCATGGAGGAGCAGGAGTACCTCGACCGCGAGGACAACTTCAACCTGATGTTGTGGCTCGACAACGACGACAATGGATGGTTCGGCGCCCAGATCCTCATCAACGACTGGCATGTGATCGACGACGAGAGCGACCTCAAATAATAAAATCAAACACAGCTAATTATGAAGATGCTATCTAAATATATCTCGATGTTTGCCGGCGTATTCCTGCTTGCCGCAGGGATACTCACCGGCTGCGTCGAAGACAATCTGGAGACCTACGATCCGAACGGGGGTAGCGACGAGCTCGCTCCCGACGAGTACGGCTTCGGGTTCGCGATTTCGCTCGATAAGCTCTCCTCGACCCGCGCCTTCTCCGATTTGGTATCGAACCAAGCCACCGAGGCCGAGAGCTACGTCGACACGGAACACCTCTATGTGCTCTTTTTCAACATCGACGGCATCTATCTCTTCGGTATCGAGAATGCGACGGCCGTGCCCATCGGCTCCGACGGCTCGGGCAACGACCGCCAGTGGTTCATCAAGATTCCGGTGAAGCAGATTCACCCGTCGCTGATCAGCTACATCGAGGAGCATCCCTTCAAGGTGGCCGTGCTGGCCAACTGGTTGATCGATACCAACGAAGGTTGGGAAGACTTTACGCTGGGCGACCCGGAGATGGACAAAGATGGCAATCTGCTCTACGACGAGGAGGGCAGGCTGAAAGGAACCCACATCTCGGTGCTGGCACATGCCATGCGCGACACCGCCTATCAGGACGACTCGCGCGAGGGTTATCTCCATCTGGTCGACTTCACGATCAACGACAAACCCCACATGGCCCCCTATACCGAGTGGGTCAAGAACTTCCAGAGCAGCGAGACAGCTGCCGAGGCTACGCTGCGCGGAAAGTACGATGTCGACAGGCACCTGTACACCAATTCGAATATGACGAGCCGCGGCCCGATCGAGTATCACGATATGTGGCGTCTCTGGAATTTCGGCGGCGAGACGAATGCCGATGTTGCGGGCGTAAACTTCTACAACGCAACCAACTCGGCCATTCGCAACGCCTGGATTGCGAACAACCAGGCGGCGATGCCCGAGCCGGAGGAGGATACCGACGAATACTGGGGTTCGGCCGACGACAAATACTGGCCGCTGCGCAACCATGAGCGCGACCTCTACGTCCACGGCGCTGCCGAGCGTGTCGTGAACGAATCCGACCAGCCGGTGGCAGTGAAAATCGCGCCGTTCGAGGGCTTTTCCGAACAGGATAACGACGAGGGAAAGGGTTTCCCCGCCAACAACAAGATATCCTATGTACACTTCTACGCCAAGGCTGACGGCTACCTGCGCGTTCGCTACAAAATCACCGGCAACGTGAAGATGAAGGTGCACATAGGTCTGGAGAACTTCCCGGGCAACGACGACACACAGCGCCGCAACAACCGGGAGAGCCGCAGCGAAGTCGACAACAAGGTCAATCGCACGCAAGAGGGCGAGATGGAGGTGTTTGAGGCCTTCGGCGATATTCCGAATGCCTGGAAGCATGTCTTCATCTACTGCCTCTACGACGACGAGAAGTCCGGCGAAGACGAAACTCCCGAAATTCCTGAAACGCCTGAGGATCCTGATCCTGCTGACCCCGGAGCTGGCGAAAGCGAAAGCGAAGGTGAAGACGAAGGTGAAGGTGAAGGTGAAGGCGAAGGCGAAGGCGGCGAGGAGGAGCCGGCTCCCATCATACTGCCGGGTATCGAAATCTACGAGATAGAGTACATAGAGTCGCGCCACCTCTACGACGTCGACCGCGAAGGCATTCTGCCGACAAAGGAGAAGCCTATACCGATGTACGGTATCCAGGACTTCGACCCGATAGGCGAGTACTGGCAGCCGGGTCTGCTCTTCAACCTGTCGATGTTCAACAACGCGGTCAAGGAGGGCTACAACTACCGCACCGTATCGCTGCTGCGTTCGCTGGCGCGTGTCGACGTGCTGGTGAGCAAGAGCGGATTCGCGCGTCAGCCGTCGCACGTATTCCTGCGTTCGATGAACCGCTCGGCACGCACCATGCCGGTCGACTTCTTCACGCCGACCGACATCATCTGGAACGGCTACAACAGCTCGAGCAAATCCGACGTGGCGCGTCTGCAGCACTACAAGGACGTCTACAACGGTGCCGAGGCCGAGATTCTGGAGAACTGCCGGGGCGTAGACGTCGAGGTCGACCGCATCATGCAGTTCGGCCCGATCTACATCGGCCGCGATGCCTCCAACAGAGAGCCCAACGCCGGACTCTCCGATGCCGAGAAGATGATCGAGTACCGCCAGACGACGGCTTGGCCGTTCGGCATCTGGGAGCCGCAGTGGGGCTGGAACTGGAACCGTGCGGGCAAGGGCGAAGAGGCCAATGCTTCGGCCCGCCAGCTCCCGTACTTCGACACCTACAAGCCTGGCCAGACGCGCTCCTACCACAACCAGGTCGTGCCCGACTATCCGCACATTCTCCACACGCGCATCTCGCGTTCGGACTATGCGCGTTTCCACTACGTCGGCGATGAGGGCGGATACTACCGCTATGTGATCTATGTACCCGAGAAAAACATCACCGACGCCGACAATCCGGGCAACATTGCCGACCGCCCGAAGATTATCCACGTCGAGCTGCGCTTCAACGGCGGTCTCGAGGACAATCCGGAGGACAACCAGGTCGAGAACTTCGACGACAACGGCGCCTACCGTCTCTATTTCACGCCGGGAGGTCATTCGCCGAAGTACCCGATCACCGACCGTCGCGACTGGGACAGCTACGAGTATGACTGGGATGCCGTGAGCGACCACTGGCCGATCATGCGCAACCACATCTACAAGTTCACGGTCGACGGCGGTGGTCCGAACTACACCGACCACAGTATCACGTTCCAGGTTGAGGCGCCGGAGAAGCGCTCGGCCTCGTGGGATTTTTATTGATTTTGAGCTATGAAATTGCATACTAACACCATACAGAATGCCGGCATGCGGGGACTCGGACGACTCCTGTTTGCCGGGGCGGCGGGCCTGATACTGCTTTTGAGCGGGTGCACCCGCGACGATTTGGCCGAAGGCTACGGTAACGGCAACGGCGAGTGGCGCCATGCGAAGCTCTCGCTCGATCTGGGCGTTCCGGCGCCTGCCGTGGTGACGCGTGCGGGGCTTGACACCGATCAGAAGACGAAAATCGAATCGTTATGGATCGGCGTCTTCGACACGCAGACGGGCGAGCAGGTAGGCCGCCTGGCGGGCCACATCCGCAAGGCGAGCGACGGAAGTCGCTACACGTTCGATAGCGGCTCGAGCAACTACACGACAATCAACGGGTTGGATATCTACTTCTACGATTCGAACCCCGAGGTCTATATCGTCGCTGTGGCCAACTATACCGACGTGAAGGCCAAATACGTCGGCGAGACCTACGATGGCGATCTGCCGACGTTGGCCGAGTTGCTGGGAATCGACCCGTCGACCGACCAGCCCGACGTGCGCGAGGCCTCCTTCACGCGCAAGATAACCTGGGATGAGTTCCGTTCGATCGCCGTCGACACCGAATCGGTTACGGCGACGCGCGACAACGACCAGGACAAGACGAGCGACTATCCCTTCCTGATGGGCTTTTTCACCACCTCTTATAAGGGTAGCCACACGACGGTCAATCCCGACGGCTCGATGCCCGAGGAGGCTCACGTTCCGCTGGCGCAGAACGGTGCCTCGTTTGCGGCCAACATCGACCTGAAGGGCGCTGTCCACCTCTACCGGCTGGTTTCGGAGTTCCAGGTGCAGGTCGAGGCAGCGGAGCCTACCGACGGATACCAGGTGACGGTGAAGGATGTGAAGTACCGTGTGGTCAACACGCCGCTCGAGGTCTACTTGGCCGAGCGTCCGACCTATGTGAAGGGCGCGACGGCCGGCAAGGGCACCTATCGCACCAATACGCCGAACAGCGCCGACGTGGCGGTAATCGACGGTACGTCCGACGGTTACGGCACCTTCCCGCAGAACGGTGAGTTCGTGGATGCCGAGGGATCGCCCGAGGAGGGTTACTCGTTCTCCTTCCAGCAGTACGAGAACAAGCACTGGGCTGTATCCTACGACTACGAGCACCAGGTATTCCGGACGCCGATGTGGCCCTGGTCGCCCGAAGAGATGGAAAAAGAGATGGAGATGATCGGTCCCGCCTCGAGAATCCTTCAGGTCTACGGATATCCCGATGCGCCCGGTTTTGAAACGTTTACATGGGAGCAATACCTCTCATATCTGGCCGGAGCGAGCTTCTCCGTAGTTCGTCAGAGCTACTGGACAATCGGCCCGCGCGAGCCCTGGTACTACATGAACCTTATCGCCGAACGCAATGCCCATTCTATCCGCGAGGCGAAGTGGCACGATGAGGAGAGCGAGGAGACGCTGTTCAAATCGCTGGTACCCGATCCCGAAAAACCGTTCAACAACAACGCCTCGTACATCGAAATCGAGGCCGATGTGACGGTCGAGGGCATCGGTCATAACAAATCGCAGCCTGCGCAGCATGCGGTGGTCCGCTACCTCATACACGAGGGCTACACCACCAAATCCGACGGTACCGCAGCCGAGCGCGATCCGCTGAAGATAACGAGCCTGACGCCGATATCCGACCGCATGCTCGATTTCCAGTGCACGCGCAACACGCTCTACAACTACACCATCAGGATTAACGGCTTTGACGACCTGACGATGCAGGCCGAGGGCAACAGCTCCCACAACGACGGCCTGAAGGGTACGGTTCAGAAGACCGTCCTCTACGAAGCCAGCCCGTGGGGCGCTGTCAGGGAGCCGGACGGTTTCATCGACATGGAGCAGGTGCTGAAGCTGAAGTTCGAGAACCGCAGCAAGCTCAAGTGGCGCTTCTACGAGCGTAAGCCCGACGGCAACGGCGGCACCGTGGAGACGAACTACGGCACCTGGAAACCGGAGGATACCGAGAATTTTGACTACGACTGGCCCGATGGGAACGGCAGCACGGTGTTGCCGCGGGAGAGCTGCAATTTCTACAATGATATGCAGATATCGGTTTGGCGCTACATCGACAACAAAACTTCGAGCGACCCCAACGATGCGGGCTATTACCTCTATCAGCAGTTGGCCGGCCCGATGACGATTGACGAATTCATCGACTGCGAGCCTCAGGACAGCTGGTACAATCCCGATTGGAGCCCGCGGTACGCCAAGCTCTATTTCGCTATCCGCCTGCCGGCCTATGAGGTCGACGAGCCGGGCAACCGCGACTATGAGCATTACGACGACTACCGCCGCGGCTTCTATCTCTACCTCGACACCGAGGACGACGGCGACGGCTGCCAGCTGCAGTGCGTCTACGGCATCGAGCAGAATGTCTACGACGACCGTCCATATTACGATCCGCACGACGAACGAAACAATTGGGTGTTTATCTACAACCACAACTGGACGAACCGGAGCTACGACAACTACAACCACTCGTTCCCCTACAACTACAGCTCTGCGGAGCTGAAGAGCGGCGACTACGGCGACTCCTTCTGGAGCACGGTGATGCCGGGCAAGGGCGTGGTCAGCGACGACCGCATCGAGATGGTCGAGCAGCATATCAATGCAAACGGCCGCTATTATTTTATCCACAACTATGCGGTCGAGGTGGAGGGCTACGATCCGGTTTACTTCACGGTAAGCGAGGATGCGTACGAGGACCTCAACGAAAACGGCTCGTTCAGTTCGTACCGCGTCTACCCCGGATATCCCACCTATCTGTACAACGACAACAATACAGATGCGTTCACATTCCCCTATCGCAAACGCTACAATTTCTACTACGATTTCTCTTATGAGGATGATTACAGATGGGTTTATGACTACGTCGTTTCCTACCCGATTATGGAGCTGATTCAGAAGCTGGGGCTCAGTGCGGGTGAATACCGGGCGCGTATCTATCCGGTACCGCAGAAGGATTATGCGAACTACAAGCCTTTCAAACCCGACGAGAGCTGGTGGCGTCCGCTTATCATCAAGGAGCCTGAGTGGAATTTCTCGCAGGATATGAATATCAAAGAGACGATTCAGCTCTACACGGTGCGCAATCCGTCCTACCTGCGCGACTATATCTCCTACGGCGGTCTGACCATCGTCGGCGGCTCCTCCGGCTCGGGAGATTTCGAGCGGGGTGTGCAGCTCAACTCCGGCGGCTATGTCAACCTGGTGGGAATGGGATACTTCAACCGCAACTACCGAAACCGTACGTCCGGATACTATGAATCGGACAGGTACGACTTCCGAGCGATTACGCTGATGGTCAACCGCCACGGTACCCTCGAGGTGACGGCCAGCGGCAACGGCGAACTCGTCTTTGCGGCCCGCAACCTCGATATCACCTACGACGGCAGCTGGGTTAATTCGGTGTCGCAGGAGATTTCGGGCAGGCAGACCGTTCGGTTCAACACGCGCGACGTGATTGACTATTTCGAGGATAACCACTTCCCCAGGGCAGCGGTATTCAGCGAAGGTGAGTTTACGCCGGTCGAGCTGGGAATCTATGGTTCCAACGCGGGCTTTAACATCTACGACATCAAGTGGGTAGAGTCCGACGACCAGATGCAGCAGTACAACGGCGAAATCAGCTACTCGAACTTCGCAGGACCGCGCGAACCCTATGGCCGTTACGATTTGTACAACTTCATCTACTATCGTGACAACTATTACATCGTGCCCGGATTCGAGACCAAGTTCGCGTTCGAAATGTCGAAGGTGCTTCGCCCCGAAGGCTATGACCCGACGGGAGCTCAACCCCATTTCGACCAGTTCAAGATAAGCCTCTACCGCACGGACGATCACGAGCGCCCGATCTATACGTCGGAGCCCATAGCGTGCGAACTGCGCAGCTTCCAGCCCTTCCCGCTGACCTCGACGGGCAAGGAATACGGCCGTGGATATTACAACTGTCCGCTCTATATCCCCTCGGGCCGACTGCCTGCTGATGTGGATGTTGTGGATATAGCCATTACGCCTATCAGCGACGAATACCTCGAGGCTCCGGTCTTCCTC
Source organism: Alistipes sp. (assembly GCA_022511345.1). Lineage (GTDB taxonomy): Bacteria > Bacteroidota > Bacteroidia > Bacteroidales > Rikenellaceae > Alistipes. The sequence goes on from JAFLRR010000013.1 coordinate 14,654, forward strand.
CGTTCGTATAACAAAAGGCTCTCTATCCGGGTGGTCGACGAACCGCGGTGGTGGGGAACGTTCCAGTACATGGACGGTTATTGGCACGCGCGCTTCGCATCACAACCCACCAATCCGTTCTATATACCGGATATGGCGCAATATTACGATCCCGATTACGGCGACATGGTTGAAACGAGTTTCGCCGAGTACAAGTTCGTTGTAACCGACCCGAACGAGGCCTGGGAGCACCAGGGTCTGACCTTCCACGGCGGTGAGCTCGGCGGGCCGAATTCGGGTGGCCTGCCCGGTATTGTCATCGGTTCGGATTCGTTCACTTTCCAAGGAAGCGGTTATCCGGCACAAAACAATTCGCCTGCATCGGGTCGCTACTTCTCCTTTACTGTAGACCATCCCGGTTCGATTGTCATTTCGGCACAGGCAACCGGCGATGCCGGTCGATACTTCAGGTTGTACTCAGGAGACGGCCAGCAGCAGCTTGCTGAAACGGAGCAGTTGTCCAGGTCTCCGCGTATGAACTATACGTTGAATGTTACGCCCGAAATGCTGTCCGGCGGCCTGACGGAGTTTATTCTCTGCCCGGTAGGCGGTATCAACGTCTATTCGATAACGTGGGAGCAGATTGACTACCAGACCAGGCTCGAATGGTCCGACAAGGTCGATGCGTTCGTCGACACCCGCCACGCTTACAACGAGCGCTACAAGGATGAGTCGTCGAGCTCTGCATACCAGGCCCACCTGGCGATGAGACACTTCGGGATAGACTATGCCTTCACCGAGTACAACTCGACGGTAGGCACATCCGTTGAGACGTTCGCCTCGAGCTACAGGATAGAGTTCAAGTGCGACAATCCCAACAAGCCCGATTTGATTGCGCCGTGGGATTTCGTCGTAGCTGATTATCCGTACCAGTCGTGGAAGAATGACGACGACACGCGGAGCATCGCGTTCAAATTTATACCCGGCAATACGGAAGGCAATATGTACCACGTCCTGGTAACTCCGACGTACGACTCCTACACGATGGCCTCGGCGCAGGAGTTGAAGCCGATACTCTATGTCGACTGGAACGATCGCTACTTCTACGACGATGCGACCGACGACTGCTACAACTTCTACTACTGGGGCGCCCGCGACTTCAACCCGTCGGGAGCGCGAAATGTCCAGCTGTCCGCCAACCAGGCTGTAGAATTTGCCGGAATGACACTCAACGGCAGCGGCGCCACGATGTCGATGAACGATGGCTACATTACCATCAACGGTGCCGGCTATCCCGCCAATACAAGCGCAGCCGTGGGCGTAGGCCGCAACCTCTCCTTCTCGGTAGATATTCCGGGCGAATTCTGGGTCGTAGCACGACCCGGAAGCACCTCGCAGCTGCCCGAGAACTATGGATGGGGGCTTTATCCGGTACCTACTTTCGAGAACCAGAAGCCCAATCCGTTCGCTACCGACCACTGTAAATGGGCAGCCGAAACGTCGCTGGCCAATATGCGGATGCCTATGGTGCTGAAACTTGATGAGGAGAATATGTACAAGAATGTCGACAGCTCAGGCAATCCTCACTATTCGTTCAATGGTTTCCTCTGTCCCGACAACAGCACGACGCTGTTCGGTATATTCTTCGTTCCGAAGGATTCTCCGCTCTACGACTACTGGTCGACACACGGAGAGGAGGACACTATGCTCCAGACGATGCTGTCGATGGATGCACAAGTGAAAGAGAGAAATAATTAGACTGCCGATTGACGCAAAAGGGCGGGGAGCAATCCCCGCCCTTTTCGTTGGCGCCGGATTCGTTGCAGGGCGGGGTGCCGTGCCAGGAACGCTGCCACAGAGGTGCGCCGAGCGGGCGATAGAGCCAGCCCGGCCCGCGGCCTACAACACCTCGAACTCGACCGGCTCGCCCGAGGCGCTGTCGCCGGCAACCCACAGACGGAATGCGCCCGGCTCGACCCTGTACTGCATATCCATGCCCCAGAATGCGAGTTCCGAGACCGGCAGCTCGAAGCGCAGGTGCCGGCTCTGTCCGGCATCGAGGCTCACGCGCTCGAAGCGCTTCAGCTCCTTGACGGGGCGGACGGTCGAGCCCACCATATCGCGGATGTAGAGCTGCGCAACCTCGGTGCCGCTGCGATGGCCGGTGTTCTGAAGGTCGTACTCGACAACGATGGTCTCGTCGGTGCCGTAGCGCTGCTTCGAGAGGCGTATGTTGCTGTATACGAAGGTGGTGTAGGAGAGTCCGTAGCCGAACGGGAAGAGGGGCCCGTAGCCGCTGTCGAGGTAGAATCCCGTGTTGCCGAGCGACGTCTGGCCCGCCTTGAGCGGGATGTCGGCCAGCAGGGTTTCGTTGCCTTTGCAGGGGCGGCCCGAGTTGTTGTGGTTGTAGTAGTAGGGCACCTGTCCGGCCTCGCGCAGGAAGGTCATGGGCGTCTTGCCCGAGGGCGCGATGCAGCCCGTGAGAAGGTCGGCTACGGCCTCGCCGCCCATGGTGCCGGGGTGGAACATGTAGAGCATGGCGTCGCAGTTGGCCAGGTCGCGCTCGATGGTCAGCGGACGGCCCGCCATGACCACCACGACTACGGGCTTGCCGCTGCGCCGCACCTCGGCGATGAGCTGGCTCTGGCTGCCCTGCAGGTCGAGACTGGAGAGCGAGTGCGCCTCGCCCGAGAGGATGGACTCCTCGCCGACGAAGACCACGGCGGCATCGCATCCGGCAGCTGCGGCACGGGCCTCGGCGAGGTGCGCGGTGCTGTTGTCGCGGCTGTAGGCGAGGGCCGGGACGTAGACCACCTCGAAACGCTTGCGCAGCGCCGCGAGGGGAGTTACGGTGTGCTCCTCCTCACCGTCGAAAATCCATGTGCCGAGCTGCTCGTAGGGGGCGTCGGCCATGGGGCCTGTGACCAGTATGCGGCGGGCGTTCTCGAGCGGCAGCACCTCGCCGTGGTTCTGCAGCAGTATGGCCGACTCGGCGGCCGCAAGTTTTGCGGCCTGCAGATGTTCGGGGGTGTAGCATGCCTGGGCGGCTGCCGAGGCGTCGACATAGGGGTTGTCGAAGAGCCCGAGGCGGAACTTGAGCCGCAGGATGTTGCCGACGGCTTTGTCGATGCTCTTGACGGAAATCTTGCCCTCGCGGACGAGCTCCTCGATGTAGGCGCTGAAGCCGTGGGACATCATGTCCATGTCAACGCCGGCGTTGACCGATATGCGCGTGGCATCCTTAAGGTCGGCGGCGAAGCCGTGGGCGACCATCTCGCCCGAGGAGTTCCAGTCGGTGACCACCATGCCGTCGAATCCCCACTCGTCGCGCAGAATGTCGCGCAGCAGAAAGCTGTTGCCGGTCGATGGTATGCCGTCGATTTCGTTGAACGAGGTCATGAGCGTGGCCGCGCCGGCGTCGATGGCCGCCTTGAAGGGCGGCAGGTAGGTGTTGCGCAGCGAACGCTCGGATATCATGGTCGAGTTGTAGTCGCGGCCTCCCTCGGCAGCTCCGTAGCCGGCGAAGTGCTTGACGCAGGCGGCCATGGCGTCGGGCGAGGAGAGGTCGCCGCCCTGATATCCGCGGACCATGGCCGCGCCCATCTGCGCATCGAGGTAGGGGTCCTCGCCCGAACCCTCGGCAACACGGCCCCAGCGAGGGTCGCGGGCTATGTCGAGCATGGGCGAGAATGTCCAGCGAATGCCCGAGGCCGTAGCCTCGACGGCTGCTATGCGCGCGCCCTGCTCGACCAGTGCGGGGTCGAACGTGGCGGCCAGGCCGAGCGGTATGGGAAAGATGGTCCGGAAGCCGTGTATGACGTCACGTCCGAAGAGTATGGGTATGCCCAGGCGGGTCTGCTCGACGGCTATGCGCTGCAGTTCGTTGATTTCGGCGGGGTCGACGCAGTTGAGGATTGAGCCCACGGTGCCGCCGGCCACAGCCTCGCGCATGTCGGTGCGTCCCGAGAGCTGGTTCATCTGGGCGATTTTCTCGCTCAGGGTCATCCGTGACAGCAGCTCGTCGACGCGAGCCTCGACGGGGTCCTTGGGCGTGCAGCCCGGCAGCAGCAGAGTGGCTGCGGCGCAGATGGCGGAGAGAAGATTTTTCATATGGGGTGAATAGTTTTTAGATTGTCAATGTGCTGCAAAACAAGAGTTTTTGCAAATATATGACTTTTCGGCCAATATGCAATGCCGCATCCGGCGCGATTTTGCCCGGAAGCGAAAATTTGACTATATTTGCATCACAGGCGCACTCTGCGGCCTGCCGACGGGGCCGGCGCAGATGGCACGCGAGCGATGAAAAACGGTGTTACGATGATACCTTTCAGAATAGGATACGGATACGACGTGCACGCTTTGGCCGAGGGTCTGACGCTGACACTCGGCGGCGTGAAAATACCCCACGACAAGGGCTGCGTGGCCCACTCCGACGGCGATGTGCTGATACATGCGTTGTGCGACGCGCTGCTGGGCGCGGCGGCCCTCGGCGACATAGGGATGCACTTCCCGGACACCTCGCAGGAGTTCGCCGGAATCGATTCGCGCATACTGCTGCGGCGCACCGTGGCGCTGCTCGGTGAGCGGGGCTACCGCGTTGGCAACGCCGACTGCACCATATCGCTCCAGCGTCCGCGGCTGAGGCCGCACATCGACGCCATGCGCGCGCTGCTGGCCGCCGACATGGGCATAGATGTGGAGTGCGTGTCGGTCAAGGCCACGACCACCGAGCACCTCGGTTTCGAGGGGCGCGAGGAGGGCGTCTCGGCATCGGCCGCGGTGCTCATAGTGGCTGCGGAAGGGTAGGGCGGCCGAAATTTCACAAAAAGGCAACAAAAAAACAAACAATCGGTCAATACGATTTGCTGACTTTTGCCGGCAGTAGAACTGACCGGACGGAATGTGTCGGTAAACTGTTGATAAAAGCCTCAATAACTTTTCGCGGGAAATATTTGCCGGATTGCCATGTTTTTCTAAATTTGTACCGCTTAGATGCGCACGTTATTAAAAAAAACTCGTGTTTTAATGACTCCAGCCCGCAACACCTCGCTGTGTCTGCTGCCTGCAACATGCCGGCAGGGCTTTTTTGCGCATGTTTTGACTGAAAGACAAATTCATTTTAACCTTAATTATTAAATTTTTATGAAAACACTCAATCTTTGGAAAACATCGCTTCTGGGCGTGCTGTTCCTGGCTTTGGGGGGGGGATTTACATCCTGCAAGGAGAGTGAAACCGACTCGCTGGACATTCCGTCCTGGGAGATAACCCTGCCCGAAGACGTGACCTCGTCCGGAGCTCTGCTCTTCGACGCCGAGGCGCCTGTTGAGAAGACCGTGACCCTGACCGTCAAGGGTACGGGTCGCTGGACCATTACCGGCGACACCGAGTTCTGCGGCGTCAACCCGACCAGCGGCAACGGTTCGGCAACGGTTCGCATACAGCCGCAGCAGTCGAACTCGGCAGTGCCCGACAAGCGCCTGCGCGTGACTCTCTACGGCTACATGTTCGGCACCGAGTTCGAGGTGGAGCATACCGACATAACGGTCAAGTTCTCGTTCGGCGGCGACGTCTACGAGGAGCCCGAACCGCTCTATTTCGATGACTTCAACGGCGAATCCATCTCGGGCAACACCAACCCGGCCGACTTCAACGGCTGGAGACCTTCGGGTACGGCTGCCGGTGAGGTGACCTACTCTGGTACCAACGTAACCATCCGCACGAGCGGTCATTCAGCCGAGAACAGCAACATCGCCGGCGAGGTTAACAAAGACCAGAAAAACAACGTATTCTTCAGCAACAACGCCACCTTCATCATCGGCAACCTGAAGCCCGTTGAGCAGAATCTGCACCTGCGTTTCGCTGCGACCTATGCTTACTACGGCAACAACGGCATCGACAGGACCGTCCTCTTCGACAAGGAGCGCTTCCACCTGTCGCTGTCGGCCGACGGCGCAACGTGGTCGGAGATAGACTACGACCATGCCGAGAAGACGACCGGTGCCCAGTGGGATTGGGTTGATACCGAGATCGTTCTGAGCGAGGTTCCCGCAGCTCTCTACATCAAGTTCGCTTCGGATGTCAACAACTACCGCATCGACGACGTGCTGCTCACCGTGGGCGACGGCACCGGTCAGCAGGTAGACCTGGCCAACGGCGGCAACGGCGGCGGCGACGACGAGGTTCTCTCGGGATTCGAGTCGCAGTCGATTTTCGTGGTTACCGACGCCAAGGCAGACAACAAGACCGACTACAGCTACGTGCTCTCGGGCTACCAGTTCAACAAGCAGAAAGCTACTGGTATCAAGCTCGGCAAGAGCGGACAGCAGGGCCGCTACACCTCCGACCCCGTGGGCGTCGAGGGTGACAAGGTTCTGTCGCTCTACGGTATCGCATGGAACGCAAGCAAGAATGTCAAGCTCTATATCCGCGTGAACAACGGCGGTTCGGTCGAGGGCGATGCAAGCCACGATCTTATAGCCAACTCCACCACCTATAACAACAATACCGATGTCACGGTTTCGGATTCGGACTATATGACCTTCCAGCTCAAGGGCCTGACTCCCGAGTCGACCATCACCTTCTCGACCTCGGAGACGTTCGAGCCCGCAGCCGTCGAGGGACGTGCAATTCTGGCGCGCATCCGTCTGACCGACACCGACGAAGGCGGCGAGGGTGAAGGCGGCAGCGGCGGTGGCGAAACCGAGACTCCCGTAGAGGCTACCATCGGCGAGATTACCGCAGCAGGCAACTACTCCGTGGCCGAGGCTACGGTCGTGGCTGCAGGCACGCAGGCCTACGTCATCGCAGACAACACCGGCGCAATGCTGGTCTACCACAACGGCCACGAGCGCAAGGTCGGCGACAAGATTTCGATTAGCGGCGATGTGACCATCTACAGCTCGCTTACGCAGTTCACCGATAGCGCCGAGGTGACCGTCATCTCGACCGGCAACGAGTGGACCTACAATCCCGAGGAGGTCAAGGGCGCCACTTTCGACGCTCTGACGCAGAGCACTGCCTGCCAGGAGGTTCAGTTCTCGGGCAATTTGGCTGTCAGCGGCAACTACCTTAACATAACCTTGGCCGATGCAACCAACAAGGGTTCGCTCCGATATGTTTCGGCAAGCGACTACTCCTCGTTCGACGGCAAGGATATAGTTGTCAAGGGCTACTTCGTAGGCACCTCGACTTCGGCCGGCACCGTATATATCAACGTGCTGCCCTACAGCGTGACCGAGGTGGGTGCAGAGGTTCCCGGCCCCGGCCCCGACCCTGAAGAGCCAGAGGTTAAGACAATCACCATTCCCGAGCTGAACGCCAAGGCGGCAACCAACGGTTCGACCAAGGGTGCTGTCGATAAGGATACCACCTATGAGTTCACCGGCGTGGTTTGCGGCTATGGCGAGGAGGACGGCCTGAACTACTCGTTCGGTACGGTATACGTGATGGCCAAGGACGCTACCACGGCTGACAAGAACAGCGGTATCGTGCTCTACAACACCAGCTACCAGGAGGGCGCATACAAGTTCGGCGACGAAATCAAGGTTACGCTCGAGGCCGACGTGGCGCAGGTATACGAGTACAACGGCTTGGCTCAGATTACCGACGTTGCTGCGGACAAGATCGAGGTTACCGGCAACACGACCGTAGAGCCCGTGGTTCTGACCAGCGTAAGCCAGCTGGCAGACTACTATTCGATGCTCGTCAAGTTCGAGAATGTCACCAGCTCGGCTTCGGACACGTGGGCAAATGCTGCCGGCAAGTTCACCGTGGGCGGCGATGCTCTGACGCTCTACTTCAACAACCGCTGCACCTTCCGCAGCGAGAAGTTCTCCGCAACGACCGGTTCGATTACCGGTATCTCAGCCAACTACAAGGGCGCGCTGCAGCTGCTGCCCCGTTGCACTGCCGATGTCGAGGACTTCAAGTACGTCGAGTCGGAGCAGCCGGGTCCCGAGACTCCGTCCGATTCGAAAGTAACCGTGGTATTCGGCACCTATGGCTGGGCGAATGCGGCTAAAGTGACGACCGTCGAATTCAACGGCGGTACGATTACCTTCGCAAAGGATTCGGGTTCCAGCGATCCTGCATATTACTCTGCCGATTCGGATGTTCGTCTGTATGCTAAAAATACTTTCACCATAGAAACCGAGAAGACCATGGTGGGTATCAAACTTACGAACACTGCCGGCAATGGCTCTAAGGAACTGGCTTCTGTTACGGCTACTCCCGGCACGTATACCGCAGATACCGATTCGTGGGCCGGTGAGGCTACGTCGGTGACTTTCACCCTCGGTGCTTCGGGTCAGCGTCGTATTCAGACCATCGAGATTACCTTCGAGGGCGGCGAGGAGGAAGATCCCGGCGTTACGCCCGGCGGAACGACCTACACGCTTATCGACAAGGTCGAGGACCTGGCGGCAGGAACCTACTATCTGGCAGGTTATCTTACGAACTCTACCGGCTCCGGCGCAACCGACTTCTCGGCAAATCCGTATCATCTGTGGCAGGGTACTGTTAACAGCGGCGACGCTGTAACGTCGACATATTCGTACGACGCTTCGTCGCAGACTCTGACGCTGGCAGATACGACCGAGGCTGTGGAAATCGAACTGGTCGATGCAGGCAGCGACAATACCTATTACATAGTCTACAACGGACAGTATCTGACCTCCACCAGCAATGCGAACCGCAAGCTCGCTATGGGCAATACGCAGACCGGATGGACCGCTACGAACAACACCAAGGGCGGTATATCGCTGTCCGAGGGCAATGTATACCTGGGTACTGCAAACGCAGCGTCGAAGATACTTCGTACCTATACTAACGAGGGCACTCTGTCGTATGGCGCGGTTTTCTTCAAGAAGAACTAAACGTTTGACGAGTTGAAAGCAACGACCCTCTGACGAAAACCCATCCCGGCGGGGCACAATCCCCGCCGGGAGCCGGGTTTTTCGACTCTCTCATGCGCCGGGCGAAACCGGCGGATATGAATCGGAAAGCAAAAAGATGATTTGTTGTAGATATATTTTGAAACGCTATCTTATCGAGCGCCCGATGCTCCTGGCCGCAGCTCTGCTCGCGATAATAAACTTTGCCTGCAGCGGCAGCAACTCCGACCCGTCATACACCGTGTCGGCACGACTGAACCGCGAATCGATTCACTGGTTCGCAACGGCCGACCCCATGTACAACGAGACGGTGAGCATCATAACCGAGGGTCCCGAGACGGTCGACCTGACGGCCGTGATTTCGACCGGCAGCGACTGGTGCTCGTTCAACCTCACTTCGCACGTCGACCGGGTAACTCGCAAGGCCGGTTCGGTGGTGCACCTCTACTGCGATGCGAACATGCAGCCGACAGAGAGAACTGCTGTGATAGACGTCGACTTCGCCGACGGAACACGATATACGCTCCGCCTCACGCAGAGCGGATACTCGGTTTCGGCATCATACGACCGCGCATGGGCCGAACTCCCTGAATATGAAGATAATTCGGACTACATATATAAAACATACTACACTACGCTCACGGGCGACACCGCACCGCGCCGCAACTACACCATATGCTACGACTCGAAGAAGCATATCTCGCACTGGTCGGCATATCCCGTGCATGCGCGCTACATAGGCGGTTCGGGCCGTGCGGGCGAATTCTGCTTCGACCCCAACAAACAGCTGCCAATAATCCCCCAGAGCATTCAGCAGAATGTCGAGGCCGGAGGCTACAACGACGGCGCAAACCGCGGACTCGACCGCGGACACATGATTCCGTCGGCTTCGCGCACGCACAATGTGGAGTGCAATGAGATGACATTCTACGCAACCAACATGATGCCTCAGGCTTCGCAGTTCAACCAGAACTCGTGGGCCACGCTTGAGGGCGCCGTGCGTTCGGCGGCTCTCTCGGGCAGCTATGCGGCGCTGGCCGATACGGTCTACGTGGTGACGGGAACGCACTTCGCGGCAGGCTATGAGACAATAGTCTCGCGCGGAGTGAGCATAGCCGTGCCCACGCACGCGTGGAAGGTGCTGCTGCGCGCCAAGGAGCGCAACCGCGAGGACAACGACATAACCAAACTGTCGGCAGACCAGCTCTTATCGATAGGTTTCATCTACGAAAACTCGAACTCGAGCAGGTATACCACATTCGCACAGGCTGCATGCTCGGTGGAGGAGATAGAGCGCCTGACGGGATTCAAATTCTGGAAAATGCTGCCGGAAGAGGTGGCTGTTCAGGTCAAGAAACAGAAAAACTTAAGCGACTGGGGCAATGTCTTCAAATAGGCGGCTCCGAAAAAACAATAAAAACATTCAGCTATGAAGAAACTGCTACTTTCCGGACTGCTCGCGGTGATATTCGCCGCCTGTCTGGCGCAGAAACCTCACACGGTGGTCTTTTACAACCTCGAAAACCTATTCGACACGATAAACGACCCCGATATAAACGACGATGAATTCCTGCCCGACAGCCCCCGCCGCTGGAACACGGCAAAGTACGAGAAGAAACTCTCGAACATCGAACGCGTGCTGTTCGATATCGCCAAGCAGAACAAGGCTTTCCCCACGGTCATAGGAGTGTCGGAAATCGAGAACCGAACGGTGCTCGAGGACCTGCTCGCCCAGCCCGACATGGCAAAGGGCAACTACCGCATCGTGCACTATGACTCGCCCGACGCACGCGGTGTAGACTGCGCATTCTTCTACCGCCCCGACAGGTTCGAGTACGAGGGCAGCGAGGCCATAAAGTTCGTAATGCCCGGACAGCCCAACTTCCGCACGCGCGACCTGGTGACGATGTGGGGCAAAATCGACGGCGAGCCCTTCTTCTTCCTCGTGTCGCACTGGCCTTCGCGCCTGGGCGGCAAGGAGGCCTCGGCTCCCAAGCGAATGGCCGCAGCTATGCAGTGCCGCCACATTGCCGACTCGGTGCGCGCGGCCAATCCCGCAGTGAAGGTGGTAATCATGGGCGACCTGAACGACGACGCGACCGACGAGAGCATAACCGAGGGAGTGGGCGCCGTGGGCAAAATCAAGAACCTGAACGAGCATTACAACATGTTCAACCCCTTCATCGAGATGCTGCGCGCAGGACACGGAACGCTCGCATATCAGGACGAGTGGAACCTGTTCGACAACATAATCGTGTCGGAGAACCTGGCGACGGGCTCGACCGGCGAGCTGAAGATAAAGCGCAGCGACAACTCGAAATTCTACGGCCACATTTTCCGCCGCCCCTACATGCTGCAGCGCGAAGGCCAGTACAAGGGATATCCCCTGCGAACGTTCGTCGGAACCAATTTCCAGTCCGGATATTCGGACCACCTGCCCGTGTATATCAACATCGACAAATAATATTCAAAATACCTCTATGAAACTCAAATCTCTACTTGTATTGATGCTCGCTCTCGCGACGTCGGCGGTCTGGGCCCAGACCCCGGGCGGCGTGACGGGTAAGGTCGTGTCGCGAAACGGTCGCGAGGCCCTGGGCAACGTTACGGTGACCGTCGCTCAGACGGGTCAGTCCGTGGTGACGGACAAGGACGGAAACTTCAAGCTCGAAAATCTGCCGCAGGGCGACTACTCGCTCTCATTCTCGGCTCCCGAGTTCGAGAACCTCGACATCAAGGTGCGCGTGGACAAGGGCGTGAAGAATATCAACTCGGTGGTCATAATCCCCGCAGTGGGCGTGGATACCGTCGACGACTCTATTTTCGCCGAACTCGACACCGACGCCGAGTCGGACGGCCAGGCGCTGCCCTCGTCGCTCTCCTCGTCGAAGGACCTGTTCAACAACATCGCCTCGTATAAGTTCAGCGAAATGCGTTTCAATGTCCGCGGATATGACTCGCAGTATACGAACGTGAACCTGAACGGAATACGATTCAACGACGCTCTGACCGGATACGGCCCCTGGTCGCTGTGGAGCGGTCTGAACGACGCCACCAGAAACCAGGAGAATGTGGCCGGTCTGGAGATGACCGACTACGGCTTAGGCGGAATCGGCGGCCAGACCAACATCAACGCCCGCGCCTCGCAGATGCGCAAGGGTTTCCGCGCCAGCTTCGTGAACGCAAACCAGATGTACCGCTTCCGCGTGATGCTCTCCTATGCATCGGGCGCGCTGGACAACGGCTGGTCGTATGCGTTCTCGTTCTCGACGCGACAGGGCGGCAACTCCTATGTCGACGGAGTCTATTACAACTCCTATGCTTACTTCGCTTCGGTCGAGAAGCTCTTCGGCACGGACCACCGTCTGGCGCTGACCTTCATGGCTGCTCCCACCGAGCGCGGTGCGCAGCAGGCTTCGACCCAGGAGGCTTATGCAATGTTCGGCAACAACTACTACAACCCCAACGTGGGCTACCAGAACGGCGTGCTGCGCAACAGCCGCGTGCGCGACTCGCATGAGCCCATCGCGATGCTCAACTACACGTGGGACATATCCGAGCGCACGAGACTCAACGCCGCAGCGGCGGTTCGCTTCGGCTACAACGGATACTCGGCACTGACGTGGAACGACGGCGTGGACCCGCGCCCCGACTACTACCGCAAACTGCCCTCGTATTTCCTCAAGCGCGGCATGCAGGATATCACCGAGTCGGGCCGTCTGGAGTGGATACGCCAGGCGATATACCGCGCACGCAACTGGAATCCATACATCGACTTCGATGACATGATTCGCAGCAACTACGACTACCGCGACCTGGCTGCCGAGCAGGACAACCCGGCTCTCGAGGGCAAGTCGCGCTCGAACTACATGATCGAGGAGCGCCACACCGACCAGGTGGACTTCAACTTTGCGGCTAACATCTCGCACGAAATCAACAACCGCATGCGCATCGTGGCCGGCCTGAGAGCCCGCGTGAACCGCACCGAGTATTACGACGAGGTCAAGGACCTGCTGGGCGGAAACTACTGGCTGGATGTGGACAAGTTCGCCGAGCGAGACCTCGGATACGATCCGTTCAGCTACCAGAACGACATGTACTACTACATCACGCACGGACATGCACGCGCAGCCCAGAAGGGCGACAAAATATCCTATGACTACTACGCCAACGTCCGCGAGGCGCAGCTGTGGGCTCAGTACGGCCTGCATGCCGGCGGATTCTCGATGGGCCTGGGCGCAGAGGTCGGATATACGGCAATGTGGCGCACGGGCCGTCTGGTCAAGGGTCTCTTCCCGACCAATTCGTACGGTCCCTCCGAGACGCTCGACTACCTGACCTACAACGTCCGCGGAAACTTCGCCTACCGCTTCTCGGGAGCGCACTCCCTGAGCGCCAACGTGACCATGATGCAGAACGCTCCGACGTTCCAGTCGTCGTTCGTCTCGCCGCGCACCCGCAACGACGCTACGCCCAACCTGAAGCCCGAGAAGGTATTCAGCGCCGAACTGACCTACTCGCTCTCGCTGCCGTGGATCAAGGCCCGCCTGTCGGGTTACTACACCACCTTCCAGGACCAGTCTAAGGTCATATCGTTCTATGACGATACGCAGTCGTCGTTCACCAACTTCGCAATGTCGGGAATCGACAAGCGCCACTACGGAATGGAGCTGGGCGTGTCGGTGCCGGTGGTTGCAGGCCTGACGCTCAACGGAGCGCTGAGCCTCGGCGACTACAGCTACACGTCGGACCCCTCGTTCACGCAGATTGTCGACAACCGTGCAGAGGTGGTTCTCGAGGATAAGGTGATGTGGAAGGGCATGTATGTCGAGAGCTCGCCCCAGTTCGCAGCCAACGTGGGCCTGAACTACCGCGGCCCGCGCAACTGGTTCGCTTCGGTCGACTTCAACTACTACGATAACCTCTATCTGTCGATGAACCCCATGTACCGCACGGCTGCCGCCGTGAAGGCCTATATCGAGAATCTGAACATGGAGCACGTGCAGGCGGTATTCGCAATGCGCGGCCAGGAGAAGTTCGATTCCGCTTACACGCTGGGTGCAAGCATCGGCAAGAACTGGTACATACAGCGCAAGTACACGCTCGGATTCAGCCTGCAGGTGAACAACATACTCAACGACCGCACCATCCACACGGGCGGTTACGAGCAGATGCGTCTGAATCGCGTGAGAAAACTCGACAAAAACGGCGCAGCAGCCGATTTCTACGAGCGTTTCGACTCGAAGTATTTCTACATGCTGGGCACCACCTACTATCTGAACATCTATTTCCGCTTCTAAGCGTACCGTAAAAACAACTATGACAATGAAAGCATACAAAATATTACTGACGGCTCTGGCCGCTGTTTTGGCGGTAAGCTGCTACGATGACTACGGCATGCCCGAGCCGTATGTGAAGTACGAGTCGGAGGCGGATTTCGCAGCCGAGACGGGTTTGCGCAAACTCACCATCAAGGAGGTCAAGGACAAGTTCGAGGAAGCGTCGATGTGGGGCTCGCTCTCGGGCACCGGAACGAACCAGGACTGGGCCAGAACCAAGAGCGTGAAGTTCGGCTACCTCTCCTCGACGGAAGAGGGCAGCGACCACGTCAAGGAGTGGCCCGAGGCTGCCGGCTGCTACATCGCCGGAAAGGTGCTCTCGGACGACAAGCAGGGCAACATCTTCAAGTCGCTCTATATCTACGACGGCACCGCAGCCATCGAAATCAAGCTCACCAACGGCAACTACCTCAAGTACAAGATGGGCAACTGGGTGTTCATCAAGCTCGACGGCCTCTATCTGGGCAACTACCGCATGATGCTCTCGATAGGCGAGGGCCCCACGGCCTCGATAAACGCCATGGCCGAGGATCGCTTCTACGCCAACTCGAACATGGAGGACCCTGCGCGCATCCGCGAGCATGTGTTCGTCGGCCCCGAGGATGAGCTCGTCGACGGCGTGGACATCAAGGTCGTGACCAAGGACAACTACACGCAGCTGAGCAAGGAGGACTTCGGCCGTCTGATTCGTTTCGAGGGCCTGACGTGCTACTACTCGGGCGTGGAGAACCAGAACGGAGTGGTCAACAACGTGCTGCGCAACGGCAGTTACGAGCAGATATATCCCAGCTGGATCGATACCAACACCCGCAACCCGGTGGTGTCCAAGCCGTGGTACAAGTGGGCCTTCAGCGAGAAGAACATCTTCCTCTACGGTTCGGTCTGCTTCACCTATCTGGACCTGCACAACACCTCGGCTACGCACTACACCTCCGATGCGGGAATCTATGTGGTGCGTTCGAGCGGATATTCGCGCTTTGCGGGCAAGCCCGTGCTTCGTGACGGCGCTACGGGCGACATCACGGCAATCTATGCCATCTATTCGCAGCAGAGCACCTATCGCGGCGGTTCGAGCGACTATGCAACCTATCAGTTGTCGCTGAATACCATCGACGATATGAATTTCGCCGAGTCGGACTATCTGACCGAGGCCGAGGCCGAGGCTCTTACGCCCGACGGCTACGACAAGGACGGCAACTACGATTCGGCCAACGATTCGCACTTCGTGCCGAGCGAGAACTCCGACGACCGCGAGTAACATCGCAGCCGAAGGCAATGACGGCAGCCGCAATCCCTGAAGGGTTGCGGCTGCGCCGTTTTTTTGCGGCAGAGGCAGCATATGGCAGCATACGGCGGCATACGGATACGGCGGCAGCGGCAGAGTAGCGGCAGGGCCGCGCAATCGTTAAAAAATGTTGATAAGTTTTGTTGCAGAGCGTCGCCGCAAGTGATAAAATTGGTAAATTTGCGTGATTGTTAATATGCCTAATTGTGCGATTATGCTGAGCATCATATTTTACATATACACCATCGTGGTGTGCACCCTGTTTCTGGTGCTCTCGGCGGTGGCTCTGCTGCTGACATTTCCATTCGACAAAGCCCGCCGCACGGTTCATGAGCTCTCGCGTGCGCTGGTGAGGATATTTTTCGCCACGCCGCCCCTGTGGCGTGCCAAGGTCGAGGGTCTGGAGAATGTCGAGCGCGGCCGCAGCTATGTCATAGTGCTCAACCACCGCACCATGGTCGACATCCCGGCGCTCTACTACGTGCCGCTCAACTTCCGCTGGGTGTCCAAGCGCGAAGTCTTCCGCATGCCCTTCATCGGACAGTATCTGCTGCTGCACGGCGACATATGCATCGACCGCAGCCGCGGCTCGGAGGCCATGGAGCAGCTGCTGCGCGAGGGCCGCAAGTGGATTTCGCGGGGCGTGTCGGTGGCGATATTCCCCGAGGGCACGCGTTCGAAGGACGGCCAGATTCACCGCTTCAAGGCCGGAGCCTTCACCCTGGCCAAGGAGGCCGGCGTGGAGATACTGCCCGTGGTGATGGAGGGCACGGCGACGCTGGTGCGCCCTAACGGCATGTGCAACTGGCGCAACAAGCTACGCATCCGCGTGCTGCCCCCGGTGCCGGTGCAGCGAGTGGTGGAGACCGATTTCAGAGAGCTCTCCGAATCGGTGCGCGACAGCATGGCCGCGGCACTGGCCGAAATACGCAAACAATGAAAAATTTGAGTTATGGCGGAACTCCCGGTAAATAACATCAGCAACTATGGCGACGACGACATCGTCACCCTCTCCCCGCGCGAGCACATACGCCTGCGCCCCGGAATGTATATAGGCAAGCTGGGCGACGGCTCGCAGGCCGACGACGGAATCTATGTGCTCATAAAGGAGGTCGTGGACAACTCGGTCGACGAGTTCATCATGGGTGCCGGCCGGCAGGTCGACATTACCGTCGAGGACAATGTGGTCACGGTGCGCGACTACGGCCGCGGAATACCTCTCAACTCGCTCGCGGCAGCCGTCAGCGAGATGAACACCGGCGGAAAGTACGGCGGCTCGGCATTCAAGAAGACGGTGGGTCTGAACGGCGTGGGCGTCAAGGCCGTGAATATGCTCTCGAGCGAGTTTACGGCCCGCTCGGTGCGCGACGGCGAGGCCCGCACGGTGACATTCTCGAAGGGCCTGGAGCTGAGCGACCGCCGCGAGAGCGGTGTCAGCGAGAAGAACGGCACGATGGTGTCGTTCCGCGTCGACGAGGATGTCTTCGGCAACTACTCCTACAACATGGAGTATGTCGAGCAGTTGGTCAAGAACTACTCCTACCTGAATCTGGGCCTGACATTCAAGCTCAACGGCAAGACATACGTTTCAAAGAACGGACTGCTGGACCTGCTGAACGAGCAGATGAGCGAGGAGCCGTTGTATCCGCCGATTCACCTCTCGGGCGACGACATAGAGGTGGTCATAGCGCACGGAACGGGCTACGGCGAGAGCTATTTCTCGTTCGTCAACGGCCAGTACACCTCGCAGGGCGGTACGCACCAGTCGGCTTTCCGCGAGGCCATAGCCGCCACGGTCAAGGAGTTCTACCACAAGGACTACGACCCCTCGGACATACGCACCTCGATAATTGCGGCCGTGTCGGTCAAGGTGACCGACCCGGTGTTCGAGTCGCAGACCAAAATCAAGCTCGGCTCCAAGGAGATAGAGCCCGGAGTGTCGATGCGCAAGTTCGTGATGGACTTCCTGGGCAAGCACCTCGACGACTACCTGCACAAGCACCCCGAAACGGCCCAGATACTGCAGAAGAAGATTGTCGAGAACGAGAAGGAGCGCAAGGCAATATCGGGCATACAGAAGAAGGCCCGCGAGACAGCCAAGAAGGTTTCGCTCAACAACCGCAAGCTGCGCGACTGCAAGGTCCACTTTACGGACCGCAGCGATGCCGCCGAGCAGACCATGATATTCATCACCGAGGGTAATTCGGCATCGGGTTCCATCACCAAGAGCCGCGACCCCAAGACGCAGGCCGTATTCTCGCTGCGCGGCAAGCCGCTCAACTGCTTCGGGCTGACCAAAAAGGTGGTCTACGA
This sequence comes from Alistipes sp., assembly GCA_022511345.1. Classification (GTDB taxonomy): domain Bacteria; phylum Bacteroidota; class Bacteroidia; order Bacteroidales; family Rikenellaceae; genus Alistipes. The sequence goes on from JAFLRR010000013.1 coordinate 32,462, forward strand.
GAACGAGGAGTTCAACCTGCTGCAGGCAGCGCTGAACATCGAGGAGGATATGGACAACCTGCGCTACAACAAGGTCATCATAGCCACCGATGCCGACGTGGACGGCATGCACATACGTCTGCTGATGCTGACCTTCTTCCTGCAGTTCTTCCCCGAGGTAATCCGCCGCGGACACCTCTACGTGCTGCAGACGCCGCTGTTCCGCGTGCGCAACAAGAAGGAGACCATCTACTGCTACTCGGAGGAGGAGCGGCAGAAGGCCGTCGCCAAGTGCGGCGCGGCGGCCGAGATTACGCGATTCAAAGGTCTGGGCGAGATTTCGCCCGACGAGTTCCGCGGATTCATCGGCGAGCAGATGCGGCTGGACAAGGTGCGCCTGACGAAGGACGACCCGATACACGACATGCTGGAGTTCTATATGGGCAAGAACACCTTCGAACGCCAGGGTTTCATCATCGGCAACCTGCGCATCGAGGAGGATTTGGTGGAACAGGACCTGAATTAAATTCAAGATTCAAAATTCAAGATTCAAAATTGTTGATACACCGAATTTTGTATGGCTAACGATAACGAGATAAATAAGGATGAGATAATGGCCGACGAGCCGGTCGCGACTGCCGGGCATGCCGACGAGGCCGCAACCGAGGAGGGCGCGCAGGCGCAGGGCAAGCCGTCGAAATACGACCGACTGGTTAACGACGAGGGCAACCTGAGGCGGCTGACGGGCATGTACAAGAACTGGTTTCTGGACTATGCCTCGTATGTGATTCTGGAGCGTGCCGTGCCCCACATCGAGGATGGACTGAAGCCCGTGCAGCGGCGAATCCTGCATGCCATGAAGACCGTCGACGACGGCCGCTACAACAAGGTGGCCAACATCGTCGGACAGACCATGCAGTACCACCCGCACGGCGATGCCTCGATTAAGGATGCGCTGGTGCAGCTGGGTCAGAAGGATCTGCTCATAGACTGCCAGGGAAACTGGGGCAACATCCTCACGGGCGACGAGGCGGCTGCAGGCCGTTATATCGAGGCCCGGCTGTCGAAGTTCGCGCTGGAGGTGGTTTTCAACAAAAAGACCACCGAGTGGATGATGTCCTACGACGGCCGCAAGGAGGAGCCCGTGACGCTGCCCATAAAGTTCCCGCTGCTGCTGGCGCAGGGTGCCGACGGCATTGCCGTGGGTCTGGCGTCGAAGATTCTGCCTCACAACTTCAATGAGCTGATAAACGCCTCGATAGCTCATCTTCAGGGCCGTGACTTCCAGCTCTATCCCGACTTCCCGACGGGCGGCATGATCGACGTGAGCCGTTACAACGACGGTCTGCGCGGCGGAGCGGTTAAAGTGCGCGCCAAGATATCGAAGATAGACAAACGCACCCTCGCAATCACCGAGATACCCTTCACCACGACCACCGAGTCGATAAAGGATTCGATAATCAAGGCCAGCGAGAAGGGCAAAATCAAAATCAAGAAGGTCGACGACAACACTGCCGAGAAGGTCGAGATAATCATACAGGTGGCTGCCGACGAGTCGTCGGACAGAACTATCGACGCGCTCTACGCCTTCACCGACTGCGAGATATCCATATCTCCCAATGCGTGCGTCATACGCGACGACAAACCCTGCTTTCTGGGCGTTAGCGACATCCTGCGCCGCTCGGCCGAGCACACCAAATATCTCTCGGGTCTCGAGCTGCAAATCAGGCTCAACGAACTCAACGACGCCTGGCACCGCGCGTCGCTGGAGCGCATCTTCATAGTCAACAAGCTCTACCAGCTGCTCGAAGGTTGCAGCCGCGAGGAGGGTTATGCTGCCGTGGACAAGGGCCTGGAGCCCTTCAAGAAGCAGCTGCGCCGCGAGGTTACGCTCGACGACGTGAAGCACCTGACGGAGCTGCAGTTCATCCGCATCACGCGCTACGACGTCGAGAAGTCGGATGCCGAAATCAAGCGCATCGAGGCCGACATAAAGCAGACGAAGTACGACTTGGCGCATCTGACCGAGTATACCGTGGCATACTACGAGCGCATACGCGAGAAGTACGGCACAGGCCGCGAGCGCCGCACCGAGATTCGCGAATTCGACAACATCGAGGCCACGAAGGTGGCCGTGACCAATGCCAAGCTCTATGTCGACCGCGCCGAGGGATATTTCGGAATAGGCAAGTCGATGAAGGATTCGGAGTTCGTGTGCGACTGCTCGGACATAGACGACGTTATAATCTTCACAAAGGACGGCAAGTACGTGATTACCAAGGTTTCGGACAAGGCCTTCTTCGCCGCCAACATATACTACATTGGCGTCTTCAAGCGCAACGACGAACGCACCATCTACAACGTCCTCTACCGCGACGGCCGCAACGGCGCGGTGATGATGAAGCGCTGCGCCATAAAGGGCATCACGCGCGACAAGGTCTACGACATAACCAAGGGCACGCCCCGCAGCGAGATACTCTACATGTCGGTCAACCCCAACGGCGAGGCCGAGGTGCTGAAGGTCTACTTCAAGCCCCGTCCGCGCCTGAAGAAGGTGATTGTCGACCTGGACTTCTCGACGCTGGCAATCAAGGGCCGCCAGAGCCAGGGCAACCTCTTCTCGCGCTACGGAATACACAAGATTGTCATGAAGGAGCGCGGAACCTCGACACTGGGCAGCATCACCGTATGGTTCGACGAGGACATACGGCGCCTTAACACCGACGGCCGCGGCCGCCTGCTGGGCGATTTCAAGGGCGACGACAGAATTGTGGTCTGGACGGGCAAGAACCAGTACTACATCACGGGCTTCGACGTGTCGCAGCACTTCCCCGACGATACGGTCCATGTCGAGAAGTACTCGGACGGAGTGGTCTACAGCCTCTGCTACTTCGACCGCGAGCAGAACTACTACTATATGAAGCGCTTCCAGATAGAGCTCTCGGACCGCATGCAGGCATTCCTCGACGAGGACGGACAGGCCGACTTCGTCTGCCTCACGGCCGCTGCGGGCGCAAGCCTCGAGGTGACCTACAAGGGCGCGCAGGCGTCGCGTCCGGCCGATTTGGTGGATGTGGACAGCTTCGTGGGCGTCAAGAGCCACAGGGCCAAGGGCAAGCGAATCACCACATACGACGTGGCCTCGCTGCGCTTCATCGAGCCCGAGTCAGCCGAGCCGGCAGCCGCCGAAGAGGATAACTATGACGACGAGGCCGGAATAGATATGCCCGAGGCTCAGACTGACGAAACGGCTCCGGCAGCTTCGGGATTCGATTCGCGCGATGTCGTTCCGGCGGCCGGCGAGGAGATCGATATCGAACAATTGAATCTGTTCTGACGGGTGCTGCTCTTTCTGGTTGGATATATGGGCTGCGGCAAGACCTCGACGGGCCGGCGTCTGGCTCGACGCCTCGGGGTGCGGTTCGCAGATACCGACGCCGAGGTTGAGCGCCGCGAGGGAGCCTCCGTGTCGGATATATTCGGCTATGCCGGCGAGGAGTATTTCCGTCGTGCGGAGCGCGCCGTGCTCGAGCAGATAGTAGCCTCGGGCGAGGATGCCGTGGTGTCGACGGGCGGAGGCCTGCCGGTGTGGGGCGACAACATGGATTACATGAACTCCGTCGGAATGACGGTCTACATAAGGCGTTCGGCGCAGCGCATAGCCGCGCGGCTTACGCCCTACGGGCGCATGAAGCGGCCCAAGCTGCGCGGGCTGGGCGACGGCGAGCTGGTCGAGTTCATGACCCGCGACATGGTCGCTCGCGCACCGTTTTACGAGCGCAGCATGCTTTCTATCGACGGCGATGCGATGAGCGACAGCGCCATTGAAGATACTATAATCCAGCGACTTGAAAACCATGAATAACGGACCTATAGGCGTATACGACTCCGGCATCGGAGGACTGTCTGTCTGGCGCGAGCTGAGGCGCGCGCTGCCCGGGGAGTCGCTGCTCTACCTCGGCGACGGCAAAAACTGCCCCTACGGCTCGCGGCCGGCCGGGGAGATTCGCCGCCTTGCCGACGAGTCGGTGCAGGCGATGCTCGACAGAGGCTGCAAGCTGATAGTGGTGGCCTGCAACACGGCCACGGCCGCGGCCATAGATTTCCTGCGTGCCAAATACTCGTCGCTGCCCGTCGTGGGACTCGAGCCGGCCGTAAAACCGGCCTGTCTGACCACGCGCAGCGGGGTAGTGGGAGTGCTGGCCACGGAGCGGAGCCTCGACGGCGACCTGTTCCGCCGCACGGCTGCCGAGTACGGCTCGGGCATAGAGATAATAGCGGCTGCTGGCCGCGGTTTCGTCGAGCTGGTCGAAAACAACCTCGAGAATACGCCCGAGGCCGAGGAGTGCGTCCGGGCTGCGATGAGCGGGATGATAGAGCGTGGCGCCGACCGCATAGTGCTGGGATGCACGCACTATCCGTTTCTGCTGCCGGCGATCCGCCGCGTGATAGGCGACCGCGACATCGAGGTCATAGATTCGTCGGCCGCCGTGGCACGGCATACGGGGCACCTTCTGGACAAATACGGCCTGCGCGCCGGCGAGGGCCATGTGCCGTCGTATGAGTTCATGACCTTTGCCGACGAGTCGTACTGCGAACTTCTGCGGCTCAAGGCCTTTGCTGCCGGCGAGCCGTGACGGCGGCCGGGGAGTGCTGCGTGCGCCGCTGAGGCGCATTTTTTATTTTGGAAAGCCGGCCCTTTTTTCGTAACTTTGCCCAAATCGAATTTCGTATTTCAGTATGGCAACCGTACGGAAAAAAGTATCGGACAAAGAACGTGTCGGGCGCTCCGACAGCGACAGCCTGCGCTGGACGCTCGGACTGGTCGTCTTCATATTGGGTCTCTATATTACGGCTGCGGTCGTATTCTATTTCTTCACGTGGAAAACCGATTGCAGCATCCTGCAGCGCATAGCCGACGGCAGCGCCGAAGCCAAGGCGCTTCCCACGGCAAACCCCTGCGGACACACCGGAGCCTCTATTGCCGACAAAATCGTCGGCGACGGGTTCGGCTTGTTCGGCATAGTGCTGCCCGTGATGCTGACCATGCTGGGTGTGCGCATCATACGCCGCCGCCCGCTGCTGTTTCACCACTCGGTTCTGAGCTCGCTGTTCATCCTCATACTCGGCTCGCTGACTCTCGGCGTGGCTTTCGGCGACAAATGGGACATCTTCACCAGCGGCTGGGGCGGTGCCTGCGGCGTGTTCATGGCTAAGGCCGTAATCTCGCACATAGGCACCATAGGCGCCATTATAGCCATTGTGGCAGGGTGGATTCTCACGGGCGTGTTTATCAACCGCAACTTCATCGACAAGGTCAACGCCGCCGGCAACGATGTTGTGGGCACGGGCGCTCGCTTCATCGATTTCTTCAAGGGCAAGCTGTCGCCTTCGGCGCAGGACGAAGACGAGGAACCCATGCCGGACGAGGAGCCGGAGGATGGTTACGAGGAGTATGACGGCGAAGATGAACCCGAGCCGACGCCGCAGCCGGCGCCTTCCGGCAATCATACGTCTTCTGTTTTCGTGCAGCCGCCGCAGCCTGTAGTGCCGCAGAGGACTGACGCCTATGACGAGTTCGACGAGGAGGACGAGGAACCCTACCGCGCTCCGGAGTTCGTCATAAACGACATCTATGGCGGCCAGTTCATCCCCGAGTCGATGCGCCATAGGTCGGATGACGATATTGCCGAGTCGCAGATGGAAGAGGGGGATTCGGGCCGTGTATTCAGCGGTCCCGTGATAGTTCCCGAGTCGTTCGGCGGCAAGCAGGCCGACGACAGCTTCGGTCCTACGGTCATTTCGCAGCCGTTCGACATTTCGGCGCCCTCGGACGAGAGCCAGGAGCCGGAGGAGATTGTCTACATCTCGTCCGACGATGACGACGACGAGCCGCAGATCGCTCAGGACGAATCTTCGGCGAATGGCGACGACCTGGTGGTCAATGTCTACGAGAACGAGGTCAAAGTGTTGGACGAAAACGAGATAAGCACCGAGGTATACGACCCGACCAAAGACTTGATGAACTACCGCAAGCCGACACCCGACATGCTCGAGGACTACCAGTCCAACTCGAAAGTTACGGACGAGGAGATTTACGAGAACAAGACCCGAATCGAAGAGACGCTCAATGACTTCGGCATTCCCATCCGCCGCATCGACGCAACGGTGGGCCCCACGGTCACGCTCTACGAGATAGTGCAGGCGCAGGGTGTCAAAATATCGAAAATTCAGGGCTTGCAGAACGATATCGCCCAGAGCCTCAAAGCCGAGTCGGGCATACGTATCATCGCCCCCATTCCGGGTCGCGGCACGGTCGGCATAGAGGTGCCCAACCGCAACAAGCAGGTTGTGTCGATGTATTCGGCGGTTTGCTCCGAGGAGTTCAACAACTTCAAGGCCGAACTGCCCATAGTGATTGGACGTACAATCCAGAACAAGAATTTTGTCTTCGACCTTGCTAAGATGCCCCACCTGCTGGTGGCGGGTGCTACGGGTAAAGGCAAGTCGGTGGGTCTGAATGCGATAATCACCTCGCTGCTATACAAGAAACACCCCTCGCAATTGAAATTGGTGATGATTGACCCCAAGCAGGTCGAATTTTCGCTCTACTCCAAAATCGAACGTCATTTCCTTGCCAAGATGGCTTCGGAGGATGAGGCCATCATCACCGATGCCCGCAAGGCCGTCTATACGCTCAATGCGCTGTGTATGGAGATGGACGAGCGACTGAAACTGTGCAAAACCGCACAGGTGCGCAACATTCAGGAGTACAACGAAAAATTCATCGCCCGCCGGCTCAATCCGCAGAAAGGGCATCGCTTCCTGCCCTATATAGTGGTCGTCATCGACGAGTTCGCCGATTTGATAACCAATGCCAAGGAGGTGGAGATGCCCGTTGCACGACTGACGGCTGTGGCGCGTGCGGCAGGTATTCACCTGATTATCGCCACGCAGCGACCTTCGGTCGATGTCATTACGGGTAAAATCAAGGCCAACTGCCCCACCCGAATCGCATTCCAGGTGACGCAGATGAACGATTCGCGCACGATTATCGACCGTCCTGGCGCCGAACAGCTCATCGGCCGCGGCGATATGCTCTTCTCCAAGGACGGCGAACTGACGCGTATTCAGTGCGCGCTGGTCGAGACCAACGAGGTGGAACGCATCGTCGACTGTATTGCCGCACAGCAGGGCTATCCCGAGGCTTACAACCTGCCCGACTATACGCCCGACTCGGGCGACGGGGCCGGCAGCCTGGGCAGCGACGAGCCTGCACCGGCAATCAAATACGACGCCCTGTTCGCCGACATTGCGCGCGACGCCGTCTCGAGCGGCCAGATATCGACCTCGTCCATCCAGCGCAACTACGAGGTTGGCTTCAACCGCGCCGGCCGCATCATGATGCAGCTCGAACGCTCGGGTATAGTGGGGCGGCAGGAGGGTGCCAAGCCTCGCGCGATACTCTATCACGACCTGCCCTCGCTCGAGGCGCATCTGCAGGAGCTGGGCGTATTCTGAACATGCGAACCATGAGACGACACTTTGCATATCTTTTCACGGCGGCGCTCCTCTGGAGCCTGCCTGTCGTGGCCGCTGGCGACCGCGCAGCCGAGCTGCTCAAATCGCTCTCGGCGGCGATGGAGTCCATGCCATCCTATACGGTGCGGTTCACCGTCGAGGCTGGCGGCAGCAGCATCGACGGAACCTATTCGGTCGATGGCAGCCGCTACCGCATCTTCGTGGCCGGCAACGAGGTCTACGGCGACGAGAGCGTGCGCGTCGAGGTCGATGCCTCCAAGAAGGAGATAGTCATCGACAATGCCGACACTTCGAGCCGCAACCTGCTGTCGAATCCCGTGGGAGCCTTCAGCTTCCTGGGCGAGGAGTACGGCGCTCATCTCGACTCGGAGGAGGGCGGCAGGGCGGTGCTGACCCTCAGCCCGCGCAACGGCTCGGCCGGGGTCATCGTGGTGACGCTGGCCACAGCCTCGTCATTGCCGCAGCGCGTGGTCTACGACACCGACGGCGACAGGGTGGAGATAGTCATCGGCTCGATAAGCCGTGGTGCCGAGGTGAAGACGTTCGACGAGAGTCTGTACGAGGGATTCGAGATAATAGATTTCCGTTGAAACATACCCTGAAATAGTGCGCGAAGCCGGCGAATCCGATTCGCCGGCTTCGCTGTTTATGGCGTCGTGGTGCCGTTTCGATGCGGATTCGTGTCTGTTAAGCCATTTTGTGCAAATTATATGGGCCGCATTAATATAATTTTGGTGAAATGTGCGTATCTTTGCACGATTAAAAGTTAGGGAAAAATGAGCAGCAACACAATCAGCGTCGTTTATGCCGATTCCGTTCATGCGAAATATGCGCAGCAAATCTGCGACATGATATACGAATCGGCGCTCTCCCGAGGCACCGGAATAGCCAGGCGTTCGCCCGAATACATAGCCGCAAAGATGACCGGCGGCAAGGCCGTCGTTGCGCTCGACGGCGAACGGCTCGTTGGCTTCAGCTACATAGAGTGCTGGGGTCATGGCGACTTCGTTGCCACGTCGGGACTTATCGTCGACCCCGAATATCGCCACATGGGCCTGGCCGAACAGATAAAGCGCAAGACTTTCGAGCTGGCCCGACGACGGTTCCCCTATGCCAAACTCTTCAGTATCACCACCTCGCTGCCCGTCATGAAGCTCAACTCGAGGATGGGCTACGTGCCCGTGACATTCTCCGAGCTGACCGAGGACGAGGAGTTCTGGCAGGGCTGCCAGGGCTGCTGCAACTACGACATCCTGCAGCGCAACAAGCGCCGCATGTGCCTCTGCACCGGCATGCTCTACGACCCGGCCAAGGAGACGGCCCGGCAGTCGCGGCTGGCGCCCTACAAAATGTATCTGAAGAATATAACGAAAAAATTGTTTCATCTGAAATAAACCGGAATCAGACAATGAATAAGAAGAAGGTTGTGCTGGCATTCAGCGGCGGTCTGGACACGTCGTTCTGCGTGAAGTATCTGAGCGAGGAGGACGGATACGAGGTTCACACCGCAATAGCCAATACGGGAGGTTTCACCAGGGAGGACCTGGACCGCATAGAGAAAAATGCGCTCAAGCTCGGCGCCGCGAGCCACACTGCGCTCGACATCGAGCAGGAGTACTACGAAAAGAGCATCCGCTACATGGTCTTCGGCAACGTCATGCGCAACGGAACCTATCCGATTTCGGTGAGCTCGGAGCGCATATTCCAGGCCATCGCCATCATCGAGTATGCCAAGAGCATCGGCGCCGACGCCGTTGCCCACGGCTCGACCGGCGCGGGCAACGACCAGGTGCGCTTCGACCTGACGTTCCGCATCCTGGCGCCCGAAATCGAGATAATAACCCCCACGCGCGACATGACCCTCACGCGCGAGTATGAAATCGACTACCTGCGCAAGCACGGCTTCGAGGCCGACTTCAAAAAGATGGAGTACTCCATCAACAAGGGCCTGTGGGGCACCTCGATAGGCGGTCGCGAGACGCTGCACTCGGAGCAGACGCTGCCCGAGGAGGCCTATCCGTCGCAGATCACGGCCACGGGCGAGCAGACGCTGAAAATCACCTTCACCAAGGGCGAAATTTCGGCTGTCGACGGCCGCGAGTACACCGACAAGGTCGAGGCCATCCGCGCCGTCGAGGCCATCGGCTCGCGCTACGGCATAGGCCGCGACATGCACATCGGCGACACCATCATCGGCATCAAGGGCCGCGTGGGATTCGAAGCTGCCGGTCCGATACTTATCATCGCAGCGCACAAGATGCTCGAGAAGCACACCTTGACCAAGTGGCAGCAGTACTGGAAGGAGCAGGTCGGCACGTGGTACGGCATGTTCCTGCACGAGGCGCAGTATCTGGAGCCCGTGATGCGCGATATGGAGGCCATGCTCGAGAGCTCGCAGCGCAACGTCACCGGAACGGTCGAGATAACGCTCCGTCCGCGCTGCTTCACGCTCGTGGGCGTCGACTCGACGTTCGATTTGATGAAGACCGACTTCGGCGAGTACGGCGAAATCAACAAAGCCTGGTCGGCCGACGACGTGAAGGGATTCACAAAGATTCTGGGCAACCAGATGAGCATATATTTCAACGTCCAGAAGCGCAACGAGGAATGATTCGCGTCGGAATCATATCGGGCGCGGGCTACACGGCCGGCGAGCTGACCCGGCTGCTGCTGAACCATCCGCATGCCGAGCTGGCGTTCGTGCAGAGCTCGAGCAATGCCGGCAACCGTTTAGCCGATGTTCACGGCGGGCTGGAGGGCGAAACGCAGATGCGTTTCTGTGCCGAGTACGACCTCTCGTCGGTGGACGTCGTATTCATGTGCGCCGCCCACGGCGAGAGCCGCAGGTGGCTGGAGACCAATGCTCTGCCTGAGGGGCTGAAGATTATCGACCTGGCGCAGGATTTCCGCGACGAGAGCGAGGGTTTCGTCTACGGCCTTCCCGAGCTGAACCGCGAACGAATCCGCACGGCGCAGCGGGTAGCCAACCCCGGCTGCTTCGCAACGGCCATACAGCTCTCGCTGCTGCCTCTGGCGGCGGCCGGGGCGCTGACTGACGATGTGCACGTCACGGCGGTGACGGGCTCGACGGGCGCCGGCGTGAAACCCTCGGCTACGACCCACTTCAGCTGGCGGACGGACAATCTGTCGGTCTACAAGGCCTTTTCGCACCAGCATCTTGAGGAGATAGGCCGCACGCTTCACAGCCTCGACAGCCGCTTCTGCGGCGAGGTCAACTTCGTACCCGTGCGCGGCGACTTCGCCCGGGGCATATTTGCCAGCATCTACACTCGCTGCGACATGACGCCCGAGCAGGTGCAGAGCCTCTACGACGACTTCTACCGCACGGCGCCGTTCACCGGCCGTACGGAGCGCAATGTCGATTTGAAGCAGGTCGTAAACACCAACAAAGCCCTGCTGAACATCGCCCGCCATGGCGACAAGGTTCACATAGTGGCGGCCATAGACAACCTGCTCAAGGGCGCTTCGGGTCAGGCCGTGCAGAACATGAACCTGATGTTCGGTCTGGACGAGCGCGAGGGCTTGCGGCTGAAGGCGTCGGCGTTTTAAACTTTATTTCCGCGACTGGCAGGCCGCTGTAAAATAGGTTAGATTATGAAACTCTTTGACGTATATTCACTATATCCCATAGAGCCGGTGAAGGGCTGCGGCAGCTATGTCTACGACGCTGCCGGCACCGAATATCTCGACCTCTACGGCGGCCATGCCGTCATCTCGGTGGGCCATGCCCACCCTGACTATGTGCGGGCTGTTTCGGAGCAGGTCTCGCGGCTGGGATTTTATTCCAATTCGGTCGAGAATTCGCTGCAGGGTCAACTGGCCGGGCGTCTGGGGCGTCTGTCGGGATATGACGACTACTCGCTTTTCCTCTGCAACTCGGGCGCCGAGGCTAACGAAAACGCCTTGAAATTAGCCTCGTTCCAGACAGGCCGCGCCAAGGTGCTGGCATTCTCGAAGGCCTTCCACGGCCGCACCTCGGGCGCCGTTGCGGCAACGGACAATCCGGCGATTTCGGCTCCGTTCAACCGCACGCCGAATGTCGAATTCGTGCCGCTGAACGATATCGAAGCCGTACGGGCGAAGCTGTCGACGGGCGAGTTTGCAGCCGTCATCATCGAGGGCATTCAGGGCGTTGCGGGCATTCACATGCCGTCGGACGAATTCCTTCGCCAGCTGCGCGAGGCAGCCACCGAGACAGGCACGCAGTTGATTCTGGACGAGATTCAGTCTGGCTACGGACGCACGGGCCGTTTCTTCGCCCACCAGTATGCGGGCATACGCCCCGACCTCATCACCATGGCCAAGGGCATGGGCAACGGATTCCCGATTGGCGGCGTGCTGATTGCGCCTCACTTCCAGGCCCGCAAAGGCATGCTGGGCACCACGTTCGGCGGCAACCACCTGGCCTGCGCCGCGGCAATCGCCGTGCTGGACATCATCGAAAAGGAGAATCTGGTGGAAAATGCCGAAAAAGTCGGAGCGTATCTGCTGGACGAGCTGCGCACGATTCCGAACATCGGCGAGGTGCGCGGCCGCGGACTTATGATTGGAATAGACGTGGGGGAGGGTGCCGGAGCCGAGGTGCGCCGCCGTCTGCTCTTCGAGCAGCACACCTTCACGGGCGGAGCCGGCGCCTCGACCGTACGACTGCTGCCGGCGCTGTCGCTGCCAGTCGCTGCCGCCGCGAAATTCATCGAACGATTCAAAAAGGTACTGCAATGAAAAAATTCACCTGCGTCGCCGACATCGGCGACCTTCGCTCGGCCGTGGCCGAGGCTCTGGAGATAAAGCGCGACCGCTTCGCCTACACCGAGTTGGGCCGCAACCGCACGCTGCTGATGCTCTTCTTCAACTCGAGCCTGCGCACGCGTCTGTCGACGCAGAAGGCGGCGATGAATCTGGGCATGAACGTCATGGTTTTGGATGTCAACCAGGGTGCCTGGAAGCTCGAGACCGAGCGCGGCGTGGTGATGGACGGCGACAAGGCCGAGCATCTGCTGGAGGCCATTCCGGTCATGGGCAGCTACTGCGACATCATCGGCGTGAGGTCGTTCGCGCGCTTCAACTCCAAGGCCGAGGATTACGAGGAGCGCATACTGGAGCAGTTCATACGCTATTCGGGCCGCCCCGTGTTCTCGATGGAGGCCGCCACGCGCCACCCGCTGCAGAGCTTCGCCGACCTGATAACCATCGAGGAGTACAAGACCAAGGAGCGCCCCAAGGTCGTAATGACATGGGCTCCGCATCCCAACGCGCTGCCGCAGGCGGTGCCCAACTCGTTCGCCGAGTGGATGAATGCGGCCGACTACGACTTCGTCATCACCCATCCCGAGGGTTACGAGCTCGACCCGCAGTTCGTGGGCAATGCGCGCGTTGAGTACGACCGCCGCAAGGCCTTCGAGGGCGCCGACTTCGTATATGCTAAGAACTGGGCCGCATACTCCGACCCCAACTACGGCAAGGTCCTTTCGCGCGACCGCAGCTGGACCGTCGACGCCGCCGCCATGGCGCTGACCGACAACGCATATTTCATGCACTGCCTGCCCGTGCGGCGCAACATGATTGTCACGGACGAGGTCATCGAGTCGCCGCGTTCTCTGGTCATCCCCGAGGCGGCCAACCGCGAGATTTCGGCCCAGACCGTAATAAAACGACTTCTGGAGGGCCTGCGATGAGGGTTACGGTCGTAAAAATCGGCGGCAACGTCATCGACAGTCCTGCTGCACTGAAGCGCTTCATCGCCGACTTCGCAGCATTGCGCGGACCTAAAATCCTCGTCCACGGCGGCGGCAGGGAGGCTACGCGCCTGGCCGAGAGCATGGGTCTGGAGGTGCGCATGGTCGACGGCCGCCGCATAACCGACGAAAAGATGCTCGATGTGGCCGTGATGGTCTACGCCGGAGCCATAAACAAACGCATCGTGGCCGGTCTTCAGGCCGCGGGCTGCGATGCTCTGGGACTCTCGGGCGCCGATGCCGGCGTGGTCAGAGCCCGCAGACGTTCGCCCGAACCGATAGATTTCGGATTCGTGGGCGACATTGAGGCCGTTGCGGCCGAACGGCTCGGGATGTTCCTCGAGGCGGGCATTTCGCCCGTGCTCTCGGCCATCATGCACGACGGCGGTGGCACGCTGCTCAACTGCAATGCCGACAGCGTAGCCTCGGCCGTGGCCGTGGCGCTGTCGCAGGTGGCCGACACGGAGCTTGTCTACTGCTTCGAAAAGGAGGGAGTTCTGCGCGGCGACGGCTCGGTCATAGGCGAGATTACGCGCAGCCTGTTCGACGTTCTCAAGTCCGACGGAACGGTCGCCGGCGGCATGATTCCCAAGATCGAGAATGCTTTGCAGGCCGTTGCCGGCGGCGTGCGGAGCGTGACCATAAAGTGTGCCGCGGCGCTTGGCGACGCCTCGGCCGGAACCATAATCCACTAAAGCCATGAGAGCCTCGGCCGACAAAGCTGTCGAACTGCTTGCCCGTCTTGTGGCCATACCCTCGCCGTCGCGCGACGAGGGCCGCACGGCCGAGCTGCTGTACGGCTATCTGGCCGAACACGGCGCCGCGCCGCAACGGCTGCACAATAATGTGTGGGCCCGCTCCGAACATTTCGACCCGGCCCGGCCGACCCTTATGCTCAACTCTCACCACGACACGGTCCGCCCCTGCGCTTCGTATACACGCGACCCGTTCGCCCCGACCGTCGAGGCCGGGCGTCTTTACGGCCTCGGCAGCAACGATGCCGGCGCCTCGCTCGTGTCGCTTGCAGCGATATTTCTCGAGCTTCGCGAGCGCCGGCTGCCATTCAACCTGCTGCTGGCCCTGAGCGCCGAGGAGGAGTGCTCTGGGGCGCACGGCATACGCGCTCTGCTGCCCGAGCTGGGGCGTATAGACATGGCCATAGTGGGGGAGCCGACCTCGATGCAGGCCGCCACGGCCGAGCGTGGTCTGCTGGTACTGGACTGCACGGCCCGCGGCCGCAGCGGACATGCTGCGCGCAACGAGGGCGAGAATGCGCTCTACAAGGCTCTGGACGACATAGCCCGGCTGCGCTCGTTCGACTTCGGATGCACCTCGCAGACATTGGGTCCGGTGAATATAGCCGTGACGCAGATCGAGGCCGGCACGCAGCACAACATCATCCCCGACGTGTGCCGCTTCGTGGTCGATGTCCGCACGACCGACGCCCTGACCAACGAGCAGACAGTGGCGGCCCTGCAGGCAGCGCTGAGTTCGGAGGTCGTGCCCCGCTCGACGCACATACGCGCCTCGGTTATAGCCGAAAATCATCCTTTGGTGCTGGCCGCGTCGGCTGCCGGCTGCCGGACGTTCGTCTCGCCGACTGCATCCGACCGCACGCTGATGCCCTTCCCGGCGCTGAAGATAGGCCCCGGCGACTCGTCCCGCTCGCACACGGCCGACGAGTATGTGCTTGTTGACGAGATAGAACACGGAATTGATACCTACCGCAAGATAATCGAAAATCTGGCTGAATATGTCTGCTAAACTTTGGGACAAGGGCTTCGACACCGACGCCCTGATTGAGGATTACACCGTCGGCAACGACCGCGAACTGGATATGCGTCTGGCCAAATACGACGTCGAGGGGTCGCTGGCCCATATCGCCATGCTCGAGAGCCGCGGGCTGCTCACCCGCAGCGAGCTTGAGCTGCTCACGGAGGGACTTAGGCAGATTGCCGCCGAGATAGAGGCTGGCGAGTTCGCCATAGAGCCCGGCACGGAGGATATACACTCGCAGGTCGAGCTGCTGCTCACGCGCCGCCTGGGCGAAGCCGGCAAGAAGATTCATTCGGGCCGTTCGCGCAACGACCAGGTGCTGGTCGACCTGAAGCTCTTCCTGCGCGACGAGCTGCGCTCGATAGCTGACGATGTCAGGGCGCTGTTCGACTGTCTGCAGGAGCTCAGCGAGCGCTATTCGGGCGTTCTGATGCCCGGATATACCCATCTGCAGATAGCCATGCCCTCGTCGTTCGGGCTCTGGTTCGGCGCCTATGCCGAGACTCTGGCCGACGACATGCGCCAGCTTGTGGCCGCATGGCAGACTGCCAACCAGAACCCTCTGGGCTCGGCTGCCGGCTACGGCTCGTCGTTCCCGCTCGACCGCACCATGACCACGCGTCTGCTCGGCTTCGGCGATTTGCACTACAACTCCATTGCCGCCCAGATGAGCCGCGGCAAGAGCGAGCGTGCTGCCGCGGCAGCCATCGCCGCCGTGGCCGCCACCGTGGGTCGCATGGCCATGGACCTGTGCCTGTTCATGAGCGGCAACTTCGGCTTCGTGTCGCTGCCCGACAACCTGACCACCGGCTCGAGTATCATGCCTCACAAGAAGAATCCCGACGTGTTCGAGATGATTCGCGGACGCTGCAACCGCCTGCAGGCCCTGCCCAACGAGATAGCGCTGCTGCAGACCAACCTGCCCGTAGGCTATCATCGCGACATGCAGCTGCTCAAGGATATACTCTTCCCGGCCACTGCCGAGATTCGCCGCACGCTGGGCGTCTGCCTGTTCATGATGCCGCAGCTGCGCGTGAACGAGTCTATTCTCGACGATTCGCGCTACGACTACCTCTTCACCGTCGAGGATGTCAACCGCCTGGTGCTCGAGGGCGTGCCTTTCCGCGAGGCCTACCGCCGTGTGGGCATGGATGTCCAGAGCGGCCGATACCGTCCCTGCCGCCAGGTGCACCACACCCACGAGGGCAGCATAGGCAACCTCTGCACGGCTCAGATACGCGCCAAGATGGAGCGCATCATGGCCGGTTTTGAGCAAACCCCTTCGCTCTGATGCCGCGGCAGCCGCTGCCGCCTTGTCTCCCGACACCCTGCCGGGAGAGATTTTACATGCGCTCAAATCGGCGGAAAAAGGCCTGAAAATCGATTTTTAGCAGCCGCGACCGCAAAAAGGTCAGATATTGGGAGCCTGAAAGTTGCTCAAATCGAAAAAAAATACTAATTTTGTTTGATGAATCGCGCCCGCGCGTGTGAGACTGCGGGCCGCCCGAATGAAATGTACAGTGAGAAACTGAAATTGTTTATATGTTGACTGAAGAAGAAAAGAATGCCGGTTCTACGGGGCGCATAATCCCCGTGAATATCGAGGAGCAGATGAAATCGGCCTACATCGACTATTCGATGTCGGTCATCGTGTCGCGCGCTCTGCCCGACGTGCGCGACGGCCTGAAACCCGTACACCGAAGAATTCTGTACGATATGAGCGCCGAGCTGAACCTGACCTCCAGCAAGCCTACGCTCAAGTCGGCCCGTATCGTGGGCGACGTGCTGGGTAAGTTCCACCCGCACGGCGACTCGTCGGTCTACGAGGCCATGGCCCGCATGGCCCAGAGCTGGTCGATGCGCTACCCGCTGGTCGAGGGCCAGGGTAACTTCGGTTCGGTCGACGGCGACCGTCCTGCGGCCATGCGTTACACCGAGGCCCGCATGATGAAGATCACCGACGAGGTTCTGGCCGATATCGACAAGGAGACCATCGACTGGACGATGAACTACAACGACGAGATTCCCGAGCCCACGGTGCTTCCCACCAAGATTCCGCTTCTGCTGGTCAACGGCGCGAGCGGTATCGCCGTAGGTATGGCCACCAACATGGCTCCGCACAATCTCGGCGAGGTTGTCGACGCCTGCTGCGCATACATCGAGAATCCCGAGCTGGAGTGCGAGGAGCTGCTGAAGTATGTCAAGGGTCCCGACTTCCCGACCGGCGCATTCATATACGGCTATCAGGGCGTGAAGGATGCCCTGCTGACGGGCCGCGGCCGCGTGATTATGCGCGCCCGCACCGAAATCGAGGTCGACGACCGCGGCCGCGAGCACATCATCGTGACCGAGATTCCCTATGCGGTCAACAAGGCCGAGATGATTCAGAACATCTCGCGCCAGGTCAACGAGAAGAAAATCGACGGCATTGCCGACCTGAACGACGAGTCGGACCGCAACGGTACGCGCGTGGTCATCAGCCTTAAGCACGACGCTGTGGCCAATGTGGTCCTGAACACGCTCTTCAAGAACACTCCGCTGCAGACCTCGTTCCCTGTGAACAACATCGCGCTGGTCGGCGGCCGCCCGCAGCTGCTGAATCTCAAGGATATGATTCGGTGCTTCATCGAGCATCGCCACGATGTCGTGGTGCGCCGCGCCAAGTTCGACCTTCGCAAGGCCGAGGAACGCATGCACATCGTCAAGGGCTTGCTCATCGCGCAGGACAACATTGACGAAATCGTGCGCATAATCCGCAGCTCCGAGACCCCCGACATCGCCAAGCAGACCATGATGGAACGCTTCGGCCTGTCGGATATCCAGGCTTCGGCCATCATCGACATGCGTCTGCGTGCGCTGACGGGTCTTGAGCGCGACAAGCTCCTGGCCGAGCACAACGAGCTGGAGAAGCAGATAGAGTATTTCAACCGCATTCTTACCGACCCCGCGCTGCAGATGCAGATTATCCGCGACGAGCTGGTCGAGGTCAAGGAGAAGTACGGCGACGAGCGCCGCACCGAGATAATCTACGCTTCCGAGGAGTTCAACCCCGAGGATTTCTATGCCGACGACGACATGGTCATCACCATCTCGCACATGGGCTACATCAAGCGCACTCCGCTGGCCGAGTACCGCACGCAGAACCGCGGCGGCGTGGGCGCCAAGGGCAGCGCAACGCGCGACGAGGACTTCATCGAGCACATCTACGTGGCCACGATGCACAACACTATGCTCTTCTTTACGGAAAAAGGACGCTGCTACTGGCTCAAGGTATACGAAATTCCCGAGGGAACACGTTCTTCCAAGGGACGCGCCATCCAGAACGTCATCCAGATCGATCCCGACGACAAGGTGCGCGCATACATCAATGTCCGCAAGCTCAATGACGAGGAGTTCGTCAACAACAACTACATCGTCATGTGCACCAAGGACGGAACCATCAAGAAGACCCGTCTGGAGGCATACTCGCGTCCCCGCGCCAACGGAGTCAACGCCATTGTCATCCGCGAGGGCGACAGCCTCATCGGCGCCGAGCTCACGAGCGGACAGGCCGAGGTGATGATAGCCGCCCGCGACGGCAAGGCCATCCGCTTCAACGAGTCGACCGTGCGCCCGATAGGACGTGTGGGAGCCGGAGTGCGCGGAATATCGATAGACGAGGGCGACGAGGTTGTCGGCATGATATGTCTGGAGCCCGGCAGCGGCAAGGATGTGCTGGTGCTGAGCGAGAACGGATTCGGCAAGCGCACCGATTTGGACGAGTACCGCGTCACCAACCGCGGCGGCAAGGGCGTGAAGACCATCAACATCACCGACAAGACCGGCAAGCTGATATCGATTCAGGCCGTGACCGACGAGAACGACCTGATGATTATCAACCGCTCGGGTCTGACCATCCGCACCGCCGTTTCGCAGATTCGCGTAGCGGGCCGTGCTACGCAGGGCGTGAAGATTATCAACCTGCGCGAAGGCGACGCCATAGCTTCGGTGATGACCGTCCCGGCCAACGACGATGCCGACGAACAGACCGATGGCGCAGCAGAGCCGCTGCAGGATGCTCCGGCGGCAGATGCTCCGGTTCAGGCAGATAACGAATAGAGAATGAACAAATACAAAAACCTAAAATTTCAGCTTATGAAAAGATTGATTTTGACGGTTGCAGCATTCGTGATGCTCGCCGTTCCGGCCGCACAGGCCCAGAAAGTCAACAAGGAAGCGATTACGGCAAATCTGGCCAAGCAGGATGACGCCGTAGCTGACGCCAAGAAAAACACCAAGGCTTCGACGTGGATGGCTCGCGGCAAGGCGTACTACGAGGCTCTCGTGGCTCCGACCAAGGACCTGGCCGACAATGTTCCGCAGAGCATCTTCGAGTCGATGGCAGGCAAGCCCCGCGAGGTTGGTTCGATTACCACCAATCAGACCTATACCACGCTCGTATATCCCTACGTTACGGCCTATGTAGGTCCCGACGGCAATGTAGCAGGCTGGACCCAGACCCGCGAGGTGAAGAAGGGTCTGCTCGAGACGGCTGTCGAGTCGTATGTCAAGGCTCTGGAGCTCGACCCCAAGCAGAAGGCCAAGGTTGTCGAGGCTCTCGACCTGATTTACAACTACTGCCTCAAGGGCGGCCAGCTCAACATCAATGTCGCCAACTATGCAGGCGCCATCGACTACTACGAGAAGGCATACCTGGTTAAGAACAATCCCGCCTATGAGCAGCCCGAGACCGAGAATCTCTTCACTGCAGGCCAGCTGGCAGCCCTGGTTGCCAACGGCACCGACGTCGAGATGAGCAAGCGCGGCGCCAACTTCCTCGAGACCGCAGCTGCCAACGGCTATGTCGACGAGAGCGGCAACCTCTACTACTATCTCTACCACTGCTACTACGGTCAGCGCGGCGACAAGAACGCAGACCCCGAGGGTTATGCCGCAGCCGTTGCCAAGAGCCGCGATGCGCTGCTTGAGGGTATTGCAAAATATCCCAAGAACGAGAATATCCTCGAGTGCCTCATGAGCCTCTACACTACCGAGGAGGGTGCAGGCGACCCGATGGATCTCATCGGCATCATCGAGCAGACCATCGCCGAGTCGCCGACGAACGCCGACCTGTGGGATGGCCGCGGTCTGGTTTACTACCGCCTGAAGAACTACGACGAGAGCATCAAGTCGTTCCAGAAGGTCGTAGAGCTTAACCCCAACTCGCCGCGCGGCTACTATCTGCTGGGTGCAGCCTACATGTCGCAGGCCGAGAACGCCATCAACGAGATCAACGAGCGTCACTATACCGTTCAGTCCGAGTATGACAAGGACTTCGAGGCTGCCAACGCTCTCTACAGATCGGCCGTTCCCCATCTCGAGAAGGCTATCGAGCTCAACCCCAACGACACCATGAGCCTCGAGTGGGCAAAGCAGCTCTACTTCCGCTTCCGCGACGAGGGCGACAACATGGACAAGTACAATGCTGCCAACGAGCGCCTGAATGCAATTCGCGCCAACCAGTAGCAGACCTGTCTGACGAAAAGAAGCGTTCCGGATTCCGGAACGCTTCTTTTTTTGCTTGATGTCCTTTCCTGGCTTTGCGTTGCTGCAAGGCCAGGCAAGACGAATTATCTGACCGTCACCGTCAGCGGGTAGCGGTATGCCGCAGCCTCTCGCTCTACGATCTGGGTCCAGACGTCGAGATTCTCGATTCCTGCGCCGCTCCAGCCGGTACCGGCCAGATACTCCACCGGTTCGCCGTTGCCTACCTCGCGCAGGGCAGCCAGGTGTCCGCTGATGTTCTCGCACATCTGGGCATCATCCTGAATTACGGCGAAATAGAGGTCTCCGTCCTCCTCGGGGTTGGCCGAGTCCGAAGCCGCCTCGTACATCGCAATCCAGCCATCGCCCTGAGCCGTTCCCTTGACGTCGTGGCGGATGAATCCGGCAACTACGGGCATCGTGTCGAAGTTGCCCTCGTAGATGTTGACGATGTGGTTGAAGTGGCTGTGTGCGTCGAGCGCGATGAACTTTGTGAGCGACACGGGCGTGCCGTCTACCTCGAAAGGCTCGTAGACGAATGCCACCAGCGTGCGCAGCGGGCCGTTTGCCAGAATCTCGAACTCGGCGAAGTTGCGGCTGAGCCAGATGGTGTCGGCCGCGTAGGGTGCCGAAGCTCCGGCGCCGAGGGTGCGTCCCACTTTGTAGCAGTCCATTCCGTCGCCGTAGTTGTGGTGGTAGTTTCCGCGCTTGTAGCGAGCGTCGATTACCAGCGTGTCCACGCACTTTACCCATGCGTCGAATCCGGGCGTTGCGAGCATCTCGCCGGGAGCCGTTTCGAGAGCGGGTCCGTATGCGCGGAATGCGGCCTTGTCATTCTCCCAGGCGTAGTCGTCGAAGCGCTCGGGAACGAATCGTCCGTATACCAGCGGGGCGTATGCCGAACGCTTGCCCTTGACAATCTGGTAGGTCTCCGAGCCTCCGGCCTTCACGTCGGCCTGGAAGAGCAGCGATATGGGCTCGCCGTCTACGGTGAGCACCTGCGAGGGAATCTCCGTTCCGCGATGCTTTACCACCACGTTGTCGGGCGTGAGTCCGTCGAACTCGATTTGCGCCCATGCCACCTCCACGCTTTCGGCGATGCGGTCGACGCCGGCATTCTCGGCCACCTCGACCTCGATGGGGTGCGAACATGCCGCCATGAATGCGGCAGCCGCCAGGATAGTCAGTCTTTTCATAGTATTACAGTTTAGTTTGTGCAATATCGGTTTGCGAGGCAAATTTAGTAAATAGAGCGGCAAATTCCAACTCCCGGCCGGCTGCGGCTCGGTGCGGTCCGATGTATCTGCGCAGCAAACCGTTGCTTTGGCAGGCGCGGTGCGGCGTTCGTGCGCGCTGCGATGATATTTTTTGTTTTTTATCCCTTGCATTTCGGATATTATTTCGTAACTTTACCATACAATATTATGCAAACTGAAACAAAACGCTTATATGAAACAGTTCAATGACGAAAACTTCCTCCTGCAGACCAAGGCTGCGGAGCGGCTCTATCACGACTATGCCGAGAAGATGCCGATTATCGACTATCACTGTCATCTGATTCCCGAATACGTGGCCTCGGACCACAAGTTCGACAACCTGTCGAAGATATGGCTCGAGGGCGACCACTACAAGTGGCGCGCAATGCGCACCAACGGTGTCGACGAGCGTTACTGTACCGGCAAGGATACCACCGACTGGGAGAAGTTCGAGAAGTGGGCCGAGACGGTTCCCTACACCATGCGCAACCCTCTCTACCACTGGACACACCTCGAGCTCAAGACTGCTTTCGGCGTTACGAAGCTGCTCAACCCGCAGACCGCGCGCGAAATCTACGACCACTGCACCGCTCTGCTGCAGAAACCCGAGTACAGCGCCCGCGGCCTGATGCTCCACTACCATGTCGAGACCGTCTGCACGACCGACGACCCCGTCGATTCGCTCGAGCACCATCTGAAGGTTGCCGAGGACAACTTCGGCGTTAAGATGCTGCCCACGTGGCGTCCCGACAAGGCCATGGCCGTCGAGGTTCCCGCCGACTTCCGCGCCTACACCGACAAGCTGGCCGAGGTCTCGGGCGTCGAGATTTGCAAGTTCGCCGACCTGATCGAGGCTCTGCGCGTGCGTCACAAGTTCTTCGAGTCGGTAGGCTGCCGTCTGAGCGACCACGGCATCGAGGAGTTCTATGCCGAGGACTACACCCAGAGCGAAATCGATGCGATATTCGACAAGGTTCACGGCGGCAAGCAGCTTTCGGCCGAGGAGATACTGAAGTTCAAGACCGCCATGATGGTCGAGTTCGCTGTGATGGACTGGGAGAGCGGCTGGACCCAGCAGTTCCACTACGGCGCCATCCGCAACAACAACACCCGCATGTTCAAGCAGTTGGGTCCCGATACGGGCTTCGACTCGATAGGCGACTTCACGGTCGGCAAGAAGATGTCCAAGTTCTTCGACATGCTCGACGGACAGGACAAGCTGGCCAAGACCATCATCTATAACCTCAATCCCCGCGACAACGAGCTCATCGCCACCATGCTGGGTAACTTCCAGGACGGCCGCTACGGCCCCGGCAAGATTCAGTTCGGCTCGGGCTGGTGGTTCCTCGACCAGAAGGACGGCATGGAGAAGCAGATGAACGCCCTGTCGGTGCTGGGTCTGCTGAGCCGCTTCGTGGGCATGCTCACCGACTCGCGCTCGTTCCTCTCGTACCCGCGCCACGAGTATTTCCGCCGCACGCTGTGCAACCTGCTCGGCAACGACATCGAGAGCGGCCTGCTGCCCGCTTCGGAGATTGAGTTCATCGGTCGTGAGATTGTCGAGGCCGTTTGCTACCGCAACGCCAAGAACTACTTCAAATTCTAAGGAACAAAATCAACAAAATCAGTAACAAATAAAAATTCAAAACTATGAAAGTTGTAACTTTAGGCGAAATCATGCTGCGCCTCTCGACTCCGGGCAACACCCGTTTCGTTCAGTCGGATTCCTTCGATGTAGTCTACGGCGGCGGCGAGGCCAATGTGGCTGTCAGCTGTGCCAACTACGGCCACGACGCTTACTTCGTGACCAAACTTCCCAAGCACGAAATCGGCCAGTCGGCTGTCAACGCTCTGCGCAAGTACGGCGTTCATACCGAATTCATCGCCCGCGGCGGCGACCGCGTGGGTATCTACTACCTCGAGACCGGCGCTTCGATGCGTCCGTCGAAGGTCATCTACGACCGCGCGCACTCGTCCATCGCCGAGGCCGACCCGCAGGATTTCGACTTCGACGCAATCATGGAGGGCGCCGACTGGTTCCACTGGTCGGGCATCACGCCGGCCATTTCGGACAAGGCTGCCGAGCTCACCAAGCTGGCCTGCGAGGCTGCCAAGCGCCACGGCGTGACCGTATCGGTCGACCTTAACTTCCGCAAGAAGCTCTGGACCAAGGAGAAGGCTCAGTCCATCATGCGTCCTCTGATGCAGTATGTCGATGTCTGCATCGGCAACGAGGAGGATGCCGAGCTCTGCCTCGGTTTCAAGCCCGATGCCGACGTCGAGGGCGGCGAGACCAATGCCGAGGGCTACAAGGGCATCTTCCGTCAGATGGCCGAGACGTTCGGCTTCAAGTATGTCATCTCGACTCTGCGCGAGTCCTTCTCGGCTACGCACAACGGCTGGAAGGCTATGATTTACAACGGCAAGGAGTTCTACGAGTCGAAGCGCTACGACATCAATCCCATCATCGACCGCGTGGGCGGCGGCGACTCGTTCTCGGGCGGCGTCATCCACGGCCTGCTGACCAAGCCTACGCAGGGTGAGGCTCTGGAGTTCGCAGTTGCTGCTTCGGCTCTGAAGCACACCATCAACGGCGACTTCAACCTGGTTTCGGTTGAGGAGGTCGAGTCGCTGGCCGGCGGCAATGCAAACGGCCGCGTGCAGCGCTAAAACGATCGTTTAACCTTTAGAATGTTTATTGACAATGGCAAGATTCGATAAAATCGCCGTGATGAAGAAGATCGGCGAGACCGGAATGGTTCCGGTTTTCTACCACAAGGATGTCGAGATCGCTAAGAAGGTCGTCAAGGCCTGCTACGACGGCGGCGTGCGTGCATTCGAGTTCACCAACCGCGGCGACTTCGCTCAGGAGGTCTTCGGCGAGCTGGTCAAGTGGGCGGCCAAGGAGTGCCCCGAGCTGGCTCTGGGTATCGGTTCGATTGTCGACGCTCCCACGGCGGCGATGTACATCCAGCTGGGTGCCAACTTCGTTGTGGGACCTCTGTTCAACCCCGACATCGCACCCGTCTGCAACCGCCGTCTTGTTCCCTATTGCCCTGGCTGCGGCACCGTGTCGGAGATAGGCAAGGCTCAGGAGCTGGGCTGCGACCTTACGAAACTCTTCCCGGGCGACGTCTACGGTCCCAACATGGTCAAGGGCCTGATTGCTCCCTGCCCCTGGACCAAGATCATGGTCACGGGCGGCGTGTCGCCCGACCGCGACAACCTGGCATCGTGGTTCAAGGCCGGCGTCTACTGCGTGGGCATGGGCTCCAAACTCTTCCCCAAGGATAAGATAGCAGCCGAGGACTGGGCCTACATCACGGCCAAGTGCAAGGAGTGCCTGGAGATTATCGCCGAGGTGCGCGCAAAATAACGACAGTGTGAATCCCGTCGCATCCTTTCAAACAGGATGCGGCGGCTTTTCTCGCAGTAAATTACGAACAACCTAACTGAATTTCGAAATTTCATGAATACCAAGACTACCCAGCAGCAGCTGATGACCAACTGGCGTTGGTGGATGTGCGGTCTGCTTTTCGTGGCCACCACGGTCAACTACCTCGACCGCCAGGTTCTGTCGCTGACTGCCAAAGAGTTCATTTTCCCCGAGTTCCACTGGACCGATGCCAACTACGGCACCATCACCGCGTGGTTCTCGATTTTCTATGCGGCCTTCATGCTCTTCGCCGGCAAGTTCGTCGACTGGATCGGCACCAAGAAGGGCTATCTGTGGGCTATCGGCGTATGGTCGTTCGGCGCCTGCCTCCATGCCGTCTGCGGCGTGGCTACGCGCTGGATTACCGGCTATGAGTCGATCGATGCCATGCGCCACGCGGCTCAGGGCGTCGAGTACATCGCAGCCGTGAGCGTCTATCTGTTCCTTGCCGCACGAGCCATTCTGGGTCTCGGCGAGGCCGGTAACTTCCCCGCAGCCATCAAGGTTACGGCCGAGTACTTCCCCAAGAAGGACCGCGCTTTCGCAACGTCGATTTTCAATGCCGGCGCATCTGTGGGCGCACTGGTCGCTCCGGCAATCATTCCGCCGCTGGCTCTGGCCTTCGGCTGGGAGTGGGCATTCATCATCATCGGTGCTCTGGGCTTCGTGTGGATGGCCTTCTTCGTTCAGTGGTATGACAAACCCGAGCAGTCGAAGCATGTGAACGATGCCGAGCTGGCATACATCCACCAGGACGAGGGCCAGGCCGTTCAGGCCGAGGCCGCTCCTGCCGAGAAGGAGAAGTCGCTCTCGCTGCTCGAGAGCTTCGGCTACAAGCAGACCTGGGCCTTCATCGTCGGCAAGTTCTTCACCGACGGCGTGTGGTGGTTCTTCCTCTTCTGGGCTCCGGCCTATTTCCAGGATGTTTACGGCTACAAGGCTTCGTCTGGCACTGGCATGCTGCTCATCATCACTCTCTATGCCATCGTGACCTTCCTGTCCATCTACCTCTGCAAGCTGCCGACCTATTTCATGGTCAACAAGGGCATGGAGGCCTACTCGGGACGTATGCGTGCGATGCTGCTGTTCACCATTCTGCCTCTGTTCTGCCTTCTGGCGCAGCCTCTGGGCGCTTACTCGGCATGGTGGCCCGCAATCATCATCGGTCTGGTCGGCGCAGGTCACCAGGCATGGTCGGCCAACCTGTTCTCCACCATCGGCGACATGTTCCCCAAGTCGACAATCGCTACCATCACCGGTATCGGCGGCATGGCCGGCGGTGTGGGCTCGTTCCTTATCAACAAGTGCTCGGGTGTTCTGTTCGACTACTCGGCAGCTCAGGGCGCGGCATTCCGCTTCCTCGGTTTCGAGGGCAAGCCTGCGGGCTACATGATTGTCTTCTGCGTCTGCGCCGTTGCCTACCTGCTGGCATGGACCATTATGAAGATACTCGTTCCCAAGCACAAAGCCATTGTTCTGAAATAATCAAAAACACCATTTCGTCATGATTAAACAACTCAATAAAACCACTGTCGAGAAAACCGAGCGTCCTGTCCGGATTCTCCAGTTCGGCGAGGGCAACTTCCTGCGCGCATTCGTAGACTGGCAGATCGACATCGCCAACGAGAAGGGCGTCATGGATGCCGGCGTGGCCGTGTGCCAGCCCATCATCGACCCCGAGCATAAGGTGCTGGGCATGATCGACCTGCTGCACAAGCAGGACAACATGTACCATGTCTACCTCGAGGGCATCGAGAACAAGAAACCCGCCAAGAACATCCGTCTGGTCAAGAGCATCATGGATTCGTTCAATCCCTATGTCGACTACCAGACCTACGAGAAGTATATCCTCTCGCCCGAGTTGAAGATTACGATCTCCAACACCACCGAGGCCGGCATCCGCTACGAGGAGGGCGACGATTTGACCGCGTGCCCGCCCAAGTCCTATCCGGCCAAGATGACGGCACTGCTCTACAAGCGCTTCAAGCACTTCAACGGCGACCCGACCAAGGGCCTGTGCATCATCTGCTGCGAGCTCATCGAGAACAACGGCTCGACGCTTCACGAGTATGTCATCAAACATGCGCAGTACCACAAGCTCGGCCAGGACTTCATCGACTGGGTCGAGAACAGCTGCCACTTCTGCGACACGCTGGTCGACCGCATCGTTCCGGGCTTCCCGCGCGATACCATCAACGAGATCAAGGAGGAGATAGGCTTCGACGACAATCTGGTCGTTAAGGCCGAGTTCTACCACCTGTGGGCTATCGGCGGTCCGGGCTACAAGGAGGTTATGAAGGAGCTTCCGCTTGACAAGGCTGGCCTGCACGTCATCTTCATGCCGTCGATCAAGCAGTTCCGCGACAAGAAGGTGCGCATTCTGAACGGTTCGCACACCGGCATGGTGCCCATCGGTCTGCAGATGGGTTGCGAAACCGTCATGGACGCCTTCAACACGCCTCTTATCGAGAAGTTCGTCAACGACATGGTTGCCGAGGAGGTTATCCCGATGATCGAGGAGGACCAGGCCGAGCTGAAGAAGTTCGCTGCCGACATCCTCGAGCGCTTCTACAACCCCTACATCAAGCACATGCTCAAGACCATATCGCTCAACTCGCTTTCGAAGTGGGAGGCCCGCAACTATCCGACCGTCAAGGACAACTGGTTCAAGGCTGGCAAGATTGCCAAACACGAGTGCTTCACCTTCGCGGCTCTGCTGACTTTGTACAGCGGCAAGACGGGCTTCCAGCCCGACGACACGGCCGAGTTCGTCGACTACATCCAGAAGAACTGGAATGCAGCCGACGCCGAGGGCACCGTTGCGAAGATTGTCAAGGATAGCGGTATCTTCACCGTTGACTTCTCGGAGGTTCCCGAGTTCATCCCGGCCGTTGCCGCCTATGTCAATGACATCGAGGCGCTGGGTATGGAGGGCGCACTGAAGAAGTTCATGGCCTAAATCTGACGTTTCCGGGCGGATGGCGTTTCGCATGGCGAAAATGCCGTCCGCCCGTTTATTAGGCAATTATATCAATCGGCACCGATTTGACGCCGCAGTCGGGATGATACCCCTTCATTTGTCAAGGTTATCCGTCGGTCATGTAATACAATCGGCACCCGAGATATAATTGCAGTTAAATGATAAAAAAAATGAAAAAATATCTGAAAATCAATGCGGCCGATAATGTTTGCGTGGCATTGGCCGATTTGAAGTGCGGCGAGAGCGTCGAGGTCGACGGCCGCACGGTGACTCTTGTCGAGGATGTTGCGCGCGGCCACAAAATCGCGCTGTGCGACATCGCTGAGGGCGAGAACGTCATCAAGTACGGCTATCCCATAGGCCATGCCCTGAGCGACATCAAGTGCGGCGCATGGATTCACTCCCATAACCTGAAGACCAACCTCCACGACGATCTGGAGTATGTCTACTCGCCCAAGGTCTACGACATCGACGCCGATGTCCGCGACATAAAGTTCCAGGGCTACCTTCGCAAGGACGGTCGTGCCGGCATCCGCAACGAACTGTGGATCGTCCCCTCTGTCGGCTGCGTCAACGGCCAGGCCAACGCCATTGCCGAGCGCGTTAAGGCCGAGTGCGACTGCTCGCATCTGGACGACGTGCGCGTCTATACCCACAACTACGGCTGTTCTCAGCTGGGCGACGACCACAGCAACACGCAGAAGGCTCTCGCGGCGCTTATCAAGCACCCCAATGCCGGCGCTGTGCTGGTGCTGGGCCTGGGATGCGAGAACAACCAGGTCTCGGCTCTCAAGGAGGTCATCGGCGAGTGGGACGACGAGCGCGTCAAGTTCCTCATCTCGCAGGAGGTGGAGGACGAAATCGCCGAGGGCGTCGAGATTTGCCGCGAGCTGGTCGAGAAGACCCGTGCTGACAAGCGCCAGCCGCTGCCGCTCTCTTATCTGCGCGTGGGCCTGAAGTGCGGCGGTTCCGACGGCTTCTCGGGCATCACGGCCAACCCGCTGGTGGGCCTGTTTTCCGACTGGCTCATCGCCCAGGGCGGAACCACGGTCCTCACCGAAGTCCCCGAGATGTTCGGTGCCGAAACCATTCTTATGGACCGTGCCGAGAGCCGCGAGGTATTCGACTCGACGGTCTGCCTTATCAACAACTTCAAGGGCTACTTCCGCAAGTACGACCAGCCCATCTACGAGAATCCCTCGCCCGGCAACAAGAAGGGCGGCATCACCACCCTCGAGGAGAAGTCGCTGGGCTGCGTGCAGAAGGGCGGTGCGCAGAAGGTGGTCGACGTTCTGTCGTATGGCGACACGGCCGTAAAACCGGGACTCAACCTTCTGCAGGCTCCGGGCAACGACCTGGTAGCCTCGTCGGCGCTGGCTCTCTCGGGCTGCCAGATAGTGCTCTTCACCACGGGCCGCGGCACTCCGTTCGGAGCGTTCATCCCCACGATGAAGATTTCGACCAACACTCCTCTCTACCGCTTCAAGAACAACTGGATCGACTTCAACGCCGGCACGCTCGTCGAGGACGAGGAGCCCAAGGTGGTGCTGGAGCGCTTCATCGACAAGGTGCTGGCCACGGTCAACGGCGAGAAGCTCAAGCACGAGAAGACCGGTTTCAAGGAGATTGCAATATTCAAAACGGGCGTAACGCTCTGACGGCCATGAGACGACTGCTTATTGCCTTCGCGGCTCTGTTCGCTTTCTCTGCCTGCTGCACCGACAGCAGCGTGGAGCGTTCGCTGTATGTTGTCGACTGCAACGGCGGCGGCGACTTCACCTCCGTTCAGGAGTGTTTCGATGCTCTGCCGTCCAAGCCGGCCGAGTGGCGCACCGTCATCATCCGTGAGGGCGTCTACCGCGAGAAGGTGACGCTCGACGTCTACAAGAACAAGGTTGCCGTCATCGGCGACGGCGATGTTCGCATCGTGTGGGACGACCACTCGGGCAAGGTCGTCGACGGCTACGAGATGACTACCTACGACTGCTATACGCTGTCGATTCAGGCCGACGAGGTCTATTTCTGCAATGTGACCGTCGAGAACGATGCCGGCCGCGTGGGACAGGCCGTTGCCGTCGAGACCCGCGGCGACCGCATATGGATAGACCGCTGCCGCATGCTGGGCGACCAGGACACCTTCTTCACCAAGGGCTATGTCTCGCGCGTCTATGTCACCGACAGCTACATCGAGGGTACCACCGACTTCATCTTCGGCCCTTCGATAGTCGTTTTCGACCGCTGCACCATCCACGGCAAGGTCGACAGCTTCCTGACGGCTGCCTCGACCACCGAGCGCAATGCCTACGGATATGTCTTCCGCAACTGCCGCGTGACCGTTGCCGACGGCGTCACCAAGCTCTATCTGGGCCGTCCGTGGAAGTCCACGGCCCGCACCGTGTGGCTCGAGTGCGAGCTTCCGGCGGCCATACGCCCCGAGGGCTGGCACAACTGGAACGACCCTGCTCGCGAGCGTTCGTCGTTCTATGCCGAGTGGCGCTGCACGGGCGAGGGTGCCGACCGCAAGGGCCGCGTAGCCTGGTCGCATGAGCTTACCGACGAGCAGGCTGCCGAGTATACGCTCGACAACATCTACGCCAAGAAGACCGGCTCGGAGCAGTTCCACGACGAGTGGCACCCGCTGACCGATGAGGCGTGGATAAACGTATCAGGAAAGAACTAAAATGTTTTAAGTTATGAAAAAAGTGCTGTTGATTTGCGGCCTTATGGCTGCCATGTCCGTATCGGCCGCAAGCAAGGTGTGGGTCTCCGATCTGGGCAACGGCAAGTACCGCAACCCGGTGCTCTTCGCCGACTACTCCGACCCCGACCTTATCCGCGTGGGCGATGACTACTGGATGACGGCCTCGTCGTTCAACCACACGCCCGGTCTGCAGATTCTCCACTCTACCGACCTGGTCAACTGGGAGATTGTCAATGCCGTATTCCGCGTGCAGGAGCCCCGCGAGCATTTCGATGTTCCGGCTCACGGCGACGGCGTGTGGGCTCCGGCCATACGTTATCACGAGGGCCAGTACTACATCTACTGGGGAGACCCCGACTTCGGCATCTACATGACCCAGACCGACGACCCGCGCGGCGAGTGGACCAAGCCCCATCTGGTCAAGGCCGGCAAGGGCATGATCGACACCTGCCCGCTGTGGGACGACGACGGCAAGGCCTATCTTGTTCACGGCTGGGCCGGTTCGCGCGCCACGTTCAAGAGCGTGCTTAGCGTCTGCGAGATGTCGCCCGACGGCCGCGAGCTGATAGGCGAGGAGGTCCTCATCTTCGACGGCCACGAGGAGCATCCTACGGTCGAGGGTCCGAAGTTCTACAAGCGCAACGGCTGGTACTATGTCTTCGCACCCGCCGGCGGCGTGAAGCCCGGCTGGCAGATTGTCCTGCGTTCGCGTTCGCCTTACGGACCCTACGAGTGCCGCACGGTCTTGCACCAGGGCGATACCGACACACCGGGCCCGCACCAGGGCGGCTGGGTCGATGACGTCGAGGGCAATTCGTGGTTCATGCACTTCGTCGACATGTATGCCTACGGCCGCGTTGTGCACCTGCAGCCCATGACCTGGGGCGATGACGACTGGTGCATCATCGGCGTCGACCGCAACGGCGACGGCATCGGCGAGCCCGTCGACACCTACCGCAAGCCTGCGAGCAACAAGCCCGTGAGCGCTCCCGTAACTCCTGCCGACGACGACGAGTTCGACGGCACTACTCTCGGCCTGCAGTGGCAGTGGCCTGCCAATCCCGGTTTGGGCTGGTACATGAACAACCCGACCGACAGCGAGCTGCGTCTCTACTGCTATGCTCCGTCCGAGAGCTGGCGCAACCTTATGGATACTCCCAACCTGCTGCTGCAGAAGGTTGTCGCTCCCGAGTACACTATAACCGCCAAGGTCGACTTCCGCAGCAACTACGACGGCGACCGCGCCGGCCTGACCGTCATGGGTCTGAGCTATGCGGGCATAGGCTTCCGCCGCACGGGCGACGCTGTTGCGCTCGAGCAGTTCGACTGCATCGGCGCCAAGAACGGCGCTGCCGAGCGTGTGAATGCCACCGTTCCGTTCCGCGACGGCGAGGTGTGGCTTCGCTGCCGCATCGACCGCAGCACCGACAGCGATGGCAATCCGTCGATGATATGCACATTCTCCTACAGCACCGACGGCCGCAAGTTCCAGACGCTGGGCTCGAAGTTCGTGGCCGAGGCAGGGCAGTGGGTCGGCGCCAAGACCGGTTTCTACACCGGCGCCAGCCAGACCAAGAACGATGCTGCATGGCTCGACATCGACTGGTTCCGCTTGACCAAGAAGTAGAGCGGCGAATATGTTCCACCGAAAGTCCGTTCCGGTTTGCCGGAGCGGACTTTTTTGTCTATATTTGTACATGACTAAACTTTCAGTAACATGACCGACGAAATTCGCGAACACAACAAACGCTTCGTAGAGAGCAAGGAGTACGAGCGGTACATTACCGACAAATACCCCAAGAAGAAGATTGCCGTTGTCACCTGCATGGACACGCGCCTGGTCGAGCTGCTGCCCGCGGCTCTGGGATTCAGGAACGGCGACGTGAAGATGGTAAAGAATGCCGGGGCCGTCATCACCGACCCGTTCGACAGCACTGTGCGCAGCCTGCTTGTTGCGGTTTACGAACTGGGCGTGCAGGAGATTATGGTCATAGGCCACACTACGTGCGGAGTTCAGGGCATGGATGGCGCCGAGATGCTTCACCTGATGAAGGAGCGCGGCGTTTCGGAACACGACATAGAGCTCATCGACCGCTGCGGCTTCGATTTGGAGGCGTGGCTCACGGGCTTCGACGATACCGACGAGGCCATCCTCTCGACCGTCGGTCTCATCGCCGACCATCCGCTCATGCCTGCCGACGTGACCGTCAAGGGCTATGTTATGGACTCCGTTACCGGCGCTTTAAGAGAACTCTGACCATGCGACGCAAACTCTTTACACCCTCCGTGCGAGGCTCGCGCCGCGGCCGTGCCGCGCTTTGCGTGCCTGCCGTGCTGGCAGCCGTTCCGTGCGCTGCGGCCGGCGACGGCGATAGAACCGAAGACCGCCGTCCCAACATCATACACATCATGTCCGACGACCATGCCTGGCAGGCAATCGGAGCCTACGGACACCCTCTGATGCGCCAGGCTCAGACACCCAACATAGACCGTCTGGCCAGCGAGGGCATGATGTTCCGCCGGGCCTATGTCGAAAATTCGCTCTCGACCCCCAGCCGGGCCTGCCTCATGACGGGTCTCTACAGCCACCAGAACGGCCAGCGCCGTCTTGACGGCGGAATGGACACGTCGGTAACCTTCATGCCCGAGCTGTTGCAGCAGAGCGGCTACACCACGGCCGTCATCGGCAAGTGGCACATGCTGTGCGAGCCCAAGGGCTTCGACTACTACCGCATCCTGCGCGGGCAGGGCGAGTACTACGACCCCGTGTTCAAGACCCCCGACAGCGAGGGATATGTGCGCCAGAGCGGCTATGTTACCGATTTGATAACCGACTACGCCATAGATTTCCTCGAGTCTCGCGACCGCAGCAAGCCCTTCTGTCTCTTCGTCCACCACAAGGCGCCGCACCGCAACTGGCAGCCCGACACCCGCTATCTGGACCTCTACGAGGACTCCGAGTTCGAGGTGCCCGCCACCTTCGACGACGACTACTCGTCGCGCGGTCCCGCGGCCTCGCACCAGCAGATGAGCATCGACCGCGACATGACTCTTGTCTACGATTTGAAGATACACCAGCTCCGCGACCAGCACGACAAGTACAACAAGTGGGAGCTCGATGTCGTCGACTCGCAGCTCGGCCGCATGTCCGCCGAGCAGCGCGAGGCGTGGGAGAACGCCTACGGACCGCGCAATGTCGAGATTGTCGAGGGCCGTGTCGAGGATAAGGACCTCGCCCGGTGGAAATACCGCCGCTACGTCATCGACTACATGCGCTGCATCCGCTCCGTCGACGATTCTGTGGGTCAGCTGCTCGACTACCTCGAGCGCGAGGGCCTGCTTGAGAATACGGTCGTGGTCTACACCTCCGACCAGGGCTTCTACATGGGCGAGCACGGCTGGTTCGACAAGCGCTTCATGTACGAGGAGTCCTACCGCACGCCTCTGATAGTGCGCTATCCGTCTATGATAGACGCCGGCACCGTCAGCGACGCCCTCGTGCAGAACATCGACTTCGCGCCGACCTATCTCGATCTGGCCGGCACCGACAAGCTGCCCTCCATGTCGGGCGTATCGCTGCTGCCGCTCTTCGCCTCCGATGGCAAGGCCCCCGAGGATTGGCGCAAGTATCTCTACTACCACTACTACGACTATCCTGCCGAGCACAGCGTTATGCGCCACGACGGCGTTAGCGACGAGCGCTACAAGCTCATACACTTCTACGGTCCCGAAGGGTCCTACGACGAGTTCTATGACCTTCAGTCCGATTCCTCCGAGCTGCACAACATCATCGGCGAGGAGTCGGTGCAGAGCCACGTCGAGCGCCTGCAGCGTCAGCTCGAAGCCTTCCGCACGCAACTGGCCATAGACGAGTATTAGAGCTCTCTGCAACCGGCGAAAATGGCGGCGGGACGGTTTTCACACCGTCCCGCCGTCGTTTTTGTGCAGCCTTTCGGCGTGGCGTCAGTGCGTAGCCCTGTACCACTCCGTGGCCTGGTTCTCGGCAGGGTAGGCCACTGAGGGTTCGCTTATGGTGACTCCCGAGTAGTATTCTATTCTGTTGAAACGGTTGTTGTATGCCGAATAGTACTCGTCGGTGTGCAGGCGGCAGTTCTCGGGAAAGGCGCTGTCGAATGCCGCGCGGAACTCGTCGAGCGCATCGGGGTCGCCCTCGAGCGCCTCGGCATACTGCATCATGTCGAAGAACAGGTGCTTTGACAGCGGCTCGTATGTCTGCAGCTGCGAGGCGTCGACCTCGGCCGTCGCCGAGGCGAAGAGCTGCTTGGCTGCGGCGGCCAGAGCCTCCAGCCGGCTGCATACGGCCATGGCCACGCATGCTGACTGGTATGTGTGGTCCTGCTGGTAGTATTCATAAAAACTGCGGCATACGCTCTCCAGGTCGTACGAACGGCCTCCGTCGGTGAACAGATGCGGCGTTATCAGCTTGTAAGGGAATCCGGCGGCCATAATCTCGCAGGGCGAGGCTATGATGTAGTCGACGGCGTTTCGCATGGCATACAGCGACTCGATGTTGGACATGAAGCAGTCGTCGAAAATCACATAGCTGAAGTGCGCCCCCGTGGAGGTCATGTTGTCGGCAATCTGGTCTATGTCGAACATTACCGGCACCGGCACGGGCTCGCCGAAATATCGCGTCGGCATGGCATCCGCCAGCGGCGCCTGCCCGAAGGGGTAGAGCGCAGCCTCCGGGGCTGCAGACCTCGGTATGGCGTAGTTTACTGGCAGCCATCCCGAGCCGTGGCCGCCGAATACCACTCCGTAGCTCTCGGCCGGCACCATGCGTACCATGTCGCCGAGATAGGTGCGCATGTCGCTCAGCTCGGGGTTGGGTATGCTTTTGAGAAGGTGTTCCTCGACCGCACCCGACGGGTTGCGTACTATCTCCGTAATCGACCATTCGCTTCCGGCGCTGCGGCGGAAGTAGGCAATGCGGCTGTCTCCGGGAATGTCGCTGCCGAGTGCCGATTTGACATCCGAAATGTTGCTGCCGAAGTAGTAGTCGAGGTTCGTGCCCACGAAATAGAATAGCAGTGCCTGCGGAGCCGTCTGCCTCTGCTCTCGTGGCATCTCGAGCGGCATGTTCGTGTCGTTGCGCGTGGCGGTCAGCCGGAGCTTGCCGTAGGCGAAATCGCCCGAGTACTCTACCAATGCCGTTGCATCCGGCTTGCTCTTGAATACCAGACGGTCCGTCGCGCCGTTCGAGGCCGTGGCGGTCACGGTGTTGCCGTTTATCTCATAACGTCCGGAGTGCGTGGCGGTTACTGAGTAGAGCCTGTATGTGTTGTTGTCATACAGACGTATTGCCGAGCAGCCGGCCGGGCACTCTCCGGCATCGTCGGTGAAGACCCATGTGCCCACTATGTCGCCGATGCTGATTTTCAATCGGTCCGACTCCTTTGTGCAGGCCGCGAGCAGAGCTGCCGCGAGTATGAGTGTCGAAAGTCTCTTGATAGTCATATCTAATGCTTGTATTTGCGTGGTTTTAGGTTGTTGAACTGCCACGTCCGCGGACGGTGGTATTCGGTGTTTTCGGGCTTGTGGCGGTATATTCGGCTGTAGTCGAAGTAGTATCCCTTGACTTTTCCGTCGGGCTTCTCGAGCGGAATATACTCGACGCTGCGGTTCATGATTTTGCTGGTGCGGAACTCCAGTCCGTGCGAGGCAATTGCGTCACGCGCGTGGGAGAACATCAGTACGTGCCGCGGCG
Organism: Alistipes sp.; assembly: GCA_022511345.1. Taxonomy (GTDB): domain Bacteria; phylum Bacteroidota; class Bacteroidia; order Bacteroidales; family Rikenellaceae; genus Alistipes. The sequence goes on from JAFLRR010000013.1 coordinate 69,139, forward strand.
TTTTGGTCGTCAGTCCGTCGTTCGACGACTCTATTGTCGAGATTATGTTGTTCAGGTGGTTGTAGAATACCTTCTCCTTGAGCGATTCGCCCAGGGCGCCGTAGGCATATGCCATGATGTTGAGCACCTTGGGCGAGAATGGGTCGCGGACCATTACCTCCTCGCCGGCCGATATGATGTCGTGCAGGTGCACCACGTCCGGATTCTCGATGTTGAGCGTTTCGATTAGCGCGAAGAGCCTGTCGAGCGCCTTGTTGGGGTCGAGCGGGCGGTAGTTGTCGTCATAGGCGAAGCCGTAGTAGAGATAGTGGTAATCCTCCTCGTCGAGGGTCGTGTCGCCGTTGCGGTAGCGCATCATCAGATTTGGATAATAGTATTTCGACGATGCGTTGAATGTCTTTTCGGCTATGTCGTCCTCGTCGGGAGTCTTTGCTGCTGAGGTCATCGCGGCCAACAGCAGCAGCGGGAGTATGAGCAATCTCTTCATAAAGGCTTTTTTACGACAAAACGTATCTTCTAACACAAATCGTATTCGCGTATGAGTTTTTCGAACTCTGCCGCCAGCTCGGGCGTGCCCGGCACCAGTGGCAGACGCATGCGGTCGCCGATGAGCCCCATTGTGTGCAGCGCGCACTTCACACCCGTGGGGTTTCCCTCGCGGAACAGGGCCTTGACCGCAGGCGCGAGGGGAGCGAAACACCTCTCGGCCTGGTCGAATTTCCCCTGCTTGGCCAGATTTATGCACTCCATGAACTTTCTCGGGAATGCGTTTACCGCCACCGATATCACTCCGTGGCCGCCGGAGCGCATCACCTCTACGGCTATGCCGTCGTCGCCCGAGAGGACTATGAAGTCGTCGGGACGCCGCGCTATCACCTGCCTTATCTGCTCGATGTCTCCCGAAGCCTCCTTTATTCCTATCACGTTGTCGAAGTCGCGCGCTATTCGCAGCGTCGTGTCTACGGTCATGTTTACGCCCGTGCGGCCGGCTATGTTGTAGAGTATGATAGGCAGCGGCGAGTGCTCCGATACCACCTTGAAGTGCTGGTACAAACCCTCCTGCGAAGGCTTGTTGTAGTATGGCGTGACGCTCAGTATGGCGTCTGCGCCGCGCAGGTCGAACTCGCGCAGCTGGTCGAGCACCTCCGATGTCGAGTTTCCGCCGACACCCATTACCAGCGGCACCCGGTGGGCAATGTGGTTTGCGATGAACATGGCGATTACGGCGCGCTCCTGGATGTAGAGCGTCGGGGTCTCGGCCGTGGTTCCCAGGGCCACGATGTAGTCGACGCCGCCGTCGATTACGTAGTCTATCATTCGGGCAAGTGCTTCGTAGTCGACGCGCCCGTCGGGCGTGAACGGCGTAACCATAGCCGCTCCTACGCCCTTGAGTCTGTTCTGTATCATGTGTTTCATATCTTTTTTCTTCTTGCCGTTCTCAGAACAGCGAGCCCTGCTCGGCCTGCTGCGCTGCTGCCTGCGGTTTGTCGTCGCTTTGCTCCGGTGCCGGCGTGCCGGCCGGCTCTGCGCCGGTTATCATAGCTGCGAATTCGGTTTCCGATATTATCTTCACGCCCAGTTTCTCGGCCTTCTTCAGCTTTGCCGGGCCCATGTTCTCGCCCGCCACCAGATAGTCGACATTGGCCGACACGGCAGCCAGATTGCGCCCTCCGTGGGCTTCGATAAGCTCTTTGAGCTCATCGCGCGAATGGTCGCTGAATTTGCCCGATATGACGAAGCTCAAGCCCGCGAGGGCCTGCGAACGAAGCTCGCGCTCCTGTGCGGTGAACTGCACTCCGGCCCGGCGCAGACGCTCTATTATGCGGATGTTGTTCTGGTCGGCGAAGTAGTCGGCAATCGACTCGGCGATTTTTCCGCCCACCTCTTCGGCTTGTGTCAGCTCCTCTGGCGAGGCCGACATGACGGCGTCGAGCGATGCGAAGTGCGCCGCCAGATACTTTGCCGTCGTCTCGCCCACGAAACGGATTCCGAGTGCGAACAGCACGCGGTGGAAGGGCACCTCGAGCGACGATTCGATGCTTCGTATTATGTTCTCGGCCGACTTGTCGCCCAGCCGTGGCAGCACGGCCAGCTGTTGGGCCTGCAGGTCGTAGAGGTCGGAGGCATCCTTTATCAGGCCGCTCTCGAACAGCAGCTCTACGGTCTCCTCGCCCAGGCCGTCGATGTTCATGGCCTTGCGGCGTATGAAGTGTATTATGCGTCCCAGAATCTGCGGCCGGCATCCGCTCTGGTTGGGGCAGTAGTGCTTGGCCTCGCCCTCGTATCGCACCAGCGGGGTGCCGCACTCGGGACATACGGCGGCATACTCGAACGGTTTGCTTCCGGCGGGGCGCCGCGAGAGCTCCACGCCCGTGATTTTGGGTATTATCTCGCCTCCCTTCTCGACATATACCTCGTCGCCGGGGCGTATGTCCAGCAGAGCTATCTGCTCGGCATTGTGAAGCGTCGCGCGTTTTACGGTGGTTCCGGCCAGCAGCACCGGCTCGAGGTTGGCCACGGGCGTGACGGCACCGGTTCGTCCTACCTGGAAATCTATCGACAGCAGCCTTGTCAGAGCCTGCTCGGCCTTGAACTTGTATGCCACGGCCCACTTCGGGGCCTTGGATGTGAATCCGAGCGCCCGCTGGTCGGCATATCTGTCGACCTTTATCACCACTCCGTCGGTAGGGAAGGGCAGCGCGTGGCGCTTCTGGTCCCATTCGGCTATGTAGCTGTCTATCTCCTCTCTGCTGCTGCATATGCGCATGTGCTCCGAGACGGGAAATCCCCACTCTCGTGCGCGCTGCATATTTGCGCTGTGCGACTCGGCCGGCAGGCGGTCTCCGGCCAGCTGGTATAGCGTGCATGCCAGACCGCGTTTTGCCACCACTGCCGACGACTGCTGCTTGAGCGTGCCGGCCGCCGCATTGCGTGGGTTGGCGAATAGAGGCTCTCCGGCGGCCTCGCGCTCGGCATTCAGCCTGTCGAACGAGGCGTAGGGCATGAGTATCTCGCCGCGAATCTCGAACAGCGGCGGTATGTCGCTGCCCTCGAGCCGCAGGGGCACGTTGCGTATCGTGCGGACATTGGCCGTCACGTCGTCGCCGCGCGTTCCGTCGCCGCGTGTCACGGCCCGGCGCAGCTGGCCGTTCTCGTATGTGAGCGATATTGCCGTTCCGTCGAACTTCAGTTCGCAAACGTAGCTTGTCTGCCCGACCTCTTTCTCGACGCGTGCTATGAATTCGTGAAGCTCGTCTATGGAGTATGTGTTGCCGAGCGACAGCATTGGAAACCTGTGCTCTGCGCTCTGAAATTCGTTGGTTATGTCGCTTCCGACGCGCACGGTGGGGGAGTTGGGGTCGGCATATTGCGGATATTGGGCCTCGAGCTGCTGCAGCTCGCGCATCATGGCGTCGAAGTCGAAGTCCGAAATTTCGGGGGCGTTGTCCACGTAATAGAGGCGGTTGTGCCGCTCCAGTTCGCGGCGCAGGGCGTTTATTCGCTCCTCGGCGGTGGTGTTGTATTGACTCGGCATATTAAGTCTGTTGCGTCGCGGATTTTAGCACGTTCGGCGCAAGCGTGTGCCAAATCCCGTGTAAAGGTACGCAATTTGTTTGTAAGTACCTATCGAAATAAAAAAAATAGAAAAAAAACCGGCAGTTCTTTGCCGATATTCAAACTTTGCTTATAATTGCAGAAAATTTCAAACGCTCACTTATTATGATTAAACCCGATGCATCGAAGAAAAGACTCGTGACAGGCATCCGCAATTTGTCGCCGGAGCTGCTCGAGGAGCTGAAAAAGAAATACCCGCTCGGATTCACCGATTCGATGATTCGCATAGACAAGCCCAATGGAGAATTCTTCTACGCCGTACCGTTCGAGACGGCCGACATATACTATCTGGTGAAAATCGACGTCAAGATAGACGACGGCACTGAGGACGACGACGACAAGGACTACTACGACGACGAGCTGAAGGGCGCCGACGAGATTCAGGACGACGGCTCCTCGGCTGCCGACGAACTTGCGGACGACGACGACATTTGATGCGGTCTCTGCCGCACGGCCACAGCAAAGGCCCGGTGTTCATCACCGGGCCTTTGCTTTTTTCACTCCGCGGCCGTTCTTTTGCAGCCGTTCTTTTTGCGGCCGGGGCGCGCCTGCGACCGGGATGCCGCCCGCGACGGCTCCCGCTACTCTTGGAACGCGCTGCCTCCGATGAACTCGCGCAGCAGCGATGCCGGCGGAATCTCGGCAGCATCCATCGGCGTGAAGTTGTCGAGGAACTTGAGCATGCGCCGCGCCTCGGCATATGCCTCGGTCGTGTCGGGCACCTCGCGCAGCAGCGGCTCGGCATAGCGCCGCAGCACCGGCAGCTCGTAGAAGAGCGACGAGTTGAACATCACGTCGGCATTCTCCTGATATGGGAATATGTACTTCTCCTCGCCGCGGCGCACTCCGGCCCACCGCGAAAGAGTCGCTACGGCTCCCGCTCCGCGGGTGCGGCTGTCGCGTATCAGACGGCGCAGCAGACGGTTGTCCGAGGTGCTTATGCGCGAGAGGTTGTCCATGGCTATGGTGGTGAAGCACGAGACGTAGATTTTGAACTTCTGGTCGTCCGGAACGCCCGGCGTCAGCGCGGGGTTGAGGCCGTGTATGCCCTCGATGAGCAGTACGGACCTGTCGCCGAGCTTTATCTCGCGGTCACCCTCGACGCTGCATCCCGTGATGAAGTCGTAGCGGGGTATGCGGACGCTCTGGCCGCTCAGCAGCTGCTGCAGCTGCCGGTTGAACAGTGCCAGGTTCACCGCCTCGGGCGCTTCGTAGTCGTAGTCGCCATTCTCGTCGCGCGGGGTCTTGTCGCGGTCCACGAAGTAGTCGTCGAGCGACACCGGCACGGGCGTAAGGCCCGATATGCGCAGCTGTATTCCCAGCCGCTTGGCGAATGTCGTCTTGCCGCTCGACGAGGGTCCCGCGATGAATACCGTGCGCAGCCCGCGCGAGTCGTTGGCCGCGGCTATGGCGTCGGCTATCGAGGCGAGCTGCTTCTCCTGGAATGCCTCGGCTATGCGTATCACCTCGCCCGCCTGCCCGGCGAGCGTCTTGGCGTTGAGGTGGGCTACCGTCGGCAGGCCGGTCACCGAGGTGCGGCGCTTGTGGTCGTTGAAGACGGCGAACATCTTGTCGGCGCGCACGGTTCTGTCGAGCCGGTCGGGGTCGTTGTGCGAGGGTAGCATTATGGCGAATCCTTCGTAGCAGGGGCATATGTCGAACAGGGCTATGCAGCCGGTCGACGGCGCCAGCGCGCCGTAGAAGTATCCCACCTCGTCTGCCATGACGTAGATGTCGCTGTAGAGTCGCGGGCGGGTGTCGAGCAGCGCCGTCTTGTCGCTGAATCCGTGAGCGTTGTATATCTCGCGAACCTCGTCGGTCAGCAGTCTGCGGCGGCTGATTGGGATGTCTGCCGCGGCCAGCGCCGCGAATCCCTCGCGTATGGCTTCGGCGGTCTTCGTATCTATGCTGTCCATGCCGCTGATTTCGCAGTAGAATCCGCTGCCGAGCGAGTGGCGCACGAACAGCTTGCGGTCGGGGAATAGCTCGCGCACCACCTTCTGAAGCATGAACACGGCCGTGCGGCGGCATACGCCGTGACCCTCGTAATGCGTTATGTCGATGAATCTGACCGTTACGGGCTGATGCACGCGGTAGTCGAGCTCCTTGATTCTGTTGTTTACGAAGGCGGCCAGACACGGGCGCCCGTCTTTGCTGTATGATGCCGCTATTTGCGACAGCGGAGTGCCTGCCGGCACCTCGTATTTACGGTTGTCGTTGACGCAGATTAGTGTTATTTTTTGATTCACGGTTCTCTGTTTTGTAAGTTTTTAATGTGTGGTAAAGATAGAAAATAATCTTGTAAATCGGAATATATTTAGTAATTTTGGCATCGTTAAAACTAATCCTTGACAATGAAAAAATCTCTATCCTTCATTTCGCTCGCTCGTACAATAGCCGGCATTGCGCTGGGTTTGCTGACGCTTGTCGGCTGCCGCAGCGAGAGGCAGGTCGTGATACTGTCGACCAACGACATACATGCCGCCATCGACAACTTCCCGCGACTGGCTACTGCCGTGGCGGCCTGCCGCGATACGGTCGATGTTGTTCTGGTCGATGCCGGCGACCGCTGGACCGGCAACGTCTTCGTCGACCGCTCAGCCGAGCCCCGGCGCCCGATTATCGACCTTATGAACCGCCTGGGCTACGATGCCGTCACGTTCGGCAACCACGAGTTCGATGTCGGCCAGGCCTATCTGGGCAAGATGGTCGGTCTGAGCGACTTTCAGGTGGTGTGCGCCAATGTCGTCAGCGACACCTGCACCTTTCCGCAGCCTGAGCCCTATGCCATAATCGAGCGCAATGGCGTGAAGTTCGGATTCCTGGGCGTCGTTACCAACTACAGCCACAACGACCATCCCGACGGCCGCGACGAGAGCTTCGTGGGCCTGACCTTCTGCGACCCTATAGAGCGGGCCCTGGAGCTTGGACCCGAGCTGGCAGCCAGGTGCGACGTTCCAGTGCTCCTGTCGCACATGGGCGGACTTAAGGATTTCCAGTTCGCGTCGCGTCCTGAAAGCAGCCCCTACAGCTTCGTCATCGGCGGCCATTCGCACCAGAAACTCGACACGCTGGTCAATGGCCTGCACATAGGCCAGTCGCTCAAGAATCTGCAGTACGTGGGTGCTCATATCATGACCTTCAAAGGCAAAAAGTGCACCGCAATGGAGTTCCGCAACATCCCGCTCGCCGACTACGACGAGGAACCCGAGTATGCGGCCCTGGTCGCCGAAATCGAGAGCGACCCCGTGCTTCACGCTTCGGCCGGAACGCTCACTTCGCGCATAAACAAGGTCGGTCTTGCCGACTTTTTCATCAAGTCGGCGCTTGAGGCAACCGGCGCCAAGGTGGTCTTCTACCACCGCGGCGGAATCCGCAAGGATGCCCTCGAGCAGGGCAGCGTGACGATTGCCGACGTCTACAATCTCGACCCCTTCGCTTCGCGCATGCACAACGTCTACATGACCCGCGAGCAGATGGAGCGCATGGTCATAGCCAAGTTCAACGACACCAAAAATATCGGCGAGTCCCACTGCGTCGACCTCTTCTCTAACGTGCCCTACACGATTTGCACCGACGAGCGCGGCGAGGCCGTGTCGGTTCTCTTCCCGACGCTGCTGCCCGGCGTGCACTACGAGACCTCGCTCTGCAACTATGTCTATGAGAACTACGACGATGTGGAGTACGTCGACATAAAGCCCGATGCTGCCGTTGTGACAGACATGCTCTTCGACTATCTGCGGCGCCATTCGCCCGCGGCCTTCAGCAACGACTCGCTGCAGGTCATACGCCGCACGGCCGTGAGGGATTTGTAACACTCTGATTCAGCCTGCCATACCGGCAGGCTGTTTCTTTCGACAAAATAATTAGCAATTAGCAATTACCAATTAGCAATTACCAATTAGCAATTAAGAATTAGTAATTAGCAATTGTCTCGGACTTTGTGTACTCTTGCGTGCCGAAGGCTGCGGAATCGTTGTCATTTTGCGAATCGCACGCACTAAGCAGGACGAAAAGCAGCCTAATTGTTAATTGTTAATTGTCATTTTGCGACTCTCTGAGTCGCGCGGGCCGAAGCCTCCGCCCGCGGAGGCCCGCTGTTGACAGCGACCTCCGCAGTCTTCAGCCCGAGCTGCGCTGCGCGCAATTAATAATTAGCAATTAGTAATTAGCAATTTAACATTTGCGCCGCCCCGCAGCGCGTCAAGATGCACAATCGTTATCTTCAACCACTGCGGCGCGAAGCGTCGCACCCTGAATCCGCATTGCAGAATTTTTCCTCCCCTTGTGCCCTGCGGAGCGTTTTGCGTCGCTTTTGCGCCCAAAAGCGACAAAACAATTAATAATTAGCAATTAGTAATTAGCAATTTAACATTTGCGCTGCCCCGCAGCGCGTCATGATGCACAACTGTTATCTTCAACCACTGCGTCGCGAAGCGTCGCACCCTGAATCCGCATTGCAGAATTTGCGGATGAAGTGAGCGTCGCAGACGTCCGAGAAGCGAGGAAGACCGTTTGATTGCTTTCAAACGCGCGCAGCGTTCCGAGCCGGACGGCAAGACGCGAACCCGCAAATTGTGCCCTGCGGAGCGTTTTGCGTCGCTTTTGCGCCCAAAAGCGACAAAGAATGCAGCGTCAGCTGCAAACAAAAATAATTCCTATTTCTAATTTTTTGAATCTTGAATCAAAAATTTTGCTCCCAACTCTTGACAAAGGCTACTTCGCTGTTGTATATTTGCACCGTCGAATCTATCCTTTGCGTCGTTGTCGGGCCCACGATTCAGAAACAACGACCGCCGTGCACGGCATCAGAGGATATGCATAGACGACTGCCGCTTTAACCGATA
>JAFLRR010000014.1 GCA_022511345.1 Alistipes sp.
TGGTTATAGCAGTGAGGTTCCACCTCTTCCCATTCCGAACAGAGAAGTTAAGCTCACTAACGCCGATGGTACTGCATTAATCGTGCGGGAGAGTAGGTAGCCGCCTCTTTAAGCCGAGTTGGATAGCATCCAGCTCGGTTTTTTGTTTTGGATTCGGTGTTACTTTCATTAGAGGCCGCCGCGACTCTCGGCATAAAGAGGCGGCTGTGCCGCTTATGCTGACATTCCCTCCCCTCTCCCCTCCCTTTAACTTCGTTTTCGTTGCTTCGCTCGGCATAATCCACAAGTGGCTTCTGCCCTCGCTTAATCGCAACGGTGACAAAGGGAGGGGTATCATTGACGAATTGCTAAAGCCGAGTTGGACAGCATCCAGCTCTGTTTTTTGTTTTGGATTCGGCGTTATTTCATTAGAGGCTGCCGCGACTCTCGGCATAAAGAGGCGGCTGTGCCGCTTATACCTACATTACCCCCCCCTAAATCCCCCTTTTGTCAAAAGGGGGACTTTCTGTACGTTGTGGGGAAATTGGAATATTGTGTTATACAATAAATGGGGCCTGTTTTATAAGACCCCATTTATTAATTTGACCTTACATCCCTTTCGGTCAGTTAATAATAATATTTGGTGCCGACGTGCAGCATCCGTGCACTGCAAGCAGGGCAGACGGCTGAGAGCAACAGGCTGAGAGTTCTGCGAATGTCCATATCCGGTCTTTTTTCAGTCGATGTCTTCGACAGGAGACAAGCGATTTTTGGGGGTCAAAAATAGTTCATAAAATCTATTTGTGCAAATTTTTAGTCGTTCTTTTTCGATGTGGGGTATTTTGCTGCATATCAGTGAATTGCGGGAGCGCTGCGGGAAATGCTTCCTGCACCGTCGCGCCGTGCTGATTCGCCCGGCTTCGCGATGGCTCTTAGGCCGAATGATTAGGCGCTGCAGTCGGACTATTTGCTCTCCAGCCCGCCAATGAGCATGCCGGGGTAGAGGCCGCAAAAGCCGGCAAAAAGTTGTAACTTTGCACGCATTAAGACTATAATTGCGGGATTATGACAGACTACACACTGCTGAACAAACAGCTCGAGGCTCTGGTCGCCGGCCAGAAGAACGTGACGGGCATGCTGGCCAATGCGGCCGCGCTGCTGCACCAGACGACCGGATGGTTTTGGGTGGGATTCTACATGGTTTGCGGCGACGAACTGCAGCTCGGTCCGTTTCAGGGGCCGGTGGCATGCTATCGCATAGGCTTCGGCCGCGGAGTATGCGGCACGGCGTGGCAGCGGCAGGAGTCGATAGTGGTGCCCGACGTCGAGGAGTTCCCGGGGCACATAGCCTGCAGCTCGCTGTCGCGCTCGGAGATTGTGGTGCCCATATTTCACCGCTCGCAGGTGCGCGGCGTGCTGGATATAGACAGCACCGAGAAAGGAACCTTCACCGAGGCCGACCGTGAGGGTCTCGAGGAGTTTTGCGCCATACTCTCGGCTGCAATATTCGGCGCCGAGGAGCAATAGCGCGCCTGTCAGACGACTCTTCGCGCCGAGGCGTCGTCGCGAAGCCGTCCCTTTTGGAAATCCACACCCGAGATTACAGCAAGTCCCGGTCTGGCGCCCACGCGCACAGCCCCCAGGTCGTCGAAGCCGAGAGCTGCGGCGCCTGCCGCGGTGGCGGCGTGCAGCGCCTCGACAAGAGGCATGCAGCCATCGAGAGCCTTGATTTCGGCCAGCATGGAGAGCGTGTCGTTCGAGGCCAGCGAATCGGTTCCGATACAGATATTCAGCCCATTGCGCAGCAGCAGCTCCACCGTCGGCCGCAGGCCGGTGATGTAGTCGTTGGAGCGGGGGCAGAGGCACCACCATACGGGTGCGGTGAAGTGCGACATTATCGAGTCTATATCCTCCTGGTTCACGCAGCAGCAGTGCACGAGCATCACGCTCCTGTCGGCCGGCACCGATGCGGCGATTCGCTGTGCCGGGGTGCCGTAGTGCAGAAAATCGCAGTTCCAGCCGCGCTCGCCGTACCAGCGAGCAAGCTCGCCGCGACCCTGGTAGAGCTCCTTCTCCTCGGGCGATTCGAGAAAGTGTATGGAGAGCGGTTCGCGGCCCTGGCGGCATATCTGCACGAAGGCGCTGTCGCTGACCGAATATGTCGAGTGGGGTGTTCGCACGGCGCCGTAGCGCTCGGCGAGCAGCGCGGCCGACGGAGCGGCTGCCGTGGCGCCCAGGCCGAATATCTCGGCCCGGTTGGCGAACCTTATGGGCGACTGGGCCTTGGCTGCGAACGAGGTCTGGCCGTTGGATATGTCGCCCACGGCCTGAATCCCCTCGGAATACATGGCGGCTGCCGCAGCGGCGGCTGCAGCTGTGCGAGCATCGTCGCCGGCCGTGTTGCGCAGCTGCGACATGGCGCGCGCAAAACCGGCCATGCCCGTGCGGCGGGGCATGAGGCCGCGCATGTGCGAGAGCTCGAGGTGGCAGTGGGCGTTGATGAATCCGGGCACCAGAATTCCGTCGTAGAACTCCGTGCTGGCCTGGCGGTCGATGTCGTCGCACGACTCGATGTGCAGAATCGTCCCGTCGCCGCCGATGGTCACCAACGGATTGCGCAGCAGCGTCTTATCGGGTAGCAGGAGCCTGTGCGAGGCTATCCGCCGCAGTTGCCCTTGTGAGTTCACGGTTGAATATTCCGAGGTTTACGGTTTTCAGATAGAGGCTGTCCACGACGCTTTCGGCATCGGGGATGTGCTTTATGACGATGTTTTCGAAGGTTATGTGCGGCCGCTCGGGCTTGCGGCGCGCCGGCAGCTCGGCAAGCGACACGATGAGCTTGCGGTCGGTGGGCTGCACGGTCACCTGCCGCATGACATGCTCGGGAGTGCCCGTGCGCATGATGTTGCTCACCACGTTGCGCGTGCGTCCCTCCTCGCTCTCGATGCGTATGGCGAAGCGCTCGCCGGAGTTCTTGTCGAGTGAGTCGATGCAGTAGTCGAAGGAGACCTCGTACTCGCCGGCAACGACGGAGTCGAGCTCGATGCGCATGTCGAGCGAGTCGCTCAGGCGGTAGAAGTTGCGGCCCGGGTCGCTGTAGACCGCACGCGTGAAGGCTCTGCGTGCGCGGGCGTTGATGGTGTCGAGTATGGCCGTCTCGCGGTTCAGATACTCGCCCTGAGCCTCAAGGCGGGCGATGGCGACCTCGACCACGTCGCCTATGCGGGCGCTCTTGCGCTTGGAGAAGTTGCCTATGGTGTATCGCAAATCCTCGACCGTGTAGCCGTGCTTGGCGAGCATCGGTTCGTAGATGGCCAGCGAGTCGGTCAAAACCCTCTGGTCGGAGATGTAGGCGTTGGTCAGAAACGCCTCCTCGAAGATGGTGGCCAGCACGCGGTCGGGAATGATTTTCGAGTTTGCGCAGGCGGCGGCAGCCATGGCCGCCAGCACTATCGCCATATTTCGGAGTATCTTCATAAGTCGGCTATTTTATCATGGCCCGCACCGTTATGCGGCACACGGCCTGCGATATTACTGTCACGGCTGCTATTACGGCCAGCGCATCGGCGGCGCGCAACTCGACGGGGTAGTCGGCGGTAACGAACGACTCGGCCGGTATGGTTATCAGCCCGTAGCGCTGCTGTATGAGGCAGAGCGCCGTGCCGATGATTGCACCCGCCACGGCCCCGATGCCGCACATGAGCGTGCCTTCGCTGACGAATATGCGGCGTATGAATGCGCGGTCGGCCCCCAAGGCTGTCAGGGCGGGACGCTCGTCGCGCTTCTCGACGGTGAGCATGGCCAGTGCGCCCGCCACGGCGAACGAGGCTACGATGAGCACCATGAGCGAGATGAGGAATATGCTCCGCTTCTCGGCGCGCATTATTCCGTAGATCGTGGCATTCTTCTCGGCCCGCGTCTTTACGCGGAAGTCGTCGCCCAGGGCTGCCGCGACTCTGCGGGCCGTGCGGCTGGCGTCATAGCCCGGCAGAAGCGATATGTCGACCGACGTGGCGCGGCCCTGATAGCTGAAGAGCCGCTGCGCAGCCCTCAGCGAGGTGAGCACATAGCGTCCGTCGGTCTGCGCATCGAGCGTGAAGATGCCGGCTGCGGCGAGCCTCTCGCGGCGGTAGTTGCCCACGGGTATCACCGACGAGAATCCGTTTCGCCCCAGGGCGTAGAACTCGATGTCGGCATCGGAGAGCGAGCGTATGCCCAGATCGTAGGCTATGCCCTGACCGGCCACGGCAAAATCCAGGTCGCCGCGCTGCACCTCGGCCCTGCCGGCCGTAACGGTTTCGGCCAGCGGAACCACGCCGAACCAGCTGTCGTCGACGCCCTTAAGCTCGACGGTGGCATGGCGGTCGCCGAACGAGGCCAGCACGCTCTGCTGCACTGCGAAGGCCGCAGCGGCGATGCCTTCGGTGTTCTGCAGGGCGTGGATGTCGATTCGCTCGGTGGGGAAGCTGCCTCCCGTGGCGGCCGTTACGGTCAGGTCGGCGTCGAACGACGACGACATGGACCTCACGAGCGTCTCGAACCCGTTGAATACCGACAGCAGGATGATCATAGCCGCCACCGGCACGGCGATGGCGACGATGCTCACGGCCGCGATGATGTTAATCACCGAGTGAGACTTGCGCGAGAAGAGATAGCGCCGGGCGAACAACCAGTGGAGCATGCGCAGGCGTTGTTCAGTCGCGGTGGCCGTTGACGGCGCGCTCGATGTTTTCGATATATTCGAGCGAGTCGTCGAGGAAGAACTGCAACTCGGGAACTGTCTTCAGCTGGTTGCGTATGCGGCTGCCGAGCCGTCCGCGCACGAAGCGGCACTCCTCGTCAAGCAGCTCCATGATACGCTGCGCCTCGCCGAACGGAAAGACGCTCACGTAGATTTTGGCATAGCCGAAGTCGGGCGAGACCCGGGCAGCGGTGACGGTCACCATCACCCCGCGCAGCTTCGCGGCCAGCTCGTGGGCGAAGATGTCGGCTATGTCCTTCTGTATCTGTCGCGCGACCTTGAGGCTGCGCGTCGATGTCTCCTGTGTGTTCATCTATAATAAATGTGTTTTTAATCCAGACTGTAGTTGAACGTGTGGTCGTGTTTTTCGCGTTTTACGCGTTTGGTGTTCCACTCGGCAAAGCCCGCCTTGCCTATGCGGAAGTTCATGCCGATGCCTATCGAGAGGTTGTCCATGGGCGAACGCAGAGGCGTGTAGTAGAAGGGGTTTTCGGGGCCGTCGAGAGAGTTGTCGTAGTACTTGTTGCGGTTCTTGAGTATGTCCGAGTAGCCGAAGTAGTACCTGACTCTGAAGTTGAACTCCATGCGGCCGAAGAGCAGCGCTATGCCGCCGCCGCCCGCCAGACCGTAGCCCCAGCGGTTGTCGCGCACGAGCTTGAAGTCGTAGGTGCCCTCGTAGTTAGGCTGTCCGGCATTCTTAGCATACTCGTTGTAGTATGTCGACGAGATGTTGTAGCTGAATGTCGCCGCCGCCTCGAAATAGATTCTCACATGGTTCTTGAAGGCGTAAAAGTGCGGCTGCCACACTATCGGAAGCACCATCGAATTGACGTGGCGCGTGTAGTACTCGTATTGCGACTCATCCTCGTAGCGCGAGGGGTAGGGCACGAACGAAAATGCGCTCTGCTTGAACTCGAGGTCCAGACCGAAGCCGCCCAAAAAGCGCTGCGCGGTGTAGTAACGCCACGACAGACCGCCGCCGTAGAGGCCCCACACTCCGCGCGTCTCCTGCGAGGGGTAGAAGCGGCAGCTTCCTGTTCCGTAGCTGGCCGTGAAGCCTATGGTGTGCTGCGCATGCGCGCCCGCGGCGCCCATCACAGCCGCTATGGCTAAGGCTATAATCCTGCTCTTCATAATCTAAAACATGTTGCCGAAGTTGCTCAATCCGCCCGACCCGAGGCTCGGCATGCCGAAGCCTCCCGAGCTGTGGTTGTGGTCTTTGTCCTTGTCTTTGCGGCGCTTGCTCTCATCCTCGAGATACTTCTTCAGCCGTACGACTTCGCGGGCGTCGAGCATCTCCTGCAGCGAGTGCATCGTAACCGGAGCGAACAGCGCGTCGAGGTCTATGTCTATGTCGCTCTCCCAGTTGGCCTTTATCTGGAATGTCTCCTGTTCGTCGGCCGAGTACATCTCCGACCTCTCGGGCTGGCGCATCTCGACCAGGTTTCCCGAGTCCCATTCGCCGTTGTGGTTCATGTCCTCGATTATGCGGAGCTTGATTTCGCCCGTCTGCACATACTCGAACGTCTCCACGTCGTCGCCCCTGAGTCCGCGGCGCTCCTCGGTCAGGCGTCCGGCGCCGTTGAGCAGCTGCACGATGTAGGAGGCGCCGTTGCGGCCTCCGCTGAGCCTTACGGTCACCTTGCCGAACTTGTCGGGGTCGTGCGTGGTGTAGTTGACCGACAGCGAGTCGTTCTGTTGCCCGGCTATGTCGGTAAATACACCCTCGGGCAGCGTCAGGGCATATTTGGTTGCCGGCTGCCAGTCGACCTTCATGTGCCACTTGAGTATGTCGGACGTGTCGCGCTCGAATCTCACAGGCACGCTCTCCACGGGTTCGGAGCCCTCGATGCGGTTCAGCACCACGGCAGCCGAGTCGATGCTCTGTATGGGATAATCGAATGTTATGTCGACGGTCCGCAGGGGGTTGATGTCGCCGCGCTGCTCGATTTTCATGCCGAAGGGGTTGGGCTGCTTGGGCTCGACCCACTCCTCGCCGGCAGCTTCGGCCTTCTCGCGTGCACGTTCGTTCTTTTCGCGTTCGCGTTGCTGCTCCTTGGTCTCGACGAAGCGCCAGGTGAGCCTCAGCGGCTCGGTGGCCTCGACCAGGTTGTTTATCGAGTCGTGGCGGATGAATGTTATCTCGCCCCGTATGGTGTCGGGCAGCTCCGTGCCGGCGAACCATAGGGCCACCGTGTCGCGGCCGCGGTTGCGGTAGTCGATGATGAAGTTTTCGTCGGCTATGCTGTCGAAGCGTATCGACTTTATGTCGGGATTCTCGGCGCCGAAGTAGAGCATGGCCCTGTTGCGTGCGGGCCGCTCGCTCATCTGGAGCGTGTGGCGGCGGAAAGCCTTGTCGGTGAACATGCGGAAGTAGAGCTGCGGCTCGGCCGTGACATAGCGGCGTATGGAGTCGTACCACATGTAGTAGTCGGGCAACTCGGCCGGGTTTATCATCGAGTCGATGAATCCCACCATGTCGGTTCCCGGGTCGTACATCTGGTTGTCGTTGGTGTCCTTGACGGCTATGGCGCGGTATTTCACCGGTTTGAGGTTCTGGGCTATGAATATTCCGTTGCTCTGTGCGCGTGCTATGGCGTCGGGCTTGCGGTTGAATATGGTCGAGTCGTACTCGGGGGTTACGGGCAGCGAGTCGGCGTAGTAGAAGTATATGAACGTCTTGTCGACGCTGTCGGCGCGGTAGGCGTCGGCCGTGTAGCCCGTGCAGGTCATCGAGTCGACGGCCTCGCCGGTCGAGAAGACATAGCGCATGCCGTGCAGGGGGTTGCCCTCGTTGTTGTCGCGTATGGCGCTGCCGAAGTCGAGGGCGTAGGTCTGATTTTCGAGCAGCGTGTCCTTGATTTGAACCATTATTCCGCGGCCGCGCAGCGATATGGTAGGCTTCTTCTTCATCTGGGGCGAGGTGAAGAACTCCTTCTGCTGGTCCTTTATCTGGACATACTCGTCGAACTCGATTATTATGCGCTTCTCGTTGAAGTTGGTCGAGAAGTTGTCGGGCGTGAGCGACACGATTACCGGGGGCAGCGTATCTTTGGGACCGCCCTCGGGAGTCATCACGCGCGCGCAGCGGCTTGCGAAAGCCGTGGCGAAAAAGAGGAGCATGGCGGTGCGCAGCGCTGCCGTATGTGACCTTGTGCCTTTCATCTCATCTGGTTTTTATCCTCGCCGGCGGCATCTTCGCCCTCCTGCTCTGCGGAATCCGAGCCGCCGCCTGCCTCAGGGTCGCCGGACTCTTCAGAGTCGCCGTCCTGGTTGCCGCTCTGGTCACCGGCATCGTCGTTGTCGGGATCGCCGTTGTCGTCCGTATCGCCCGGCTGCTGAATATCGTCATCGGGATTGCCGCCTGTGCCGGGCAGCCCGTAGAAGTCGTTGCACATGACCCACTGGCCCGACTTGTAGGTCTTTCCGTTGCGCGAGGTGTAGAAGGTCACGCTCTCGAACAGGCTCGAGAGTCCCTCGGCGAGCGTCTGCTGCCGGTAGCCGTAGATGCGCAGCACGGGGTCGGCCACAATCAGCATTACGGGAGTGCTCTTGAGCGTCATCTCCACGCAGTACTTGTCCGATAGCGCCTCGCCGAAGTAGGGCTCGGCTATGGCATCGGGTTCGTTGCGCACCTGACCGCCGTTTTTGGCCGTTATGCGGCCGGCGAGGGCATCGTCGTATGATGCCACGCGCCACTGCGTGGTGTCGGCATAGTATGCGTAGGCCGATACGTAGTAGTCGGGATAGCTCGTCTGGGAGCCGTCCGAGTGCACGGGTTTGATTACGTAGCGCGTGTCGCCGCCCTTGCCGTGCAGACATCCGCACAGCGATGCGGCGCATGCCGCTGTCAAAACTATGTTCAGGAATCGTCTCATCTTCATTCTGCAATGTCGTTCAGCATCTGCTCCACGCTGCGGCCCGTTACGGGGTGGCGGAACTGCGGTATTATCTGGGCCAGAGGCCTCAGTGCGAATTCGCGTTGCGCCAGCCGCGGGTGCGGCACCGTCAAAAGCGGGGTGTCGATGATTTGGCTGCCGTAGAATATCATGTCGGCGTCGATAATCCTCGAGGCATACCTGCTTCCGGTGCGCTGCTTTTCCTTCAGCTCGGCACCGCGGTCGCGACCGCACTCCCTCTCGGTCTGCATGAGCGCCTCGAGCAGCTCCTGCGGTCCGAGCTGCGTCTCGACTATCAAGGCCTGGTTCAGGAACTCCTGGTCGGACTCGAAACCCCACGCACGGCTGCGCATCACCTCCGAGGCGGCCGCAATCCTGCCCGCGAGGCGTTCGATTGTCAGCCTGGCCTTCTGGAGCGTTGCCGCAGCGTCGCCTGCGTTGGCTCCGGTGAGTATCGCCGCTCTGGTCATTGTCTGCGTTTTATCATCTTGCTCACCGAGAGCATGAAGTGCGTGAATACTATGGTCGGATTGCCGTTCTGCGCAATCTGTCGCTGCGCCGACTCTATCTCGGCTATCAGCGGCTCGATGTTGTCATTGCCGATGAAGGGTGCGAATTTCGTGCAGAACTCCTCCTCCTCGCCCCACAGGTAGCTCGTCTCGGCCACGCCGGCATGAATCACATAGCTCTCGCGCAGCAGCCGCGCGGCGTTGGTCAGAAATTCGCGCTGTCTATCGCGTGTCATGCGGGCGGCTTCGTCGGCCAGCTCGATGAGCTCCAGGTGACGGTCGTTGTAGCTCAGGCGCATCAGCGAGCGGAACATCTCGAAGTCCTCGCTGCGGCGCGCGTCATCTACTCCGGCCAGCAGCTCGCGCAGGGCCACCAAATCGCCGCAGGCCAGTCGGGCCGCGGCATGCGCCCTTTTTGCCTCGCAGCCCGAAGCTATGGCGGCGCTCTCCAGCTCGCCGGCCGACAGGCGCGGCACGGCCACCTCCTGCGTGCGCGACAGGACCGTCGGCAGCAGCAGGTCGGCTCTCTCCGAGACCAGCAGGAAGATGGTCCGCTCCCACGGCTCCTCGAGTATCTTGAGTATCTTGTTGGCGGCCTCGTCGTTCATCGCCTCGGGCAGCCATATGAGCATTATCTTGTAGCCCTCGCCGAAGCTCTTGAATGAGAGCTTGCGGATTATCTCGTCGGCCTCGCGGGCCGAAATCATCGGCTTGAGAGTCTTTCCCAGGTCGAGACGGTCGTACCATTCGGCCGGACGGAAGTAGCCTCCGGTCTGGCTGAAGAGTTCGCGGAAGCGCGGCAGGAACTCGTCGCTAAGCACAGCCTCGCCCGACTTCTTGCCCTGCTTGTTTACCGGCAGCACTATGTGCAGGTCCGGATGCGCCAGCGCCGCCGTCTGCACGCAGTCGGGACACACGCCGCACGAGTCGCCGTCGTGTCGGTTGCGGCAGTTGAGGTACTGCGCATAGGCCACGGCCAGCGGCAGCGTGCCCGCGCCGGAGAGCCCCGTGAAGAGCTGCGCATGGCTCACCCGTCCGAGGTCTGTTCCCCGCACCAGCCGAGCCTTCAGCTCGTCATGTCCCGTTATGTCGGCAAATCGCATCTGTTCAGACTTTTTGGTTTTGCGGCCCTAAGTTCATATTCCGAATTTGTGCATCACGGCCCTGACAAGCCCCTTCACGTCGATATTCTCGCGCCGCACGGCATAGACTATGAATGCCGCGAACAGCATGGCCGCCACGCCGGTGTGAACCAGCGGGTCGGGCAGCACCTTGAGCACCGCTTCGCTGGCGCAGTACATGACCGCTCCCACGGCGACATACTCGCCTATGCGCCGCCAGTCGTAGGGCGTGGGGAAGTATTTCCTGTTCAGGACGAGGCTTATGACGACCATCGTCGCCTCGCTGGCCAGCCGCGCCCATGCCGCACCGCGGTAGCCCGCGAATCTGATAAGGAAGAATCCGAGCGTCAGCGTCACGGCCAGACCCGCCAACGTGACCCGCAGCGCATATTTGGTCTTCTCCTCGCGCTTGTACCAGAACGACAAGTTGAGCCACATGCCTGCCGCGACGTTGGCCGCCAGAATCACGGGCAGTATGCCTGTTCCCTCGCGGAAGTCGGCGCCGACAATGAGCGCGAACAGGTCGCGGAACATGGCTATGCCGAGGAATATGACCACCGAGACCAGCATGAAGTATTTCATAGCCTCGGCGTTGAGCTTTATGAAGTCGTCCTTGTTGTATCCGGCTAAAAAGAATGGCTCGGCCGCCAGGCGGTACATCTGCGTGAAGAGAACCATCACCACCGCAATCTTGGTTATGGCACCGTAAAGCCCCAGTTCGGCCATCGACTCCTGCGGGACGATGTATTTTATCATCTGGCGGTCCAGAAATTCGCTTCCCGTGGCAGCCAGTCCGCTCAGCAGCAGTGGCATGGAGTAGGTCAGTATCTTCGAGAGCAGGACCGTGTCGATTCGCGGCAGCACCACTCCGGCCTTGATGAGCACCAGCGGCCAGATGATTGCCGACGAAGCCAGATTGGCCACGAAGACCCAACCCACGCCGAAGTCGGTGTCGTACAGACCGGCGAATCCGAATCCGAAGGCAAGAGCGACGTTAAGCACGACATTCAGCAGCTTGAGAGCCACGAACGTGCCGCTGCGTCCCTGCTCGCGCAGTCGCGAGAAGGGTATGCAGGCCATCACGTCGAAGAGTATTATCATTGCCACGGCCGCCACATACTCCGGGTGCTCGACATACGCCTGGCCCATTACGGCCGCCACGCGGTGCAGGTTCAAGAGCACCAGGGCGCAGAAGAGCAGCGCCGCGAGGCTCGTTATGGTCGCCGTTGTGGCATAGAGCCGGTTTTTGGCCCGCCGCACATCTCCGCCGGCCTCCTCGGCGCGGGTCGCGAAGCGGAAATATCCCGACTCGAAACCCATGCTTAGCAGCACCAGGGCAAATGGTATCAGGGCGTATATTTCGGTGACGATGCCGTATGTCGCCTTGCCGAATATGCGCGTGAAGTACGGGGTCAGAAGATAGCTCAGAAATCTTCCGACTATGGTGCTGATGCCGTAGATGGCAGTCTGTTTGGCCAGTTTCTCTATCATGACAATAGATTGTAACCTGCAAATATACTTATTTTATCGGTAACATGCCTTTTCATGCCCCACAAATTCAAAAAAAGCCCTCGCCGACCCGGCTCCCGGACTCTGCAAATATTGCATTCCGATTTCGTATTTTGCCAAAAATCACTATCTTTGCGCACCGCTTCGGCGGCAAAGACAGACGTCTATGGGAGCGGCGGAGAGTCCGTCGTTTGAGTGGCGTCGGTGTAACTTTTTAATAAACAAAGCATTATGCAAACTGTAAAACTGATGGCTGCTGCCCGTGCCGATTTCGGAAAGTCGGCGGCCAAAGCGCTGCGCAAGCAGGGCCTGATTCCCTGCACTCTGTGCGGCAACGGCGAGACGGTCTCCTTCACGACCGACACCAAGAGCGTGAAGCCGCTCATCTACTCGCCCAACTCCTACATCGTCGAGATAGAGCTCGGCGGCAAGGTCGAGAAGGCCGTTATGCGCGAGGTGCAGTTCCACCCCGTTCGCGAGGAGATTCTCCACATCGAATTCTACCGCATTGCTGAGGGCAAGCCCGTTGCAATCGCCATTCCCGTGCGCCTGACCGGTACTGCCGAGGGTGTCAAGGTCGGCGGTAAGCTGGCTCTGTCGGCCCGCAAGCTCATCGTGAGCGCCATGTTCGACCAGCTGCCCGACGAGATAGTTGTCGACGTAACCTCGCTGGGTGTCGGCAAGACCATCTTCGTGGGCGACCTGCAGTTCGAAGGCCTCAAGTTCCTCACCCCCGCAACGACGGCGGTCTGCGCCGTTCGCGTAACCCGTGCTTCGCGCGGTGCTGCGGCCGAGAGAGGTTAATGACGATTTTGGCGGGCGATGAAGTATCTTGTCGTCGGACTGGGTAATATCGGCGCCGAGTACGCCGACACCCGTCACAACATCGGATTCAAAGTGTTGGATTTCCTTGCGGGGAAATCCGACACTTCTTTTTCCGCCGACCGCTACGGCGCCGTGGCCGAGCTGCGCCACCGCGGCCGCACGATAGTGCTGCTCAAGCCTTCGACATACATGAATCTCTCGGGCAAGGCTGTCCGCTACTGGCTCGACCGCACAGGAGTGCCCGTGAGCAACCTGCTGGTTGTCGTCGACGACATAGCCCTGCCGTTCGGCACGCTGCGCATGCGCACCAAGGGCAGCGACGGAGGTCACAACGGCTTGAAAAACATCAACGAACTGCTCGGCACCGATGCCTATGCCCGCATCCGCTTCGGCATAGGCGGCGACTTCGCCCGCGGCGGGCAGGTCGACTATGTCCTGGGCCGCTGGACGGAGCAGGAGAGCGCCGCGATGCCCGAACGGCTGGCCGTCTTCGCCGATGCCGTGCTGTCGTTTGCCTCGGTCGGCGCCGAACGCACGATGAATCTCTACAACAAAAAATAGTGAAAAAAGGCCTGCTTCAGCGGGCCTTTTTCAATCTCTTGCCAGCGGCTACTGCCGGCCGCCGTCGAGGGTCTGTATCGTTCCGTCGGGATTGTAGAAAATCTCGGCTATTTTCATGCTGCGCAGCGACGAGCGGCCGCCCGAGGGGGCGCTGTCGTGAAAGAAGAGATAGCTGCGGCCGCCGGTCTCGACTATCGAGTGGTGGGTAGTCCAGCCGGTGACGGGCGTGAGCAGCACGCCGCGGAAGACGAAGGGCCCCACTGGCGAGTCGCCCGTGGCGTAGCAGAGCATGTGGGTGGTGCCGGTGGAGTAGGAGAAGTAGTACTTTCCGTCGTGGCGGTGCACCCAGGCCGCCTCGAAGAAGCGGTGCGGGTCGTTGGCCGTGAGCGGATGTCCGTCGGCATCGACAATCTCCACGGGCTGCGAAGGTTCGGCTAAGGAGAGCATGTCGTCGGACAGACGCGCCACGCGCGGTGCAAGGGCCGGCTGTCCGTCGGCGGCGAATGCATTTTCGGGCAGCAGCTCGTTGTCGCGCCAGCGCTGCAGCTGGCCGCCGTTCAATCCTCCGAAGTATATGTAGTGCGCATCGCCGTCGTCGAATACGGCAGGGTCGATGCTGTAGGCGCCATCTATGGGCTGCGGCTGCGCTATGAAGGGCCCTTCGGGCGTGTCGGCCGTGGCTACGCCTATGCGGAATACTCCGCCGGCATCCTTGGCCGGGAAGTAGAGGTAGTAGCGGCCATCCTTGCAGGCTGCGTCGGGCGCCCACATCTGCTTTACGGCCCACTCGACATCCTCAACGCTCAGAGCCAGACCCATATCCTCGGCCTGGAGCTGCTGCGGCGAGTCCATGCGCAGCACGTGGTAGTCGACCATGTCGTAGTGCGCGCCGTCCTCGGGGTCGGTCACCTCGGATATGCGATCGTGCGACGGGTATATGTATATGCGGCCGTCGAAGATGTGCGCCGAGGGGTCGGCCATGTAATCCGACGGGAAGATGTAGCGCGGGCCGTCGGTCTGTGCCGGGCTGCCGCCGCAGGCCGCGACTGCTGCCGCCGCGGCGAGGATTGCGAGATTTCGTGTAAGGTTCATACAGTTCGTTTTTTGTATTCGGACTTACCACAAAATTAGGCATTTATCCGCTCTTTTCCAAACGGCGGCGCGGTCTGCCTGTCATCGAAGCAGCGGTCCGCCCGACTGATTCGTCGGACGGACCGCTGTCTGAAGTCGTCACGGAGCGGAGCCTGCATGATGGCATGCACTCTGGCCGCCGTACCCGTATGCAATCCTATTCGCCCGTGATCGGGTCGACCACCGTCACGGTCAGGTGCTGCACCTTGCGGTTCTGACCCTGATAGTTGCCGTTGGTTATCATGAACACCGCATCGTATGTTCCGGGCTGCTCATAGGTGTAGGCATACTGGTCGATGTCGTCGGCCAGCGCCTTTACCGACAGGCCCGTGTCGGGCGATATGCTGTTGAGCGGCCGCGGCGTGGTGATGACCCACGAGTTGAGCGCATAGGGCAGCACGTCGGCGCCTACGCCCTGCATGTTTATATCGTAGGCGCTGGTGAAGATAACCGAGCCGTTGCCCTGGTTGCAGTAGTAGGGGTCGGCTATATAGTCGGTATTCAGGCTCACCGATACCAGACCGAGGTCGCGGCCCGAAGTTATCACCTCATCGTATCCGCGGAACTTGGTGTGTATCTCGATGTTGATGCGGTATGTGCGCTGCGTGGAGCTGGCTCCCGTCGACTGGTTGTAATTGAGCGGATGCCAGTGGAAGGCCAGTGCGAAGTTGTCGGCATAGTCGGTTATGTCGAACTCGTAGGGCACCATGGCCGTGTCGCTCGAGGCGGGGTCGACGAACGTAGTCACATGCTCCCAGCCGGGTATGTTTCCATCCTGGTCGAGGCTCGCCTCGATTCCCTGGACGGTTGCCAGGTCGGTCATCGCGTCATCGCCCTTCAGCCCGTCGAAGTTTTTCGACATGTATATGTCCAGACCTCCGCGGAGTCCGTAGAGCGACATTATGTTGATCACCAGGCGGCACTGCTCGAGGTCTTCCATGGCGATTGTGGTGCGGTCGCGGTACTCGTACTGCTTGCCCAGCTCGCCCGGGAAGAAATAGATGTAGTCGGGATTGCCGTTGATGTCGAATCGCACCTCCTCGCCTGCACGATAGGTGTTGCCGGGGTTGAGGGTTATGTAGGCCTCCTCGCTCGGTCGCACGAGATTCTCCTGGCACGATACGCCTGCCGCAGCCACTATGGCCGCAGCCAGCAGAGTCCATATTTTGGTGTATTTTTTCATTGTCGCAAAATGGTGTGTTATTGTTCTTGGACGCTTTACCACATCGGGTTCTGTTTGAGCAGCTTGTTTACGCCCAGCTCAGTGGCCGGAATGGGCTGGTAGATGTGCTTCTCCTGCACGTTGGTGCCCAGCACTCCGGCGCGTGTAGCCATGGCGTTGGTGCTCCAGCGCGAATCGCTTATCCACTGCGAGTAGAGACGCATCTCGCGCACGAATATTCCCCAGCGGATGAGGTCGTACTTGCGCAGACTCTCGAAGCAGAGCTCGCGGCCGCGCTCGTTGCGTATGAACTGGCGCATGGACTCCTGCGAGGAGTACTCGCTCTTGTCGCGGGTCAGGATGCCGGCACGGTCGCGCACCTGCTTGACGTAGTCGTAGGCCTCGTTCAAATCGCCTCCCGATTCGGTTATCGCCTCGGCATACATCAGCAGTACGTCGGAGTAGCGCAGAATCGGGTAGTTTATCTGCGTGTAGAGATTCTTGGCCGTCTGATGTCCTTCGTATATCACCTCGCGGCGCCATTTCGAGGCGTTGCGCTGTCCGGCTGCCGCGGTGGGATACTCGAGCGACGAGCGGCTGTCGAATATGAATGGCGTGCGGTCCAATCCGGCCGTGTAGCCGTAGTTGAGATTGCCGCTGTAGTTGTAGGGGGCCATGTTCCACTCCTGGCGAGTGTCGGTTATGCGGTTCTGGAGCGCATTCTCGTCGTCGGTGCGGTCCTCGGTCCAGTAGAGGTCCCAGAGCTTGAGCGAGCCGTTGTAGAAGCCGTAGGAGTAGTTGCAGTTCCACTCGCTGAAGTTGGTGGTGTTAGCCGTATTCTGCATGCCTATTACGTCGCCTATGCGGCCGTTGGTATGATACTCCTGACGGTTGCCCACGAAGTCGGCCTCCCAGATGGATTCGTAGTAGGTGTGGTCGTAGCGGTCGGCTATCATGTTGATGAATACCTGGCTGTAGTCGGGGTTGAGCTGGTGCAGTCCGCTGTCGATGACCTCGTGTGCCCAGTATGCTGCGCGCTGGAACATGAGGCTCTTGTCCACGCCGGTGACAGTCTCGCCGGCCATGAAGAGATAGACGCGAGCCAGAATACCCTGCACGGCGCTGCGCGTCACGCGCGAGGGAGCGCCGTCCATGCCCTCGGGCAGAGCCTCGACACAGGCCTCCATCTCATTGACGCACCACTGCAGCACCTGGCTCTGCGGCGTAGCGGCCAGCTGCACGTTGTTGGGCGACTTGGTCGCAGCATCGCGCAGAGGCACATCGCCCCAGGCCTGCGCCAGGATGAAGTGGTAGTAGGCGCGCAGGAAGCGGGCCTCGGTATAGCAGCGGCCGTCGGGGTCGAGCTTTGCAGTGTCGCCCGAGTCGAGGGCCTCCATAAACTCGTTGGCGTTTTTGATGCCGGTGTAGATGGCCGTCCATGCCCTATATACATAGGTGTCGGTGGTGCCGTAATTTAAGAAACGGGGTTCTGCGCCGGAAACATCGCGGTTGGAGTAGCACAAGTCGTCGATATTGGACATCATTATCGAGTAGAAGTTGCCGTAGAATGCCTCGTTGTTGATTGTTCCGTATACGCCGGCCAGACCGTAGAGCACGTCGCTGGGCGATTCGTAGAAGGTCTCGGGCGCGATAATCTTGGGCTCCAAATCGAGGAACGAACAGCTGCCAAGCATCATGCCGGTTGCGGCAGCTGCCGTGAAGACCATATTTGAAAAGATTCGTTTCATAACGTATTCACAAGGTTCATAAATTCACAAGTTCATAGTTGCGGGGCGCTTGTCAGAACGTGAGGTCCAGACCGGCCGTAATGCCGAATGAGCGCGGATAGGCCGACCAGTCGAAGCCGGGCGTGAGCACCGAGCTGCGGGTCGACACCTCGGGGTCGGGACCGCTGTAGCCGGTGAAGGTGTGGATGTTGTTGGCCGACAGGTGTACGCGGGCCGAACGGATGCCCAGGCGGCGCACAACCTTCTCGGGCAGCGTGTATCCGAGCGATATCGAATTCAGACGCAGGAACGAGCCGTCCTCGACCACGCGCGAGGAGTAGTACTGCATTCCGTTGGCTCCGGCGCGCGGGATGTTGCTGGTGGGGTTGTTTTCGGTCCAGCGGCGGGCAAAGGATGCCTGCTGGTTGGTGTTGCTCACTATACCCGACTCGAATACCAGGCGGTTGGCGTTGAGGATGTCGTTGCCGTAGCTCCAGGTCATGAATATGTTCAGGTCGAAGCCTGCATATGTGAACGTGTTGCTGAATCCGCCGGTGTGAATGGGCTGTCCGCGGCCGATGATGGTGCGGTCGTTGGCGTCGATTACTCCGTCGCCGTTCAGGTCGGCATACTTCGGGTCGCCGGGCTGTATGCTCGAGCGGTTGACCGAGGTGTGGTAGGGCACTCCGTCGCGCAGGCGCCATGCTCCGGGCATGCCGTCGAAGTCCTCATATTTATATGTACCATCGTAGACCAGACCGAACATCATACCGGTCGACGAGCCCACCTGCGAGATGTAGGGGTAGTCGGAGTTGTAGCGCTGCTCCCACGTCACTCCGCGCAGCAGCGTGTGCTGGCCGTCGACCAGCGAGAGGATGCGGTTGCGGTTGAAGGCGATGTTGAACGAGGATTCCCAGCGGAATTTGGGAGTGTTGATGTTGACCGTCTCGAGCGTGTACTCCATACCGCGGTTGCTGAGCGAGCCGATGTTCATCATGGCCGAGATGTAGCCCGACGATGCCGGCATGGTGGCCGAGAGAAGCAGGTCGTCGGTGCGCTTGTAGTAGAAGTCGGCCGTCAGACGTATGCGGTCGTCGATGAACCCGAGGTCGAATCCGAGGTTGTACTGCGTGGTGGTCTCCCACTTCAGTCGGTCGTTGGACATCGAGCTGACGTAGTAGCCCGGGGCTATGACGCCGTCGAATACGTAGTCGTAGACATTGTCTCCCGTGGGAGTGGTGTCCATGCGGGCGTAGTAGTCGTAGGGAGTTGTCGTGCGGTTGTTACCGGTCTTACCCCACGAGAAGCGCAGCTTTCCGTTGCTCATGACCTTGGAGTCGGCCAGCCACTTTTCGCGGTTGAAGTTCCACGACACGCCGATAGCGGGGAAGTAGCCCCAGCGGTTGTGGACGGGGAATCGCGACGAGCCGTCGGCGCGCAGCGTGAAGTTGACATAGTAGCGGTAGTCGTAGTTGTATTCGGCGCGGCCGAAGAATGAGAGCTGGCGCCAGTTGCTGTACGACGACTCGACGGGCTGCAGCGTACCGGTGTAGAGTGCCTGCAGCGAGAGCTTCTCGGTGGTCATCTGCGTGGCCTCGATACCGTCGTAGGTGTATTTCTGACCCTGCAGGGTGGTTCCGCCCAGCAGCTTGAGGTTGTGATAGCGCGCGAAAGTGCGGTTGAAGGTGAGCGTAGCCTCGCTTATCCAGCTCTCGGTGTCGGTCCAGTAGATTCCGCCGTTGATTCCCTTGCCCGAGGGCGAACCGGGATAGCCGGTATAGGTGAGCGAGTTGTTGAAAGTCTCGCGGCGGCGCTTGTTGAGCGTGTATCCGCCCGAAATGCGCAGGTCCAGACCGCGGATTATATTGTAATTAATATAAGTGTTGGCCTGCACCACGTCGACATAACTCTTCTTGTGCTCGTTGCGGGTCGAGTATACCGGGTTGAATCGGTAGTCGTTGGCGCTGGCCACATCGAAGTCGGTGGGGTCGTCGATAAGGTCCGAAGAGTCGATTTTCGACGAGATGGGACGGTAGCCCCATACCGAATATATAAGCCATCCCGACTGCGACGAGGAGTTGTTGGCCGAAGTGGGGGTTATGCCGCTGGTTGCGGTGCGCGTATAGT
The DNA here is from genome assembly GCA_022511345.1 of Alistipes sp. Lineage (GTDB taxonomy): Bacteria > Bacteroidota > Bacteroidia > Bacteroidales > Rikenellaceae > Alistipes. The sequence continues at coordinate 19,292 of JAFLRR010000014.1, forward strand.
TCACGTTGACGTTGAAGCGCACCTTCGAGCCTATCTCCTGCGTGAAGTTGACACGTCCCTGGTAGCGCTGGAAGTTGGAGTTGAGCAGAATGCCGTCCTGGTCCAGGGCCGAGAAGCTGATGTTGTAGAGCGAAGCGTTCTTGGTGCCCTTGGGCGAGCCGCCCTGTATGGAGAGGCTGTAGTTCTGCGTGAAGGCCGTGCGGTAGACCTCATCCTGCCAGTCATATCCCTTCTGGGTGCGATACCACTCCAGGTCGCGGCCGTCGCTGAAATATGTCGACTCCATCAAATCGGGGCGCATCTCAGCCTGCAGTCTGACGAACTCGTAGGGGCCCATGAGCTCCATCTTGTTGGCGAGCTTGTCGACTGTGAACGAGGTCGAGAAGTTGATGCGCGGGGTGCCCGAGCGGCCCGACTTGGTAGTGATGACTATCACGCCGTTGGCGCCTCGTGCTCCGTAGATTGCCGTGGCCGAGGCGTCGCGCAGCACCTGCACCGACTCGAGGTCCGACGAGCTGAGCGCCGTAGCCAGCGAGCTCTCGGACTGGAAGCCGTCGATGACGAAGAGCGGCGAGTTGCTCTGCGTGAGCGAGTTGTTGCCTCGGATGGTGATGTTCGCCTCCTGGCCTATCTGACCGTCGCTCGAACGTACGACCACTCCGGCCAGACGACCCGAGAGGGCCTGGTCGAAGGTGGTGACGTTGCTCTTCATCATTTCGTCTATGTTGACCTTGGAGACCGAGCCCGTCAGGTCACGCTTGAGCGAACTGCCGTATCCCATGCTGACGACCTCGACGGTGCCGATCTGCTCCGAAGCTTCGTCCATGCGCACGTCTATGCGCGTTCGTTTTCCGATGGTCTCTTCGATGTTCGTGTAGCCGAGGAACGAGAAGACGATCACGTCGGCCGGCTCGGCCGTCAGCGAGTAGGTTCCGTCGGCCGAGGTAATCGTTCCGACAGAACGATCCTTCAGGGTCACCGTTACGCCCACCATCGGATTGTTCTGCGCATCGGTCACCTTGCCCGAGATGCGTGTCTGGGCCAGCAGCGGCGAGACTCCGCCCGCCAGCGCCGCACACAGCAGCAACGTTTTGAACAGTAAATTCGGTTTCATAAAAGCAGTAGTTCTGTTTGTAAAACAAATGTACACTCTTTAATAAATAGCCCGTGCCGCGATGCGTACACGAAATTTCCAATATTGTACATTATGTACGAATTTGGAAATTTTACGAACTCCGGCCGCCATGCCTTAGCGATGCACTATATAATTTTGTATACAGAAAAACACACGCATATACATCGACACGAAAACGAAACCCTGCATGATGAATACGACAATGAAATTCCTGCTTGCCCTGATTCTCGGCGGAGCCGTGACTGGCAGTTGCACCCCGGCCGCGCAGCGTTGCGACGCATGCCGGCTCATCGATGAAAATGTGGCCGTGGCCACCGTACAGCTGTCGCAGCTCTACCGCGCGTCAGAGTCTTCGGACGCAGCGCTGCTGATACCCTCCACCTTCCGCGACGGGGAGGTGCGGTTCGTTCCCGTGGACGACTGGGTGAGCGGATTCTTCGCCGGCTCGCTGTGGTACATGCACCGCCTGACGGGCGAACCGGAGTGGGCTGAACGGGCGCGGCGCCATACGCTGCTGCTCGACTCGGTGCAGTACCTTAGCTGGCACCACGACGTGGGCTTCATGATAAACACCAGCTACGGCAATGCTCTGCGCTACGGCCCCGAGGCGGGCGACACGGCGGTCATCGTCACCGCTGCACGGTCGCTGGCTTCGCGGTTTCGTCCCGGCGCCGGAGTGATTCAGTCGTGGAATGTCGACCGCGGCTGGCAGTCGGAGCGCGGCTGGCTCTGCCCGGTGATTATCGACAACATGATGAATCTCGAGCTTCTCTTCAAGGCCGCCGAGCTGAGCGGCGACGAGCAGCTGCGCGAGATAGCCGTGCGCCATGCCGACCGCACGCTCGAGGAGCACTTCCGTGCAGACGGCAGCTGCTACCACGTTGTCGACTACGACCCCTTGACGGGCGAGGTTCGCCGCCGCTGCACCGCACAGGGCTACAGCGACGAGTCGGCCTGGTCCCGCGGACAGGCTTGGGCCATCTACGGCTATACGCTCTGCTACCGCTACACGGGCGATGAACGCTATCTGGAGCAGGCGCTCAAGACGTGGCGCTTCATGGCCGACCATCCGCGTCTGGCCGCTGACGGGGTGCCCTACTGGGATATGGACGATCCGGCTATCCCCGAGGCCTGCCGCGACGCCTCGAGTGCGGCGATCATCGCCTCGGCGCTCTACGAACTGTCGACCTATGCCGGCGACCGATCCATCGAGGCTGCCGCCGACGTACTTGTCTGCTCGCTTTCGAGCGACGCCTACCGTGCGCAGGCGGGAGAGAACGGCGGATTCCTGCTGATGCATTCGGTGGGCAGCATACCTCACGGCAGCAATATCGACGTGCCGCTCAACTACGCCGACTACTATCTGCTCGAGGCGCTTGTACGCAAACGCAACCTTGTGAACGGAGACCCCGTACTGCTCTGATGATAGTCATCCGGACCATATTCACATCCATAAGGCAGCGACTCGGAATCGCTGCCATGCTGCTGTGTGCAATATTCTGTGCCGGTCCGGTGTGCGCCTATGGCGCCGAACCTTCGCACGAGGTTGCGGATGCACGCATCCTCTCGTTCGAGACTCCGGCCGAGTGTGCAGCCGTCATGGCCGACGAGGCCTCCGATATCGGCTGCTCCGGGCTCCACTACAAACATCTCGGACACTCTTTGCGCTGGCAGTGGCACCGCGACGGGGCCGCACTGCGTATCGACACGCCTGTGGACTACCTCCCGGTCAATCCCGATCCCACGCAGACGTCCATACCTACGTTCATCTTCTGGATATACTCCGAGCGTCCGTTGGGCGGACATCTGCAATTCGCATTCGGCCGTGGCGACGAGACGTGCTGCTCATTCGACTTCGGACTATCGTTCAGCGGCTGGCGCAGCGTGTGGGTGGCCTTCGACCGCGACATGCAGGGCACGCCTCAGATCGGCATGGACCGGCTGACCATTAGTGCCGAGGGCGTGGACGAGGGCACCGTTTATCTCGACCATATCATAGCCTGCTCCTTCCAGGATTCGCGCCACCATACGGCCGACACGCAGGCACCATATATAAACCGCGCCACGAACAGCCACTGGCTGCGGCTGCTCGAGTGGTGGAACGACCCCTTGGAGCCGGCCGCCGGGGTAGGCGAGGGCGACCGTGCCGATTTGGCGCGCGTCGAGACCCGTCTGGCGCAACTGCTGCTTGATGGCCGCAAGGCTCAGCCCGCCGACAAGCTGCGCGAGCGCTTCGACAGCTACGGCATCCGCCGCAATGCCGATTCGACCATCTGCGGCAAGAGCATCTTCTTCGTGCGCCACGCCGAGGCCTATGCCGCGCTGGGTCATGACGATGCCGCAGCCGGCTATGCCGCCGACGGACGGCTTCTGAGCCGTTGCTGCGACCTGCTCTTCGATTTGGCCGTGGCGTACAACGCCGCAGCGGCCGGCGAACGCGAGCAGCTCGAGGCGATGTACCTCGATTTGACACGTCACCTGCTCGACCAGGGCTTCAGCGCCGGCAGTGCCGCCGGTACGCTCCACCACCTGGGCTACAGCATGCGCAACTTCTATACGGCCCACTTCGTCATGCGCGAGGTGCTGCGGCGCGCAGGCATGCTGCAATCCGTGCAGCAGGCCATGGAGTGGTTCAGCGGACTGGGCGAGGTGAAGCGCCTGCCCGAGCTCCCGGGAATGGACATCGATGCCTTCAACACCTCGCTTACGGGCCGTCTGGCCGCGCTTATGCTCATCGACGACCAGGCTCTGAAGACAGCCTTCATGCACCGCTTCTCGGAGTGGGTCGACAACGGCCTGCAGCTGACCGAGGGGACGTCGCCCTGCCTGAAGAGCGACGGCACGGTCTATCACCACCGCCGCCACTATCCGGCCTATGCCGTCGGCGGATTCACCGGTGCAGTGAATGCCGTGTGGCTGCTTGCCGGGACACGTTTCGCAGTGAGCGAGAGCGGCTACGGCAATCTGAAACGCGCGCTTCTGGAGATGCGCTTCTACTGCAACCTGCGCTCTTTCCCGCTGGCTCTCTCGGGACGCCATCCCGACGGAAAGGGAGCGCTCATACCCAACCACTACGCTCGTCTTGCCATGGCTGGCTCCGACGACGGCCAACCTGCCGACCGCGAACTGGCCGCCGCCTACATGCGCCTGGCTACCAACCCCAACGACCGCACATGCCGCGCATTCGCTGCTGCCGGCATCGTTGCCGAGCCCGACCCCGAGGGCTGCCGCACATATCCCTACAACGGTTCGCTCTCGATGCGACGCGGCCGCTGGCTGGTGACCGCCGCAGGTCACAGCCGCTATCTGTGGTCGGCTGAAATCTACCACGGCTGCAACCTCTACGGGCGCTACCTGACCCACGGTTCGCTGCAGGTTCTGGGCAGCGGCGAGCCCGTGTCGGCTTTCGGCAGCGGTTTCAGACAAGAGGGTTGGGACTGGTGCCACATACCCGGCACCACAGCCGCCGTCATACCCATGGAGCGCATGCAGGCCACGATTCTCAACGTCGACACCTTCTCGGGCTACGAGGAGATGCTCCTCTCCGACGAGTCGTTCTGCGGCGGTGCGACTCTCAGCGGCCGTCACGGCGCATTCGGCATGATTCTGCACGAACACGACAAATACAACGGCACGCTTCGCGCCCGCAAATCCTACTTCTTCTTCGACAACCGCATCGTGGCGCTCGGCTCGGCAATCGAGAATGCCCTGCCCGGCAGCCGCACGCACACCACGCTCTTCCAGTGCGCCATAACTCCGCAGCACGAGTCGTTCGATGCCGGCGGCCGCACATTCACCGGCACAGGCCACAGCTTGAGTCTGCATCGCCAGGCCGTTCTGCGCGACAACTACGGCACGCTCTATTATATCCCGCGCGGCCGCGTGCTGGTTAAGAGCTCGCGCCAGCACTCGCTTCACGAGGAGACGGCCGAGCCCACCGAGGGCGATTTCGTCATGGCCTGCATAGACCACGGCGGCAAGGTGAAAGATGCCGGCTACGAATATCTTATGGTCGTTGATGCCGACCCCGGCATGCGAATCGACCCCGGCAATCTGCCATACGAGGTCAACCGCTGCGACGGCAGCGCGCATATCGTCACCGACCACCAGACGGGAGTGCGGGCCATGATGCTCTTCGAGGCGGGTGCGACGGACGACAGTCTCGTGACAGAGGTCTCGCAGCCCGCAGCGGTGCTCTACGGCCCCGGCGAGTCATCCGACGGGTGCATCTCCTTAAGCGTTGCCGACCCCGACCTGCGACTCTACGAGGGTCCCAGCGACGAGGTGTTCACGCCCGACGGCAAGCGTGTGGAGCGCAGCATCTACTCCCGCACGTGGATAGACAACCCCTCGGCGCCGTCGACCATCACTCTGACCCTTCACGGCCAGTGGCGGCCGGCAGGCGGAGATGTCTGCACGACTTCTCTGCGCGACGGGTACACCATTGTAAACATCCCCTGCCGCGAGGGCGCCACACGTCAAATCGAACTGCAACCAATACGACCATGACCAAAATCCGGAACATAACAGGCTCGCTGCTCGGTGCAGCCTCGGTGTGCAGCCTTTCGGCGCGCGCCGAACGACCCAATATCGTCTACGTATTTCCGGACCAGATGCGCAACTGCGCCATGGGATTCTGGAACGAGCCCAGGTTCGCCCGTGCTGCGGGCGGACGCGTGGCCGACCCGGTCCTCACGCCGCGCCTGGACGCTTTCGCCCGCGAGGCCGTGGTGCTGAGCGAGGCCACGAGCACGTGTCCTGTCAGCAGCCCTTATCGCGGCATGATGCTCACGGGACTCTATCCCGAGCGCAACGGAGTCACGCTCAACTGCATGAATTCGCGTCCCGAGAGCTCGCTGCGCCCGGATGCGCGATGCCTGAGCGACGTGCTTGCCGATGCCGGCTACGACTGCGCCTACATCGGCAAGCTGCACGCCGACTTCCCCACGCGCAACAATCCGCAGCGCCCCGGCACTTACGTCTCCGACGAGCAGGAGGTGTGGGATGCCTACACACCGCCCGAACGACGCCACGGATTCGGATACTGGTACTCCTACGGCACCTATGACGTCCACCGCCACCCGCACTACTGGGACAACGACGGCAACCGCCACGATGTGGACGACTGGTCGCCTCACCACGAAATCGACCGCGCCATAGCCTACATAGACAATCTCGAGGGTCAGCGCGATGCGCAGAAACCCTTCCTGATGATGATAGCCATGAATCCGCCGCATGGACCCTACTCCTCCACGCGCGACTGTCTCGAGGAGGATTATGCGCTCTATGCCGACCGGCCGACCGGTTCGCTGCTCGTGCGTCCCAACGCCGACACCACCATGACCAAGGCTCGCAGTGCTGGCTACTATTTCGCCGCCGTGTCGGGCGTCGACCGCGAATTCGGCCGTCTGCTCGATGCGCTGCATAGCCGCGGCCTGGATGGCAACACCATCGTGGTGTTCACCTCGGACCACGGCGAGACCATGTGCAGCCACTCGCTGACCGACCCCAAAAACTCGATTGTCCGCGAATCGTTCAACGTGCCCTTCATGATTCGCTATCCCGGGGTGCTGCGTCCGCATGTCGACGATCTGCTGCTCTCGACCACCGACATCATGCCCACGCTGCTGTCGCTGGCCGGTCTGGCCGACAGCATACCCGTCCAGGTCGAGGGCCGCGACCTGTCGCCTGCACTGCTCGGCGAGCGCCGCGCGCTGCGCCCTGAGAGCGCTCTCTACATCCGCAATCTCAACGGCCGGCGCGATTCGCTGGGCATGGTTCGCGGAATATTCCCCGAGGCGCGCGGAATCAAGACCCGCCGCTACACCTTCGAGGTGGTCATCGACCGCCGCGAGCGTCTGCGCCGCATAACTCTCTACGACGATCTGCGCGACCCCTATCAGATGCACCCCATGGAGTCGGAAATCGACCCGCGGCTGCTTCGGGAGCTCTATGCCGAGCTGGGGCGCGAGCTTCGCCGCAGCAACGACATATGGTACCGCCGCGGGATTCTCGGCGATGTTATCCCTTACGAAAACTGATTAACCTGAATACACTAAACAAACTCATTTTTTCAGTATGAAACGGATTCTTGTAATGGCGTTAGGCCTCTTTCTCGTATCGGCTGGCTGTGCCAGCGGACTCGACGAGGTGCGGGCCGATGCCGACCGCCTTGCTGCACGCCTCGCCGAACTCGAGAAACATGTAGGCGAGCTGAACGGTCAGATCACTGCGATGCACGCACTGATCGATGAGTCGACAGTCGTGGTGGGCTACACACCCACCGCTTCGGGCTACCGGCTCGAACTGAGCGACGGCACCATCATTACCGTAAACAAAGGTGCCGAAACCGACTATGCACAACCCATCTACGGCGTCGACGACGAAGGCTTCTGGATTGTCAGCGTCGACGGCGGCGAGTCGTTCGAGCGCATCTGCGGCGCCGACGGCCTGCCCTTAAAAGCCCGTCCCTCCGACGGCGACGAGGGCGACGAGGGTGCCAGCGGCGTCACGCCCCGCCTGCGCATCGACAGCGAAGGCTACTGGCAGACGAGTCTCGACGGCGGCCAGACCTACGAGTATGTGATGGGTCCCGACGGCAGCCGCATGAGCGCCGTGAGCGGCTCGTCCTACAGCGGCTTCTTCTCCGACATAACATTCGATGCCCAGACCGGCGAGCTGGTCTTCTCGACTTTGGCCGGCACGACCGTGCGCGTGCCCGTTGTCGACGATTTCGCTCTGCAAATCATCCACGACAACGACACCGAGCCCTTCCTGGTCAACGAGCGCCGCACGTTCGCCGTCGAGCAGAACGGCGTGGCCGAGGCGCTCATCAGCCTTCCCTCGGGCTGGCAGGCCCAGCTGGCCGAAACCGAGCTTACGGTGACTGCACCGGCAGGCGAGTCGGCGGGCGAGATACGTATTACGATAGTATCGTCGAAGGGCTATCTGCGCATCGTTACTATGGAGGTGTCGAGCTCTCAGGGTACGCTGGCATGGCAGCAGTTCTACACCAAGAGCCCCGACAACGTGCTGCTCGACTTCTCCTATGCCGGCTACAACCACGGCGAGACGGCTCCTCCCGACGTTTCGACGCTCGGCTACGAGGTCTTCAACGTCTGCGACTACGGAGCTGTGCCCGATGACGGCAAGTCCGACCGCGAGGCCTTCATCGCTGCGGCCAACGCAGTCAAGGCCAAGGGCAGCGGCATAATCTACTTCCCCGAGGGCGAGTTCGACCTGCATGCCGAGGGCGACGACGAGAAAAACTACAGCGACGACATCATCATCACCATGGGCAACTTCGTGCTCAAGGGTGCCGGCCGCGACAAGACTACCATACTCATGTCGGCTCCCAACATTCCGCAGGATCCCACCGTGCTCTACGGCTCGGCCGTGATGATCAACATCAAGCACCAGAGTGGTCTTACCGACATCACCGACGTGACGGGCGATGCCGCCAAGGGCGACTTCGAGGTCGAGGTAGGCTCGGGCGCAGCCCTGCGTGCCGGCGACTGGGTATCGCTCACTCTGGTGAACAACGACCCCGAGCTGGTCGAGAAGGAGCTCGGCTCCAAGGAGCGCTACGACAACATCAATCTGGCAGGATACCAGATTGTTACCGAGGGCGTTACCGTCTACGACTACCACCAGATAGCTTCGGTGAGCGGCAACAAGGTCCGCTTCGTGGAGCCCATAATGCACGAGGTGGAGGCACGCTGGGGCTGGAAGATTCAGAAATACAACCACTACGAGAATGTCGGCGTCGAGGACATCACCTTCCGCGGCCGCGCCAAGGATGACTTCAAGCACCACGGCACCTGGCAGGACGACGGCGCCTACAAACCCATAAACCTCATGCGTCTGACCAATTCGTGGATGCGCCGCGTGCGCTTCGTCGACGTGAGCGAGTGCTCGTCCATCGTCTCGTGCGCCAACGTGTCGGTCTACGACGTCGAGATTACCGGCAACCGCGGCCATGCGGCCATCCGTTCGCAGGGTTCGTCGCGCGTCTTCATAGGCAAGGTTACCGACACCTCCAACGGTCCGTCGGCATCGAACGCCTCGCTCATAATGGAGGGTGCCGGACAGTATCATGCCGTCGGAATCTCCAAACAGTCGATGGGAGCCGTTCTGTGGCGCAACTCGTGGGGCCGCGACAGCAACTTCGAGTCGCATGCAACCCAGCCGCGCGCAACGCTTATAGACTGCTGCCGCGGAGCATTCCTCACCTCGCGCCAGGGCGGCGACTCGAACCAGATGCCCAACCATCTGGACGATCTGACCATCTGGAACTTCAACGAGACCATCCCCGAACCGGGCAACTACATCGACTGGTGGAACTACTCGTCCAGATACTGGAAGTTCCTGCCTCCGACTATTGTCGGCTACGCTGGCCAGGTTCAGTTCGATGCCAAGTCGGTCAAACTCGACGAGAGCCACGGTCAGAACGTCTATCCCGAGTCGCTCTACGAAGCGCAGTTGCAGAACCGTCTGGGTGCAGTGCCCGCATGGCTCAATGAACTTAAATAAGTACAACATAAAACTACCGAAATATCATGAAAAGAGTCAAAATTCTGGTCCTCGCAGCCATGCTGGCCGTAGTCGGCGCAGGCTGCCAGCAGTCGGAGATCGACGAGATTAAGCGCGACATCGACCAAATCGACCGTCGTCTGCAGGCGCTCGAAACGCAGGTGAAGGCGCTCAACGACAATGTGGCAGCTCTCTCGACGCTGCTCAACGGCGCCACCATCAACTCCGTCAGCGAGAGCGACGGCACCTACACCATCACCCTCTCCAACGGCGAGGTCATCACCCTGACCCAGGGCAGCGAGGGCGGCTACCTTACGCCCATCGTGAGCGTCGACAGCGAAGGCTACTGGCAGGTGAGCCTCGACGGCGGCACGCAGTTCGAGCGCATAACGGGTCCCGACGGCCAGCCCGTGAGAGCCGTTGCCGAGCCCGGTGATCCGGGCGATGCCGGCACCGACGGCGTTACGCCCAAGTTCAAGGTCGACAGCGACGGCTACTGGACCGTCAGCTACGACGAGGGCGCTAACTACGAGCGCGTGACCGACCCCGACGGCCAGCCTGTCAAGGCTACCGAGGGCCGTCAGCAGGACAAGTTCTTCGCCGACGTGACGGTCGAGGAGGATGCATTCGTGCTCGAGCTTCTCAACGGCCAGACCTACCGCATACCCATCGCGTCGGGTTTCCTCTGCAAAATCGACAACTCCGAGGAGGTGGTCTACTTCGCCCAGGGCGAGACCCGCACCTTCGATGTCGAGCTGCAGGGCGTTGTGGCTACCATAGTCAGCGCACCCGAGGGCTGGAGTGCCGAGCTCAAGGCTCTCGCTCAGGCTCCCGAGAGCGGTGCCAACCACACTCTGACCGTTACCTCGCCCGCCGCAACCCGCGCTACGGCCGACTCGCGCATCGACCTGGCCATTCTGGCCGTGTCGCAGACCGGACTGTCGACCATAGCCAAGATGGCTGTGGCAACCAACGACCTGGTGCTGCACACGCCGCGCGTTGTGTCGGTTACCGTCGACGGTTCGCAGACCACTGAAAACTCGCTCACCTTCAGCGTCGTTACCGACGATGCCAAGAGCTGGAAATATCTCTGCAAGCCCTCTTCCGAGGATGCTCCCGATGCACAGACCGTATTCGAGACCGGCACCGAGGGCGCCGAGGGTTCCGTCAAGGTCGACGGCCTGACGCAGGGCACGGCATACACCATCTATGTTGTTGCATACTACGATTCGGCTGTCAGCACCGAGGTCGGCAAGGCCGAGGCGCGCACCGCACGCGGCAATGTCGACTACTACGAGGACGGCGTCGAGATAGGCGGCACGCGCTACGACAAGAATTCGTCCAATGTGAAGCTCATCACCTCGACTACGGCCATATCCACTCCGGGCGTCTACTTCCTCGACCCGCAGGGCGATGCCAAGATTACCATCGACAAGATGACTGCTACCGACGTGGTTATCATCGGCCGCCACAGCCTGCAGCGCGTGAAGGTTACGATGACCAGCGGCCCCATCTCGCTCGGCAATGGCAACGGTCTGATTCTTAAGAATGTCGAGTTCGATGCAGGCGAATACACCGCCTATCTGTTCAACTTCGCCAGCGGTAGCATTACCACCGAGAATTTCATCTTAGACGATTCGAAGATCATCATGCGCGGACAGGGAACGCACATGAGCTACTTCAACAATGGCACGGGCGTTCTCAACAATGTCGAGTTGAACAACAGCACCATCAAGATACTGACCGCAAGCGACGGTCAGGCAGCGCGACTGATAAACTTCAATTCCGGCGTGCTGGGTAAGAGCTTCACGATGGAGAACACCGTCGTATACTCCGAGAACTTCGTCACCAACGGCACCGTGGTGCATGTCAACGGCGCCGGCCAGGCTATGCCCGATGTGACCCTCAAGGTCAAGAACAACTCGTTCATCAACTTCATCGGACAGCCCAACGCATACCTCTATCTGTCGACGGTCAAGAGCATCGAATTCAGCAAGAACATTCTCTACGCAAAGCCCGACTACGGCGTTGTGTCCTACACGCTCGGATTCTATCAGGACCCCAATGCGGAGCTCGACTACGAGGATAACATCTGCTACGGTCTGGCAAGCAACAATGCCGGTTCGTTCAAGTATTTCAAGGCTAACAGCCCCTATGTACCCAAGGACGGCAACTACACCAAGACCTCGTCGAATCCCTTCAGCGAGATGAACTTCGCAACCGAGACGTTCACTCCTCAGGATGCCGACTACGGAGCATCGTTCTGATACGTCGCAACTTTGTCAAAACGGCCCTCTCGAAGGCGGGAGGGCCGTTTTTGATTTTTTGCGGAATTGTGACTATCTTTAACACAAAATAGAGTCCCGGAGAATGAAAAAAATCATACTTCTGATGCTTCTGCTCGCTGCGGCCGCCTGCCCGCGGGCCGAGGAGCGCAATATGCTGCAGAACCTTCTGCGCAAAACATCTTTGACGGAGGTGCTCTCCGCCGACCTGGGCTGGGTGCCTTATCCGGCATACTCCGACCGTGCGGGGTGGGAGGAGCTGACGGCCCCCGTGCGCGATGTGCTCATCAAGCGCGGCGAGCGGGCCCTCGGCTACGAGTGGCAGGTGGTGCGCGCCACCGACTATCTCGAGTACGAACGCTCGGGCAACCGCCGAATCATGGAGGACCGCAACACCGGCAACATACAGTCGCTTGCCGACCTGGTTCTGGCCGAGCTGGCCGAGGGCCGCGGCCGCTTCATCGACCAGATTGTCAACGGCGCATTCCACATGTGCGAGATGACCTCGTGGGCGCTCTCGGCCCATACGCCGCTGCAGCATTCGCGCCGCTCGCTGCCCGAGAAGGATGACCATGTCATAGCGCTGGTGTCGTGCGGCGTGGGTTCGCTGCTGGCCTGGACCGACTACTTCTTCTCGGAGCAGTTCGACAGCATCGACCCCTCGATATCGCGCCGCATACGCTCCGAGGTGCGCACACGCATCATGGATACCTTCATGAACGAGGACCGCTTCTGGTGGATGGGCTTCGGCAATGTCGGCAGCCACACCATCAACAACTGGACTCCGTGGTGCAACTGCAACGTGCTGCAGTGCTTCATGCTGCTGGAGCATGACCCGGCGCGTCTGGCTGCCGCCGTCGAGCGCACCATGCGCTCCGTCGACCAGTTCTTCAACTACATCAGCGGCGACGGCGCCTGCGAGGAGGGCCCGGCCTACTGGGAGGCTGCCGGCGGCAAGGCCTACGAGTACCTGCAGGTGCTCTGGTGGGCCACGGGCGGACGCATCTCGCTCTTCGACGAGCCTATGATTCGCGACATGGGCGAGTATATCTCGCGCTCGTATGTGGGCGACGGCTGGGTGGTCAACTTCGCCGATGCCACGGCCCGCGGCGTGACCCAGGCCCCGCTCGTCTACCGCTACGGCAAGGCTGTTGGCAGCAGCGAGATGATGGCCTTCGCCGCCAGCATGGTGCGCGAGAGGCCTGCCGCAGCCATGCCTGCCGGCCGCGACATGCTGCGCGTGCTGGAGACCATACGCTGCTGTGCCGAGCTGCAGAGCGCCGAGGCGGCCCTGCCCTCGCATGCCTTCACGTGGTATCCCGAGACGCAGTTCTGCTACATGCGCTCGCCGGGCGGTCTGTTTTTAGCCGCAAAGGGCGGACACAACAACGAGAGCCACAACCACAACGACGTGGGCACCTTCACCCTCTACGCCGACAACCGCCCCGTGCTGCTGGATGCCGGCGTGGGCACCTACACGCGCCAGACCTTCGGCAGCGAGCGCTACTCCATCTGGACTATGCGCAGCGAGTATCACAACCTGCCGCAAATCAACGGCTTCGGCCAGCACAACGGCGCCGAGTACCGCGCGGCCGACGTACGTGTCGATGCGCGCCGCCGGAGCTTCTCGGCCGATATATCGGGCGCCTATCCCGCCGAGGCGGGCATCGAGCAGTGGGTGCGTTCGTACCGTCTCGGCAGCCGCGAGGCGGTCATCACCGACGACTTCCGCCTGTCGCAGCCGTCGCAGGCCAACGTGTTGCACTTCATGAGCCGCGGCACCGTCGACGTCTCCTCGCCGGGCGTTGTCGTCATCACTCTGCCGGGCGAGGAGCGGCCTTCGGCGCGGCTGCTGTACGACGCTTCGCAGTTCGAGGCCTCGGTCGAGAGCATCGCCCTCACCGACCCGCGCCTTACCAACGTCTGGGGCGGGCAGATAGAGCGCATCGGCCTGCGTGCCCGCAAGCTGCAGCCGCGCGGACGCTACACGGTGCGCGTCGAGGTGCTGAACTGAACATGCCTGACCGAATTGCTGCAATAGAAACCTATGAAACACCTGCGGTTTAAGATATGTCTGCTGCTGCTGTGGCTGCTGCGCTTCGCGGAGACTGCGGCCCAGCCCTACACCTACCACCACGTCGGCGTCAACGACGGGCTGTCGCACTATTCGGTGCTGTCGATTTATGTCGACGAGCGCGACCTGGTGTGGGTGGGCACCAGCGACGGCCTGAATCTGTGGTCGGGCTACGATTTCACCGTCTTCAAGACCGACCCCGAGGATTCGGGTTCGCTCTTCTGCGACAACATTCTGCGCGTTACGGGCGACCGCAACGGACGGATATGGATTCTGACACTCAACGGCATAGCCCAGTTCGACATCTCCGACAACCGCTTCACGACCCTGTGCACCGGCGACGATTACTGCATCGCCAGCAGCGGCGGCCGCCTTCTGGCCGGCCGCGGCAATACGGTCTTCATGCTTCGCGAGGGCGAGATGGCGCCTGTCTGCAGTCTGAGCGATGCTTCGGCCGAGATTACGGCGCTCTATGCCGATTTCGAGCACGATGTCATACTCGCCGGCACGAGCCGCCACGGACTCTGGCGCCTGAAGCGGCTCGGTGACGGAACCTTCCGCGAGTCGCTGGTGCTGGACGACGTGCACGTGACCGAAATCTACCGCGACAGCCGCAGCCGCTACTGGATAGGCACCAACAACGACGGCGTCTACGTCTCGTCCGACGATTTGAGCTCGTTCCGCAATTTCCGCCACGACAGCCACGACGCCAACTCCATCGGCTCGAACTTCGTGCGCACCTTCTGCGAGGATGCCGACCAGAAGATCTACATCGGCACCTTCGACGGCTTCAATACGTGCGACCCCGTCGACGGCACGCTGCACCGCTACACGAGCCTCGGCAGCTATACCGACCTGGGCTACCGCACGGCCATCGAGTCGACCTCGGTGTGGACCATAGCCTGCGACAGCCGCAACAACATCTGGATAGGAACCTATTTCGAGGGCATCTACTGCTTCAATCCCGGACACAACATCTACAGCAAGGTCACCGCCTCGGACAACGAACACAACGGCCTGAGTTCGCCCATCGTGAGCGGCATCGCCGAGGACCGCAGCGGCAACCTCTACATCGCCACCGAGGCCGGCGGCTTCTGCCGCTATGACCGCCGCACGGGGCGCTTCGAGTGGGTCCGCCACCTCAATTCGCAGGCCCAGGACTACTCCTACGACAACATCAAGAGCCTCTACTACGACCCCTCGGCCGACCTGCTCTGGCTGGGCACCCACCGCGGCGGTCTGTTCCGCTACGACCCCCGCACGGGCCGCCTGCGCCAGTATTCGCCGCCGCATACTCGCCACTCCACCTCGCGCATCGTGCGCCAGATTCTGCCGTGGCGCGACCGGCTGCTGCTGGCCACCCATGCCGGACTGTGGTGCTTCGACCCTGTCAGCGAGACGTTCGACCGCCTGAGCGGCATCGAGCTGACGGGCATCATCAGCGAGCTGGCCCTGTCGGCCGACGGCCGCAGCCTCTATCTGGCCGGCGACCGGCAGCTGCTCTACCGCTACGATTTCCAGAGCCGGAGCATCTCTTCGTGCCGCTTCGGTTCCGAGGAGACGCTTGCGGGCAATCTGGCGGCCTCGCACCTGCTGGAGGACTCCTCGGGCCGCATCTGGGTCGGCACCGAGAACGACGGCATCTACCTGTTCCGTCCCGACAGCTCCTCGTTCGAGCATATCTGCAACCTTACCAACAACAAGGTCTGCAGCATCTGCGAGCTTGCCGACGGCCGTTTCGTGGTCACCACCAGCAACGGACTCAACCTGCTCGACGCCTATGGACGCAGCACCCTCAAGCTGGAGGCCCACCGCGAGCTGCCGCTGCGCATGTTCAACCAGGATGCGCTGTTCATCGCCTCGGACAGCACGATTTACGCCGGCGGCATCGACGGCATGATATCGTTCCGCATCGACCATCTGTCGCCCGCGGCGCCGCTGATGAGCATCTTCCCCATGCGCCTTACGGTCGACGGCCGCAACTGCCCGCTGGACATGCTCGATGGCGGTGTGACCGAGATTCCGCACAATTCGGCCGTCACGGTCAAATATGCCGTCCCGAACCTGTCGCTCATCTCGGCCGACCTTCAGTACCGTCTGCGCGGCCACGGCGACGACGAGTGGATAGAGATGCCCAACGACAACACCGTCACGCTCATCAACCTTCAGCCGGCCCTCTACACGCTCCAGGTCCGCGCCGTGGACAAGAACGGACAGTTCTTCTCGATGCACTCGGCCTCGCTGCGCATCATGCCTCCGTGGTACGGCCGCTGGTGGGCCTATGCGCTGCTGGCGCTTGTGGCCCTGGTGCTTCTGGCCGTGGTTTTCCGCATACACTCGACCCACATCGAGCTGCGGGCCTCGCTCGAGTACGAACGCAAGAAGAGCCTCGACCAGGAGGAGCTGGGCAAGAGCAAGCTGCGCTTCTTTACCAACGTGGCCCACGAGTTCCGCACGCCTCTGACGATAATCATCGGCCATATCGAGTCGCTGCTGCAGTCGCAGATATTCGAGCCGCGCCTCTACCGCAAGCTGATGCTCATCTACAAGAGCGCCACCAACATGCAGCAGCTCACCGACGAGCTGCTCGACTTCCGCAAGCACGAGCAGGGCTACATGAAGATTCAGGCCTCAGAGCACGATTTGATACATTTCCTGCAGGAGCTCTCGATAGTCTACCGCGAGTATGCCGCCACGCAGAACATCGTGTTGCAGTTCCGTCCGCAGACCGAGCGGCTGATGGTGTGGTACGATACCGTGCAGCTGCAGAAGGTCGTCAGCAACCTGCTCTCCAACGCGCTGAAGTACACCGAGTGCGAGCACGGACGCATCACGCTGACCGCTTCGCGCGAGGATGAGTGGGCCGTGATTCGCGTCGAGGACAACGGCAAGGGCATCCCCGCAGCCGAAATCGAGAGCATCTTCCAGCGTTTCTACCGCACCGATACTGTGCATGTCGGTTCGGGCATCGGACTGTCGCTTACCAAGGGTATCGTCGAGCGCCACGGCGGCCGCATCGAGGTGCAGAGCGTCGAGAACCAGGGCTCGGTCTTCACCGTTCGGCTGCCTTTGGGCTCGGACCATCTGGCAGCCGACCAGATAGCCTCCAAGCCTGCGGCCGTGCAGACCGAGGTGGCCATACCCTATATTCCCGACATGCCCGATGTTGCGGAAGAGATTGTAGATCAGTCGATTCAACAATCCGTAAGGGGGGGGGAGAGGCGATTCAAGATGCTCGTTGCCGAGGATAACGAGGAGCTGCGAGCCCTCTTCGTCGAGATTTTCGGCGACAGCTATCAGGTGGTCCTCGCCGGCGACGGCGCCGAGGCGCTCGAGATAATGAAGCGCTTCACTCCCGACATCATAGTCAGCGACATCGTCATGCCCAACATGAACGGATTCGAGTTCTGCAAAGCCGTCAAGGGCAATTTCGAAACCAGCCACATACCCTTCATCGCCCTTACGGCCTATGCTTCGACGGCCAACAACATCCGCGGCTTTCAGCTCGGTGCCGACGACTACATCGCCAAGCCGTTCAATACGAGCATTCTGCTGTCGCGATGCAACAATCTGATAAACAACCGAATCGCCATGCGCGAGAAGTTCGGCGGCCAGCAGCACATCGAGCCCCAGAATCTGGTCTACTCCTCTATGGACCGACAGTTCATCGAGCGGGCAATGGAGGTCATCGACGCCAACATCGACAATCCGCAGTTCAGCATCACGTTCTTCGCCAAGGAGATGGCCATGGCGCGCACCAAACTCTTCGTCAAGCTCAAGGCCATCTCGGGCCAGACTCCGTCGGAGTTCATCAAGACCATTAAGCTGCAGCGTGCGGCCGACATGCTTGTCAACAATCCCGAGTACAACGTCTCGGACATCTGCGAACTGCTGGGATTCAACACTCTGCGCTACTTCAGCACCTGCTTCAAACAGAAGTACGGCATCAGCCCGCTGCAGTACCGCCACCGCCGCGGCCGCCTGGGCGACAGCTGATGCGGCGCGCAGGACGGGAGCGCATCTGCCGAGCCGGCCGACACCTCGCTGTCGGCCGGCTCGGCCGTATGTTGCGGCGGGGTGTTTTTTTCGGTCGCTATATGCATCTAAAAGAGAGTGTGCGGGGATAAAAATTGATTTTACACGACAAATGATTATTTTTGCAGTTTGAAACATTTATTGATTAGGGAATGAGACTATTCACGCGCTGGAACAACATCGTCGGCTGGGCGGTCTTCGCCATTGCCGCAGCGACATATCTGCTGACTACCGAACCCGCCCCGAGCCTGTGGGACTGCGGCGAGTTCATAGCCTGCGCATTCAAGCAGGAGGTGGGGCACCCTCCCGGAGCGCCGCTCTTCATGCTCATGGCCCGCATCGCCTCGCTGCTGGCTCCCTCGACGCACTATGTGCCCCACGCGATAAATGCCATGAACTGCATTGCCAGCGCTTTCTGCATCCTGTTCCTCTTCTGGACCGTGACTCACATCGCGCGCAAGTTCTTCATGCGCCAGGGCGGCGAGCTTAGCCCCGGCGATGCTGCGACTTCGATTATCGCGGGCGCCATAGGCGCGCTGGCCTTCACCTTCACCGACACTTTCTGGTTTTCGGCCGTCGAGGGCGAGGTTTACGCCCTCTCGTCGATGTTCACGGCGCTTGTGGTGTGGCTCATGCTCAAGTGGGAGGACCAGGCCGACGAGCCGCACGCGGCACGGTGGATAATCCTGATTGCCTATCTGACGGGTCTCTCCATCGGCGTGCATCTTCTGAACCTGCTGACCATCCCCGCACTGGTGTTCATCTACTACTTCCGCCGCACGGCGCACGTGACGCTCCGCGGCGTGCTGCTCACCACGGCGGTCTCGTTCGCCATACTCGGGGCGGTCTACTGCCTGATAATACCCTATACGGTGCTCATCGGCGCCTATGTCGACCTGTTTTTCGTCAACACGCTGTCGCTGCCGGTCAATTCGGGCCTGGTCTTCTTCGTGCTGCTGCTCATAGGGCTGCTCTCGTACGGAGTCTGGCGCACGCACCGCCGCGGCCGCCCTGTGTGGAACATGGTGCTGTTGTCGACGCTCATGATAATCGTCGGATACACCTCCTATGCACAGGTTACCATCCGCGCTGCGGCCAATCCGCCCATGAACAGCAACAACCCCAGCACGCCCTTTGCGCTGCTGTCGTTTCTCAACCGCGACCAGTACGGCAACAAGCCGCTGCTCTACGGAGCCTACTACTCGGCGCCGATAGAGGATGTCGAGTTCCGCGACACATACACCTATGACGACAGTCTGAAGCGCTACGTGCCGCGCCGCGAGATGAGCAACTACATCTATGCCGACGGCTTCATGCACCTCATGCCCCGCATGTGGAGCCGCCAGCGCAGCGAGAGCGACTACAAGGCCTGGGCCGCCTACCGCACCAAGATCGAGACCCTGCGCGACGACGACGGCGAGATAATGCGCGACGACGACGGCCGCCCGGTCAAGGGGCGCGTCTACGACTTCGGCCGCACGCGTTTCTACGACGACGGCTACGAGAAGCGCCGCATAACCGAGCCCACTTTCGGCGAGAATCTGCGATTCTTCTTCTCCTACCAGCTCAACTACATGTACTGGCGCTACTTCCTGTGGAATTTCGTCGGCCGCCAGAACGACATACAGGCCGACGGCGCCACGATAATCGACGGCAACTGGATGTCGGGCATCAAGGCCATCGACCGCCTCTACATAGGCCCGCAGGAGAACCTGCCGCGCGAGGTGGCCGGGAACCGCGCCCGCAACAAATACTACTTCCTGCCCTTCCTGCTGGGTCTGATAGGCATGATGTGGCAGCTGAACCGCGACCGCCGCAACTTCACGGTGGTCATGTGGCTCTTCATAATGACCGGTCCGGCGCTGGTGGCCTACTTCAACACCCAGCCGCTGGAGCCCCGCGAGCGCGACTACGTCTATGCCGGCTCGTTCTATGCCTTCTGCATGTGGATAGGTCTGGGCGCTGCGGCGCTTCGCGAGCTCTTCTTCACGCTCTCCAAACGTCAGAAGGGGGCCATTGTAGCCGCTGCCGTCGTGTCGCTGAGCGTTCCGTGCGTTCTCGCAGCCCAGAACTGGGACGACCACGACCGTTCGCACCGCACCTGGGCCCGCGACCTTGGCTGGAATTTCCTGCAGTCCACGCTGCCCAACTCCATCATCCTCAACTACGGCGACAACGACACCTTCCCGCTGTGGCTCAACCAGGAGATCGACGGCGTGCGTCCCGACGTGAAGATTATGAACACCTCCTATCTGGGCGGCGACTGGTACATCGACCAGATGAAGACCGCCTCGAACGATTCGGCGCCCGTGCCCCTGTCGCTGCCGCGGTCGAAGTACTCCGGCGACACGAACAACCAGATATACATCCTCGACCGCATTCAGCGGCCCGTGACGGCCAAGGAGCTCATGGAGTTCATCATAAGCGACCATCCCAACACCAAGGCCGAGCTGTTCCGCGGCGAGAAGTCGGACTACATCCCCAGCCGCACGATAGCCATACCGGTCGACAAGGATAACGCCATCGCCTCGGGCATCGTCCGTGAACAGGACCGCGACCTTATGGTCGACACGGTCTACATGAATCTCAAGGGCAACTACCTCGACAAGAACGAGCTGATTATAGTCGACATGCTCGCCAACTTCGACTGGAAGCGCCCCATATTCTTCACCCAGACCTTCACCGTTCGCAACCTCGGCCTGCTGGACTACATGCAGTTCGACGGCTTCGCCTACCGTCTGGTGCCTATCTACACTCCCTATGACGCCCGCTACGGCGATCTGGGGCGTGTCGACCCCGACTATTCCGCGCCGCTGCTTCGCGATGTGTTCCGCTACGGCAACGTCTCCGACCCGAGGACCTATGTCGACCACTTCACGCAGTACAACATGTCGGCTTCACACCTGCGCGACGGCTTCGCCCGCGTGGCTTCGGAGCTGGCGCGTCAGGGTCGCAGCGACGAGGCTGTGGAGCTGCTCGACCTGGCTCTCGAGAAGCTGCCCACCTCGCAGATAAGATTCTCCTACTACAACACCTTCCCGCTCATTCGGGCCTACTATCTTGCCGGTGCCGATGAGAAGGGCGACGCGCTGTTGTACGAGTACATGGACAATCTCATCGAGTACATCGAGTACTACCTGACTTTCGAGGGCGTTCAGGCCGACCTGGTGGCCGACGCGCTCGACGACAAGGTCTACATGCTCGACCGACTCTACTATCTGGCAGCGGCCTCGGGCCGCCGCGAGGCCGTCGAGCGCTTCAACGACTACTACCGCACCTTCGGAGCTACCGACGATACGCTCGTCGACCCTTCGGCGGGTATCGACGAGGCTGCCGGGGAGTAGTAGTTCTGCTCAGCGAAGTTGCTGAACCGAAAGCGTTTTGGCTTTGTTGAATATTATGCGTATATTTGCACGAGTTAAAAAACTGTATTTATTATGTTTTTGTCGATTATGCCGATGTTTCTCGGCAATATAGGCGCCACAGAGATTATACTTCTGGTCGTTCTGGCGCTTGTGTTTTTCGGCGGCAAGAAGATTCCCGAACTGATGCGCGGCATGGGCCGCGGAGTCAAGGAGTTCAAGGACGCCGTCAAGCAGGACTACTCTGACGAGGGCGACGAGGCTGCAAAAGCTGCCGCACAGAGCGCTCCGGCACCCAAGAAGCGTCGCGGCCGCCGTCCCAAGAACGCGAACGCCGCCGCAGCACCTGCCCCCGAGGCCGCTGCCACTGCATCGGAGTCTCCGGCACCGAAGAAGCGCCGCGGCCGCCGACCCAAGAACGCGAATGCCGCCGCAGCCCCTGCTCCTGAAACTGCATCCACTGCATCGGAGGCTCCGGCACCGAAGAAGCGCCGCGGCCGCCGACCCAAGAACGCGAACGCCGCAGCAGCACCTGCCACCGAGGCCGCAACAACTGCATCGGAGACTCCGGCACCCAAGAAGCGCCGCGGCCGCCGACCCAAGAACGCGAACGCCGCCGCAGCACCTGCCTCCGAGACCGCAACAACTGCATCGGAGACTCCGGCACCCAAGAAGCGCCGCGGCCGCCGTCCCAAGAACGCAAACACCGGCAACGGCGAGAATTAGCGCCTGCGCCTTAAACTCCGATCGTCCGGGATTCCGAGTGCGGATTCCCGGTCGTTTTGCACCTGCCGCCGGCCTATGCCGGGTGGCCGGGCCGAGTTGAGGCTTGATGGCGCATAGGTTTGATTATGAGCAATCGGAAAAATAGCGAGGGAACCTTCGGCGAGCATCTCGAGGCGCTCAGGCCGCATCTGCTGCGCGGGGCTGCGATGCTTGCGGTGATGTTCGTTGCGGCATTCATCGCCAAGCGGTATGTCGTCGACGGCCTGCTGATGGGCCCCATGAAGCCCGATTTTCCGACCAACCGCCTGCTGGCGCGGCTGGCCGGCCTGCTCGGTGCCGATGCTCTCTATCTGAACCGCGCGGCAGTGCCGCTGGTCAACACCTCCATGGCCGGACAGCTCAACCTGCATCTGAAGGCCGCATTCTTCACCGCCGCGGTGGTTTCGCTGCCCTATATCGTCGCCGAGCTGTGGAGCTTCGTGCGCCCGGCGCTCACCGAGCGCGAGGCCCGCGGCTGCAGGATGTTCGCACTTAAGGTGTCGCTCTGCTTTCTCTTCGGAGCCGCTTTCGGCTATATGGCCGTCGCGCCGCTTGCGGTGAGCTTTCTGTCGGGCTACAGTGCCAGTGCTGCTGTGAGCAACATGATCGACGTGAACTCCTACCTGTCGACAGTCATCGACGTGACCCTCGCCTGCGGCGTCATCTTCCAGCTGCCGCTTGCCGTGAAGCTGCTCGCCCGTGCGGGTCTGCTGACTCCCGCGTTCATGCGCCGCTACCGCCGCCATGCCTTCATGATACTGGCCCTGCTGGCCGTGGTCATCACCCCTCCCGACATCGTGAGCGCGCTGCTGGTCATAGCGCCGCTGTTCGGTCTCTATGAGCTGAGCGTCTCCATCGCCGCCCGCGAGGAGCGCCGCCGCGCTGCCGAGTCGTGACGGTAGGATGTTTGCAGACCGAAAAAGAGCCGTCGGATTGGAAAATGCCGGCGGATTTTGTAAATTTGCATCCGCTATAACAACGACATGTCCCGAATCGAGGAAAATATGGAGGCAGTGCATCCTGCCGGCGAGGAGTACAAGTACGGCTTCTCCTCCGACATAGCCACCGAAACCATCGGCAAAGGCCTCTCCGAAGAGGTCATACGCACCATATCGGCAAAGAAGCAGGAGCCGGCATGGATGCTCGAGCGGAGGCTTCATGCCTACCGCCGCTGGCTCACTATGACGCCTCCGTCGTGGGCCCATCTGACCATTCCCGAGATAGATTTCGACGACATAATCTACTATGCCGCTCCCAAGCCGCGCAAGAGCGCCGGTTCGGCCGACGATATCGACCCCGAGCTGAAGCGCACCTTCGATAAGCTGGGCATACCTCTCGAGGAGCAGCTGGCCCTGTCGGGCGTGGCTGTCGATGCCGTCATGGACTCGGTGTCGGTCAAGACCACCTTCAAGCAGACCCTGGCCGAGAAGGGCATAATATTCTGCTCGATGTCCGAGGCCGTGCGCGAATATCCCGAGCTGGTGCAGAAGTATCTTGGCTCGGTCGTTCCCGATGGCGACAACTTCTACGCGGCGCTCAACGCCGCAGTCTTCTCCGACGGTTCGTTCTGCTACGTTCCCAAAGGCGTCCGCTGCCCTATGGAGCTGTCGACCTACTTCCGCATAAATGCGGCGGGCACGGGTCAGTTCGAGCGCACGCTCATCGTGGCCGACGAGGGCTCATATGTCAGCTACCTTGAGGGCTGCACGGCTCCGCGCCGCGACGAGAACCAGCTGCATGCCGCCGTCGTCGAGATTGTCGTCGAGCGCGATGCCGAGGTCAAGTATTCGACCGTCCAGAACTGGTACCCGGGCGACAAGGACGGCCGCGGCGGCGTCTACAACTTCGTCACCAAGCGCGGCATCTGCCGCCAGAATGCGCGTCTGTCGTGGACGCAGGTCGAGACCGGCTCGGCCATCACGTGGAAGTATCCGAGCTGCGTGCTTGCCGGCGACAACTCCGTTGGCGAGTTCTACTCGGTGGCCATGACGGGCAACATGCAGCAGGCCGACACCGGCACCAAGATGATACACCTGGGCCGCAACACACGCAGCCGCATAGTATCCAAGGGCATCTCGGCCGGCCGCAGCCAGAACGCCTACCGCGGACTGGTCCGCGTGGCCCGCGGAGCCGACAATGCCCGCAACTACTCGCAGTGCGACTCGCTGCTCATCGGCAGCCTTTGCGGGGCCCACACCTTCCCCGAGGCCGACTGCCGCAATTCGTCGGCTGTTCTGGAGCACGAGGCCACCACCTCGAAGATCTCCGAGGAGCAGCTCTTCTACTGCAACCAGCGCGGCCTTACCACCGAGCAGGCTGCGGGCCTGATTGTTAACGGCTACGCCCGCGAGGTGCTCTCCAAGCTGCCCATGGAGTTCGCGGTCGAGGCGCAGAAGCTGCTGGCGCTCAACCTCGAAGGGGCAGTAGGGTAGTGATTGAAAAATAAGATTGACTATTAATATGCTTACAGTCAAAAACCTTTGCGCCCGTATCGGCGATAGGCAGATATTGCGGGGCGTGAACCTCGAGGTCAAAGCCGGCGAGGTGCATGCCGTGATGGGCCCCAACGGCTCGGGAAAGAGTACGTTCGCCTCGGTGCTTGCGGGCAATCCCAAGTTCGAGGTTACGGACGGCGAGGTCCTCTTCAACGGCCGCCAGCTGCTCGACATGCCTGCCGAGCAGAGGGCCTGCGAGGGTCTGTTCATCGGCTTCCAGTATCCGGTCGAGATTCCCGGCGTGCCCATGGCCTCGTTCATGAAGGCGGCCGTGGCCGAGCGGTGCCGCTACCGCGGCGAGGAGCCTCCTGCAGCCGCTGAGTTCCTGCGCATGGTGCGCGAGAAGTGCGAGGTTGTCGGCCTCGACTACAAACTCATCTCGCGTCCGGTCAACGAGGGTTTCTCGGGCGGCGAGAAGAAGAAGAACGAGATTTTCCAGATGGCCATGATGGAGCCGTCGCTGTCGGTTCTCGACGAGACCGACTCGGGCCTCGACATCGACGCCTTGCGCGTGGTGGCTACCGGCGTTACGCGTCTGAAGAGGCCCGACAACGCCACGATAGTCATCACCCACTACCAGCGCCTTCTGGACTACATCGTCCCCGACGTGGTGCACGTGCTCTACAACGGCCGCATCATCTGCTCGGGCGACAAGTCGCTGGCTCTCACGCTCGAAAAGGAGGGCTACGACAGAATAATCAACGAATACGGCCGTCAGTAGCGCGATGGGATTCACCGAACATATCTCGAATGCGGATTTGCACCCCGTGCAGGGCCATCTGCACGTCGCTGCGGGCGATGAGGCGGTCATCCTGGTGGCGCGCGAGGGCGGGCCTCTGAACATCCGGGCCGCCGAAGGCGCCCAGGTGCGTCTGTTGCTGGCCCCTGCCTGCGATGAGGCTCAGACGGCGCATTTTGAACTTGCCTGCGGTGCCAGCGTGCATGTAGTCGGTCTGTTCAGCGACGTCGGCGCTTCGGTCGAGGTGCGCCAGCAGGCCGGCAGCCAGTTCCGTATGACGGCCGTCGCGGCCGGCAATGCGTCGCTCGACATCTGCGCATCGCTCTGCCAGCCCGAGGCCGGTTTCAGCTTCTCGGGCGTAGCGGCTGCCGCCCGAAACCAGAGCGTGCAGCTCGATATGCGCGTTATGCACGATGCGCCCTCGTGCCGCAGCAGTGCCGTTGTCAAGGGCGTGGCCTCGGGCGACGGACGCATGCGTTTCGAGGGACGTGCCGTCGTGGCGCAGGGTGCCGACGGCACCGACGCCCGCCAGACAAGCCGCAACCTGCTTCTGGGCGACGAGGCCCGCATCACGACGCTGCCCCAGCTCGAGATTTACGCCGACGACGTGAAGTGCTCGCACGGCGCCACCGTGGGCCGCGCCGACGACGAGGCGGTCATGTACATGCGTCAGCGCGGTCTGAGCGAGCAGGCAGCCCGCCGACTGCTGACCGAAGGATTCCTGCTGGACATAGTCTCCGACTGTGCCGTCGGCGAGCTTGCCGGGACTGTCGAGGAGCGCCTGCGGGAGATAATAGAACATTTGTAGCCGATGCTCGACATTGCCAGAATACGCGAGGAGTTTCCCATACTGTCGCGGACGGTCTACGGCCGCCCGCTGGTCTATCTCGACAGCGGCGCCACGGCCCAGAAGCCGCGCGCTGTCATCGAGTGCACGGAGCGCCTCTACCGCGAGCTGAACGCCAACATCCACCGCGGCGTGCACTACCTCTCGTCCGAGGCTACGGCCATGTACGAGGCCGCCCGCGAGCAGATTCGCACCTTCATCGGCGCCTCCTCGCGCGAGGAGGTTATATTCACCTCGGGCGCCACGGCTTCGCTGAACACCGTGGCCCGGTCGTGGTCGGAGCGCTTCCTGCGCGAGGGCGACAACATCATCATAAGTCAGATGGAGCACCACTCGAACATCGTGCCCTGGCAGATGGCTGCCCAGGCCCGCGGCGCCGAGATTCGCGTGCTTCCGTTCGACGACAGCGGCCGCCTCTGCACCGAGCTGCTCGACACCCTTATAGACAGCCGTACGCGCATGGTAGCCGTCACGCAGGCCTCCAACACCCTTGGCACGCGTCCCGACATCGAGACTGTCGTGGCCCGTGCGCATGCCGCCGGCGCGCACGTTACTGTCGACGGCTGCCAGGGCATAGTCCACGGCGGCACCGACGTTGCCCGTATGGGCTGCGACTTCTACGCCTTCTCGGCTCACAAGCTCTACGGACCCACGGGCACGGGCGTGCTCTACGGCCGCCGCGAGCTGCTCGAGCAGATGCCTCCCTGCGCCGGCGGCGGCGACATGGTCGAGAGCGTCTCGTTCGAGAAGACCACCTATGCTCCGCTGCCGCTCAAGTTCGAGGCCGGCACTGCCAACTATGTCGGAGCCATCGCCGCGGCCGAAGCCGTGCGTTTCGTCAGCAGCCTCGACGCTGCGGCTGTCGAGGACCACGAGCGGCGCCTCACGCAGCTGGCCCACCGGCTGCTTTCGGAGATAGAGGGCCTTCGCATCTACGGCACCACTGAGGATAAGTGCTCCATCGTGTCGTTCGA
Organism: Alistipes sp.; assembly: GCA_022511345.1. Classification (GTDB taxonomy): domain Bacteria; phylum Bacteroidota; class Bacteroidia; order Bacteroidales; family Rikenellaceae; genus Alistipes. The sequence goes on from JAFLRR010000014.1 coordinate 46,535, forward strand.
TATCGAGGGTGTGCACAACTACGATGTGGGCATGATACTCGACAAGCTGGGTATCGCCGTGCGCACGGGCCACCATTGCGCCGAGCCTGTCATGCGGCGCTTCGGTGTGAGCGGCATGTGCCGCGCGTCTATGGCGCTCTACAATACCGAAGATGAAATCGAGGCTCTTGCCGCGGGAGTGCGGCGGGCCGTCAGGATGCTTAGAAAGTAAAGTGTAAAACCTATGTTTATAGTGCTTGAGGGCGTCGACGGCGCCGGAAAATCGACACAGGTCAGGAAACTGCAGGATATGCTGCTGAAGCGCGGTTTGGATGTGGCTTTCGTGCACTTCCCGCGCTTCGATGCGCCCGTCTACGGCGAGCTCATAAGCCGTTTTCTGCGCGGCGAGCTGGGCACGCTCGAGCAGGTCAATCCCTATCTTGTCGCGCTGCTCTATGCGGGCGACAGGGCCGATGCCGCCGCTACCATCCGCCGCTGGATGGCCGAGGGCAAGGTGGTCGTAGCCGACCGTTACGTCTACTCCAACATAGGCTACCAGTGCGCCAAGGTCGCCGACGAGCAGGAGCGCCGCCGTCTGGCCGAGTGGATTCTCGATTTGGAATACTCTCACTACGCCATTCCGCGCCCCGATTTGTCGCTCTTTCTCGACGTTCCCTTCCGCTTTACGGAGGACAAGCTGAGCGGCAAGCGCGGCGGTGACGACCGCAGCTACCTTAATGGCGGCGCCGACATCCACGAATCGTCTCTCGAGCTTCAGCGCCGTGTGCGTGCCGTATATCTCGAAGCTGCGGGTCACGACCCTGCGCTGCGCACCGTCGACTGCTCCGACGGCAGCGGCTCCATGGCCTCGGCCGATGAGATATTCAGCCGCATCGCGGCCATTGTCGAGCCTGTAATATCGCGAACATGAACCGCCGCACCCGGAACATAATCTGCACCGCCTGCCGGCTCGTCCTGGCGCTGACGTTCATCTTTTCGGGCGCCGTGAAGTCGATGGACCCGTGGGGCACGGCCATGAAAATCGAGGAGTACCTCTCGATTTACGGCTTCGAGGAGCTCAGCGGTGCGAGCATGGTTTTCTCCGTGTGGCTGTGCGGCGCCGAGATGATGATGGGTCTCATGCTGCTCTTCGGCGTGAGAATCAGGCTGGTCTCGACCATCGCCTTCGTGTCGATGCTCTTCTTCACGGTTCTTACCTTGCTGAGCGCCACGGTCATACCCGTCGAGGACTGCGGCTGTTTCGGCGATGCCGTCAAACTGACTCCGTGGCAGACCTTTGCCAAGAATGCCGTTCTGCTACCCATGTCGTTCGTTGTCATGTGGTGCAACCGCCACGGGCGCATGTTCTGCTTCAATATGCGCGAGGTGCTGCTTGCCGCGCTCTTCTTCGCCGTCTCGATAGGCCTGGGCTGCTACTCCTACCTGCACCTTCCGCCCATAGATTTCCTGCCTTACAAGGTCGGCGTTAACATCGGCGCCGAGATGGAGCGCGCCGCCGCCGAGGATGCCTCTCGCGATGTGCGCACCGTGCTGGTCTACCGCAACATATCCACCGGCAAGCTGCACGAGTTCGCCCTCGAGGACGAGGAGTGGCGCGACAGCTCGCTCTGGGAGTGGGCCGACACCTACACCACTGGCGACGAACACTCGATGCGTCCCACCGTTGCCGAGTTCGCCGTACGCGACGTCGAGGGCGATGCCACCGGCGAGATACTCTCTGTGCAGGGCCGCCTCTACATGTTCTGTACCGACGATGCCTCGGCGCTCGACGGCTCGTGCCGCAGCCGCCTGGAGCATATGGCCGCACGCGCTGCGGCCGAGGGCGCACAGGTCATATGCCTGACCTCCAAGCCGCTGCACGATGTGACCTACATCTCGGCCGGCGGCCTTGACATCCGCTGCTACAACGTCGACGCCTCGACGCTGAAGACCATGCTCCGTGCCCGCAGCGGGGTAGTCGTCCTCGACGACGGCACCATCACCGACAAACGCAACTGCCGCGACATGTAATCGCCTGTGCGGCCATCAACACAGCGGCCGGTCCCGATGGGGCCGGCCGCTTGCTCTGTTTAGGCACCGTGGCGCTCCTGCGTCATGGCATCGACGCCGCAGGCACCGACACCACGGCCGATATGCCGCGCGATACTGGACCTATCATCTTCAGCATCCTCACCAGGCCGCAGTATTTGTCGTGGGCCAGAATTATTGCTCGTCCCACGCGCGCATCGTCATCGTCGTTGCGCGTCTCTACGCGGTAGAATACCTCGAATGACTCGTAGACGCTTTCGGCGCGCACCTCGTCTGTCGAGAGCCGCCCCGATACTGTCACCTCGAAGTTCACGGGCGCTATTCGCTGGCGCTTCATGATTGACAGAGCCGTTAAGGCTGCACATGTGGCTGCGGAGCAGAGAAACAGCTCCTTGGGATTCATTTGTTCGCGCGACGGCCCTGTTGCGGGCTCGAAGCGCGAATCGTCCGTCATGCGGACAGTCGATTTTATTGTCATATGCGCTCGATTGTTTAGCAGATGCCGCAAAGGCAAGAACCGTTCCGCGAAAGGTCCGATTCTATTTTTTCAATCGCGGCAAAATAGCTATATTTGCATCGGTGCGGCCGAATCCCGCGAAGATGCGGAGCCGCAATTTAGTGAGATTATGAGAAACTATTTGACAGTCACAGTTTTGCTGTTGACCGCAACTTTCACGGGCGCCCGTGCGGCCTCGCCCGAAGCCGAGGCGCACATGTCCGTGGGCCGCGAGCTGTTTGCGGCGGGCCGCCACTACGATGCCGGCGAGGAGTTCACCCGCGCGCGCGCGCTGCTTGCCACGTCCGATTTGGAGCAGGCCGCCGAGGCCGATTACTACATCGCCGTATGCGCCATGGAGACCGGCGAGCGCGACGCGTCGGCAGCTCTTATAGCCTACCTTGACAAATACAAGGGCTCTCCCTACCTCAACGACGTGCGCTTCGCGCTGGCGGCCGAGGCGTGCAAGCGCGAAGCCTTCGACGAGGCGTCGCAGTACTTCGCCCAGGTCAACTATGCGGCTCTCGCCCCCGAGCAGCGCGCCCAGTACGACATCCGCACGGGCTACATAGCCTTCGTCGGCGGCCGCTACCGCGAGGCCGCCGAACACTTCGACAAGGTGCCCCTGACCAGCGAGTATGCCGACCACGCCACCTACTACCGCGCCTACATCAGCTATGCCGAGGGCGACTACACCTCGGCCCGCCGGGGCTTCCAGTCGCTCGAGTCGCGTGCTCCCTATTCGCGTCTTGTGCCCTTCTATCTGCTGCAGATAGAGTTCAACGAGGGCAACTACGCCTATGTCGTCGAGCGCGGCGACGAGCTTTTGGAGCATGCCGCGGGCAACAGCCGCCGCGATCTGGAGAGAATCATGTCCGAGTCGTGGTTCAAACTCGAAAACTACGGCAAGAGTGCCGAATACATGGACCGCTACAAATCCTCGGGCGGCGACATAGGCCGCTCGGAGAACTACATCACCGGCTATTCGCTCTACCGCACGGGCCGCTATTCCGAGGCTTCGGAGTATCTGCGCCGCGTGTGCGGTCCCGACGACCGGCTTACGCAGAACGCCTCCTACCACCTGGCCGACTGCATGCTCCGCACGGGCAACAAGCAGGCCGCCATGCACTCCTTCGCCATGGCTTCCAACGACGCCTTCGACGCCCGCATCGCCGAAGACGCCCTCTTCAACTACGGCAAGCTGCAGTACGAGACGGGCGGCGGAGCTTTCAACGGTGCCATCAACGTGCTCACGCGCTACATCGACAAGTACCCCGCCTCGGAGCGCGTTCCCGAGGCCCGCGAGCTTCTCATCGCGGCCTACTACAACTCGCGCGACTACGATGCGGCCTACGAGGCCATCCGCCAGCAGCCCTCGCCCGACGCGGGCATGCGCGCCGCGCTGCAGAAGATAACCTACTTCCGCGGCCTGCAGAGCTTCTCGGCTGGCGACATGAGCTCCGCGTCGCGCAATCTTCGCGAGTCGCTTGCCTCGGGCGTTAGTCCCAAATACAACGCCCTGGCGCTCTTCTGGCAGGGCGAGATAGCATATGCCGAGGGCGACTACGATACTGCGCGCCGCCGCTACGAGGATTATCTGGCGCGCGCTCCCAAGAGCGAACGCGAATATGCCCTGGCCCACTACAACATAGGCTATACCTACGTCTCCTCTGACGACCCCGCTGGGGGCCGTGCGAACTTCGAGCGCTTCACCTCGCTCTACCCCTCGCGCGACGACTACCGCACCGATGCCCTGAACCGCATCGCCGATGCCCACTATGCCGAGCGCCGCTACGACGAGGCTGCCCGCAACTACTCTTCGGCCGCCGCTGCCGGCACTCCCTCGTCGGACTATGCGCGCTACCGCTACGCCATAACCTTGGGCGTGCAGGGCCGCATCGCCGATAAGATAGCCGCCCTGGAGAGGGCCGAGGCTGCCGGTGGCGAGTATGCCGACGATGCCGCCTACGAGCTGGGCCGCACCTACATGTCGCAGGAGCGCTTCGCTGACGGCGCCCGGGCTCTGGAGCGCTTCACCGAGAGATACCCCTCGTCGCCCTATGCCGTTCAGGCTCTGACCGATTTGGGTCTCGCCTGCCAGAATCTGGGCGAGGACGAGCGCTCGCTGACCTACTACAAGAGGGTCGTCGAGACGGCTCCCGGCTCGCGCCAGGCCAAGGATGCCGTGCAGGGCATCCGCGAGATATATGTCTCGCGCGGCGATGCCGAGGGCTATTTCGCATATGCCGAGAGTGCCGGTGTCGAGGGCGATACCGACCGCATGTCGCGCGACTCGCTCACCTTCGCCGCCGCACAGTCGCTCTACATCGGCGGCGACATCCGCAAGGCCGAGCGAGCCCTTGCCTCCTATGTCGACTCCTATCCCAAGGGCTACTACATCGACGATGCGCTCTTCTACCTGAGCGACTGCCGCCTGCGCCAGGGCAACGAATCGGGCGCCGCCGAATCGCTCAAGCGCCTTGCCGCGCGCCCCGCATCGCAGTATACCGAGCGGGTTCTCGAGCGCCTGTCGTCCATCTGCTACGACCGCCGCGAGTATGGCGATGCCGCCGCGGCCTACCGCTCGCTGTTCGAGGTCTCGTCCTCGGAGCAGACGCGCGAAAAGGCTCTTCTGGGCTATGCCCGCTCGGCCGCTTCGTCGGGCGATGCACAAATTGTCCGTGAAGCTGCGGATTATGTCTCCGACAAACGCTCGTCGGGCACTGCGCTGCGCGAGATACGCTTCGCGCTTGCCGAGGTCGAGGAGCATGCCGGGGCTCATGACCGCGCCGTGGCCCTCTACACCCGGCTGAGTGCCGAGCCGTCTACCCGCGAGGGCGCCGAGTCGGCCTACAGACTCATCCTCGACGACTATGCCGCCAAGCGCTACGACGAAGCCGAGAAGCGCGTCTACGCACTCTCCGAGAGCGGCACGCCGCAGTCCAAGGTGCTGGCCCGCGCATTCCTCACGCTGGGCGACATCTACGCTGCGCGCGGCGACATGTTCCAGGCGCGCGCCACCTATCAGAGTGTAGCCGACGGATACTCGCCCTCCGACGACGGAGTCGTCGACGAGGCCCGGGCACGAATTTCGGCATTAAAGTGATGCTATTATGAAGATGAATAAGATATATATCCTTGCCTTCGCGGCGGTGATTCTGCCCGCGACCCTTGCGGCGCAGATGCAGAAGCAGGTTGAGGTCACCCGCGACTATGTTCCCAGCATCGAGCGGGCGCAGAAGCTGGCCGTCGAGCCCGACATGACCGACACTACCCGCATGCGTCCCGACATCGACTACTCGATTACGCCCCTGTCGTGGCAGACGAGCCTTACTACCGACAAGTTCCGTCCCGCCACCGTCACCTACTGGGACTTCAACCGCCCCAGCCCCTTCTATATCAAGGCCGGCGTTGGAATACCCCTTCAGAGCGAGGGCGACATCTACGTCTCGACGCAGAATCCCGACACTGGCTTTGCACAGTTCAGGGTCAACCACCGCGGCACCTACGACAACGTGAAGAACTACTTCGGCGAGAAGCACGATTCGCGCTCCATGGACAACCTTGCCGGCATCACGCTGGGCCTCTACACGGGCCGCCGCCAGCTTGCCGGCGACTTCTCCTATGAGGACCGCAACCGCCGCCGCTACTCTGCCTCCTCGACTCCCGAGAGCGACGCATATGTGCCCGCTGTGGCTGCAGCTCTCGGCGACCGCATCAATACCGGCCGTCTGTGCGGCGAGATACGCTTCGGCGACGACTTCGCCGACCTGAGCCGCACCAACTTCAACGTTGCCGTTCGCGGCATCTTCTTCCGCGACGACTCTAAGAAGCGCGACGCTGCGCTCGAGGAGTTCAAGGCCCGCTACGGCGAGTATGCCTACGGCGCCTCGGCTTCCGTCGCCCGGCGCCTGGGCCGCAACACCCTTCGCGCCGATGCCGACTACGACGCCGTGCGCGGCACGGGCGATTTGGGCTACGGCTCCAGCCGTGTTCATGCCGCCCTTCGCTACGGCCGCGAAGCTGGCTTTGTGGAGTATCTGCTCGGCGCCGACTACTGGTACGACGCCGTGCGCGGCACCGACGCCCGCCACCGCGTGGCACCCTACCTGCGGCTGCGGTTCAACATAAGCCGCAAGGGACACATCGTTCCGTTCGTCGAGGCCGACGGCGAGCTCTCGGACAACGACTTCATGTCGCTCTCTCGCGAGAATCCCTACGTGGTGCCGGGCACCGTGCTCGATGCCGGCACCATGCGCTATAACTTCCGCGCCGGCATCGCCGGCAACCTTGCCGCAAGCCGCCTCTCGTACCGCGTCTTCGTCTCGGCGTCGTTTGCCGACGACGACCGCTACTGGTACGTTCGCGACTACATGTGGTTCGGGGTTGTGAAGGGCCGCCGCAACATCTTCTCTCTCGAGGGCGACATAACCTACCGTCCTGTCAGCGGCCTGGAGCTCTCGGCCATGGCCCGTGCGAGCCGCTTCGGCGGAAACAAGACGGGGCTGTGCAATACGCTGCCCTCGTTCGAGGGGCGAGCCTCGGCGCAGTACACCGGCCGCCGGTGGAAGCTGGGTGCGTCGGCCGACCTTGCCAGCCGCACCGAGTGGACCAATCTGGTCGGTGACGACCGCTACAACGCCCGCATCTTCAAAGCCCCCTTCACGGTCGACTTGCGCGCCGTGTTCGAGTGGAGCTTCGGCGAGGAGGTGTCGATATTCGTCGAGGGCCGCAACCTTCTCAACAACCGCATCTACGGCTTGGCCTACTGTCCCGGCTACGGCATCGGCGGTCTTGCCGGCGTGAAGCTGCAGTTCTGACCTTTTTTTGCACACCTAAAATTATGCGGGCTGCCCTTGCATGGGGCAGCCCGCAATGCCTCTATATCTGCCGGGAGGCTATTTTCTGCGCCACTTGGGTCTTATCTCTATGAAAAATTCGCAGTTCATGCGCGGCATCGGCCGCGATAGCACCGATTCGTACTCCTCGTTGAACAGGTTCTTGACAGCCAGCTTGAGCGATATCTCCGACCAGCTGAACGACAGAGCCTTTTCCAGCGACACGTCGCTCATGTAGTATGGCTTCACGCGCGATATGCGGCTCTTCATGTTGTTGTCCGAGGTTGTGAAACGCTCGCTGTAGTAGCACCACTTGTATGTGAATCGCCACGAGCGGAATGCTATGTTTGCCGACAATGACGCCGAGTACTCGGGTATGTATACCAGCTGCTTTCCCACGGCGTTGTCGGCCCAGTCCACAGGATCGCCCCGATTTATCGAGGGCGTCCACGACAGCGAGCCGTCGAGTCCCGCCTGCCAGTTTTCGGTCATTCGCAGCGAGGCGTCGGCCTTGAGCTCCACGCCGTAGGCGTGAACCTGGCGGACATTTTTCGGTGTCCAGAAACCCTTGAATGTCGGCAGCCATATTATCCAGTTGTCTATGTATGAGTCGAACCACGTCGCCGAGCCCGAAACCGAGTATCTGCCGCTGCTGCCTGCGGCGAACGATATTCCGGCGTCGTAGGTTATTCCGTGCTCGCTCTTCAGGTCGGGATTTCCGCCCGGCAGGAAGTAGAGGTCGTTGAGCGTCGGGAAGCGGTAGTTGCGCGATACCGAAGCGCGGGCGGTGACATTTCCTCGGCGCGATATTACGTAGTCGGCGAACAGAGCCGGTATTATCGGCGAAGAGCTGCTGCCGCACACCTCCTCTCGCAGCACCGCCGATATGCCCATGCGCTCTGCGGGCCGCCACTTGACCGACACGGCAGCCGAGACCTCGGTGCGGGCCTGTGCGTATCCTATGGCCACCTTGTTGTGCTGCCCCTGTGCCATCGACTGCTGATTCAGCTCCAGCACGTTGCGGTCGGTGCTTCTGACGAAGTGCTGGTGCAGCGACACATCGGCCGTCAGCAGCCACTGCGGCCCGGGGGCATACTCGGCGCCGAACTGCCCGTAGATGGTGTTTATCCTGCTCCGCGAGCGTATCATCTCGGCCATGGTTCCGTTGCCGAGCGATTTCGAGAAGTCGTATCCCTGGCTGGTGTGTATGTATCCCGCGTGGGCGTCGGCCTTCCAGTTTGCGGCGGTGTGGGTCCACGCGGCTATTGCGCGCAGCGTCTGCTCGTTCTGCCGGTTGACATACTCGCTATCGTCGCGGTAGTCTACCGACAGCATTGGCATCCCTCGTCTCGAGTTCAGATACCAGGCATTCAGGGCGAAGCTGTCGCCGCGGCCCGTGTCGTATGTCACCTCCTGCAGCAGGTGCAGGTCGCCGAATGCTCCGTTGCGGTTGCGTTCGATGGGGTAGTACTGCCCGACGATGTTGCGGTCGCTGTCGTATATGTTGAGTTTCTTGTTGTAGTTGCGGTATTTGAAATCGTTGTCCGACGACGAGTATACTGCGCGTGTCGACACCTTCCATCGGTCGCTGCCGTATGTCAGGCGCAGAAACTCGTCGAATGTGGCGAACGAACCTATTCCCTGAACGTACTGCAGCCCGAAACCCTCGCCCTCTGCGGGTCGTGTTGCGAGCTTCACGGCGCCGCCCAGTCCGCCGCCCGTTTCGGTCACCGACGATGTTCCGTGCAGCAGCGAGGCGTCGTCTATGAAGTACGACGGAATCATCGAGAAGTCCGTTGCGCCTATCATCGGCGAGTTTATCCTCATTCCGTTCCAGGTCACCTGCGTGTGCGCTGGCGATGTTCCGCGGAATGCCACGGTTGAGAGAGTCGCGCGGCCGTAGTTTTTCACGAAAATCGAGCTGTTGAACGTCAGCACGTCGGCCATCGACAGGGCAATGTTCTCCTTGAGCACCACCGAGTCGAGACGAGTCTGCTGCAGCCCCGTCTCCTTCATCGGGCGTCGTGCGGTGACCGACACTTCGGGTATGGGCACCGTGTACGACACCTCGTCGCGCCTCTGCTGTGCGCTTGCCGCCGTGGCTAATGCCATGAAGCATATGACTGCTGAAACTGCTCTCTTCATCTTCCCGAGTCGTTTATCTCCAGCAGAATGCGCCGGGCGAGACACCCACCGTGAATGTGTCGAGCAGCTGGCCTTCGGCCGAGTACCTGAGTATGACTCCGTTCTGCACATGGTCTATTGCGTCGGCCACATAAACGTCGCCGTTCTCTGGGCTCACGGTCAGACCGTAGTATATCGTCCCGTCGTACTCTACGAATGGCCTTGCCGGCAGCATCTCTGCATCGACCGGCATGCTCCATATGTCGTCGTTTATCCAGTAGAGCACGTCGGCTGCGGCATTTGTCTGAATCTCCGAGGGGTGCTCTCCGAGTGCGAACTGAAAGCGCCTCTCTACAGTGAAAGTCTCTGTATCTATGCAGCATAACGACGGCGCCTCATACCCGTACGGCGAACCCTCGTATCCGCCGTCGGTTATTGTCCACAAACGGCCGTTGCAATCTTCGGCCAGCGATGTGGGCTGTATTCCCACCACCAGCTCGCCGGCCACCGTGTCGGTGCGTGTGTCTATCTTGAGTATTCGGTTCTGGTACGACCAGCAGTTGGTGTATACATACTCTCCGATCTGAACCATCTGCTCCGTCGAACCCGAAGCGAAATCCATTCCGGTGTCGATATAGCCGGTTATCTCGAACGTCTTAGGGTTTACTATGCATATTCTCGGGTCCCATATCTGCGTCACATATGCCTTCTGGTCGGATATGAAGTGCATGTATCGCGGCGAGGTGAAACCGGTTATTCGTCCCGCCTCGCGGAATGTGTCGAGGTCTATTGCGAAGACTATTCCCGAGTTGTTGACCACAATCCAGCCGAGCGAGCCGTGTATTGTCATCGACTGGGCCACGTCGCCGAGCTTCATGCCGTTGGCGCGGGCGAAAACCTCGTTTTCTGCGCGGCGCGAGCGGGTGTCGTAGAACGACAGCGAGGCGTTGCCGTACATGAAGTTGCCCTCGCATGTTATGAATAGCCCGCGGCCTGCGGCCTCGCTGCCGAGCCCCGTGTCGAAATCCTCCTCTGCCGCGGGTCCGTAGCTCATGCATGCCGCCAGCGCCGCCGTCTGGAGCAGAGCCAGACAGCGCACAGCCGAAGCCAGCGCGGCCCATGCCTGCCGCAAGGTCCTGCGTGCGGGAGAATATCCTGCATCTGTGGTATAATCAGTCATCGTTGTCGGTGCGACGTTAAACAATCCTGTCGGCGCACGCGGTCTGAAGACGGAAAACGGAATTTGTCGGACGAAGTTGTTCGGCGGCATCGATTTCCGGCCCGTACCGGCGGGCGCAAATCGTGATGGCAGCAGGTCTTCTGACTCGTCCCGTCCGCAGCGCCTTCCCGATTGAAAATCAGTGGCTGAAGAGATGCTGCGGATATTTTTCGGGGACTTACAGCAGCTGGTACTGTTCCGGACTCGCACCGGATTCCCTTTTCACCCGCGCCGCTGCTGCGGCACGGACACTGCAACGCAACAAAGGTAGTGAATTTTTCTGCATCGGCAACTGGAAATTAGAAATTGATTCCTCCTTTGCCGGCTTTTACTCTCTCTCTGGCCGAAGTCTCCGCAGCTCAGAATCAATCTCCGCCCGTCTGCTCGCGGTGCACGAACACGTCGCCGAATGGCGGCTTCCAGGCGTCGGCCTGCTCGGCGCTGCCGAAAATCCCGAAACAAGCCGAGCCGCTGCCCGACATCGAGGCATATATCGCCCCGGCAGCCGTCAGCGACTCCTTGAGCTGCGCTATGCGCGGATATTGTGCGAATACCGACCTCTCGAAGTCGTTGACCACGCATTGCTGCCACTCCGCCATTGGCCGCCCGAGTCTCTGCAGCAGCGGCACCTGTGGCACTGCGGGCTTCACGCCGCGGTAGGCTGCGGCCGTCGATACCATCTCCGCCGGCTTGGCCACTATCAGATGCATGCCTGCCGGCAGCGGCTCTGCGGGGCTCATTATCTCGCCGCGCCCCTGGCAGAACTGCGCTCTGTCGTGCAGGAAGAACACCGTGTCGCTGCCGAGCTGTGCGGCGCAGCGTGCCAGCTCCTCATCTCCGAGTCCCAGGCCGAACAGCCTGTCTGCGGCGCGAATTACGGCGGTGCAGTCCGAGGAGCCGCCGCCCAGACCCGCACCGAAGGGTATGCGCTTTTCGAGCGATATGCGCATTCCGCCTATGCCGTAGCGGCTGCGCATGAGTCGTGCGGCTGCTATGCACAGATTCTGTTCGGGCTGACAGTCCACGGCTATTCCCGTCTGGCTGAATATATCTTCACCGCAACCCGAGGGCTCTATGTCGAGCACGTCGAAGAGTCCGCGCACGGGAACCATCACCGTGTGCAGGTCGTGGTATCCGTCGCTGCGGCGGCGGAGCACATCCAGTCCTATGTTTATTTTGCAGCAGGCGCGAAGTTTCATACGGCAAATATAGGAATTTTTCGTATCTTCGGGGCGTGAAATTCCGCACCGAAATAGAACATCTTCAGCTCTCGGAAAAGATAGGCTACCGCAGCCGCATATTCGCCGCGGGCTCCTGCTTCGCCGACAGCATCGCCTCGCGCCTGCAGGCCGCCAGGTTCAGGGTCGCGGCCAATCCTGCGGGCGTTATGTTCAATCCGGTCTCCGTTGCGGCGATGATAAGCCGCTGCGCCGAGTGCCGGGGCGTTAGTTCGGACGAAGTGCGCCGCGGTGCGGAGGGGATGTTCCACTTCGACTTTCACGGCTCGTTCACGCGCCCCTCGGCCGCCGAGGCCGCTGCCGTCATGACCCGTGCCGTCGAGGAGGGTTCCCGCGCGCTGGCCGCCGCCGACACTGTCATCATAACCCTGGGCACTGCGTGGGTCTTCCGCCACGCTGAGACGGGCCGCATCGTCGCCAACTGCCACAAGGAGCCCGCTTCGGCCTTCGTCCGCGAACGGCTTTCGGTCGAAGATACGGTGCAGACTCTCGAGTCTTTGCTGAGCGGTCCGCTTGCCGGCCGTCATGTCATACTGACCGTCAGTCCCGTGCGCCACAAGGCCGACGGCCTGAGCGGCAACATGGTCTCCAAAGCCGTGCTTCGCCTTGCCGTCGATGAGGTCGTCTCGCGCCACGAGCGTGTCGACTACTTCCCCTCGTTCGAGATAATGTACGACGATTTGCGCGACTACCGCTTCTACGACCGCGACATGGTCCACCCCTCGGCCGAGGCCGTTGACTACATTGCGGAGAAGTTTTTGCAGGCTGCGGCCGACAGCGAGGCCCTGAGCCTCATGCCGCGCGTCGAGGCCGTCGTGGCTGCGGCAGCTCACCGGCCGCTGCACCCCCGCAGCGATGCCTGGCGCACCTTCCTCGAGCGCACTCTGGCCGAGTCGGCTTCGCTTCCGGGATTCATCGACCTGGATGCCGAGCGAATGGTTCTGAACGAGCGTCTGCGCACAGCGCGCCAAACACAATAAACTATCGACATGAAACGATTTGCGAGATACCTGCCGACCTTTGCGTCGCTTTGGATTACGCTTCTGGCTGCAGCCAAGCCGCCCAAGCTGGTCGTTAACATCGTGGTCGGCTCAATGCGGGCCGGCGACATCGAGCGTTATGCCGACGGATTCGGCGAAGGCGGCTTTAAGCGCCTGCTTTCGGGTGCGGTCTACGCTGCCGGCGAGTACGACTTCATGCAGTCCTCGTCGCCCGTTACTCTGGCCACGCTCTCCACGGGAGCCATGCCCTCGACCCACGGCGTTGTCACCGACTACTGGTTCGACTATGTCGACAACCGCCGCGTCAACCTCATCGAGGACCGCCGCTACAGCGGCTTCGGCTATCCCGACTCGGGCGGCCGCATCTCGCCCGTGAACCTCACGGCTCCCACGGCGGGCGACGCTCTCACGGCCGCCTGGCCCGACAGCCGCGTTGTCACGGTGGCTCTGGAGCCGCAGTCGGCCGTGGTCATGGGAGGCCTCCGCGGTGTCTGCTACTGGATGGAGCCGTCGCGGGCCATGTGGTCCAGCTCGACCTACTACATGCTCAACCTTCCGCATTGGGTCGACGACTACAACCGCGAGCGCTACGGCATGTCGCTCATCAGCGGCTCGTGGAGCCTCAGCCGCCGCCCGGCGCTCTACAAAAACCGCCGCCGTGCAGTTGTCGAGCTTCCCAAGCCGGGCCGCGACGGCGAGCCTGTTCTTCGCACCGTGGGCATCAAGGGTGCCGCCGACACGCAGACAGCCTACGACATGCTGCGCCTCTCGCCTGCGGGCAACGATGCGGTGCTCGACTTCGCCAAGCGCCTTCTGACCAAGTATTCGCTCGGCGCCGATGCCGTGCCCGACATGCTCAACATCGTTCTGGACGCTTCGCGCATGGTGGTCGAGTCCTACGGACCCGAGTCCGTCGAGGCCGAGGATATGTACTACCGCCTTGACGACTCGCTGTCCGACTTTCTGACCTACCTTTTCGCGCAGGTTTCGCCCGAGGATGTGCTTGTGGTCCTCACTGCCGCCCACGGTTCGAGCCCCTCCTACGACGTGCACCCCACGCCGGCCGAGAGGGTCAACATGCGCCAGGCCGAGGTCATCGTCAACGGATTTCTCAACGCCCGCCACGGCCAGGGCGAGTGGGTCACCTCGGTCCACGACCGCTCTATATGGCTCAACCGCAACCTCATATTCTCCAAGGGTCTGAACCCCGCCGACATCCAGGAGGAGGTGGCCACCTTCACCATGCAGCTCCGCGGCGTGTCCCACGCCCTGTCGTCTGCGGCGCTTCGCAACGGCGGCTTCGGCACGGGCTACGGGCGGATGATGCAGAACGGCTTCTACCCGCGCCGTTCTGGCGACGTGGTGCTGAACCTTATGCCGGGCTGTATCGAGGAGCGCGACGACCGCCGTTCGGAGTCCGGTTCGATGTACGGCTACGACACGCGCGTTCCGCTGATTTTCTACGGCCACGGCATCTCCCGCAGCCGTCATGCGCGCCATGCCGACATGACCTCTGTCGCACCGACCATCGCCTCGGTACTCGGAATCCTTCCGCCCGAGGCCTGCGAGGGCCATGTGCTGGAGGAGATATTGAAAAAGTAACGTAACGAGATATTTTTTTTATGGACAGAATACAGGATGAGATAATCGCCGAGTTCGAGATGTTCGACGACTGGCTGGACCGGTACGACTACCTGATTCAGCTGAGCGACACTCTGCCGGTCATATCCGACGAGCACCGCACCGAGCGCTACATGATCGAGGGCTGCCAGTCCAAGGTGTGGGTCGACGCCGAGCTCCGCGACGGCCGCGTCTACTACTCGGCCGACAGCGATGCTCTGATTACGCGAGGCATCGTGGCGCTGCTGACCCGCGTCTTCAACGGCCGCGAGCCGCAGGAGATAGTCGATTTGGAGCTCTATTTCATCGAGCGCACGGGCCTTGGCGAGAACCTGTCGCCCACGCGCGCCAACGGCCTTGCGGCCATGGTCAAGCAGATGCGCATGTACGCGCTGGCCTATTCGTTAAAGAGACAGTGACATGACACCCGACGAGATTTTGAGGGTTGAGCGGGACATAGTCCTGACCCTCAAGAATATATACGACCCCGAGATTCCGGTCAACATCTACGACCTGGGTCTCATCTACGACATCGACTACACCCCCGCCCGCACGGCCCATATCCGCATGACCCTCACGGCGCCCAACTGCCCCATGGCCGACGCGCTCGTCGAGGATGTCAACGTCCAGGTGGCCAAGGTCGAGGGCGTCGACAAGGTCGAGGTCGAGCTGACGTTCGAGCCCGTGTGGGACCGCAGCATGATGTCCGAGGAGGCGCTGCTGGAGTTGAATCTGCTCTGATTCATGAGCCTCGAGGAGCGATATCTCAGAACCCTTAACCGGCTCATCGCCGGTGCGCCCTCCTGCGCCTGCTCGCAGGTCGTGGCCGCCATGGCGCGTCCGGGCCGGCTGGCTCTGTGCACTCAGCTTCTCTTCGAGCGGCTGGAGCGCAAGCTGTCGGCGCTCATGGAGATTTACCGCCATGCCGACGAGAACTGGAACCAGACGCTCTTCGTCATGTTCTTCCGCACCCTGGGCGACGCTTCCAACCGCGAAGCCTTCATCGAGCTTGCGCAGAGGGTCCGCTACAACCCGCTGCTGCACGAGCGAGCGTCGCTGCTGGCCGCCGAGTCTCTGCTCCTCGGCGCTTCGGGGCTGCTCAGCCTCTATCCGGCCGACGAATACACCCGCTCTTTAGCTTCGGAATTCGCGCACCTGTCGCACAAATACTCCATCGAGCCCATGCAGGCCGAGGCGTGGAATCTGCGGCGCATCAACCCCATGAACCATCCCGTTCTGCGGCTTGCGCAGGCCGCGCGCTTCTTCACCGACAACGAGTTCGTCTTCGACGAGTGCATGTCGTGCCGCACCTGCGACGATGCGTGCCGCCTGTTCGGCTCCGAGGCTTCGGAGTACTGGATGACGCACTTCACCCCGGGCCGTGAGGGCGACGGGGTGGCCAAGCGCATCGGCCGCTCCAAGGCGGCGCTTTTAGCCATCAATCTTGTCGCGCCGCTTCAGTTCGCCTACGGCACCCTGACCGAGAAGGAGTCGCTGCGCGAGCGCGCCGTCGAGCTGTTGGAGAGTACGCCGGCCGAGGATAACCGCTACATGCGCATGTGGGAGGCCGGCGGCGCCGTTGCCGCCAATGCCTTCGATTCCCAGGCCCTGCTTCAGCTCTCGACCGAGTACTGCTCCTGCGGCCGCTGCGAGTCGTGCCCCGTTGGGCGCACTGTTCTGGGGCGTGTCGAGGCCGAGTGGCGGGGCGAGTGAATGGCGCGTCCGGGCGCAAAATTGGTATTGTACGAAAAAAAGAGTATCTTTGGCGGATTTATTGACGTAAACAAATTCACGATATGAATATACTTGCAGGCATCATAAAGCTGCTGCTCGGCTCCAAGGCCGACAAGGACCGCAAGCAGGTCATGCCCTATGTTGAGAAGATCAAGGCCGTCTATCCCGAGATTTCGGCCCTGAGCAACGACGAGCTTCGCGAGCGTTCGGCGCAGCTCCAGAAGCGCATCGCCGACTACATCGCTGCCGACGAGCAGTATGTCTCCGACCGCCGCGCCGAGCTCGAGCAGAGCGAGCGCAGCGTCGAGGAGAAGGAGCGCATCGCCAAGGATATCGAGCTTCGCGTGAAGGCCATCGACGACAAGATCGAGGAGATTCTCGACGAGCTTCTGCCCGAGGCCTTCGCGGTGATGAAGGATACGGCCCGCCGCTTCGCCGAGAATGAAACGGTCGTTGTCACCGCCACGCAGTTCGACCGCGACCTGGCAGCCAATCCCGACCGCGACTTCGTCAAGATCGAGGGCGACAAGGCCGTCTACTCGACCCACTGGCACGCCGGCGGCAACGACATCAAGTGGGACATGATTCACTACGACGTGCAGCTCTTCGGCGGCGTGGTGCTTCACAAGGGCAAGATAGCCGAGATGGCCACCGGCGAGGGCAAGACGCTCGTGGCGACTCTTCCTGTCTTCCTCAACGCTCTGGCGCACAAGGGAGTTCATCTTGTCACGGTCAACGACTACCTGGCCCGCCGCGATGCCGAGTGGATGGGCCCGATGTATCAGTTCCACGGCCTCTCTGTCGACTGCATCGACCTGCACAAGCCCAACTCCGAGGCTCGCCGCAAGGCCTATGCCGCCGACATCACCTTCGGTACCAACAACGAGTACGGCTTCGACTATCTGCGCGACAACATGGCCTCTTCGCCGCGCGATTTGGTGCAGCGCAAGCACCACTTCGCCATTGTCGACGAGGTCGACTCGGTGCTCATCGACGACGCCCGCACCCCTCTGATTATCTCGGGTCCCGTTCCCAAGGGCGAGGACCAGCTCTTCGAGCAGTACAAGCCGGCCATCGACAAGCTCTACAACCTTCAGAAGAACTTCGTCACGGGCATCCTGGCCGAGGCCCGCAAACTCATCGCCGACGGCAACCAGACCGACGGCGGCATTCTTCTGCTGCGCGCCCACAAGGGTCTGCCGAAGTACAAGCCGCTGATTAAGTTCCTCTCCGAGACCGGAGTCAAGACTCTGCTGCAGAAGACCGAGAACATATACATGCAGGACAACAGCCGCCGCATGCCCGAGATTACCGACGAGCTCTATTTCGTCATCGACGAGAAGATGAACTCCGTCGAGCTTACCGACAAGGGCCACGAGGAGCTGTCGCGATACTTCGGCGAGGACGGATTCTTCGTTCTTCCCGACATCGGCGCCGAGGTGGCCGAGATCGAGAATGCCGGTCTTGAGGCCGAGGAGCGCGCCGCACGCCGCGATGCGGTCATCAACGACTACTCCATCAAGTCCGAGCGCGTTCACACCGTCATCCAGCTGCTCAAGGCCTATGCCATGTTCGAGAAGGACATCGAGTACGTTGTCATGGACAACAAGGTCAAGATTGTCGACGAGCAGACGGGCCGTATTCTCGACGGCCGCCGCTACTCCGACGGTCTGCACCAGGCCATCGAGGCCAAGGAGGGCGTGAAGGTCGAGGCTGCCACGCAGACCTTCGCGACCATCACCCTCCAGAACTACTTCCGCATGTACCACAAGCTTGCCGGCATGACCGGTACCGCCGAGACCGAGGCTTCGGAGTTCTGGGACATCTACAAGCTCGACGTCGTGGTCATCCCCACCAACAAGCCCGTCATGCGCAAGGACCGCGAGGACATGCTCTACAAAACCAAGCGCGAGAAGTACAACGCCGTCATCGACGAGGTCGTCCACCTTCGCGACCAGGGCCGTCCGGTACTTGTGGGTACCACGTCGGTCGAGGTTTCCGAGCTTCTGAGCCGCATGCTCCAGCTTCGCGGCATCAAACATAACGTGCTCAACGCCAAGCAGCACCAGCAGGAGGCGCAGGTCGTAGCCGAGGCGGGACGTCCCGGCCAGGTTACCATCGCCACCAACATGGCCGGCCGCGGTACCGACATCAAGCTGACCCCCGAGGTCCGCGATGCGGGCGGTCTTGCCATCATCGGCACCGAGCGTCACGAGAGCCGCCGCGTCGACCGCCAGCTGCGCGGCCGTTCGGGCCGCCAGGGCGACCCCGGCTCGTCGCAGTTCTTCGTTTCGTGCGAGGACGACCTGCTGCGTCTGTTCGGTTCGGGCCGCATCGCCTCCATGATGGACCGCATGGGCGTCAAGGAGGGCGAGGCCATCACCGCGGGCATGATGTCGCGCGCCATCGAGCGTGCCCAGAAGAAGGTCGAGGAGAACAACTTCGGCATCCGCAAGCGCCTTCTCGAGTACGACGACGTTATGAACTCCCAGCGCGAGGTCATCTACACGCGCCGGCGCCATGCGCTTCACGGTCAGCGTGTCGAGATCGACCTGAACAACATAATGTACGACTACGCCGAGAACTTCGTCAGCGAGCGCGAGGGCGTTGATTTCAGCGACTTCAGCTTCGATTTGATTCGCGAGGTGGGCGTTCAGCCGTCGTTCGACGAGGCCGCCTACGGCAAGGCCCGCCACAACGAGCTTGTCGAGATGGTTGTTGCCGACCTGCGCAACGGATATGCGCGCCGCGCCAAGCTGGCCGCCGACACCGTCCGTCCGTTCATGGAGCGCGTCTACGAGGAGCGCAAGGACCAGCTCGACGCCAACATCTACTTCCCGCTGACCAACGGCCACCTCGGCTACAATGTCCCCGTCAACCTTCTCAAGTGCAAGGAGAGCGACGGCGCCGAGATCTACCGCATGTTCGCCAAGGTTGTCATGTTCACCACCATCGACGAGGCCTGGCGCGAGCACCTTCGCGAGATGGACCAGCTTCGCCAGAGCGTCCAGAACGCCACCTACGAGCAGAAGGACCCGCTGCTGATTTACAAGCTCGAGTCATTCGGCCTGTTCGCCAACATGCTTGTCAAGATAAACCGCGACGTTCTGGCCATGCTCTGCAAGGCCTACATACCTGTGCAGCAGAACGGCTCGGGCGAGATGCAGCGCCAGCGCGAGCATCGCGCCCGCGTCGACGTTAACAAGCTGCAGGCTTCGCGCATGCAGGCAGCAGCCCAGGCCGGCCAGGGCGAGAAGCAGAAACCCATGCCCGTGCATGTCGAGAAGAAGGTCGGCCGCAACGACCCCTGCCCCTGCGGCAGCGGCAAGAAGTACAAGAACTGCCACGGCAAACTGGAGTAGAGCCTCAAAACCGCACCGATATGGGCTATAACGAGCATAAGCAGCGCCAGCTTGACATGCGCTACCTGCGCATGGCGCGCGTGTGGGCCGAAAACTCCTACTGCGTGCGCCGCAAGGTTGGAGCTCTGATTGTCAAGGACAAGATGATTATCTCCGACGGCTACAACGGCACTCCGTCGGGCTTCGAGAACGTCTGCGAGGACGAACAGGGCCTGACCAAGCCCTACGTTCTGCACGCCGAGGCCAACGCCATTACCAAGGTTGCCAAGAGCGCCAACAACTGCGACGGCTCGACTCTCTACATCACCGCCTCGCCCTGCATCGAGTGCTCCAAGCTGATAATCCAGGCGGGCATCCGCCGCGTGGTCTACAGCGACGAGTACCGCTCCGAGGAGGGCCTCGAGCTGCTTCGCCGCGTTGGCATCGAGTGCATCCGCATCGAGATCTCGCCCGAGGGCGAGTGACGCCTGCCGGACAAAACGAATCGGCGGACCCGGGTCAGGGTCCGCCGATTTCGTTTTGGCAGTTCAGCTACTGCGGAATGAACATGTATGTTATTGTCCCGTATTGCTTTACCGGTGCCGATTCGTCGATGTTCAGGCTCGAGGCCCGCGCGGCGTTCAGCGATGCGGTCCGCATGCACTCGTCGCCTCCCGACACCACGTCGGCCGATACTATCCGTCCTGCTCGGTCTACGCCTATCCTGACCACGACCTCACCGCCGCCCTCGCAGCGGTATGCCGGCACTACCAGGTTGCGGCTGTATCTTACGGGGTCCTTTATCGACAGGGTGACTGTCACCGTTCCCTTTATTTTGCGGTCGCGGTTCTCGGCGCTTTCATCCGTTTTGTCGCTCCGCTGGCCTATGGCCGTGGCCTCGGCCAGTCCGCGCTCGTATGCCTCGCGGTTTGCGCGCATGTTGTCCGCGGCATCGGCAGCGTGCGAGTTGAGCTCCGCGGCGTGCGAGCCGCGGTCCGTGGCCAGATTCTCGTTCAGAGCGTTTTCGTTCGATGCGGCGTTTCGTATGCTGCTCCAGTCTATGCGGCGGTTGTTCTGCTGCACCTCGCGCTGCAGTCTGTCGCGCTCGTCCTCGAGCAGCTCTATCTGCGACAGGTCTATGTATATTCCCTGCGACGAGGCGGGCTTGTCGAGCACTATTTTCGATGCCACGAAGAGTATGGCCAGCAGCAGGTAGAGGATTATGGTCACGCACAACCCGGCGCGGTGGTCGTACGCCCATTCGCCGGCGTCGCCGCGTCTGTTGTCGAATGGCAGGCGTATTCTGGCGCCGGCCGGCGATTTGTGTCTGTTCTCCTCCACGTGTGCTCTGCAATTTCGTGCAAAAATACTATTTTTTGATTGAATTTTCATATCTTTGCAGTCAAAGATGCAAAAGCAGAATTTTTGTAAAACATCTATTTTCGACAAAAAGCATATAACGATATGTCATCAGTCAAACAACGCACCATAGCCGCTCCGGTGACATTCTCCGGCCGCGGCCTGCACACGGGAGCCAGGGTGACCATGACGGTCAACCCCGCCGATGCCGACCAGGGAATCCTCTTCCGCCGCATCGACCTTGAGGGCCAGCCCGAGGTTCCGGCCCTTTGCGACTACGTGGTCGACACCTCTCGCGGCACCACTCTCGAGCACAACGGCGCCCGCGTGAGCACCGTCGAGCATATTCTTTCGGCCCTGTG
Source organism: Alistipes sp. (assembly GCA_022511345.1). Taxonomy (GTDB): domain Bacteria; phylum Bacteroidota; class Bacteroidia; order Bacteroidales; family Rikenellaceae; genus Alistipes. Next base: position 67,895 of record JAFLRR010000014.1, read on the forward strand.
GACCCTGGGCGTGGACAATGCCCGCATCGACATCGACGGCCCCGAAACCCCCATCATGGACGGCTCAGCCAAGGAGTACGCCGAGGCCGTGACCGCGGCCGGCACCGTCGAGCAGGAGGCCGAGCGCAAGTATTTCCAGGTCACCGAGAAGATGGTCTACACCATCCCCGACAAGGGCGTGGCCATCATCCTCTATCCCGACGACGAGTTCTCCGTTTCGCTTCATGTCGACTACAACTCCAAGGTCATCGGCAACCAGTATGCTACGTTCGTTCCCGACGACGACTATGCGGCCAAGATAGCGCCCTGCCGCACGTTCGTGTTCCTTCACGAGCTGGAGCCTCTGATGAAGATGAACCTCATCAAGGGCGGCGACCTTGACAACGCCATCGTGGTTGTCGAGAATCCCGTTTCGGACGAGCAGCTCGAGCACCTGAAGACCATCTTCAACAAGACCGACATCGAGATTACGGGCGGCTACCTGAACAATCTCGAGCTCCGCTTCAACAACGAGCTTGCCCGCCACAAGCTGCTCGACCTTCTGGGCGACTTCGCACTTCTGGGCATGCGCATCAAGGGCCGCGTATGGGCTACGCGTCCGGGCCACTTCGCCAACACCGAGTTCATGAAGCAGACCAAGCGCGCCATCCGCAAGGCCGGCGAGAAGCCCCGCTTCCACTACGACTGCCGCAAGCCTGCCAAGTTCGACATCAACGACATCCGCCGCATGCTTCCTCACCGTCCGCCGTTCCTGCTTGTCGACCGCGTGTTCCACATCGACGACAACTCGGTTGCCGGCATCAAGAACGTCACTATGAACGAACCCTTCTTCGTGGGCCACTTCCCCGAGGAGCCGGTCATGCCCGGCGTTCTGATTATCGAGGCCATGGCTCAGTGCTGCGGCATTCTGGTGCTGGGCTCGGTACCCGACCCCGAGCGCTATTCGACCTATTTCATGAAAATCGACGGGGTTAAGTTCAAGCGCAAGGTCGTTCCGGGCGATACTCTCCAGTTCGAGCTTCACCTTCTGGAGCCCATCCGCCGCGGTGTTGCCGTCGCCGAGGGCAAAGCCTTCGTGGGCGAGACTCTGGCCTGCGAAGCAGTGCTTATGGCTCAGATAGTTAAGAATAAGTAGACACCTCCTATGATAAGCAATCTCGCATACGTCCACCCCGACGCTAAACTGGGCAGCAATGTCACTGTCGAGCCGTTTGCCTACATCGCCGGCGACGTTGTCATCGGCGACGACTGCTGGATCGGCCCCGGCGCCGTCATCCACGACGGCGCGCGCATCGGCTGCCGCTGCAAGATTCACACCGCCGCATCCATAGCGTGCCTGCCGCAGGATTTGAAGTTCCGCGGCGAATACTCCACCGCCGAAATCGGCGACGACAACGACATCCGCGAGTATGTCACCATCAGCCGCGGCACCGCTTCGCGCGGCAAGACGGTGGTTGGCAGCCACAACCTGCTGATGGCCTACGTGCATGTCGCCCACGACGACGTTATCGGCAGCCACTGCGTCATCGCCAACCGCGTGTCGTTCGCGGGCGAGGTCGAGGTCGGCGACTGGGCCGTTGTCGGCGGTCACGCCGCCGTTCACCAGTGGGTCCGCATCGGCGCTCACTCGATGATCCAGGGCGGCGCCATGATCGGCCAGGATGTACCGCCCTTTGTCATCGTGCGCAACGACACGATGCGCTATGCCGGCGTGAACAAGATCGGCCTGAGCCGCCGCAGCTTCACTGCCGAGCGCATAGAGCAGATCTCCAACTGCTGCCGCATTCTGTTCCAGAGCGGAATGAACTACGCCAACGCCTGCGACGAGGTCGAGCGCTCCGTTGCTCAGAGCGAGGATCGCGACCATCTGCTGTCGTTCATCCGCAGCTCCAAGCGAGGCGTGATCAAGCCGTGGCTCTCGAGCAGCGAGGAGTAGGGTGCCAGCCGCCCTCTGCGGCGGCATGAAAAATGGAGTTTTCGGCAGCTCTGCGGGACGAAAAATTTGTCTAGCGAAAAAAAATTGCTATATTTGCATCGCAAAGAGATTTAAGGGGACACGAAGTCCCCTTATTTCGTAGGCTGGCGTAAGCAAAAACGACATTTATGATTGACTGCAACAAGATAATCTCAACGGCTGAAAAGCACCTCGAGGGCACCGACATGTTCGTTGTCGGCTGCACCTGCACGCCCTCCAACGACGTCGAGCTACTCATCGACAGCGACACGTCTGTGGACATCGACGCCTGCGCGGCCCTTTCGCGCGCTGTCGAGGAGGCCTTCGACCGCGACGAGGAGGATTTCTCGCTCACGGTCGCCTCTGCCGGCATCGGCTCCGACCTGAAACTGCCCCGGCAGTACCGCAAGCTTGTAGGCTCGAGCATCGAGCTGCTGCTGCGCGACGGTGTCAAGATCACGGCCCATCTCGAGGCTGCCGACGAGCAGGGCATAACCGTCTCCTACGACCAGAAGGTCGTCGTCGAGGGGCGCAAGCGCCGCCAGAGTGTCAGGACCGAGTCCCGCTACGACTACTCCGAGCTGAAGTATGCGCGCGAGTTTTTGGATTTCAAGTAGAATACAAAAATAAAACAGATATAAAATGGACAATTTCAATCTTATCAGCAACTTCGCTGAGTTCAAGGAGCTGAAGAACATCGACAAGAGCACGATGATCGGCGTGCTGGAGGACGTATTCCGCCACGCGCTGCAGCGCCAGTTCGGCACGGACGAGAATCTCGACGTGATTATCAATCCCGAGAAGGGCGACCTGGAGATATGGCGCACTCGCACTGTCGTCGACAACGGCGCCGTTACGAACCCCAACACCGAGATTTCGTATGCCGAGATGCAGAAGATCGACCCCTCCTACGAGGTAGGCGACGAGTATGTCGACGAGATCAAGCTGGCGTCGTTCGGCCGCCGCACGGTTCTTTCGCTGCGCCAGAATCTGGCCTCGCGCATTTTGGACCTTGAGAAGGCCAATCTGTTCGAGAAGTATTCCGAGAAGGTCGGCGAGATCATCTCGGGCGAGATCTACCAGACCTGGAAGAAGGAGGTTCTGATTCTCGACGACGACGACAACGAGCTTATTCTGCCCAAGTCCGAGCAGATTCCCGGCGACTTCTACCGCAAGGGCGACACCATCAAGGCCATAGTCAAGAGCGTCGAGATGGTCAACAACTCTCCGCGCATAATCCTCTCGCGCACAGCCAACCGCTTCCTCGAGCGTCTGTTCGAGCAGGAGGTTCCCGAGATTTTCGACGGACTGATAACCATCAAGCAGATTGCCCGCATTCCGGGCGAGAGAGCCAAGGTCGCCGTCGAGTCCTATGACGAGCGCATCGACCCCGTCGGCGCATGCGTGGGCATGAAGGGCTCGCGAATCTACTCCATCGTCAAGGAGCTTCGCAACGAGAACATCGACGTTGTCAACTACACGGCCAACACGCAGCTGATGATTCAGCGTTCGCTCAACCCGGCCAAGATATCGAGCATCACCATCGACGAGGAGAAGAAGACCGCTTCGGTATACCTCAAGCCCGACCAGGTTTCGCTGGCCATCGGCAAGGGCGGTCTGAACATCCGCCTGTCTAAGATGCTCACCGGCTACGACATCGACGTCTACCGCGAGGTCGAGGAGGAGGATGTGGCTCTCATAGAGTTCGCCGACGAAATCGACGGCTGGATTATCGACGCCCTGAAGGCGGTCGGCTGCGATACGGCCAAGAGCGTGCTGAGCCTTCCCGTCGAGGAGATAGCTTCGCGCGCGGACCTCGAGCTCGAGACCGCCCAGCGCGTGGTCGAGATACTCAAGGCGGAATTCGAGGAGTAAATTAACGCAGAAAGGAGAATCGGAATATGTCAAATGAACGAAGATTGAGACTCATTCAGGTTGCAAAGGAGTTCAAGGTGGGCATCAACACCATCACGGACTTTCTGCAGAAGAAGGGAGTGAAGAGCGACGGTTCGCCCAATTCGCCGGTCGAGCCCGAGGCCTATGCCCTGCTGGAGAAGGAGTTCGGCTCGAACCGCTCCGGCGGCAGCGAGCGCGACGCCATTCGCGAGAAGATATCGCACAAGCAGGGGGCAGTATCCATCGACGAAGTCCGCCCTGCCGGCAAGGAGGAGAAGGAGGTCATCGTCAAGAGCAACGTCATCAGCGTCAAGGACGAGGTCCAGCAGGTCACCGTCCTGGGCAAGATAGACCTCTCGCCCCGCAAGCCGGCCGCCAAGCCTGCTCCGGCGCCTGCGCCCGAGCCCAAGCCGGCCCCGGCCCCCGAACCCAAGCCCGCTCCGGCGCCCGCCCCGGCTCCCGAGGCTAAGGCCGCACCTGCGCCCGCACCCGAGCCGGCCCCGGCACCCGAACCCAAGCCCGCTCCGGCGCCCGCCCCGGCCCCCGAGGCTAAGGCCGCGCCTGCTCCCGCACCCGAGCCGACCCCTGCTCCGGCACCCGCCGACGAGCCTAAGCCCGCAGAGCAGCCCAAGGTGGTGCCGTTCCGTCTGAGCGAGCCCAAGCTCGCAGGCCCCAACGTGCTGGGCAAGATGGACGTGAGCAACATGGTCCCTGGCGGACGCCGCCGCCGCAAGCGCGTCAGCAAGGAGAAGATTACCGACTTCAACGCCGCACAGGGCCAGGCTTCCCAGAACCGCAACGGCGACAAGCCTCAGCAGGGCGGCGCCAAGCCCCAGCCGGGTGCCAACTCTCAGCCGGCATCCCGCAAGGAGAAGAAAAAAGGCCAGAAACCCAAACCTGTCGTTCGCCCCGAGGTCAGCGACGAGGAGGTTTCCAAGCAGATAAAGGATACGCTCGCACGCCTTACGGCCAAGGGCACCAAGAACAGGGCCTCAGCCAAGTACCGCAAGGAGAAGCGCGAGATTGCCGTCGAGCGCATGACCGAGCAGGCCGAGCGCGAGCAGGCCGAGCGTTCTACGCTCAGGGTCACTGAGTTCGTCACTGTCAGCGAGCTGGCCACCATGATGGACGTTCCGGCTACCGAGGTCATCACCTCGTGCATGAACCTCGGCCTTATGGTCTCCATCAACCAGCGTCTCGACGCCGAGGCTCTGGTGGTTGTTGCCGAGGAGTTCGGCTTCAAGATAGAGTTCGTCTCGGCCGACATTCAGGAGGCCATCGACTCTGATGCCGACGACGAGGCGTCGCTGGTGTCGCGTCCTCCCATCGTCACCGTCATGGGCCATGTCGACCACGGCAAGACCTCGCTTCTGGACAACATCCGCAAGACCAACGTCATCGAGGGCGAGGCCGGCGGCATCACGCAGCATATCGGCGCCTACAGCGTCGAGCTCAACGACCGCCGCATCACCTTCCTCGACACGCCGGGTCACGAGGCCTTCACGGCCATGCGAGCCCGCGGTGCGAAGGTCACCGACGTTGCCATCATCATCGTTGCCGCCGACGACAGCGTCATGCCGCAGACCATCGAGGCCATCAACCATGCTCAGGCTGCAGGCGTTCCCATGGTCTTCGCCATCAACAAGATAGACAAGCCGGGCGCCAACCCCGACCGCATCAAGGAGCAGCTTGCCGGCATGAACCTTCTTGTCGAGGACTGGGGCGGCAAGTACCAGAGCCAGGACATATCGGCCAAGCAGGGCGTAAACCTCGACAAGCTTCTCGAGAAGGTTCTGCTCGAGGCCGAGATGCTCGAGCTTAAGGCCAATCCCGACCGCAAGGCCACCGGTACGGTCATCGAGTCCACGCTCGACAAGGGCCGCGGATACGTAGCCACTGTTCTGGTTCAGAACGGCACTCTTCGCGTCGGCGACGTGATGCTCTCGGGCATCCACACCGGCCGCGTCAAGGCCATGTTCAACGAGAACGGCAAGAAGGTGTCCGAGGCCGGGCCCTCTACGCCTGTTCTGGTGCTGGGTCTCAACGGCGCGCCTCAGGCTGGCGACACGTTCAACGTCATGGACGACGACCGCTCGGCCCGCGAGATAGCCAACAAGCGCGAGCAGCTGCAGCGCATGCAGGGCATCATGACCCAGAAGCATGTTACTCTCGACGAGATCGGCCGCCGCATTGCCATCGGCTCGTTCAAGGAGCTCAACATCATCGTCAAGGGCGATGTCGACGGCTCTGTCGAGGCCATGTCGGGCTCGCTCATCAAGCTCTCGAAGGAGACGGTCCAGGTCAACGTCATACACGCTGCCGTTGGTCAGATTTCCGAGTCCGACGTTCTGCTGGCAGCGGCCTCCAACGCCGTTATCGTCGGCTTCCAGGTGCGACCGTCGGCGGCAGCCCGCAAGCTTGCCGAGAGCGAGGAGATCGAGATTCGACTCTACTCGATTATCTACGACGCCATCAACGACATCAAGGATGCCATCGAGGGCATGCTGGAACCTGTTATGAAGGAGGAGATTGTCTGCTCGGCCGAGGTTCTGGAGGTGTTCCGCATCTCGAAGGTGGGCACCGTTGCGGGCTGTATGGTCCGCGAGGGCCGCATGCAGCGCTCCACGCCCGTTCGCGTCATCCGCGACGGCATCGTTGTCTACACCGGCAAGCTGGGCTCTCTGAAGCGCTTCAAGGACGACGTCAAGGAGGTCGTTTCGGGCCAGGACTGCGGTCTGAACATCGAGTCTTACAACGACGTTCGTGTAGGCGACATCATCGAGGGCTACGAGCAGGTTGAGGTAAAACGCAAATAAACTAATGAATTATAACCCTTTATGACGAAACAAGAGATTAAATTCACTACCGCGGCCGAAGCCGTCAAGGTAATCAAGTCCGGCGACCACGTTCATCTGAGCTCCGTTGCATCGGCTCCGCAGTGCCTTATCAATGCCATGTGCGAGCGCGGCCGCAACGGCGAGCTTAAGGATGTTCACATCCACCACCTGCACACCGAGGGTCCGGCTCCCTACTCCGAGCCCGAGTTCGAGGGAATCTTCCAGCTCGACTCGTTCTTCGTCGGCAGCAACGTGCGCAAGAACACCCAGCTGGGCTATGCCGACTATATCCCCATCTTCCTGAGCGAGACTCAGCGTCTCTACCGTGCGGGCGTGATTCCGTGCGATGTCGCGATGATTCAGGTCTCCAAGCCCGACAAGCACGGCTACGTGTCGCTGGGCACCTCTGTCGACGCCACTCTCGGCGCCGTTGAGTGCGCCAAGACGGTCATAGCCGTCATCAACAAGTATGTGCCCCGTTCGTTCGGCGACGCCATGATACCCATGTCCAAGATAGACATGTTCGTCGAGGACGACACCCCGCTCATCGAGGCTCCCTTCACCCAGCCCAATGATATCGAGATTAAAATCGGCCAGAACTGCGCGGCTCTCATCGAGGACGGCGCAACCCTCCAGATGGGTATCGGCGCCATCCCCAACGCAGTGCTGGCGCAGCTGGGCAACCACAAGAACCTCGGTATCCACACCGAGATGTTCGCCGACGGCGTGCTTCCGCTGGTCTACAAGGGCGTCATCAACGGCGAGGCCAAGAACATCGACAAGGGCATGATGGTCTCGACCTTTCTGATGGGTTCCAAGGAGGTCTACGACTTCATCGACGACAACCCGGGCGTGCTCATGAAGGACGTCGGCTACACCAACGACCCCTATGTCATCTCCAAGAACGACCGCGTTACGGCCATCAACTCGGCCCTTCAGGTCGACATCACGGGCCAGGTCAGCGCCGACTCTCTCGGCACCAAGTTCTGGTCGGGCGTGGGCGGTCAGGTCGACTTCGTCTACGGCGCATCGCTGTCCAAGGGCGGCAAGGCCATCATCGCCATGCCCTCTATGACCAACAAGGGAGTGTCCAAAATCGTTCCCACGCTGCTGCCTGGTGCCGGCATCGTTACCACCCGCAACCAGATTCACTGGTTCGTCTCTGAGTACGGCGCCGTCGACCTCTACGGCAAGACGCTGCAGGAGCGTGCCCGCCTGATGATTTCTGTTGCGCACCCCGATGCACGCGAGGATCTGGACCGCGCAGCTTTCGAGCGCTTCGGTTCGCACCACCACTACATCAAGGGCTACATGTCCAAGAAATAGCTGTCACTCAGCGTCCATCAAAGCCGCTCCCGCAGGAGCGGCTTTTTTTAATTGGCAATTAGCAATTAGCAATTACCAATTAGAAATTATTAATTGTTTTTGTCGCTTTTGCGCGGGCGAATATAATTTCGTACATTTGTACCGCACTCCGGTGGGGTGCGACATGAGACAATAAAAAGCGTTAGCTTTGACTTTTACTATTTAAAATCGCCAGTTTTAAGCATCCAAAAGTTAAGAAGTTTAACGCTCACGAGGTTTTCTCGTGGGCTAACTTATTTGGATGCAAGGTGTCTGGCGATACCTTAATAGTAAACAAGTTTAGTCCACGTTTTTTTATTTGATTGCGAAACAATTATTAACCAATTAAACAATAATTATTATGAAAAAAGTACTGTTTGTTTCTCTCTTTGCGGCCCTGCTGGCTGCCGGCTGCAGCAAAGAAGAACCGACCAAGGATGTCGAGATTGTGTTTACTCAGAGTAAATTAAGTCAGGTTAAGAAAGATGCAATACAAGAAATATTAAATTCAAAAGGCGCCAACAATATTCGCAATATTTATTTAATCCCCGAAGAAGGCACGTGGAGCAATGTTGGTTTTGTACAAGCATTACGTAATAATGTTCTGCAACCATCGATCGAATTGTCGCCAAAGGTAAGAGGCAAAGGAGATTTTAACTTTGAAGTGGGCGAGGCGTCAAAAGTTCCCGAAGACAGTCTGTGGTTTGTGCAGCACGGCTGGACGATAAACAAGCGTTTTCTGGAAAATAAATAGTCGCAAAAATAAAAAATCGGTCTTCAGGACCGATTTTTTTTGCCC
>JAFLRR010000015.1:0-16415 GCA_022511345.1 Alistipes sp.
GGCGTCAAAAGTTCCCGAAGACAGTCTGTGGTTTGTGCAGCACGGCTGGACGATAAACAAGCGTTTTCTGGAAAATAAATAGTCGCAAAAATAAAAAATCGGTCTTCAGGACCGATTTTTTTTGCCCATATGCTGCGCAATTCAAAATTCAAAATTACTGCGGCGCGAAGCGTCGCACCCTGAATCCGCATTGCAGAATTTGCGGAAAAAGTGAGCGTCGCAGACGTCCGAGAAGCGAGGAAGACCGTTTGATGGCTTTCAAACGCGCGAAGCGTTCCTAGCCGGACGACAAGACGCGAACCCGCAAATTGTGCCCTGCGGAGCGTTTTGCGTCGCTTTTGCGCCCAAAAGCGACAAAAAGAATTAATAATTAACAATTAGTAATTAGCAATTTAACATCTGCGGCGCGGAGCGGCGCTGTAATTTTGAATCTTGAATTTTGAATTTTGAATTGCGAAGCTCTGCGACGAACGTCGCGCGGGCCGAAGCCTCCGCCCAGCGGAGGCCCGCTGAAAACAGCTGACCTCCGCAGGCTTCGACCCGAAAAGACCGAAAAATTGCTAATTTCTAATTGGTAATTGCTAATTATTAATTGCGGAGCTCCGCCTCCAGCTGCGCGCGCGACTTGGACTTGGTGACCAGCCACACTCCCGTGAAGATGCAGAGCGCAGCCACGGCATCGGCGGCGCTGAAGGTATCCATGCCCGCCAGCACGGTGCAGACCACGGCCACAACGGGCTGCAGGTAGTTGTACATGCTCACCAGCGTGGGTCTCAGATAGCGCTGGCCTATGGGCACGAGCAGGTAGCTCATGAATGTCGAGCCGATGACCACATAGGCTATGCCGGCATAGACGTCGGCCGGCAGCGCGGCGTAGTCGACGCTCAGCAGCGGCCGGTTGTAGATGCAGAGCGAGCAGGCCGCGGCAAACAGAAACATCCACTTCATGGAGGTCACGGGGTGGTATTTGACCACCGTGTCGCGAAAGGCCGTGAGATAGATTGCATAGCTGACGGTGCTGGCTATGCACAGCACGTCGCCCCACACTCCGCTGGCGGCGCCGGCATCGTCGCCGCGGCCCGAGAAGACCAGCAGCACGGCTCCCGCGGCACCGAGCGCCACGCCCGAGACCTTGAGCAGCGTGACAGGCTCGCGCAGAAACAGAGTGGCGAAAATCATGGTCAGCACCGGCACCACGGTGGCTATTATAGACGTGTCGACGGGCGAGGTCATGGAGAGCCCGTAGAGGAAGAGCATCTGGTTGAGCTGGATGCCGAAGAGCGAGGCGAAGAATATCATGGCCAGGTCGCGGCGACCGACACGCTCGCGCGGCAGAAAGAGCGAAGCCGTCCAGAAGAGCAGGCAGGCCCCGACCATGCGGTAGGATGTCATGGCGAAGGCCGACACGTTGTCGAGCACCGACTTGGCAATAGGGGCGTTGAGTCCCCAGATGACGTTGGCGCCCCACAGCGCCGCATGACCCTTGAGTTTGTCGCTCGCCATAATTACCGGCAGCAGCCAGCCGCCCTACTTGGCACGGAAATATATCTGCATGGGTACGCCCGAGAAGTCCCACTGCTCGCGCATCTTGTTCTCCAGGAAGCGGCGATAGTGTTCGCGGATGTACTGCGGCAGGTTCACGAAGAATGCGAACTGCGGCGTGGGCGTGGGCAACTGCACGGCATACTTGATTTTGATGTACTTGCCCTTGGTGGCCGGCGGCGGCGTGTTCTCGATAATGGGCAGGATGTAGTCGTTGAGCTCGGAGGTGGGAATGCGGCGGCGGCGCGACTCATAGACCCGCAGAGCCGTCTGCAGCACCTCGAGGATTCGCTGCTTGTTGATTACCGAGGTGAAGATGATGGGTATGTCGTTGAACGGAGCCAGCTTCGAGGCTATGAACTCGCGCCACTCCTTCATGGTGTTGTTGCCCTTCTCGACAAGGTCCCACTTGTTGACCACGATGACGCAGCCCTTGCGGTTGCGCACTATCAGGTTGTGGATGTTCAGGTCCTGCGACTCGAGACCCTGCTGCGCGTCGATCATCAGGATGCAGACGTCGGAGTTCTCGATGGCGCGGATGGAGCGCATGACCGAGTAGAATTCGAGGTTCTCGGTCACCTTGCCCTTCTTGCGCATGCCGGCGGTGTCGACCAGGTAGAAGTCCATGCCGTACTTGTTGTAGCGCGTGTGTATCGAGTCGCGCGTGGTGCCGGCGATGTCGGTGACGATGTTGCGCTCGCTGCCCAGCAGGGCGTTCGTGAGCGACGACTTGCCCACATTGGGCCGTCCCACAACAGTTATGCGCGGAAGCTCCTGCTCGTAGAGGGGTTTGGCATCCTCGGGCAGGCGGCGGAGTATCTCGTCCATGAGGTCGCCGGTGCCGCTGCCCGACATGGCGCTGATGCAGCACGGGTCGCCCAGACCCAGAGCATAGAACTCGTGAGACGAGTAGATTAGATCGTAGTTGTCGACCTTGTTGCAGACCAGCATCACCGGCTTGTCGGTGCGGCGCAGTATGTCGGCCAGCTCGTGGTCCAGGTCGGTGATGCCCGTGCGCACCTCGACCAGGAACAGAATCAGGTCGGCCTCCTCTATGGCCAGCATTACCTGGCGGCGGATTTCATCCTCGAAAATATCGTCGGAATTGACCGAGTAGCCGCCAGTGTCTATGACTGAAAATTCGCGTCCGTTCCAGTCGGTCTTGCCGTAGTGACGGTCGCGCGTGGTGCCCGCCTCGGCGTCGACTATGGCCTGACGCTGTCCGGTCAGGCGGTTGAACAGGGTGCTCTTGCCCACGTTGGGGCGGCCTACGATAGCAACAAGTGACATCTTTTATCAACGTTTTTCGGCCACAAAAGTAGTAAAAACACTCCAAAATACCAACTCGCAACCCCACAGCCGCTTCGGCCCCGGAAAGCAGCAGGCGGCCGACCCCGAAAGGTCGGCCGCCGCAATATGCTCGCCCCGCCGTGAGGCTATGCGATAAAGTCGGCGATGCGACGGCAGGCCATGCCGTCGCCGTAGGGGTTAGTCGCACGGCTCATGCGTTCGTATGCCTCGCTGTCGTTCAGCAGCCGCGACACCTCGCCGACGATGGCCTCGTAGTCCGTGCCCACGAGTTTCACCGTGCCGGCCTCGAGGGCCTCGGGCCGCTCAGTGGTGTCGCGCATCACAAGCACGGGCTTGCCCAGGCCCGGCGCCTCCTCCTGAATGCCGCCGCTGTCGGTCAGCACCACGGCCGAACGCTCCATGAGCCGCACGAACGACAGATACTCCAGCGGCTCGATGAAAAACATGTTACCGAGGCCGCTCAAATCCTCGCCGAAGACTTCGCGGATGGGCTTGCGCACGTTGGGATTAAGGTGCATCGGGTAGACGAAATCGACCTCGGGGAACTTGGCCGCCAGATGCTTTATCGCACGGCATATCGAGATGAAGCCGTCGCCGAAATTCTCGCGCCGGTGACCCGTTATGAGCACCATGCGGCGGCCGTCGAGGCGCGCCGTATCGTAGCCGGCAGCTGCCAGGGCCGAGTCGAGCGAGGCGGCCAGGGCTGGGTCGGCGGCAATCTTGCCCACCACGGCCAGCAGGGCATCGATGACCGTGTTGCCGGTGACAGTAACGGCCGCTTCGGGAACTCCCTCCGTGAGCAGGTTGTCGCGGCTCAGGGACGTGGGTGCGAAGTGGTATGAGGCGATGCGGCCCGTAATCTGGCGGTTCATCTCCTCGGGCCAGGGGCTGTAGATGTTGTGCGTGCGCAGGCCCGCCTCGACATGTCCCACAGGAATGCGGCGGTAGAAGGCCGCCAGCGCCGCAGCCGTCGAGGTGGTCGTGTCGCCGTGTACCAGAACCATGTCGGGCTGCACCTCGTCAAGCACGCTGCGCATGCCCACCAGAACGCGGGCCGTGACATCGTAGAGATCCTGCCCCTGCTTCATGATGTTCAGGTCGTAGTCGGGCTCGATAGAGAATATGCGCAGCACCTGGTCCAGCATCTCGCGGTGCTGGCCCGTGACGCACACCACGGGGCGGAATTCGTCGCGCCGCCGAGCCAGCTCCTGCACCAGCGGGCACATCTTGATCGCCTCGGGCCTGGTGCCGAAGACAAGAAGAATGGTTTTCATATCGTATCGTGTATTATTTTCTGCATTTTGGCGGCAAGGGCCCGGCGGTCGAAATCATCGGCCAGACGCAGGCACCCCTCGCGCAGCCGGGCGCGCACACCGGCATCGCTCATGCGGTCGAGCACCGCCATGAAGTCGGCCTCGTTCTCGGGCTCGAAGCAGAGACCGGCGCCGTAGCTCTCGACCAGCTCGCGAGCCTCGCCTCCCACGCCCATGAGCAGCGGAATGCCCATGGCGGCGTTCTCGAAAATCTTCGACGGGATGACCGTGGTGAAGAGCTCCGACTTTTTCAGGTTTATAAGGCATATGTCCAGCACCGAGATATAGCGGCCGACCTCCTGCTTTGAGACCGGGCCGAGCATGGTCACATTGCTGCAGCCGAGTTCATCCCTGAGCCGGAGCAGATTCTCGCGTTCGGCGCCGTCGCCCAGCAGAATGAAATGAAACTCCGGCCGAGACTTCAGCCTGGCAGCGCAGCGCAGAATGAAGTCCAGCTTGTGGGCCATGCCGTGGGTGCCGATGTAGCCGACAACCGTCTTGCCCGCCAGGCCCAGCTCGCGCACCAGGGCGGCATCCTTGGCCATGGGCCTGAACAGATTGCGGTCGACGCCGTTCTTGACCACATGAATCTTTTCGGCCGGTATGCCGCGGGCGGCAAGCGTGCGCCGGAACGAGTCGGTGACCACCACTATGCTCCGCGCCGAGCGGTAGCAGCGGCGCTCCTGCCACTCGAAATAGCGGATGAAAAGGCTATCCTTGAGGGCTCCTACGGTCTTGATGCTCTCGGGCCACAGGTCGCGGACCTCCATAATCCAGGGCTTGCGTCTTAAGAAGGCCAGGGTCCGGCCGCTGAGGGCGGTGAAGAACTGCGGCGAGGTGGCGATGATGACGTCCGTCTTGACGAACAGGCCGGCAAGAAAGGCCGTGACCGAGTAGCTTATGAAGTCGAGCGTGCGTTTGAAGAATCCCTTGTTGGCCGAAATATAGCTCCAGACCCTTATGACACGTATTCCATCGACAATCTCCTCGCTGCGCCAGCGGTTTCTGTAGCCCGCATAGACTTTGCCCTGCGGGAAGTTGGGGGCGCACGTAATCACGGTCACCTCGTCGCCGGCCGCCGCCCACTCGCGGCAGTGGTCGAAGGTCCGCGACGCCGGAGCATTGACCTCGGGCGGGAAATTGTCGGTCAGAAAGAGTATTTTCATAACGTCGTCACCGGTTTTCGGCAAAGCCTTTGTGCAACCATAAAAAGTGGTTGAACCAGCTGTTGGTCTTATCTATGCGGTAAGATTTTACCAGCAGCGTATACCATATGTGTATATATCCCAGCAGACGCCCGTACACCATTTTAGAACCCCAGCCGCGATTTACCCAATATGATTTGTCGAATCCGTGAAACCACTTGCTCTCGACCTGTGCAACGCTTCCGATTAAGGTGGGCACATACCGGACATGAACACCGCTTTTAAGACAGTCGGCAACGAACTTGTTCTCCTCACCGCCGCCGTTTCCCGTGCCGCTGCCCATTTTCTCGCAAAACGTTATATGCCGTGGAATGGAGTCTCTTCGCAAACACATTTGATAGCTGCCAATTCTTCCCAGATTGAAATATCCGATTCTGTAGGCTTTGTCTGAAAATGTCTTGGACGGATGTTTGAAGCGGAACACGATGATGCCGTCATCGGGATATTGTGCAAATGCACTATTGAGCATATCGACATAATCGTCCTGCAGCACTTCATCATCGTCGCAGATGAGACACAACTCGCCCGAGGCATTGCGAATTGCCATATTGCGGCTCCGGGAGAGGCCGCGCTCTTTAGTATGGAAAATACGGGCCGTACAGAGCGCGCCGCCATTATTTACAAATTCGTAAGTCTCGTATTTGTCAGTGTCGCATTGATTGATGACCAGAACATCGCTCTGGATATTAGTGCGGGCGATCAGCGCCGCAGCATCCTGGAACATGCAGGATATCAAAACCTCGACCTTCATACGGTTCAGAAATATATTGAATGGTACAAATACTCTCCCGAGGGGTATACCGCCGCCTTAAGGAAATAGAGCAGCAGCAATCCCAGGATTACAGAGCCGAAGATGAATGTTTTACGGGTAGTATAGAGATAGTACATATAATAGTAGAGCGGAAATATGGACAACAGCAAGAATGATGCCGACAGGCGGTAAACAATGCTTATATTTATCAGCAGCAGCCGCAGACAGAACGACAGCACGCCTATGTTAAATAACGTTTTGGACATGTCGTCGCGCAGAAATTTGTCGCACGACCATACAGCCAGGACATATAAAGGTATGAAAATCAGCTTTGTGACTTTGTTCAGCATACCATACTCCGAAATGCTGTCGCTCTGTATATGCCAGGCGTAATCTTTGGGCAGATAAGGAATCGAGCCCATCAGCAAATCGGAGAAGGAGAAGAACATGCCCAGCGTGAAGCATGCAATCAAGGTGGCCAGCAGCCATGTGCGATTCAAGGCCTTGGCCCTTTTATAGAATATTAGAAGCAGATAGATAATGCTCGATTTATGAATGGAGATGGCCAACAGCAGAACCAGCAGGCTTCGCCATCTCCTGTTCTCAAAAAGCAGCAGAGAGGCATATGTTCCCATATAGATCGTCGTAGCTTGCCGCAGAGTGTTCAGCTGGTTGTTGAACAGGCTCGTGACGGTAATATACAGCAGGATGTATATGAATATGCTGCCGTTTTTTATGCGTTTGAGCAGAAGATAGAAGAAAAAGAAATTCAGGCTGTAAAAAACATAGAAAAGGGCCTGTCCGCGGACTCCGATGCGGTTGAACAACCTGACGACAAATGCAAATCCTATTTCGCCGCTCAATTCAAACTGAGCCAGATTTCCCTTGAATATTCGCATATAGGAGCCGTAGTCGGTTCCTACATAATACTGACCGCCGCATATGACAAGCCATACGGCAAACAGCGGCAGCAGCAGAACAAAAAGACCCGCATCCGAGACTCCGCGCCGCTTGACAGTTCTGTCGACGCAGTAGGCCCAAATCAGGGAAAAAAGCAGATTGCAGAAAAAGACCATGCTCTCCGTTGGTTAGCGCTTGAACAGATCGCGGCACGTCTGATAGGCGCGCAGGATGAAATGTGCCGTTTTGTACCCGAAATTTCTCTTCGTCCATTCATACAGCCTGCCTCTGGCCCCATGCCAGCTGCCGGCAAAGTGGTGTATGGTATATGAGTTGTCGGTCAGATAAATCTTGCCGTCCTTATACGATTTGGGACACAGGTAGTCCTTGGGAAGGAGAGTGAAGCCGCGGACGGTTTGGAGCGTGTTGTCGAGCTTAAGGCCGTACTTGAGGCAGCGGGCTGTAATACGCATGACATTGGTGGTCATGTCGAGCGATCCGTCCGAAAGGCGGAAGTGAAGCTCAGCATAGTCGTCGAGAAGCTCTTTGATGAAGGGATGCCCCTCCCTACCGGCCATAAGGCCGGTAGGGATTTGAGTCTCAGACTCAAATCCAGAGACTGCTTCATATTCAAGCAGGGAGTCCAACGGTTTGAGAACCTCGACATCGGTGTCCATGTAGATGCCGCCGTGGTGATAGATGGCATAGAGACGGACATAGTCGGTAACGAATGCGAATTTGCGCGCTTCATATGCCTCGCGGACATAGGCGTTGCTGTTTATGTCGAAATTGTGCTCGTTCCACTCCCGGATTTCGTATTCGGGAAGGTATTTTTTCCACGAGGCAATGCATTTCTGCGCCAGCTCCGGAAGCGGATTGCCGCCGAACCAGCAGTAGTGTATGATTTTGGGTATCATGTTGCGCGTCATATTTCAGAGAGTATGTTTTTCAGATGCAAGCCGGCCTTCAATGTGCGCGACTCGCTCTTTATGGACTCCAGCATCGAGGCATAGCGCTCGGCTGTAATTTCGGACAGTTTCCTGTCGAGCTCTTTCAGCGAGCCGACCGCAATGCCCAGGTTGCGCGAGGTTACATAGGAGGCCACGGCCGCCTGCTCGCAAACAATCACAGGCAACTCGGCTGCAATATAGAGAGAAACCTTGTGCGGAGAGATGATTTTCATATAACTGCCGAGTTCGCCGCTGAGCATCTCGCCGCTGTCGCCGTCCCACACCAGGCCCCAATCGCCATGGATATCGCTTATGTCGTCGGGGCGGAATTTACCCATATACCGCACATTGCCGCCGGTTTTAACATCGGGGTGCATTACTCCGTAAAGCATAACGACCGCATCAGGAGAGATTACAGACGAAAGGCCGGTCAGAAAACGGCTCTTGCCCAGATTGCCGGCAAAACAGATGTCTTTGGAGAGCTTCCGCTCAAGGCCGTTGTCGCAGTCGGCAAGATAGTCGAATACCTGCAGCGTGACCATTTTGTCGGCCGGGATGCCCTCTTCGGCCAGCCGGTTCTTCATAACATCATTGTGCACCACAAGCTTACGGACGCGCTTTAACAGCTCGAACTCGTTTCTGAATTTGCTCCTGTCGTTGCGCAGCAGCTGCAAATCATGAACCAGGACGACGCACTTTCGGCTAAAGAGCCGGATAAACAGATATACTATGCGCCGGTAGAGCTTTACGTATATAGGATACTGTATCAGAATGATGTCGGATGCAAAAAAGCAGCGTATGATGATGAACAGTCCAGAAAGAGCGCTCCACCAATATTTTGGGGAGAGAAGATTGTGTTTATAGATTTTGACCGCGAAGACTTTGTATCCGCAGCCGGATGCTATGTTCATGGCATCCTGGACGGCTTTGCCTCCGGCATTGAACGATTCACATCCGGAGATGAAGGCGAGAGTGCTTTTTACCATTACTGTCTCGTGTTTAATTGTCCGGCTAAAGATTTGGCCTCAATGATATTGTCCTCGATGGAGCAATAGCACCAGCTGCCGTAGCGGCCGATGGAGTAGATTCCGCTGTCAGCCAACAGCCGCTTGCGGGCCTCGACATCGGCGGTCGAGCGGGAGTTGATGTGGACATAGGCCGGATTCATGATGATGCTTTGGCTGTCGACCAGATGCTGCTCGGCAGAGACGATTCCGGCACTCTTCAGGTCGCAGAGCACACGGTCGAGCCACTCCCGGGGCTCGATCACGGCGTCGCTGTCGAAGCCCAGCTCGACATAGAGCGACATGCGCTCCTGAGACAGTATGTTGTCGTAGAAGCCGACGCGGTAGAAGCAGTACTTTTTATCGGGGAAATAGAGCCAGTGGTCGAAGGTGTCGGCACCCTTGCGGTCGAAGCCGAGGTTGAAGACAAGCACCTGGTTCCACGTATAGATGCTGCGGTCGTAGTCGATGCCGGCCATGTCGAGCAGCTGCGGGAACGGAACGGTCGATATGAGTCTGTCGTAGCGGAGACGCTCGCCCGAAGTGAGGGTCACGGTGCGCTCAGCAGGCGAAATGGCCGCGACAGAGGCTCCGCAGCGGATTTTCGAGGCGTCGAGGCGTCCGAGAATGGACCTTACATACTCCGCAGCGCCCTGGCGGGGATAGATGAAGGTGTCGTTGTAGGAGGCATTGCTGCCGGATTTGAAGTTGCGCACAATCTCCTCGGGCTCGGCGTAGGGGAAGAAGCGGCCCATGGCATCGCGGTCGAGAGTGTTCAGGTCGCAGGCGTATAGTTTCTCGTTGTAGGGTATGAGAAACTTCTCGGCGATGGACTTGCCGAACTTCTCGACCAGCATGTCGCGGAAGCCGGTGCCGGTGCCGGCACTGCGCGAAAAGAGGTCGTAGAGGCACTCGATGAGTTCGTCCTTTGGCAACTGGTGTATGTTTTTCTGGAACGGATAATCGACCAGAGTATCGCCATAGCGGATTCGGGTGTGCTTGACCACCGAGGCAACATCGTCGCCCAGGCCCGAGAGAATCATATTCTTAATGGCGTCGTCGCGAAAATGGAAAAAGTGACCCGAATAGTCCCAGACGAACCCGTTGCGCCGGGTCGTCCGGCAATATCCGCCAGCTTCGGGCTCGCGCTCCAGAATGAGCCAGTCATCGCTCCCCGAGTAAAGCGCATAACTCAAACCCGTTATGCCGGCTCCCAATATTATATCCATTATATTCGATTTTTACAGGCGAAAAGGCGCCGCATGATACAAATATCCCACAAAAATATGACAGCGGCGGCTGACAGCAGGGTTCCGAAAAAGCGGATGAAAAAGGCCAGCCCGGAACAGAGCGAGTCGGTAAAAACCGCCTGGCCGAAGATTCCCATGAGCATTGCAATGAGCAGATAGTTGAACGGATCGGAGTAGAGATAGAGTTCATACGTATACCTGCCTGCAAATGCGCATAACCTGCTATTCATGAACCCGGAATGCAGGAACGATTTGGCCATATGGACCATATTGGCACATCCCCAAAAGGCGGCAAGAGTACGGCACGGGAATATAACCGCACTTTTCAGGATGAGCGAGTGAGAGTGTGTCAGAAGATAGTTCGTGGACATCACGAGCAGAACGAAGCCGAGCCAAGACAAGCCCTGCAGCATGACCGGCATGGGCTGCCGGCGGTTCCAGTATTCGAAAGTGGAGAATCCGGCTGCAAAAAAGAGCAGGTGTTTGAGCATCCCCGGAATACCGCCAAGGTCGCCATAGCGAAGCAGGAATGTTCCGGCCCACGATACGACGGTCAGCACCAACCAATATGCGACATTCTTGGGGACTCTGATCCGCTCCATGGCAAAAAAGATGACGAAAATATAGAACAGACTGACTATGAACCACAAATGCGAATTGCCCAACAGCAGATACTGTCCGAAGATTATGTCGCGGAAAATATGGTCCGAACCGGCATAGTAGCCCGAAAAATATTTCAACGGAACGACCAAAAACGTCGTAACGGCCACAAACGGAAGCAGCAGACGCCGAGCCTTGCCGGCGGCCAGGTCCCGGACACGGTTCAGCTTGCCGATGCCAAGCGAGAAAACGGCTCCGCTGACGGCCATGAACAGCGGCATGTGGAACTTATAAATCAATGTCGTAAGAAACTGAAGCACTCTGTAGGACAAAGAATAATAACCGTCGGCCGAATAGTTGTCAATTCCGCCGAAGCGGGTTTTAATAGTGTAATATGTACAATGACCTGCCACGACAAGAACCATAGTCATAATCTTCAATGCATCTATCCACTCTACACGACCTTTGGCAGTGCAATATTTCCGACTCTGAAGGGCGGAGTCGGGGGGGGGTATTTTATTGCAAGTCAAAAACATAGCAGGATTCAGCATCTTTTTGCGACGGTTTTCAAAAGAAAGCCTTTGATATCCATAATCGTATCATCGCGGCGAAGGAGCAGATAACCGCAGTAGACCGCACATCCCACGGATACGGACAACAGAATCTGAAGCAGCGGGCCCCGGACGAACAGCACCACAGGCAATACGGCCGCTATCATGACGGCAACGGCTGCAACATAAGGCATGAATCTGCAGTCGGTGAATTTGAACGGGATATATCTGCGGCCCAGAACAATCTGCAGGCACAG
Source organism: Alistipes sp. (assembly GCA_022511345.1). GTDB lineage: Bacteria > Bacteroidota > Bacteroidia > Bacteroidales > Rikenellaceae > Alistipes. The sequence goes on from JAFLRR010000015.1 coordinate 11,635, forward strand.
CACGGTGAGTTCGGCGCAGAAGGTGGCCGCAGCTGCGCCCTTTTGCGCATAAACGGGTATAAGCACCAGATTTAGCAGGAAGTTGACGGCAGCGCCGCCGGCAACACTCCAAATCACGATGTTTTCGCGGTTCTGGGGATAGAGAATCTGCAGCCCCAGAACATTGGTGATGCCGACAAAGAGGATTATAGGCGAGACCCAGTACAACACAGGAACGGACATCATGAACTCGCTGCCGCAGAAGAGAGCTATGACCGGCTGAGCGGTAAGCATGAGGCCCGCAGCCATAGGAAGGGCCGCAAAAACTACCAGCCGGATGGCCTTTCGGCTGATGAGCGCGAATTTATCGTGCTCGCCCTGCTGTATGAGGTTGGAGCATCGCGGAATCATCACGACGCCGAGCGATGTCACGACGGACAGTATGATATGCGACAGCTTGACGCCGGCGGTGTACAGACCAACGGACGTGTCGCCCTTCATGAAGCCGAGCATGACAGAATCCAGATGCACGTAGATGCTCGTTATCAGATTGAACACGAAGATGTGAAGTGCCGGACGAAAGTGACGCATGATGTTCAGAGACCCAAAATCGATATCTTTAAGCGATATGTGGCTGCGCAGATGGATGAAATTGAACAGATTGTTTCCAACGCTCGTGCCCACTACGACAGCGCCGTAGATGAGCAGGTCGCTGCGGTCTTTGACGAAAATAAACAATGCGGCAGCTGCCAGCGTGCGGACTATGACGGCCCGAACGGTTATGAACAGGAAATCTTCGATGCCCTGATAGAACCAGTTGACGCCGATGCAGTTGAACAGAACCGTCAGCGAGAGGATATACAACAGCTCCAACTGGTCGTGTATCTGCGGAACGAAGCGGCCGAGCAAATAGATGATGACATAGCCGAAGAGGCTGAGAATCAAATGCAGGATGATTATCTCGACGGCTATGTTGTTGCGCAGACGACGGTCGTCGCGGTATTTGGCTATCTCGCGTATGGCATACATCGGAATGCCGATACTGGTGAGCAGCACGACATACTGAACTATCGAAAAAAGAAAATTAACGGCGCCGATGCCCTCGGGAGTGAGTATGCGCGAGGCGTAGGGGAACGTGATTACGGGAAAAATTATACTCGTAATCGTGTTTATGACATTAAGTACTACGTTGCCCTTGAGCGAGTTCATCTCCGGTCAAAACAAAGAGTCGAAATCGACACGCGGGAATGCCTCCATATAACCGCCGCGGGTCGCATTGTATATTTTGATATCGGCTGTTATCTTCATTGTTATGGGTTTTGACAATATTTTACCTCTTGGTGATGCCGCAGAAGTCGAGGATGATTTTGTCGGGGCGGGGAGGCAGGTCCTTGAACGGATCGTGGGCAACCATGAACACGACGATGTCTGCACGCTCATAGGCCTCGCGGCAGTCGGTGAGCTTGAAGACATTGTGCTCACGGACGTTGGGCTCGACAACCAGGATGTTGGCATTGTTGCAGCCCTGCATGACCTTGGAGGCGATGTACTTGGCCGGCGACTCGCGCAAATCGTCGATATTGGGCTTGAAGGCCAGGCCCATCATCGCCACCACGGGCTTGCGGTGGCGGTTGAGCTCGAATTCGAGCATGGCGTTCTTGATCTTCTCGGCGCACCAGAACGACTTGTAGTTGTTTATCTCGCGCGCAGTGCCGATAATCTTGGACTCCATGGGGAAGTCGGCCGTAATGAAGTAGGGGTCGACGGCGATGCAGTGGCCGCCAACGCCGCAGCCAGGCTGCAGGATGTTGACGCGGGGGTGTTTGTTGGCAAGGCGGATGAGTTCCCAGACATCGATGCCAGCCTTGTCGCAGATGAGCGACAGCTCGTTGGCGAAGGCTATCTGCACGTCGCGCGACGAGTTCTCGGTGAGCTTGCACATCTCGGCCGTGCGGGCGTTGGTACGGTGAAGCGTGCCCTTCACGAAGCGGGAGTAGAACTCGACGGCATGCGAGGTGGACTCCTCGTCAAGGCCGCCGATGACGCGGTCGTTGTGGACAAGTTCGTAGATGACATTGCCCGGAAGAACGCGCTCGGGGCAGTAGGCGATATGAATCTTGCCCTCGAGTTCGGGGCGCTCGCCGAAGATTATGCCGGCCATCTGCTCGGTGGTGCCGATGGGCGAGGTGGACTCGATGACATAGAGGTCGCCGGCCTTCAGAAGCGGCAGCACGGCACGAGTGGCCGCCTCGACATAGGAGACGTCGGGCTCGTGGTTGCCCTTGAACGGCGTGGGGACGACCATGAAGTAGGCGTCGCAGACATCGGGTACGGTCGAGGCGCGCAGCATTCCCGAGGATACCACCTCGCGCAGCATAGCCTCCAGGCCGGGCTCGACGATATGGAGCTCGCCGGCGTTGGTCTTGTCTACAATCGAGGCGTTGATATCGACGCCGGTGACATGTATGCCATGTCCGGCGGCGATGATCGCTGTGGGCAGACCGATGTAGCCGAGGCCCATGAAACATGCTTTCATATGCAGTTGTTGTTTTTAATTTCGAGATTGTTCGGCAGCGCGGCGGCTGCAGATGTTCCTAAGCGCCAGGTAGACGCCCGCGGTCGAAGCGGCGGCAAGCGTCAGAACGGCATAGAGCTGCATGTCCACCGGCGCGCCGGCTTTGAAGAGGATGAACCACACCACCGTGACAAGCAGGTCGAGGAAGAGAATGGAGAGCGTGGTCCACAAGTGCGAGAATCCCACCTCGATGAATGCGTGGTGCAGGTGCGTCTTGTCGGGCAGGAAGGGCGAGCCTCCGCGCAGGATGCGCATGGTCATAACGCGCAGAGTATCGAAGACCGGCACCGACAGAACGGCCAGGGTGAAGGGTATGAGTCCCTCGTTGTAATGCGCAGCCGGGTTGTCGGCGTCGAGAGTGCGGAGCACGAAAATCGAGAGTATCATGCCCATGAGCAGCGTGCCGCCGTCGCCGATGAACATCTTCATGCGGTGGCCGAAGACGTTGTGGATGAAGAACGGGATGAGCGCCCCGACGCACGTGATGGCCAGGATGACCGAAGCCATGTCGCCGGCCGAGTGGAAATAGATGCAGAATGTCGAGCAGGCGAAGATGCAGAAGCCCGACGAGAGGCCGTTGACGCCGTCGATGAGGTTTATCGAGTTGATGATGCCCACGACCGACACAACCGTAAGAGGCCCGGCAATCCACAAGGGTATAGTATGCAGACCCCAAAGGCCGTGGAAGTCGTCGATGGCCATGCCGCCCTCGAAAATCAGCAGCAGCGCCGCGAAGATTTCGATGGCGAAGCGCAGACCCGGCGAGAGGCCCAGAACGTCGTCCATGGAGCCCGTGTAGAGCATCAGCAGCATGAGCGTGAAGGGGAGCAGAATGTCGGGGCACTCGAAATGGGGGCTGACGAAGCCCATGCCCATGACCATACCGAAGAATACGACCACGCCGCCCAGCACCGGGACGGGTTCGCGCTGGAGCTTGCGGCGGTCGGGCTTGTCGGTTATCTGCTTGCGCCGGGCAATCTCCACGACTTTGGGATGCAGCCACAAAGCCGAGACGAACGCTATCAGAAACGCGGCGGCGGGTATGAGCAACTCCTTCATAAGACTTCTGTTAACTGTTTACACTACCCTCTCGACATAATCCGAGGGGATGTCGACCCCGGCACAGCCGAGGCCCTCGATGCGGACTATGACATGGGAACCGCTGCGGGAGACACCTGTCAGTTCGCCGCACAGTCCGCGCAGCGACCCGCGGGCGATGAGCACGCTCTGGCCCGCCTGCAGCGGAGCATCCTCCATGTTCACCGGCGACTCGGTGCAGAGCAGCATGTGCCTGAAACGCTCGACCTGGCAGTCGGGAATCGTGGCCGGACCGCTCTGGCCGGGCACACCCAGCAGGCGCATGATGAACGAACAGTCGCGCACGGCGCGGCACTCCCGCTCGTCGGCCCGAACGAAGACTATCATCGGGATGACAACGCGCGAGATGACCTTGCGACGGTCGCTCCAGATGCGCATCTGGCGCTGCAGAGGCACGAAATTCTCGAGGCCCATGGCATCCAGGCGCTGCGAGACGCGGCGCTCGCAGTTGACACGCACAACCGCCGCATACCACTTTTTGGCGTGCGCTGCGCGGTCGTCTGTCACATGCGCAACGGACGAAGCGACTGTCGGCTCAGTGCTCATGGCCACATCTCTCTTTTTTGCGGCCGTGCAAACCGCACGGCCAGGTTTTCAGCAGACCCGAAAAAAAGGCTGCCGCACTCTGTTTACAAATTACAAAGACCCGCATCGCATTCGCGCGAGGTTCGCACAAGGCGACAATACGGAATCTTCTGCAAAGTTACTAAATTTATCCGCTCCGGCAAATAAAAACATGCTTTTTAATGACCGGAACCACCCTCCACTTCGCAAGCAGAATGCACTGTAATACAAGTAATTGGCGCATATATGCAAAAGTCGGGCAAATATCGTCGCACAACTTTTCCAAAAGAGCTTTGAAAGTGGTAAAAACAGGTCTGCCAGAGGCACATTCGCAACCTGCGCAATCATTGTGCCTAAAGGCGTTAAGGGCGCACGGCGAAGGTTGGAGCGCGTGGATTGCGCGAATTTCAGTTGACACCCCCTAACCCCATGAGGGTAGGGGCTCGGGCGAGTCTGCGCAGAGACAAAGAAAAAAGATGACCGGTCATCCTCAAGAAAAGTCCCCCTTTGACAAAGGGGGATTTAGGGGGAATGTAAGTATGGATTGCGGAAATATTTTCCGCGA
>JAFLRR010000015.1:16515-71652 GCA_022511345.1 Alistipes sp.
AAAAGTCCCCCTTTGACAAAGGGGGATTTAGGGGGAATGTAAGTATGGATTGCGGAAATATTTTCCGCGAATGAAAAAAGCAACCGAATTCGGTTGCTTTTTCGTGAGCGGAAAACGAGACTCGAACTCGCGACCCCAACCTTGGCAAGGTTGTGCTCTACCAACTGAGCTATTTCCGCAAATATGTCCGACACGGAGCCTTTTCAAACCGCCAGACTGTCGGTGTGCAGGGCTTTTGGCCGATTGCGAGTGCAAAGATAGATTAAAAAATCGAATCTCCAAAATTTTTCACAAAAAAATATTTTCATCCCGCCGGCGGCAGACCCTGCACGACGAAAAATGCCGTGCGCAGCAAAAGCGAAGAGACTCGGGAAAAGAGGCGGCGCAGGGATAGACTCGCGAGGCCGGACGGGCGGAGTGCGCCGTCCGCAGGGTCGGCGTGTTGGCGGGTCGGCGGGTCGGCGGGAATGTTGGCTACAAATGAATTTTTTCATATCTTTGTGTAAACTAAACCAAATCGGGAAATGAAAAAATCGTTACTGCTGGCAATATTCGCATTTGCGGCATACAGCGCATCGGCCCAGGACATCATCGCCAAAAAGAACATGGAGAAAATCGAAGCTAAAGTGCTCAGTGTCGGCGTAGACGAAATCGAGTACAAGAGGTCGGACAATCCCGACGGACCGGTATATTCGATTCGGCGCAAAGATGTCTTCATGATAAAATACCAGAACGGCACGCACGATGTAATCTCGCCGATGAATAGCTCCTTAGAATACAAGACCATATCGGCGAAATACCAGGGTGAGGTGGCTTTTGCATATGTCGTGGCAGACAAGCCTATGGACAGAATAGTGGTCGAGACGGTGCACGGAGCAAGAATAACGCCCTACTTCTTTGCCGGAGCGGGTGCGGCATTCAACTACATGCACAGCGTGAAAGACCAAATCGAGGATAAGCATGCCATTGTGATACCGGTGTTTGCCAACCTGAAGGGCTACTACCCTTTCTCGCACAAATCGGCTGTGTATCTGTCGCTTGACATGGGCGCCGCAATAGGTGCGTCGGCATTCAGGGGCACGAATTTATATGTAAGCGCCGGTCCCGGCGTGAAGTTCGGACACGGCGATTTCAGCATAAGGTTTCAGAGCTTCGGAACCGGCTCGGGAGGCGTGCAGTTCCGCATCGGCGCAAACTTCTGAACCTAAAAGAAGATAAAAAAACCGGGAGCTGCAGATGTGCGGCTCCCGGTTTTTTAATCAGCAAAGATTATAATGAAAAATAATTGCTAATTGCTAATTGCTAATTGCTAATTGCTAATTGCTAATTGCTAATTGCTAATTATTTATCGTATATGCGGTTGAGCACTGCCGCCAGACGATGGCCGCCGCGCACGAACTGCTGCTCGATAACGGGCGCGTACTCGGCGATGTAGTCGAACGATACGCGCGTGCCCTCGGGGGTCTTCTCGTAGATGCCGCGCGAAATCTCGCTCGCCTCGTTGAGCCACGACACGTAGTCGCCCTCGACGATGGCGGCAGCCTGCTCGTCGGTCAGGCGGTCGATCTGCTCGCGCCACTCGGTGTAGCTCCAGCGGTGGGCCGACTCGACAAGGTCCGTATCCCAGATGGAGTGGAGGTTGGTCTCCTTGGTGAAGTAGAAAATCTGGACGTTGTTGCCGCCGCGGTCGCTCTTGCGGCCCGTGTGCATCGGGCAGTGCAGGTCGCCCATGAAGTGGATGAGCATCTTCAGGTAGAGCTGCTCCTGGGCAGGCTCCAGTCCGCCCTGCTCGAGGGCTGCGGTAATCATCTCGAGAGCCGAGATTACGTCGCCCTCGGGATTGCGCGGCATGGTGGCGAAGGTGTAGCCCTCGTCGATGTTGGCATAGTGCCACGGCGAGGTGTAGCGGTACTCGTCGGTATGGCTTGCGTTGTCCATCCAGTTGGAGTAGTAGACGGGTGAGTGGTTGTCGAGAATGGCTGTGACGCGCGCGGCAGCCGCAGGCGTAAGGTGCGCCTCGGCGATGCTCGCCACCACATCGTGACCCTTCTGCCCCCACGCCATGGCGGCCGCGGAGATGAAGAGCGACATAACGGATAACAGCAGGTTTTTCTTCATGGTATCTATAGTTTTACGTTACTGATTCATGGTCACGAGGAACTCGTCGTTGTCGACGGTCATACCCATCTGCTTCTGCAGGAAATCCATGGCCTCGACGGTGGTCATGTCCGAGAGGTATTTGCGCAGCACCCAGGTGCGGTTCATCACATCGCGCGAGAGCAGCAAATCCTCGCGGCGCGTACCCGAGGCTATGACGTTGACGGCCGGGTAGACGCGCTTGTCGGCCAGCTTGCGGTCGAGCTGAAGCTCCATGTTGCCCGTACCCTTGAACTCCTCGAAGATGACCTCGTCCATCTTCGAGCCGGTGTCGATGAGCGCCGTGGCGATGATGGTCAGCGAGCCTTTCTCCTCGGTGTTGCGCGCAGCGCCGAAGAAGCGCTTGGGCTTGTGCAGCGCGTTGGCGTCGACACCGCCCGAGAGCACCTTGCCCGAGGCGGGCTGCACGGAGTTGTAGGCGCGCGCCAGACGCGTAATCGAATCGAGGAAAATCACCACGTCGTGGCCGCACTCGACCATGCGCTTGGCCTTCTCGAGAACCATCTCGGCCACCTTGACATGGCGCGAGGCCTGCTCGTCGAAGGTCGAGGCCACGACCTCGGCCTTGGCGTTGCGGGCCATCTCGGTCACCTCCTCGGGGCGCTCGTCGATGAGCAGCACGATGATGTAGACCTCGGGGTGGTTGTCGGCGATGGCGTTGATGAGCGACTGCATGAGCATGGTCTTACCGGTCTTGGGCTGGGCGACAATCAGCGCGCGCTGGCCCTTGCCGATGGGCGAGAAGAGGTCGACCACGCGGTTCGAGAGCGTGTTGTGGCCGTTGCCCGTCAGGCAGAACTTTTCGCTGGGGAACAGCGGCGTCATGTACTCGAACTGTACGCGGTCGCGGATATACTCGGGCTCAAGGCCGTTGATGAGGTTGACGCGCACAAGCGGGAAATACTTCTCGCCCTCCTTCGGCGGTCGTATCTCGCCGCTCACGGTGTCGCCGGCCTTCAGACCGAACAGCTTGATTTGCGACGGCGAGACGTAGATGTCGTCGGGCGAGTTGAGATAGTTGTAGTCGGCCGAGCGGAGGAATCCGTAGCCGTCGGGCATAATCTCGAGCACGCCCTCGCCAGCCACCTCGCCCACGAAGTCGTCCTTGGTGATGACCTCGTCGGAGTTGTGCGCCGGGCGGCGGTGGTGCTCCGACGGCGAGAAGTGTTCGGCGTGCTGGGCACGCGCAGCAGGAGCGGCCGGCTGTGCGGGCGCCGCCTGTGGAGCGGGTGCAGCTGCGGCTGTGGGAGCCTCGGCGGTCTCGGGGCGCACCTTGGGCTTGCGGCCGCGGCGCTTGGGTGCCGGAGCCTCCTGCACGGCGGCAGGTGCAGCCTGTGCGGCGGGCGCCGGAGCGCTCTCGGCAGGCTGCGGAGCCGGTGCCGGAGCCTCGTCGGCATGGCGGATGTTGTCGGCCTTGAGCGCGGTGTTCATGCGGGGGCGGCGGCCGCGGCGCGGTTTTTCCGCTTCGGCGGTCTGGCCCGGACGCGCAGCCGAACGTTCGGCAGCGGCCGCTATGTTTGCGATAAGGTCGTGTTTTTTAACCATCAAGTCCCTGGAAGTCAGGCCGAGAGCCCTTCCGATTTCGCGCAGTTCGGGCAGATTTTTGCCTTTCAGCGCATCCAAATCCTGCATATCGTAGCTTTTTAATATTGTATTCCGGATTGCGGGACTGACGGACGACAGTCCCTCTGTTGCGTTTGTGATGCAAAGATAGTGCTTTATTTTTAATTACAAAATCCCCGCGGCGGCACCGGTCCGAAAGCCGCTGCAGGCCCGGGCGCAACGGGATGTTGAAATAGTGGCCCGCAGACGCGGATTTTTCCTGCGAAATTCATATCTTTGCGCTTGAAGCCTCGGCTCTCCGGCAAAAACCGCCGGCGGCAGAGGCGGACGGTGAAAATAATCGTAAAAAATAATAAAAGACTGATTTTATGCTCACATTACTGCAAACCACGGCCGAAACGGTCGTAGAAACCGGAGAAACGGCCCGCATGGGTCTGTGGGAACTCTTCACCAAGGGCGGCTGGCTCATGTGGCCGCTGCTGATTCTGGGCGGAGTGACCGTGTTCATATTCGTCGAGAGGTATCTGGCCATACGCAAGGCCTCGGTGCTCGACATGAACTTCATGAACCGCATCCGCGACTACATAGCCGAAGGAAAGGTCCGCTCGGCGATTGCGCTCTGCAAAAAGACCGACACCCCCATCGCCCGCATGATAGAGAAGGGCATCGAGCGCATTGGACGCCCGCAGAGCGACGTGCAGAACGCGATAGAGAACGTGGCCAACCTCGAGGTCTCGAAACTCGAGAACGGACTCCCCTTCCTGGCGACCATAGCCGGCGGCGCGCCCATGATAGGATTCCTCGGCACGGTGCTGGGTATGGTGCGCACATTCATGGACATGTCGGCAGCAGGCGGAACGGTGGACATGTCGCTGCTCTCGGGCGGTATGTACGTGGCCATGGTAACCACGGTCATGGGTCTGATTGTCGGAATCCCGGCATATTTCGGATACAACTATCTGGTGGCGCGCATCGAGAAGCTGGTCTTCAGAATGGAGGCCAACTCGATAGCTTTCATGGATATTCTCAACCTCCCGGCACAGCCGGCTCAAACCGCTCGCTAAGCCATGGCTATAAAATACGGCTCAAAAGTGGACAAGTCGTTCTCGTCGGCCTCGATGACCGACCTGATGTTCCTGCTGCTGCTGTTTCTGCTGATAGCCACGACGCTCATCAACCCCAACGCTCTGAAGCTGATGCTGCCCAAAAGCTCGAACCAGCTCAAGGACAAGGCTATAACCACCGTGTCGGTGCAGGATACCGGCAACGGATACCGGTTCTATGTCGAGCTGCAGGAGGCCGGCTCGGTGGAGGGCGTGGAGCAGGCTCTGCGCGCACGTCTGGCCGATCAGACCGAGCCCACCGTGTCGCTGCATCTGGACAAGACGGTCGACGTGGACTGCCTGACCAAGCTGATGAACATAGGCAAGCGCAACGACTACAAGATGATTCTAGCCACAAGCCCCGAATAGGCAGATGAACTACTACGCCGAAGACAACTCTCCGCGCCGCATGGCGGTCATAGTCGCGACGATATATTTCGTGGTGACCGGAGCGGCCATGTACTTCGTAAGCTTCGACTTCACGCGCGAGAAGCCCAGCGCCGACACCCTCTACGTCATAGAGCTCGAGCCCGAACCAGTGGCTGTGGCCGAGCGTCCCGTGCCGGCGAACGACGACGTGCCACACACCCACACCGTCCCCGCTCCGGTTCAGACGGCCGACAACGCCGCAGGCAGCGACGAGAAGGTGCAGACGGTCAACCCCCGGGCGCTCTTCCGCATGAACGACAGCGGCACCGACGACCCCGAGCCTGCGGGCAACCCCAAAGCCGAAGAGAGCGATGCCGAGCGTTCGCACGGCACAGGCACCGGAACGGACCCTCTGGCCGGCTCGCTCGACGCGGGTCTGCAGGGACGCGGTCTGGTGGGCTCGCTGCCAAAGCCGGCATATACGGTCGACGCCGTGGGAAAGGTGGTAATAGAGGTTACGGTCGACGCTTCGGGACGCGTGACGAAGGCTTCGTTCCGCGCGCTCGGCTCGACCACCAACAACACCACGCTGGTCGAGGCGGCCCGGCAGGCGGCGCTCAAGGCGCGCTTCGCCGAGAGCAAGGATTTCGTGCAGAGCGGAACGATAACATATATATTCCGCATGCAGCGATGAGAAGGGCTCTCCACATATGCATATATGCGGCTGCAGCGATGCTCTCTCTCGGTGCGGCCGCCCAGAGCCGCGACACGCTGCCGGCGCAGGCCGTGCAGCACGGAGCCCGCATGACATTGGCCGAGGAGTCGCACGACTTCGGCAACGTGCAGCGCCGGGGCGGCGATCTGGAGTGGTCGTTCCGGTTCGTTAACGACGGCGACGAGCCGCTGGTGATAACCGGCGTAGAGACCACATGCACCTGTCTGAGGTACAAATACCCCAAAAAACCCGTGGCTCCCGGCGGCTCGGGCGCGATAGACATAACATACCAGCCCCACAAGACCGACGCTGGCGCATTCCACAGAATAGTGATAGTGAGGTCAAACGCCTCGGACGGCGGACGGCGGATGCTATTCGTGCAGGGCAACTCATTAGACAAACGCAAGCGATGAACATTCTACTCGAAAACGCAACCGTAATACCCATGACGGGCGGCGAACCACGCTACTTCAAGGCTACGGTGGCAATCCGGGACCGGCACATAGCAATGGTGAGCCAGGCGGAGGATGCCGCCGAAAAGTTCCTCCGCATATGCCCCGACGCGCGGCGCATAGACTGCACGGGCAAGGTGGTCATGCCGGGACTGGTAAACACCCACTGCCATGCGGCCATGACGCTGCAGCGCAGCAGCGCCGACGACATAGCGCTCATGGAGTGGCTCAACGACTACATATGGCCCTTCGAGGCGCGCCAGACGGCCGACGACATAGAGCTCGGAGCACGGCTGGGTGCCGTTGAGATGCTGCTCGGCGGAGTGACCTCGTTCGTGGACATGTACTGGCACGAGTCGTCGGTTTTCAACGCCGTGCGCGACACGGGAATACGCGCCATGCTCACGGCCAGCTGCCTGGATGCCAACATCGGCGCCTGCCGCCGCGACGTGGAGGAGCTGACGGCCAAGGCGGCCGGAAGCACACGCATAACGGCCGGAGTGTCGCCACACGCCGCATACTCATGCTCGCCCGCAACGCTGCTCGAGGCCCGCAGGCTCTGCGACAGATACGGACTCAGGATGACATCGCACCTGTCGGAGACAACCGACGAGATACGAATGGTGGCCGAGCGCTACGGATGCTCGCCCGTCGAGCACTTCGACTCGCTGGGCATTCTCGACGGACTTCTGGCAGCGCACTGCATATATGTGAGCGACAAGGATATAGAGCTGATGGCCCGACGCGGCGTGTCGGTGGCCCACAACCCCTCGAGCAACATGAAGATTTCGAGCGGCACGGCCCCCGTGGACAAGATGCTCAAGGCCGGAATAAGGTGCACGATAGGAACCGACGGACCCTGCTCGAACAACGACCTGGACATGTGGGAGGAGATGCGCAACGCCTCGTTCCTGCAGAAGGTCTCGACAGGCAATCCGCTGGCAGTGCCGGCCTACGAGATTCTGAAGATGGCGACCGTATCCGGCGCCGAGGCCATGGGCTACGGCGGCCAGCTGGGAATAATCGCCGAGGGCGCCATAGCCGACGTGATTACCATAGACATATTCAAACCCCACATATACCCCATCTACGACCTGATATCGAATCTGGTCTACTGCGCAAAGGCCTCGGATGTGGAGACGGTGATTGTCGACGGCGAGATAGTGGTCGAGCAGAGACGCATGGCCGGCATAGATGTCGGCGAGCTCTGCATGCAGGTGCAGGATGCCGCCCGAAGGCTCAGCCGCACCGAATAGCGAACGCTACCTCAACACCTCGAGCATTCTCTGCAAGCCCTCGGCCAGACGCGGCCGGGGGCATGCCATATTTATACGGATGTGGCGGTCGCCGCCGGGGCCGTAGATGGCTCCAGGGCTGACCATGACGCTGGCCCGGCTGAGCAGACGCGCGGCAAGGGTCTCGGAGTCCATGCCCGAGGCGCTGCAGTCGACCCACGCCAGATATGTTCCCTCGAGCGGCGAGAGAGTATACTGCGGCAGCTCGCGGGCGAAGAAGTCGCTGAGCATAATCCAGTTGCCCCACAGATACCGGCGCAACTCGTCGAGCCACTCCCCGCCCTCGTTGTAGGCCGCAATCAGCGCTTCGACGCCGAAGGGGTTGACGTCGCAGACTTCGTTGTCGTTTATGGCACGGTCGATGCGGCTGCGGACCTGCTCGTCGGCAGCCACGATGTTGGCTATCTGCAGCCCGGCGATGTTGAAGGCCTTGGACGGCGAGATGCAGGTGGCCGAGCGGAGGCTGAATCGGCTGCCGAGCGAGGCGTAGGGGGTGTAGTCATGGCCCTCGTATGTCAGCTCGCAGTGAATCTCGTCCGAGATGACGAACACCCCGTGGCGCAGGCATATCTCGCCCGTTCGCAGCAGCTCCTCGCGGCTCCATACGCGCCCCGCAGGGTTGTGGGGGTTGCAGAGCAGCAGCACGCTCGTGCGCTCGTCGGAGGCGATTCGCTCCAGAAGCTCGAAATCTATCGTGTAGCGGCCGCCGTCGCAGCGCAGTCGGCAGTCGGCCAGCTCGCAGCCGTTGTTGCGGATGGACGAGTAGAAGCAGTTGTAGGCCGGAGTCATGACCGCGACCCTGTCGCCCGGACGGGTCATGGCCTTGATGATGGCCGACAGGGCCGGCACCACGCCCGTGGTGTAGATTATGGCGCGGGGGTCGATGTCGAGTCCGTGGCGGCGCGAGAACCAGCCGCAGACGGCCCGGTAGTATTCGTCAGGAACCTTGGTGTAGCCGAATATGCCGTGGTCGACGCGGCGCTTCAGGGCCTCGACCACGGGCGGCGCGGTGCGAAAATCCATGTCGGCGACCCACAGGGGCAGGATGTCGTCGCCGTCGGGGGTGTCCCACTTGTAGGAGTTGGTTCCGCGGCGCGGAATGATTTCATCGAAGTCGAATTTGCTGCAAGACATATCTCTTATCGTTTATTGTCGGGAATTTTTATCCACCGCCCGCCGTAGAGGCGCCACAGGAATATCACGCCGCGGAAGCACAGCTCCACGCACATGGCTATCCATACGCCCTTCAGGCCGAGCGCAGGAGCCAGCGCCGCCGCCAGCGTAAGCCGCACGGCCCACATGCTGCCCAGATTCATGCAGCACGGAATGAGCGTGTCGCCCGCGCCGACGAATACTCCGTAGGCCACAATCGAGGCGGCGAACATGGGCTCGGCGAAGGCCTCGATGCGCAGAATCTCGACGCCGGCCGCGCGGATGGCCTCGACCGGGGTTATGAGCCCCATCATGAGCGGTGCGGCGAAGTACATCACGGCACCCATGAATGTCATCACCCCGACGCCGGTCCAGACGGTCATGCGGCTGAAGCGCCGGGCCAGCGCAGGGCGGCCGGCGCCGATGCTCTGGCCGACTGCCGTGGTGGCGGCATCGCCTATGCCGTAGCCGGGCATGTAGCAGAGACTCTCGGCCGTGACGGCCAGCGAGTGGGCTGCGATGGCCACGGCACCCAGCGGGGCGACGATGACAGTGACGGTGATGTATGCGCCGCAGAAGAGCAGACGCTCGACGCCTATCGGAGCGGCTATTTTCAGGGCCTTGGCGAGCGTCTGGCGGCGCGGGCGGAAGCTGCCGTGCGTGCCGGCCAGACGCAGCTCGCGCGAGCGGCAGCACATGTACCACAGCATGGCGGCCGCGCCTATGACCGAGGCGGCGGCGGTGCCTATCGCAGCGCCCTTGACACCCAGGCCCGCACCCCATACCTGGAACTCGGCGCCCGCCAGGGTTACGGTCCTCGAGGGGAATATCAGAAAGAAGTTGAAGAGAACATCCAGCACGCACATGGCCACGTTCGTGACGCTCGGCACGAGTATGTTGCCGCTGCAGCGCAGCATGGCCCCCGACAATGAGAGCAGCTGCAGCACCGGCAGCGAGAGGACGAATATGCGGAAATAGATTGCCGCATCGGCTACTATCTCCTCTTCGCCTCCAAGCCACACGGGCAGGCGGCTGCTGACGGCCGTGCCTGCGGCGGCCACGGCCAGGCCGAACAGCCCCGCGGCCGTGAGCGACTGCCGCACCACATCGCGCGCGCCGCAGTTGTCGCCGGCACCCGTCAGATGGGCCACCTGCACGGCAAATCCCGTCGAGGCCGAGGCGCAGATGCCCCACAGCAGCCACGTCGAGGTGGCCACAAGGCCTATGGAGGCAGTGGCGTGCGCGCCGAGCGAGCCGACCATGGCGGCGTCGATGTACTCCATGATGATGTTCGACATCTGGGCCATGATGGCCGGGATGCTCAGCAGCACCGTCAGTCGGAACTGCTGGCGGAGTGTCATCTCGCTGCCGCTGCGGATGAGCTCAAGCAGGCGGTCTTTGTTCGAGCCGAAGATGCCCATGCGTCAGGCTTTGCGCACGGCGATTTTGCAGTCGGCCGGAGCCTTGATGTTGCCGTCGAGGATAATCTCGCCCACCGAATCGGCCTCGATACGGCCGCTGCGCGGGTTCTTGATGCTTACGACATGACCCCGGATGTCGGCCTCGACGGTCGAGTACTCGAAGGCCAGGTCGCAGTCGTCGTCGAAGGTGCAGTTCTCGAGCACCAGGTCCGTGGCGTAGCAGAGAGGCTGCGTGCCGCCGATGCGGCAGTTGACCAGCCGCAGGCGCCTGGAGTGCCAGCCGAGATACTCGCCCTCGATTCGCGAGTCGAAGACCGTGACATCCTCCGTGTTCCAGAATGCGTCCTTGGAGAATATCTCGGCATTGCGTATTTCGACGTTGCGGCAGTACTGGAACGAGTAGTTGCCGTGCTGGAGATAGCCGTCGATGCGTATATCCCGGCTGTGCATGAACAGATAGTCGGCATTCTCGACCCTACACTCCGACATCTCCACTCCGCGGCAGTGCCACAGGGTCTCCTGGGCGTCGGGAATGTTCACGCGACAGAGGCGCAGATTATCCATCTCGCGGAACATTTTGGGCGCCTCGACAAGCGTGTCGCTCATCTCGAGATTGCGCGAATACCACAGCGCCGCGCGGGCTCCGGGACGGAATATGCAGTTGTCGACCCTGAAGCCGTCGGTATGCCAGAAGGGATACTTGCCCTTGAATTCGCACTCCCGGGCGACGATGTTGCGGCACTCCTTGAGCGCCGATTCGCCGGGTTCTATCACCACGCGCTCCAGCTGCAGGTCGTGTGCGGCGAACAGAGGGCGTTCGCCGCCGTAGGTTTTGTCTGAAATAAGTTCCATAAAAGTTGTTCCGCCCGGGGCGGACGAGTCGTTTTTGCGCAGGCAAAGGTAATCAAAAAAACGCCGCGGCGTAACACCCTCCGCTACGCCGCCGCCCGACGCCCCGAAAGGTGCATTTTTATTTCACGCGCGCGCTACGATTCTCGTTTCTTTGTAGTATCTTTGTGCGCTATGTATTACGACTGCGGCAAACAATCGGTTTTCTATACCCTCAAAGGCGAGGGCGAGCCCGTGCTGCTACTGCACGGCTGGGGCTGCTCGCACGCCATATTCGACCCCTTCGTCGACGCGCTGGCCCGGCATTATGCCGTCTATGCCATCGACCTGCCCGGATTCGGACAGTCGCCCGAGCCCGACAGCGACTGGGGCACCGACGAATACACGCAGCTCATAGAGCGCTTCGCGGCCGACAACGGCCTGGTGCGCCCCTCGCTTGTGGGACACTCGTTCGGCGGCAGGCTCTCGATACTCTTCGCCTCGCGCAATCAGGTCGACAAGGTCGTTCTGGTCGATGCCGCAGGATTGGTTCCGCACCGCAGTCTCGCATTCCGCATACGCACCCGAATCGTAAAGGCTGCCGCCGCCATATGCCGCATGCTGCTGCCCGGCGGCAGGGCCGAGGCGCTCATCGAACGTTTCCGCCGCCGCGCCGGCTCGGCCGACTACGCCGCAGCCAGCCCCCGCATGAGAGCCGTGCTCTCGCGCGCCGTGAACGAGGACCTGGGGCACGTGATGCCCGAGATAAAAGCCCCCGTGCTGCTGTTCTGGGGCGACAGGGACACGGCCACGCCCATATCCGACGCCCGCATCATGCAGAGCGCCATACCCGACGCGGGACTGGTGACGGTACCCGGCGCGGGACACTTCTCGTTTCTTGAGGCTCCGGCGGTATTCGCCGCAGCTCTCGAAAGTTTCTTCAACCTCGACCGATGATGAATCTACAGATTGCAATATGCGCGCTCGCGGCACTGGCCGGCTGGTTCGCCGTGACGCGTCACACGATTCAGATGTTCCAGCAGAACTCCTACCGCAGCGAGCGCTTCCTGCGCCAGCTGCGCCGGGGCGGAATATTCACATTCAGGAGGCTGGCGATGCTGGCATGCGCCGCATGCGCCCTGTCGGGAATCTTCTGGGCTGCGGCGGCAATAGCGGCCGCGTGGGCGGCCAAAGAGCTGCGCACACGATACAAGGTGCCCATCGTTTACACCGTTCCGGCCTGCTGCCTCTTCGCCGCATCGCTGGCACTGTGGTGCGCGATATCGGCAGCCGTCTGGATTGCGACAGGTTCGGCCGGCGCGGCGCTCACGGCGGCCTTCGTGCAGCTGTGCCTGCCCGAGCTGCCGCTCTTTCTGCTGGCTGCAGCGGCCATACCCGTGCAGGCCGTGCTCAACCGCCGCAGGCTGAATGCCGCACGCTCCATACTGCGCGCACACGGACAGCTGACAGTCATAGGAATCACGGGCAGCTACGGCAAGACCAGCACCAAAAACTACCTGCTCAGAATACTCTCCGAGCGATACGACACTCTGGCCACGCCCGGCAACTTCAACACCCTGCCCGGCGTAATACGAACCATACGCGAGCAGCTCAAGCCCAACCACCGCATATTCATAGTCGAGATGGGCGCCAAGCAGAAGGGCGACATAAAGGAGATTTGCGACCTGGTGCATCCGCAGATCGGAATCGTGACATCGGTGGGCGAAATGCACCTCGAGACCTTCGGTTCGGTGGACAACGTGCGCTCGACCAAGTTCGAGCTGCTGCGCTCGCTGCCCGCCGACGGAACAGGCATAGTAAACCTCGACTCCGAGGGCATAGCCGGCGCCGAGCTGCCGGCAAACTGCCGCATAATAACCTACGGAATGAAGGCCGAGGGCACCGACTACCGCGCTGTGGGCGCAGACTTCTCGCCCCGCGGCAGTTCGTTCGCCATAGAGCGCCGCGGGCTGGACGCGATAGCCGTGCAGACGCCTCTGGCCGGCGGCACCAACATACTCAACATAACGGGCGCGATGGCTGCCGCCGACGCGGCAGGAGTCCCCGACCGCAACAAGATTCAGGCTGCGGCGCGTCTGCAGCCCGTGCTGCACCGCCTGTCGGTCCACAACAACAACGGCGTCACGGTGCTCGACGACGCCTACAACTCCAACCCCGAGGGTGCTCGCACGGCGCTGGAGATGGTGCGCGACTTCAAACTCCCCGAGGGCGGCCGCCGCATAGTGGTCACGCCCGGATTCGTGGAGCTCGGCGAGCGCCAGTACGAGGCCAACCGCCAGCTGGGCCGCGAGATAGCCGCAGCGGCCGATACGGCCGTGGTGGTCAACCGCCTCAACCGCCAGGCGATACTCGAGGGTCTGGCCGAGGCTGGATTCGACCCCCGCAACACCATAACGGCCGACTCGCTGCGCGAGGCTGCGGCAAAGCTGCAGAGCATAGTGCGCCGCGGCGACATAGTGCTGTATGAAAACGATTTACCCGACACATTCAAATAGAGTTCAGATATGAAAATTCGTCTTGGAGTTCTTTTCGGAGGACGCTCCGTCGAGAACGAGATATCGGTCATAACGGCCGTGCAGGCCATAAATGCCATAGATGCCGAGCGTTACGACGTGGTGCCCGTATACATAGCCAAGAACGGCCTCTGGTACACGGGCAGCGCGCTGCTCGACACGGACAACTACCGCGACATGCCCTCGCTGCTGGCACGCTGCCAGCGCGTCTGCATGAAGTCCGTCTACGGCGACTTCAACCTCTACCGCGAAAAAAGCGGTCTGCTGCGCAAGAGCGTCATAGCTCGCCTGGACGCCATACTGCCCGCGCTGCACGGCACCAACTGCGAGGACGGAACGCTGCAGGGCGTGCTCGACACCATAGGCATTCCCTATGCCGGCTGCAACACGCTCGCCTCGGCCAACGGCATGGACAAAATAACCATGAAGATGATTCTCAAGGAGTGCGGACTGCCCGTGGCCGACTATGTGTGGTTCTCGGACAAGCGCTGGTACGACGACCGCGACGGCGTGGTCGCCGAAATCGAGTCCAAGCTCGCATATCCGGTCATAGTCAAGCCCGCCAACTCGGGCTCGAGCGTCGGAATAAGCCCCGCACACAACCGCGAAGAGCTCATCGAGGCAGTCGCCGGCGCCGAGATATTCACCACGCGAATCATCGTCGAGCATATGATTACCGCTCTCAAGGAGGTCAACTGCTCGGTCCTGGGCGACTACTACGACTGCCAGGCCTCGGCATGCGAGGTGCCCATGCGCAGCGGCGAGATACTGAGCTATGCCGACAAGTACGAGGGCGGCGGCTCCAAGCGCTCGGAAGGCATGCACTCCACGCAGCGCGAATTGCCCGCAAACCTGCCCGAACAGACCACGGAGCAGATTCGCAGCATGGCCGTGGGCACGTTCCGCGCGCTGGCCTGCGACGGCGTGGCCCGCATAGACTTCATGATAGACGAGAACACGGGCGAGATATTCGTCAACGAGATAAACACCATCCCCGGCTCGCTGTCGTTCTACCTGTGGGAGTACTCGGGAATACCCTTCGGAGAGCTCATCGACAGACTCGTCGAGCTGGCTTTCCGCCGCAAGCGCGAAGCGGGACTCAAGACCGTCGACTTCGGAGGCAACATCTTTGCCTCGATGAAGCGCTCGGGCGGAAAGTTCGGCGCCAAAGGGGCCAAGAGCGGGTACAACAAATAATCATCTGAATCCAACTGCCTTATGAACTGGAGGGTCAAAAACGCACTGGCTGCAGCATCGCCGTTGCTGATAATAGTCGTGGCATGCATTCTTTACTATGTTTTTTTCAATGAGGTCAACTCGAGCCCCACATTGAAACTGATATTTGACGGAATAATAGGCACGACATTCGGCATAGTGCTCATAAACCTGACCTACAACATAATATCGGAGAAGGAGGCCGAAATCAACCTGAAGAAGAATCTTGCCGAGACAATCCAGCCGCGGCGAACGGATGTCAACGACAGCGAACCTCCCTTTCTCTACAAAACATACAGGCATGAGGCCATAGGCGACTTTCTGGTCAACTCGTTAGACTCCTACTGCGCGAACCGCAAACTGGCCCGCGGATTCTTCTCCTACATCAAGGGCAACTGCGACTTGATAAAGCGCAAGGAGGAGTATTCGGTAACGCTCTTCGGCGACGAAAAGCGGCACATCATATCGCAGAGTCTGCGCGACACGCGCATATTCCCCAAAAACGGCGAAAAGGTGGTGCTCAAATCATACTTCGTCCTCAAAAACGAAAAGGCGCGCGGCAACAAGCTCGACAAGATAATGAGCGAGAACACGTGGTTTTTCCGCGAGAATATCGACGACCAAGAGTTGGTCGGCGAGCTCATTCGCACGGCGGACGACAAGCGCGGCGACAGCATTTTAAGGACCCTGAAATACCGGGTCGAGTTCTTCAGTTCCGAGGACGGCGACGACCGCATGGCCGTCGGCGGGGAGAGTTTCCGCATAAGATTCGACAGAGACGACCGCCAAGAGCTCTACGGCATAGCCATAGAGTGCGACGTGCCCGATGGATTCATCGAGAAGGACCGGAACTTCTTCGGCGGGCAATTCATAAAGTACACGGCCCGCATATCTGTCGAGTATCCCATACCCTCGGGGCAGAACACATTCCACACGGTCTACGCCTACCCCACGGCGCAGGCGAGCTTCAGCTTCTCGGTCGAAATCGACAATCTCTCGTGCCACGATATAGAATACATGTCATTCATATCGCTCTCGGCCGACAACTACGACGACGGACCGAAGATACTCAACGACGGCAAGGTCGTCGTCAGAAAAAGCAGCATCACTTTTGACACCACCCGCATAATATTCCCGCGTTCGGGATTTACATTCGTTTGGAACAACAAAGAAAAGTCATGAAACATTTTTCGATTTTAATTTTGCTTTTGCTTATGGGCGGTTGCAGTGACAGAGCCATGATGGAGAACAAACTCCGCGAATATGGTTTGGTAAACATCAAGGAGATCGACTCCTCGATCGGCGTAGAACTCAAATACAGCACCACGGACAACTTCACCGGAGGCGACATGTACGGCCAGCTGGTCGACGCATATCTGCTTCCCGAGATTGCCCAAATGCTGGCCTCGGCCAGCGCCGAACTGCACAGGGTGCACCCCGGATACAACCTGCTCGTATACGACGCAGCCCGGCCCGTCAGCATTCAGCGCTACATGTTCGAATTCGTCCGCGGCACCGACAAGCAGAAATATGTGGCCGACCCCTCCGTCGGCGGCTATCACAACTATGGTCTTGCCGTTGACCTGACCATCACCGACGAGCATGGCCAGCCGCTGGACATGGGTTCGCCGTTCGACTGTTTCGAAGCTATCGCCAACGTCGGCAATGAGGATTACTTCGTCGAGAACGGCCTCATGACACCCGAGGCCCGCGACAACCGGCTGCTGCTCAAGACCATCATGGAGCAGGCCGGATTCGACCAAAACCCCGACGAGTGGTGGCACTTCCAGAAATATTCGCTCGAGCAGATGAAGAGCCGCTTCCGTCTGCTGGATTTTTGACACTTTTTAAGAAAATGACCTTGTCACGCCGCATAATGTTCATACCCTCGCTGGCCTGCGCCGCGGCCATGGTGGCTTGCGCCGATGGCGGTTTCGAGCCGCGCAACGGCGACATGCTCTTCCGCGTGGGCGAGGAGTCGCAGATGGGAGAGGCCATACGCGAGGCTACGGACCGCGGCGCCGCGCTGCCTTTCACCCATGCTGCCATCGTCGAGGTGCGCGATGGGCGCTGCATGGTCATAGAGGCCTGCAGCCATGGCGTGGTCAGGACCGATCTTGAAACATTCCTCAGCCATGCTGCCAGAATCGGCGGACGGCCCGCGGTGGCCGTATGCCGCCTGCGCGAGGAGTTCGGCGGGCAGCAGGCGGCCGACGCGGCCGTGGCGCGCGCGGCAGAATTCATAGGCCAGCCCTACGACTACTCGTTTCTGCCGGACAACGGGCGCATGTACTGCTCGGAGCTGCTCTACGAGTGCTATCTCGACCTGCAGGGGGAGCACATCTTCACCGCCCGGCCCATGAACTTCCGCTCGCCCGACGGCTCCATGCCGCAGTTCTGGAGCGAGCTG
The DNA here is from genome assembly GCA_022511345.1 of Alistipes sp. Taxonomy (GTDB): domain Bacteria; phylum Bacteroidota; class Bacteroidia; order Bacteroidales; family Rikenellaceae; genus Alistipes. The sequence continues at coordinate 33,730 of JAFLRR010000015.1, forward strand.
TTCGAGAGCCTCGGCGAACCTGTTCCCGAGGGTGTTCCCGGAACCAATCCGGCCGACATGTTCGCCGAGCCGGGCATAGAGCTTGTAGGACAATACTACATCACGGAATGATTGCTACGTTCGTCGAACTGGGACGGCGCCTGCGCGCCGTAGAGCCCGGCGACGGAATTGTCGCCGAGGCCTGCCGCGAGAATCCGTGGTTCACGCCCGCAGAGGTGTGCCGCGCCCTAAGATCCCTGGCCGACGACATGCTCGAGGCCCGCAAGCTCGAACTATGGCTGTCGCGCTACCCGCAGCTGCCCGTCGCCGAGCCGTGCGACGTGGCCGTAGTCATGGCGGGCAACATCCCGGCCGTGGGATTTTTCGACCTGCTGTGCGTGCTCGCGAGCGGCCACCGCGCGCTGGTCAAGCCCTCGTCGAAGGATAGCGTAACGATGCGTTTCATAGTCCGCACGCTGCTGGACATAGACCCCGGCACGAGAGTCGCCTTCTACGACGGAGGCCGGGTCGACGCGGCCATAGCCACCGGCAGCGACAACGCCAACCGCTACTTCCGCTCGCAGTTCGGCGACATACCCTCGCTGCTGCGCGGAAACCGTCACTCGGCGGCCGTGCTCGCCGGCGACGAGAGCGACGAGGAGCTGCAGGGGCTTTCGGACGACATATTCGCCTACTCGGGACTCGGCTGCCGCAACGTATCGCTCATATTCCTGCCGCGGGGTTCGCAGCTGCGCCTGCCCCGCCCCGCGGACCTGAATCCCAAATATCTGAACAACTACCGCCAGACGCGCGCCCTGGCCGCCATGTGCGGCCGCGAGGCGACCGACACGGGCTTCGCCGTGCTCTGCCGCGAACGCGACTTCCCGCGCGAGCTGAGCTGCATAAACTACGATTTCTACGACTCGACCGACGAGGTGCGCGACTTTCTCTCCGCCCGCGACAATGAGCTGCAGTGCGTAGTCACGCGGGCCATAGAGCATCCGCGCCGCGCCGGATTCGGACGCGCTCAGCACCCCTCGCTTGCGGATATGCCCGACGACCGCGACGTGCCGGCATTCCTCGGCGGCATAAAACCTGCACACAGCAACACAGACCGACACCACTCGCTATGAACAACTCCACGACAGACAAGACGGCAGCCGCAGTGCGCCGCAGCTCATTTCCGGCATGGTACGACTTTCTGGTGCTGGCCCTGCTCTTCATCGCCTCGCAGGCGGTGCTGCTGGCCGTATCGCGCTGCTGCGGACTCTCTAACGAGATAATCCAAACTATCCACTCGGCCGACGAGGCTCCTGCCGAGCTCGCGTGGGACCAGGTGCAGAGCCTCGACGCGGCACGTCACACGGCGGCCCGCGCCACTGCCGCGGGATATGCCGCAGGCATGTCGCTCATGATAGTCCTGACGCTCATATACAGGCGTCTGCGCGGCTCGCATGCCCGCACGGCGCGAATCTCGGTGCGCGGCCTGGACCCGTGGCTCATACTCAAGGGCATGGTTGTCATAGCGGCCGCCTCGATAGTCACCGAACCTCTCATGCGCCTGCTGCCCGGAGCTCCCGACTACAGCCTCATAGGCCACGGAGGGTGGGCGCTGCTGTCGACCGTCGTATGCGCGCCGCTGCTCGAAGAGTTTCTCTTCCGCGGCATAATTCTCGAGTCGGTGCGCGAGCGCTACGGAGCCGCTGCGGCGTGGGTCATACCGGCGCTGCTGTTCGGCGCGGCGCACGGACTGCCGCCGCAGATACTGGCTGCGGCGGTCATAGGATTGATTCTCGGCGACGTGTGCCTGCGCTCGGGCTCGCTGGCCGGGTGCATGATTCTGCATGCGCTGAACAATGCCGCGGCGCTGCTGATGCTCACCGTGACCGGCTCTGACGACATCGCCTTCCGCGACATGGTCTCAGAGAGAGCCTATCCGTTCGTCTATGCCGCAGCCGCAGCCATATTCGCGCTCTGGCTCACGGGAGCCATACGCCGCGTGATAGTCCTGCGGCGCGCCGAAAAAGCGGCACAATAATTCAGCCTCGACCACCGTTAGAGAGCAAAAAGCGACCTGCGGCACTGCCGCCGTGACCTCCCGCCGCCCTTTTCGGACGACGGTTTTCGCTTTTGAAAGAAAAAAGTTATCTTTGCAGGTTGAGAATGAATGTTTTTCTGAAAATAGCGATTCTTGCCGCTGCCGCAATCCTCTCGGTTTCGTGCCGCAGGGCTCCGCTCTTCCTCTCGGACGACGGAGTGGCTGCCCGCGTGGGCGACGCCCGCCTCGAGATGTCGGAGGTGCAGAGGTCGGTGCCCGAAAACTACCACGGCGCCGACAGCGCCGCATTCGCCCAGCTCTATGTCGACCGCTGGGTGCGCCGCATGCTCAAGGTCCGGGAGGCCGAGCAGATGTTCAAGCAGTCGGCTCAGGACATAGACCGCCAGGTCGAGGAGTTCCGCCAGTCGCTGCTTGTCCGCAAGCTCGAACGAAGCTATGTCGACTCGGCCACCGACTCGCTCATAACCGACTGCCAGGTGCGCGAATACTACCAGGCCCACATAGCCGACTTCAAGCTCGACCGCACGCTGGTCAAGGGCCGCATCGTGCGATTCCCCGAGTCGTACCGCCGTGCAGTGCAGCTCTATGCGCTCATGTCGTCGCCGTCCGAGGCCAAGCAGCGCGACTTCGACGACATATGCGCCAAGAACGACTTCCGTCTTGTCGACGAGCGCAGCGCATGGGTCGACTTCGCCGACTTCCTCTCCGAACTGCCCGTAACGGGCACCTACGGAGCCTCGCTGCTGGTGACGGGCAAGGTGCAGAATCTGCGCGACACATACTCGATCTACTACCTCGAGATTACGGACATACTGCGGCCTGGCGACACCATGCCCTTCGAGCGTGCCGAGCCCATCATCAGGCGGATACTCGACAATGCGCGCCGCAACGAAATCATACGCCGCCACGAGCAGGAGCTGATAAGCGCCGCCCGCGAGCGCCGCGACATAAAGATTTACGAAAATAAAGATTGATTGCGATGATAAAGATGACTAAGAGACTCTTGCTTGCGGCAGCTGCCGTGCTATGCGCCGTTACGGCTGCCACAGCTCAGAAGCAACAGGTTATTCTGGACAAAATCGTGGCCGTGGTGGGCAGCTCGTCCATTCTCGAGTCCGACGTGCGCGAATATGCCGACATACTCGTGGCCCAGCAGCGCGCACAGCACTACACCTCCGACCGCGACCCCAAGAGCGAGGCGCTCGAGAAGCTCATGACCCAGAAGCTGCTCTACAACCAGGCACAGATAGACTCGGTCGAGATAAACTCGGTCGAAATCATGAGCCGCGTGGAGGAGTATGTCCAGGATATGGTCAACGAGGAGGGTTCGATAGCCGCCCTCGAGGCCAAGCACCACATGGCCATATTCAACCTGCGCGAGATGCTGCGCCAGCGACTCTCCGAGCAGTCCTACGCCGCAGCCATGCAGAACGAGATAGTGGGCAAGGTGACGGTCATCCCGGGCGAGGTCGAGCACTACTACAACTCGCTCGACCGCGACTCGCTGCCGCCCGTGGCCGAGCAGTATGTCTATGCCCAGATAACCAAGTTCCCCGAGACAATGGAGGAGGCCAAGCGCCGCACGCGCGAACGACTGCTGTCGATGCGCGAGCGCGTGGTAACGGGCCAGAGCCGCTTCGAGGTGCTGGCGCGCATGTATTCCGAGGACTACGCCTCGAGCGTGCAGGGCGGCGAGATGGAGAGCCCGCTGGCTGGTCTGGTTCATCCGTTCGCCGAGGCGCTCGAAGACCTCAAGCCGGGACGCGTGTCCGAGGTTGTCGAGACCAAGTTCGGATTCCACATCATCGAGCTCATCGAGCGCAAGGGCACCAACTACCGCTTCCGCCACATATTGCTGCGACCCACATACTCGATGCAGGAGCTGAGCAAGCCCGCACGATTCCTGGACAGCATCGCCGACCTGATAAGAAAGGATTCGATAACCTTCGAAAAGGCCGCCCTCGAGTATTCCGACGACCCATACTCGAAGATGAACGGCGGAATAGTATCTAACCAGGACATGCTCGAGTATCACGACGCCTATGACGTCAAGCTCACCGACACGCGCTTCTTCCGCGAGAGTTTCGGCGACAACCGCGCCGACTACAACGCCCTGCGCCAGCTCAAGGTGGGCGAGATATCCAACTCGTTCCAGACCGAGGACCTGCGCGGCAACAAGCTCTGCAAGATAGTCAAGCTGGTGGAGATTATTCCGGCTCACCGCGCATCGCTCGAGGAGGACTACCTGGAGATAGAGCGCATGGCCCTCAACGACAAGCAGGAGCGCATATTCCGCAAGTGGCTCGACAAGAAAATCGACGGCATGTACGTATACATCGCCCCCGAATACCGCGACGCCGAGTTCGAAAACAAATCGTGGCTGAAGTAACGTTCGGCAGAAGATGAGACTCCGCTCGCTCGCAATAACCGTTGCCGCGGCGACCCTGTTCGCCTCGGGACTCGTGATGCAGACGGGATACGGCCGCCTGAGGGCCCAGGAGCCCGACAGCGTGCACCGCAGCGAGTCTCTGCGCCGCAGCCGCAGCGACCGCAGCAGCCAGCCCGACACGGCCGTGGTGTTCATGAAGGCCGACTGGATAACCCGCCGGCAGATCGACACCGCCCGCGTCACATGCTTCGTTGGCAACTTCGCCGCCCACCACAACGGCACGCTCATAATAGCAGACAGCGCCGTCCGGTACAGCGACTCCTACGTCGAGTGCTTCGGCAACGTGCTCATCAACAAGAACACGACCTACATCTACGGCGACCGCGCCGACTACGACAGCAACACCGAGACCGCCCGCGTCTACGCCCCGATAGTCAAGACCGTCGACGGCGACGCGGTGCTCTACACCTACAACTTCTCATTCGACACGCGCGACAACATCGGCACCTACTACGGCGGCGGCATGGTCGTCGACCGGCAGAACAAGCTCGAGTCCGAGCGCGGCTACTACTATGCCGACACCCACGAGGTCATATGCGTCGAGCGGGTCGAAATCGAGACCGAAACCTACCAGATGAAGGGCGACTCGGTAATCTACAACATCGAGACCGAGAATGCCGAGTTCTTCGAGCACTCCAACATATGGAACGACAAGGACGAATATCTCTATGCCGACCGCGGAGAGTACATCCGCAGCGACGACCTCTACAAGGTTACCTCCAACGGATACCTGCTCTCGGAGAAGTATGAGCTCTGGAGCGACTCGATAGACTACCGCCGCTCCGACGACTTCGCCATTCTGCGCCGCAACATACAGCTCGACGACACCGAGCACATGACCCTTGGCTTCGGCGACTACGGAGAGTACCGCGGCGAGCGCGGCGACGCCTTCCTCACGCGCCGCCCCTCGATTGTCTACTACGACACCTCGCAGAGCGACACGCTCTACATGTGCTCCGACTCGATGTTCGTCTACACCATACACCTCGATGCCGACGGCAACCCCATAGAGCTCCCGGCCGCTGAACAGAACGACCTCGCCGACGGCCAGCAGAGTGCCGTGGCCGACGAGGCAGCCGACTCAGCAGCCCCCGCTGCCGACTCGGCAGCTGCCCGGCAGCGCATTCGACCGACTATTCCCGACGGCATCGAGATGCCGGCGTTGCCCGCCGGCCGCGAGAGGCCTCAGCGCACCCCGCGCCGCGAGATCGAGACGGACTCGCTCGGTGACAACCTGCTCATAGACGACCGTGCCGGCACAGATTCAGAGGCCGACGCAGAACCCCTCCGGGACACCCTGCAGGCCGACTCGCTCTCCATGAGCGGATCTGCCGATTCGCTTGCCGCCGACTCGCTCATACACATCCCCACGGCCGCGGAGATGAAGCAGGCGCGCCGCGAAGAGGCGGCCCGCATAAAGGCCGAACAGAAGAAGGCCAAGCAGCAGGCACGCAACCAGCGGCTCAACCGCATCGCCGCCGAGCGCCGCGCCAAGCTTCTGGAGATGAAGGAGCGCGACGAGGCCGCCGAACTCAAGCGCCGCATAAAACTCATGGAGCAGTCGCGCCTGCGCCTCGAGAAGCAGAATGCCAAGCGCATCAAGAAGGGTCTGCCGCCCATTGCCGACACCATAACCATGCTCATGGATTCGATGGTCGCAGCCGACTCGGCGGCACGCGCCGAACGTGCCGAGCGTATCGCCCGCGCAGCCGACACGACGGCTCTGCAGCCCGCCATGCCGACCATCGAGGAGGAGGGTCTAAACGCTGCCGACTCGACAGCCGCCGATTCGATGGCCGCCGACACCGTGCTGCGCGACAGCATCTACCGTCTGGTCAAGTGCTACCGCGACGTGCGCATCTACCGCACCGACTTTCAGGCACGCTGCGACTCGCTTGTGGGATTCACCTCCGACTCGACTGTACATATGTATATAAGGCCGGTGCTGTGGAGCGACGAGAACCAGATAGTCTCCGAGGTCATGGACATATTCACCGCCCGGAGCATGATCACGCGCGCCGACTTCGTCGGCAAACCCATGATGTCGGCCGAGATAGACACCGCATGCTACAACCAGATTACCGGCAAGACCATGACGGCGCTATTCGACGAGCAGGGCAACATCTACCGCAACGACGTTAACGGCAACGTACAGACGGTCTACTACATACAGGACTCCGAGTACGGCGACATAACCGACGTGCTCTACCTCACGGCCGGCGAGGCGACATACTATATCTCCGGCCGCCAGATAGAGACCATCACCTACCGCACCGATGCCGAGGGCAAGCTGAGCCCCATGGACATGGTTCCTGAGGACCAGATTACGCGCCTGCCCGACTTCGAGTGGCGCGGGTCTGAGAGACCGCTTCGCGACAGCGTATTCAACAGAACCATACGACCCTCGCAGCGCCAGCAGACCGGCGAGCTGCCGAGGCCCCGGTTCCCCATATCGGCAGCCATCGAGGCGGCCAAGGCGCGGCTCATAGCGCGCGGCGAGTGGCTCGACCGCGTGGATGTGCCCTCGCAGGAGGATGAGGAGTGGCGCCGCGAGACGCTGGCTGCTCCGTACAGATAGCGGCAGGCTGAGACGCAAAAAATCCCCTCCGAAAGAGGGGATTTTTCATCTCTTCCGGTCAGGCTCTAAAATTCCGACACGAACTGCATGAGTATCTCGGCCGCACGCTGCGGCTCCTCCAGAAATCCGTTGTGACCCGACTCCTCGAGCCATGCCACCCGGGCCTGCGGGTGCGCCGCAGCTATGGCCTCGGCCCGCTCGGCGGGGATGTAGGCGTCGTGACGGCCGAATATGAAGAGCTGCCGGGCCTGCGACGCGCGCAGAGCTTCGTTGCGGTCGGGGCGGGCTATCATTCCGTTGAGCAGGGCCACAATGCCGTCATCCTCCGTAATGAATACCTGCTCGCGCAAATCCTCTATATGTTCGGCCATCCGGCGGCGGTTCTGCTCGGCAAATCCCTTTTCGGGCGCCGTCTGCGCCAGCAGCATCTTGCGGCCGCTGCGGATGAGTTCTATTTCGCGGCGGCGGTTTTCGCGCTTCTCCTCGCTGTCGGCATCGGCGTTCGACGAGAAGAGCACTACACCGCAGCACATCTGCGGAAAGAGTTCTGCCATGGCCAGCGCCACATATCCTCCCATCGAGTGTCCCACGACAATGCACTGCTCTATGCCCAGCGCCTGCAGACCGTCATGCACCACACCGGCCAGATAGTCCATCGAGTGGACCTCGCCGGCCACGTGCGATATGCCGTGGCCGGGCATATCGACCGTCACCACGCGCGCGAAGTCGCGCAGCAGAGGCACGAAATCGTCCCACACGAGCATCGATTCCAGATAGCCGTGCAGCAGCACTATGCACCGTTCGCCATTTTGCGTGTCGCGGACATGCAGGGGCGTCTGCCCCGCCATTATGAACTTTTCGACCATAGGACCAATAAATTCAAAATTCAAAATTCAAAATTCAAAATTCAAAATTCAAAATTCTCTACTGAATATTTCTCCGATTGGGACAGGCGAAAATAGCGATATTTTTTGAAATAATCGCCTGCGATTTTGGCTAATCGTCAAATTGGAGTATCTTTGTAAATTGGAGTCATATGGAGACACGATACCAATATACTGTATGTCACGGCTCGGGAAACAGGTTCGTGATGCTCGACACCGTCGGCCGCGAGGATTTGTTCCAGGGGCGCGGAGTCGACTTCAACGCCTGGGCTGCGCAGCTGTGCGCCAGCCAGACGCCCATAGGCGGCACCGACGGATTGCTGGTGCTCATACGCTTCGGCGGCGGCTATGCCATGCGCATGTTCAACCCTGACGGGTCGGAGGCCGAGATGTGCGGCAACGGAATACGCTGCGCTGCGCGCCAGGCCCGAAAATATACCCTCAGCGACCGCTTCTGCGTATGGTCCGGCGGCCGCGAGTATGCCATGACCCGCGAAAGAGCCCTTTGGCCGGGCGTGGAGACCTATGGCGCCGAGATACCCGTGTGGCTGCAGAGCCCCGACTTCGGATTCTGCAACCGCGGCGAGAAGTTCGTCGGCCGAATCATCCCGAGTCTCTCTCCGGAGCTGAAATTCACGGCCCTCAGCCTCGGCAACCCGCACATCACGGCCTGCGTCGAGCACATCGACTACGGGCTGCTCGAGGAGCTGGGCGAGCGCGTGAAGCAGCTGCGCAATGAATTCCCCTCAGGCATCAACGTGAGCCTGTTCGAGCATCGCGCACCGCAGCGCATATTCGTTGCCACCTATGAGCGCGGCGCCGGCATCACGGCCTCGTGCGGTACGGCCATGACAGCCTCGGCCACGGCTGCGGCTCTGCTGAATCTGGTCGGCTTCGGCACGGAAATGGAGGTGTGCAACCGCGGCGGAATGGTGCGGTGTCTGCCACGCCGCATCGACGGCCAGCTCATAACGCGCCTTACGGGCAACGCCACATTCGAGCATCAGGGAACCTTCGCCGCCGACAGCCAGAACATCAGCGACATAACTCCCGAAAACCGCTTCGAGAGCGAGATTGCAGCCTACGACGCCTTCGCGGCCTCGATACGATAAAGCTGAAAAAACAGATAACAGAGATATGCGAAACACTATCTTCAAACACAAATCGGTGCGCCGCTACAAGTCGACGCCGCTTCCCGACGACATCCTCAAGGATATACTCGAGGCGGCGACCCGCGCCTCGACCGTAGGCAACATGCAGCTCTACTCGCTGGTAGTCACCTGCTCGCAGCAGATGCGCGAGAAGCTCGCGCCGTGCCACTTCAACCAGCCGATGGTCACTCAGGCGCCATGCCTTGTGACCGTCTGCGCCGACGTGCACCGCTTCTCCATGTGGTGCCGCCTGCGTGGCGCCGAGCCGGCCTACGACAACTTCGCATGGTTCGTAAACGCCGCCACCGACGCGCTTCTTGCGGCCCAGAATCTCGCGCTCGAGGCCGAGTACCGCGGGCTGGGCATATGCTTCCTCGGCACGACCATATACACCGCCGCCGAGATTTCCAAGATACTATCGCTGCCCGACGGCGTGATACCCGTAACCACAGTGGTCATAGGCTATCCCGACGAGTCGCCGGCGCTCACCGACCGTCTGCCGACCGAGGCCGTGGTCCACTACGAGACATACTCGGGCTACACCGCCGCCGAGATAGACGAGCTGTGGGCCGAGCGCGAGGAGTCCGAGCAGATGAAGCGCATCGTGGCCGACAACGGCGAGGACAACCTGGCCAAGGTATTCACCGAGCATCGCTACCGCCGCGAGGACAACCTGGCCATTTCGCGCAGCTACTTCGAGCTGCTCAAACGCAAGGGATTCTTCAACAACTGACGCCTTGAAACGCCTGACGGCCATACTGCTCTCTATCTCCGCATGCCTGGCATGGCAGGGGTGCAGCGTCACGCGCCGCATCCCCGACGGCGAGTACATGGTCCAGAAGGTCTCTGTCGAGGACGACCGCGACATCCCTCACCGCGAACGCATACCGGCCTCGGAGCTGAGCCGTTACGTCCGCCAGACCGCCGGCAAGAAGTTCCTCGGAACCAACCTCTACACCTGGATTTACACCTCGGCCAACCCCGACAAGCAGAACCGCTGGAACAACCTCAAGCGAAAAATCGGCCAGGCGCCCGTCATCTACGACCAGTCGCTGGCCGAGCAGTCGGCCGAGAACATGAAGATATATCTCGACTCCCGCGGCTACTACTCCTCGCAGGTCGATTTCGAGGTCGACACCTCGCGCCGCAGCAAACGCGCCTACATCACCTACCGCGCCCGCCAGGGCGAGCCCTACCGCATAGGCGACATACGCTATGACTTCCGCGACCGCTTCATGTCGCAGGTCATAGGCCGCGACACCGTCTCGTCGCTGCTGCACCGTGGCGACGTGCTCGACATACCCACGCTCAACGCCGAGCGCAAGCGCATTACGGAGTATCTCCAGGAGCGCGGCTACTACGCCTTCACCGTCAACAACATCGAGTACCGCGTCGACACCCTCTCGGGCGACCGCACGGCCGACGTGACGGTTGTCGTCAAGCGCACCATTACGGGCTACGACGAGCGCGGCGAGGCCATCATGGACGACAACACCGTCTACCGCATAGGCGAGGTGAACGTTCTGCCCAACTTCGACCCTGCCACCGCCGTAGGCGATCCCGACTATGTCGCCAGCCTCGACACGGTCTACTACCGCGGTCTGAACATCATATCGGCCGGCCGCTCCAACATCCGCCGCCGCGTTCTGCGCTCGATAATACCCATCTACCCCAACTTCGTCTACAACGCCTCGCAGGTCTCGCGCACCTACTCCAACATAATGGGCACAGGCTACTTCAAGAGCGCCCGCATAACCTTCAACGAGGAGCCGCGCAACGACAGCCAGGACTACGTGACCTACATCGGCGAGGGCATGCGCGCCGACACCTCGCAGCTGCTCCGCGCCCGCGAGAGCTACCTGCAGTGCAACATACTCTGCACCCCGGCGCTCAAGCAGAGCTTCAAGCTGGAGCTCGAGGGCTCCACCACATCGAGCTTCTACGGACTCAGCGCCACCGTCGGCTACCAGCACCGCAACATATTCCGCGGAGTCGAGGCCCTGGATGTCTCGGCCACCGTGGGTTACGAATACATGAAGGCCCCCGATGCCCGCAAGCGCAGCGCCCAGGAGGCCGGACTGACGCTCGGACTGGTCATCCCGCGCCTGCTGCTGCCTCTGGGCAGCGAGTTCCGCAACTCGGTCAACCAGCCGCGCACGCGCGTGCAGCTGTCGCTCACCTTCCAGAACCGGCCCTACTACCGCCGCATACTCGCCGGCGGACTGTGGAGCTATTCGTGGTCCAACAACCGCTACTCGTCGTTCACCATAAGCCCCGTCAGCATCAACGTCATAGACATGCGCAGCATCGACGAGCAGTTCGAGCAGAGCATCATCAATCCCTATCTTCTCGAGAGTTTCCGCTCGCAGCTCGTTGCCGGCATCTCGGGTTCGTACACCTACAACAACCAGCTGCGCAACCTGGGCGGCAACGCCACACTCATACGCCTCAACTGGGAGACTGCCGGCAACCTCATACACGGCCTGGAACACCTCTTCTCCAAGCCTGCCGAGGGCAAGGATTACTACACGCTCTTCGGCCTGCGCTATGCGCAGTATTTCCGCATCGATTTGAGCGTCAGCCGCAAAATCACCCTTGGCGAGAAGACCGCCGTTGCCGGCCGCATATACGGCGGCGTCGGCATGCCCTACGGCAACGGAGTCTCGGTGCCCTACGACCGTCTGTTCTATGCCGGCGGCAGCAACAGCATGCGCGGCTGGACCCCGCGCACGCTCGGCCCCGGCGCCGAGCTGGCTCCCGAGTACCAGCCAGGATACGAGGAGTCCCGCTACCGCTATCCGCAGCAGATGGGCGACATAAAGCTCGAGGCCAACCTCGAGTTCCGCTTCCCGATATGGGGAATATTCAACGGCGCCACGTTCCTCGACCTCGGCAACGTGTGGTACATGCACCAGAAGGGCAACGACCCCGACGGAGTGTTCCGCTTCAACAGATTCTACAAGCAGCTCGGATTCGACACCGGCGTCGGCATCCGCCTCGACATCAAGTTCGCCGTGCTGCGCCTCGACTGGGGCATACAGCTCCACAACCCCAACCGTCCCGCGGGCCAGCGGTGGATAAGCGACTTCCGCTGGAAAAACACGGCCCTCAACTTCGGCGTGGGCTATCCGTTCTGACGCATCGCCGCAACAGCTCCATCCTCTTCATTCTTAAGTTTCGTATTGCGCATAATTTTCGTATCTTTGCGCATCGTCCGGCACTATCGTCCGGAGACGCACAGCAATGGGATTTTTCGACCTTTTCAAAAAACGCGATAACGCCGCCGCCGAGGCCCCCGCGCCGCAGGCGCCGCAGGACAATGCCGGCCAGGAGAGTCCGGCCGACCTGTCGGCCGGACTCGAGAAGACCAAGAGCGGCCTCTTCTCCAAACTGGCGCGCGCCGTTGCCGGCCGCTCGACAGTCGACGAGAGCGTGCTCGACGACCTGGAGGAGGTGCTCATCACCTCCGACGTCGGTGTCGACACTACCGTAAAAATCATCCGCCGCATCGAGGAGCGCGTGGCGCGCGACAAGTATATGAACTCCGCCGAGCTGCGCGGCATACTTCGCGACGAGATAGCTTCGCTGCTCGAGCAGGCGCACGGCTCGCAGCAGGATTTCGGACTCGACGTCGAGCCCGGCAAGCCCTATGTCATGATGGTCGTAGGCGTCAACGGCGCCGGCAAGACCACCACCATAGGCAAGCTCGCGGCCAAACTCTCAGCCGCCGGCCGCAAGGTGTGGATAGGCGCCGCCGACACGTTCCGCGCCGCGGCCGTCGACCAGCTGGCCGTATGGGCCGAGCGGGCCGGAGCCACGCTCATACGCCAGGAGCAGGGTTCGGACCCTGCCTCTGTGGCCTACGACACGCTCAAGTCGGCATGCGCCAACGGCGCCGACGTGGTTCTGATAGACACCGCGGGCCGTCTGCACAACAAGGTGGGACTTATGAACGAGCTGACCAAGATACGCAACGTCATGGACAAGGTCATCCCCGGCGCGCCCCACGAGGTGATGCTCGTGCTCGACGGCTCGACGGGTCAGAACGCCTTCGAGCAGGCCCGGCAGTTCACCCTGGCCACCAAGGTCACCTCGCTCACGGTCACCAAGCTCGACGGAACTGCCAAGGGCGGCGTGGTCATAGGCATCAGCGACACGTTCCGCATTCCGGTGCGCTACATAGGCATAGGCGAGAGTATCGATTCGCTGCGGATGTTCGACCGCAGGGAGTTTGTCGACGCACTTTTCGGCGATGAAAAAAATTAACGTCATAACCCTCGGCTGCTCCAAAAACACGGTGGACAGCGAGCATCTGATGGCCCAGCTGGCCGCCGCAGGCTACACCATCGCCGCCGACAGCGACCGCACCGACGCCAAGACCGTGGTAATCAACACCTGCGGATTCATCGGCGACGCCAAGCAGGAGTCCATAGACATGATTCTGCGCGCCGCCGCGGCCAAGAAGGCCGGGCGCATCGAGCATCTGTTCGTCATAGGCTGCCTCAGCGAGCGCTATGCCGACGAGCTGCGCACGGAGATTCCCGAAGTCGACCGTTTCTTCGGCGTCAAGGACTGGGCCGGAATAGCCCGTGCGCTGGGTGCCGAGCACCGCGCCGAGCTCGAGACCGAGCGCCACATCACCACTCCCGCCCACTACTCCTACCTGAAGATATCCGAGGGCTGCAACCGCAAGTGCGGCTACTGCGCCATCCCGCTCATACGCGGACCGCACGTGTCGGTGCCCATGGAGCAGCTCCTCGCCGAGGCCCGGTCGCTGGCCGACAAGGGCGTTCGCGAGCTTATGATAATCGCACAGGACACCACCTGCTACGGCACCGACCTCTACGGCCGCCGTCGCCTGGCCTCGCTGCTCAGAAAGCTATGCCGCATCGACGGCATAGAGTGGCTGCGGCTCCACTACGCCTATCCCACGGCATTTCCCTACGACGTCATCGAGGTTATGGCCTCCGAAAGCAAGATTTGCAAATATCTCGACATACCCTTCCAGCACATATCCGACTCTCAGCTGCGCTCCATGAAGCGCCGCCACACCAAGGCCCAGGCCTACGAGCTCATCAGGCGCCTGCGCGAAGCCATGCCCGACATGGCCCTGCGCACCACGCTGCTCACGGGCTATCCCGGCGAGAGCGGCGACGACTTCGCCGAGCTGGAGCAGTTCGTGCGCGACGTCCGCTTCGAGCGCCTCGGCGTCTTCGCCTACTCCGAAGAGGAGGGCACCTACTCGGCTCTGCGCCTTCGCGACGACGTGCCCGAGAGCGTCAAGCTCGAGCGCGTCGAGCGCATCATGACCCTCCAGCGCGACATCTCGGCTGAGATAAACGCCTCGCGCGTCGGCAGCACAATGCGCGCCATAATCGACTCCCGCCAGGGCGACAACTACATCGCCCGCTCGCAATACGACTCTCCCGAGGTCGACGGCGAGATACTCATCCCTGCCGCCGGCCGACGACTCCGCCGCGGCAGTTTCTGCGATGTGAAAATCACCGCCGCCACCGAATACGACCTCTTCGGCGAGGTTGTCGGCAGGTGATTTTTCGCGCTCCGCAACCCCGGCAGCATAGCTCTGCATAACAATCTCTTGTTTTTTCCGTTAATTATGCGTACCTTTACGGTAATTATCGGACTCTTTCGTAAACCATGGCCGAAAAGGGCGTCATAATGAACATCGCCTCGCATGTCGAGCGGCTGATAGAATCGCACGGAGTGCTTTCGCGCTCGTGCGCTCAGCTCACTGCCCAGCGCGATGCCCTTCAGGACGAAAACCGCGCGCTGAAAATGCGCGTGCGCGAACTCGAGACACAGCTTTCCAAGCTGCGCCTGAGCGACGGCCTTAGCGGAGGAGCAGCCGACAGAGAGGGCGCACGGGCGCGCATCAACCGTCTTTTGCGGGAGGTTGACCGCTGCATAGCGCTTCTCGGAGGAGAAGATTGACGTAAGAGAGAGGCTTTATGGCGGAGGGAAAATTATCCATACGACTCATAATCGACGGAAGGCAGTACAAGCTCAACGTCAGCCCCGACAAGGAGGAGGTCTACCGCCGCGCCGAGTCGGAGCTCAACGACTACGTCGGCCTTTTGAAACGAAAAGCATACAAGGAGTTCGGAGACAACGACTATCTTGCACTGGCGGCGCTCAAGTTCGCCATCGAGAAGGTCGACATGTCACGCAGCCGCGAGGTCACCGACGACGACATGCAGGCTCTGGCCGGCATCGACTCCCGCCTCGAGAGCTACCTGAACGAACTGACCGAAGGCGAATAGACGGGCCGCAGCGCCTTACATGCGGCAGGGTTCTTTACATATACGCGAAATCTAACCCGCATAGATTCCTTCAAGCTTTGCGAAACTGAACAATTTTTACATTGGGCAAAACCCGCAGCCTACTCAAAATCAGGCCTTAACCCCCTTCGGGGTGTGTGCTCCGGCGCACCGTTGGAAGATTGCGATAGCCGGGTCCCCACTCTTGACTTATCAGCAGATTCGTCAAACAAGACTAAGGAGTCCATGCGGTTTTTTTGAATAAAATTTTAACCAAAATATATTTACAAAGATGCTTACTACACTAATTTTAACCGCCGCACTATCGGCCATAGCAGCCGTCGGCGTCTACTCCATAATCACCAACTACGTGATTAAGAACAACATCCGCAAACGCCGCGAGGATGCCATCAAGGAGGCCGAAGCCGAAGGCGAGATGATAAAGAAGGAGAAGATTCTCCAGGCCAAGGAGAAATTCATGCAGCTCAAGAGCGAGCACGACCGTGCCGTCAACGAGCGCAACCGCAAGCTCAGCGAGGCCGAGCAGCGCGCCCGCCAGATCGAGAACTCTCTCCAGAGCCGCCAGCGCGAACTCGACGAGAAGATTCGCGAGCAGGAGCGCCTCAAGGAGCATACCCAGAACCAGCAGGCGCTGCTGGAGCACAAGCGCGAGGAGCTCGACAAAATCGTCCACGACCAGAATGCCCGCCTCGAGCAGATATCGGGCATGAGCTCCGAGGAGGCCAAGAACATCCTCATCGAGAACATGAAGGCCGAGGCCAAGGCCGACGCCGCCTCATACATCAACGACACCATCGAGGAGGCCAAGCTCACAGCCGCCAAGGAGGCCAAGCGAATCGTCGTAACCTCCATACAGCGCGTTGCGACCGAGACCGCCATCGAGAATGCCGTGACAGTCTTCAACATCGACAGCGACGAGGTCAAGGGCCGCATCATCGGCCGTGAGGGCCGCAACATACGCGCCCTCGAGGCAGCCACGGGCATCGAGATAATCGTCGACGACACCCCCGAAGCCATCATCCTGAGCGGCTTCGACCCCGTGCGCCGCGAGATAGCCCGTCTGGCTCTGCACCAGCTGGTCACCGACGGCCGCATCCACCCCGCCCGCATCGAGGAGGTCGTGGCCAAGGTGCGCAAGCAGATCGAGGAGGAGATTGTCGAGGTCGGCAAGCGCACGACCATCGACCTGGGAATCCACGGCCTGCACCCCGAACTCATACGACTCATCGGCAAGATGAAATACCGCTCATCCTACGGTCAGAACCTGCTGCAGCACGCCCGTGAGACGGCCAACCTGGCAGGAATCATGGCTTCGGAGCTGGGTCTGAACCCCAAGACGGCGCGCCGCGCAGGTCTGCTCCACGACATCGGCAAGGTGCCCGACGACGAGCCCGAACTGCCGCACGCAATTATCGGCGCCAAGCTGGCCGAGAAGTACAAGGAGAAGCCCGAGGTTTGCAACGCCGTCGGCGCACACCACGACGAGATGGAGATGACCTCGCTCATCGCGCCCATCATCCAGGTCTGCGACGCCATATCGGGTGCACGCCCCGGCGCTCGCCGCGAGGTTGTCGAGTCCTACATCAAGCGCCTCAAGGAGATGGAGGAGATAGCCCTCTCCTACCCCGGCGTGGTCAAGACCTACGCCATCCAGGCAGGCCGCGAGCTGCGCGTGATAGTCGGCGCCGACAAACTCTCCGACCAGGAGACCGAGAGCCTCTCGCACGAGATAGCCAAGAAGATTCAGGACGAGATGACCTATCCCGGACAGGTCAAGATAACCGTCATCCGCGAGACCCGCGCAATCTCCTACGCCAAGTAGCAGCGCTGCCTCACACGAAAAAGAGAGACCCCGGCGGGGTCTCTCTTTTTTTCTGTCTGCAGTCAACAAGTCACTTCTTTCCCAGGAGCCCTGCCCGGCGGAATCCGAAGCACTCCGTGCGCGAAATTATCAGGTGGTCCAGCAGCTCTATGTCGAACAGCGCCGCAGCCGCCGCTACCCGCTCCGTGAGCACCCGGTCCTGCTCGCTGGGCGCAGCCGTACCCGAGGGGTGGTTGTGCACGAGTATCATGCGCGTCGACAGCAGCTCCAGCGCCCGCTTGACAATCAGACGGTAGTCGACCACCGTGGCCTGCACGCCTCCGCGGCTTATCAGCGTGCGTTCTATTATCTCGTTTGCCGACGACAGGTACAGCACCCAGCACTCCTCGTGCTTCAAGTTCTCGAGCTGCGGGCGGAACAGACGCTCGGCATCCGTCTCGGTCGATATGCTCAGCCGCCGCAGACCCGCCGCGGCATTCATCCTGCGCCCCAGCTCCACCGCGGCAGCCAGACGCACGGCGCGCATGTAACCCATGCCGCCGCTCATGCGCAGGCGCGACAGCTCCATGTCGGCTATTGCGGCCAAACCGCCTGTTTCGGCCAGCACGCGACCGGCAATCTCGTCGGCCTGTTCGCCGTCGCCGTCGCCCATTATGGCAGCCAGCAGCTCGGCATCGCTGAGCGACTGCAGCCCGCGGGCACGCAACTTATCGAGCAGCCGTTTCATCACCGCTCAATCTGTCGTATGTATCGAGAAATTCTGCGCAAGCCTTGTCCGTCGGCTCTGCAGCCGACACCGAGCGCGCAGCCTGCTGCTCGGCCTCCTTCTTCGACTCGCCCTCGCCGTATCCCACCTCCATGCCGTCGATGAGCACCACTGCGCGAAACTTGCTCCGCGAGGGGTGTCCCGCACGGCAGGCCGTCGTTCGGAACTCTATGCCGTGCCTGTGCTTCTGGCTCCACTCGATCAGCCGGCTCTTGAAGTCGGTCTCGTCCTCGGCCAGCTCATCGAGGTCTATGCAGTTTCCGTAGATGTCGTTTATCAGCAGACGGTTTACGAAGTCGTAACCCTTGTCGAGATATATGGCTCCTATCATCGCCTCGAAGGCGTCGCCGTAGATATGTTTCTGCTGAATGTTTCCTCCCGAGTTCGATACCACGCGGTCGGCAAGGCCTATGCGTCGGGCGATTTCGTTTAGCGACTGGCGCGAGACCATCTTTGCGCGCATGCGGGTCATGAAACCCTCCTGTTCATCGGGATACTCTATGAATATATAGTCCGAAGTCACGGCTTCGATTATCGCGTCGCCCAAATACTCCAGACGTTCGTTGTTTATCTGGCGACCGTCCTCCAGAATCAAAGAAGCTGACTTGTGAATCAAAGCCAGCTTGTAGAGTTCGATATTGTTCGGTATGAATCCGAACATATCGTCAACCATTTTGTAGTATTCGCGATTCACGCCGAAACGGCGGCGCAGCAGGCGCATCAGAAAGTCCATCGGCGGAACCGGAATTTGCTACTCCTCGTATTTGCGGAATATGACCGTCGAGTTGTGACCGCCGAAACCGAACGTGTTGCTCAGCGCATACTTGACGTCGCGCTTCTGGGCCTTGCCCAGCGTGAGGTTGAATCGCGGGTCGATTTGCGGGTCGAGGTTCTCGACATTGATTGTCGGGGGCACTACGCCGCGCGTCAGGGTCATTATGCAGGCCAGCGCCTCCACGGCACCGGTAGCGCCCAGAAGGTGACCGGTCATCGACTTTGTCGACGAGATGTTCATCTCGAAGGCGTGGTCGCCGAATACACCCACCAGAGCCTTCAGCTCGGCAATGTCTCCCAGAGGAGTCGATGTTCCGTGCACGTTCACATAGTCTATGGCCTCGGGAGCCACACGGGCATCCTTGAGCGCGTCGCGCATGGACTTCATCGCGCCCAGACCCTCGGGGTGGGGAGCGGTGAAGTGGTGAGCATCCGCCGAGCATCCGCCGCCGACTACCTCGCAGTAGATTTTGGCGCCGCGAGCCTTGGCATGCTCATACTCCTCGAATATAAGCGCACCAGCACCCTCGCCTATGACGAATCCGTCGCGGTCCACGTCGAACGGACGCGATGCATGCTCGGGGTCGTCGTTGCGGGTCGAGAGTGCCTGCATCGAGTTGAATCCGCCCACGGCGGGTTCGTTTGCCGCAGCCTCCGAACCGCCCGTCACAATCACGTCGGCCTTTCCCAGACGAATCTGGTTCAGGGCGTCGATCATGCCGTGGTTCGACGATGCGCAAGCCGACACAGTGCAGTAGTTGGGACCCATGAATCCATACTTCATGGATATGAATCCCGAGGCGATGTCGGCGATCATCCGCGGGATGAAGAATGGGCTGAACCGAGGGGTTCCGTCCCCCTCGGCATAGCCCACGCATTCGTCGAAGAACGATTTGAGTCCTCCGATGCCCGAGCTCCATATTACTCCCACCTGCTCCTTGTCGAGCTTCTCGAAGTCGAAGCCGGCATCCTCCACGGCCTGCGTGGCGGCAATCAGAGCATACTGCGTGAAGAGGTCGTATTTTCTGACCTCCTTGCGGTCGAAGTACTGAGCCCAGTCGTAATTTTTAATCTCGCAAGCGAATTTCGTCTTGTATTTCTCTGCGTCGAAATGAGTTATGGGTGCGGCTCCGCTCACGCCGTTCTCAAGATTTGTGAAATACTCTTCGATGCTGTGTCCGAGCGGGTTTATCGTACCGATACCCGTTACTACTACTCTTCTCTCCGTCATATGAAACAAAGGTTAAATTCTGCCTGCGTGAAGCGAAAATGTCTTATTTCTTGTGCTCCTCGATGTAAGCGACTGCATCGCCCACGGTAGCGATCTTCTCGGCGTCCTCGTCGGGAATCTGAATGTCAAACGCCTTCTCGAACTCCATAATCAGCTCTACGGTGTCGAGCGAATCTGCTCCCAGGTGGTTGGTGAAGCTTGCTTCGGGTACAACCTCCGACTCTTTCACGCCCAGCTTGTCGACGATAATCTCGACAACTTTGGTCTGAATTTCTGACATGACTGTAAAATTTTAGTTAAACAATTAGAAATAGTTTTTCAGGTTATTTCTCAAACAATATTGCGCAAAAGTAACACTTTTTTATTATTTTTGAAAAAGTAAACGCATTTTTTATTGACAATTTTTCGGACAATTAGAACAATCGCACTTGTAAATATTTCAACTACTGATAATTATGAAACTGCTTCTAATCTCCAACTCGACCAATGCCGGCGAACCGTGGCTCGAATACCCCATGCCACAGATTGCCAGCTTTCTTGAGGGCGTCGGCAGCGTGGCCTTCGTGCCCTACGCGGCCGTGACATTCTCCTACGACGAATACGAGAGCCGCCTGGCCTCGCGTCTCGAGCCGCTCGGCATACGCGTCCGCTCGGTACACCGCGCCGCCGACCCGGCGCACATGGTTGGCCGCGCCGATGCCGTTGTAGTTGGCGGAGGCAACACCTTCGCGCTGGTCAAGAAGATGCAGGAGCAGAATCTCATCCGGGTCATACAGCGCAAGATACGCCGCGGCACCCCCTACGTCGGCTGGTCTGCCGGCAGCAACGTCTGCTGCCCCACCATCTGCACCACCAACGATATGCCCATCGTGCAGCCTCAGAGTTTCAAGGCCATCGGCGCCGTCAAGTTCCAGATCAACCCCCACTATCTCGACTCTCACCCCGACGGGCACGCCGGCGAAACGCGCGAGCAGCGCATTCTCGAATACATCGCCGCCAACCCGCGCCGCTATGCCGTGGGACTTCGCGAGGGCTGCATGCTCCGCTATGAGGACGAGCGTCTGGAGCTCATCGGCAGCCGTCCGATGCGCATATTCAAAAAGGGGGCCGAGCCTCGCGAGGTTCAGCCCGGCGAGGACCTGTCATTCCTGCTCTGAGTCTATGGACAGGGCCGAGACCGGCCGTCTGGGCGAGCAGGCGGCATGCGGTTATCTTCGCGAGCGGGGATATCTCATCCGCGAGCTCAACTGGCGCAGCGGGCACGACGAGATAGACATCATCGCCGAGCGTTTCGACCAGATACGCTTCGTCGAGGTCAAGACGCGACGCGCCGGCGGCCTCACCGCTCCGGAGGATGCTCTCGACAACGCCAAGAGCCGCAACATGCTGCGCGCAGCCTCGCGCTACATGGCCCTGCATGCCGTCAGCGCCGAGCCGCACTTCGACCTGGCGGCCGTCGACGCCGAACCCGACGGCTCATTCTCCGTCCGCTATTTCGAGGATGCCGTCACGCCCCACTGGCGGCGGCCGTCGCGCCGCAGGCGCTAATCCTCAAGCCAAAAAAGCGCCGGCCCTGGATGGGTCGGCGCTTTTTCTGTTCCGTCGTCAGCCTCGGCTACTCGGCGCTCTGCTCGTCAGCCTTCTTTGCGGGCGCTGCGTGGGGAATCACGTCTATGAGCTCCACGTCGAAGCGAAGCGCACGGTTGGGGCCTATGGGCATCGATGCGCGCTCGCCGTATGCCAGCTCCGAAGGAATCCAGAGCGTTATCTTGCCGCCCTTGCCCACGAGTTTCATACCCTCGGTCCATCCGCGGATTACGCGGTTGAGCGGGAACTCCACGGGGTCGTTCTCGTCGTAGTTGTCGGGACGGTAGCGACGCATCATCTCCTGACGTTCTGCGGGCATGTCCTCATATCGCGAAGCGTCGAACACGGTTCCGTCGGGCAGCGTACCCTTGTAGTGCACCTTCACCACGTCGCGGTCGTCCACAGCCTTCACCTCCTCGTCGCCGGCCTTCTCTATTTTATAAAGTATACCCGACTCGGTCTTCTTCACGCCGCTCTTGCGCTCGATTTTCGACAGCCACTTCTCCGACTCGGCCCTGTTCTCTGCCGGAATCTTCTTGTTGAAGTAGTAGTCCAGGTAATCGGAAGCCTCCTCGCGGGTCATGCGGCCCTTGCCGTCCACGCCGTCCGTGATAGCCTCTATCACCCACGTTGCCTGGAGCGGGAACTGAACGTTCTTCAGGCTGTTTCCGATATCCGTACCCAGTGCATAGGAGAGCGTCATACGCTCGCTCTCCGACTCGAACATGTCGGGGTCTGCGAAGTCGTCGCTGACGGGCTCGGGAGTCTGACCTGCGGCCAGAGCAATCGAGTCGGCCTCGGCCTTGCGGGCCTTGATTTCGCTCGCGCGCTGCGCACGCTTGGTCATCATATACTCGCGCAGCATGCCTACGGCGCGGTCATGCGTCAGCGTGTCGCCGTCCACCACCATGGGCTTCTTGTCCAGCGCAGCCACCTCGAGGGCCTCGCATGCGGCCTTGTAGTCGAAGGGAACGTCGCGCATCTGCATCTTCAGGCTCGACACGATGTCGGTACCTATGGCATACGAGAGCGAGTCGAACTTCGACTTCGAGCCCTTGCTCACGCCTTTTACCTGCTTGCCCGTGCAGGATACGGCCAGCGCAACGCACAGCGTTGCAGCCGTCATGTAAAGAACTTTTCTCATCATTTTATCGTTTTTAATCGTTAAATCCTTTTCATCATGCCGTTTCCGGCGGTGCGAAATTAATCAAAAATCCGACAATTTAAGCACTTTCGTCCATTTTAATCTTTTCTCCGCCTCAGATGGTCTTTCCGACCGCCCCGGCCGATATGGGTCTGCGGCGGCCTCCGGTGGTCACATCCAGCAGCTCTATCTCATAGAACAGCGTCTCGTTCGGAGCTATTCCGGCCTGGCTGTCGCCCTCGGCGCCGTATGCCAGCGACGATGGCACCCAGACCGATATTTTTCCGCCCTTGCCCGTCAGGCGTATCGCCTCGCGCACGCCCTCGCGCATCTCTCCGAGCGTGGTGCGGAGCGTGTCTTGGCGCTCATACGACGAGCTTATCACGCGTCCGTCGGCATGCCTGAGCACATATCTTATCGTCACCGAGTCGGTCTCGCTGCGCGGCAGCACCGACTCGTCGCCCACCTCGACGCTGTATGTCAGGCCCGACGAGGTGCGGGCATATGTGCGGTCCTGGCGCCGTATATCCTCGAGAAACTGCTCCTCGTAGGCGCGTATGCGCTCGGGCTTGGTGTAGTTGACAAAGCGCAGGTAGAATGTCCTGGCCTGCTCGTCGGTCATCCTCTCGCGCGATGCGAACACCTCGCGTATTCCCTCGCACACGGCCGCCACGTTGAGCGTCGAATCCATGGCCATCAGGTTGCGGCCCACGTGCATTCCCAGCACGTATGCCACCGAGTCATCCTCGCTGCGCAGCTGCTCCGAGGCTCTGCGGCCGCTGCCGCCCGAGCAAGCAGCCACCGCCGCAGCCGCCATGACAGAGAGACAAATGGTTCTGAACATGGCCTTTTATTTCTCTGCGCCGCGGGCCTTTGCCAGCAGCGAGATGAGTACTACTCCCAGCACGGCCGCAGCCGCCGAACCCATCAGTATGGCTATCTTTCCGCGAGCTATCAGGTCGGGGTCGTTGAATGCCAGCGAGTCCACGAATATCGACATCGTGAAGCCTATACCGCCCAGACACGCCACCGCGAATAGCATCGGCCACGTCGACTTCGAGGGCATCTCGCCCATCTTGCACATGACCGCCAGACGGCTTGCGCAGAATATTCCGACGGGCTTGCCCAGCAGCAGTCCGAAGAAAATTCCCAGGCCTATCGCGCCGCTCTCGGGCGATACGTGGAATATGTTGAAATACTCGGCATTGGGTATATGCACGCCGGCATTGGCCAGCGCGAAGATAGGCATTATGACAAACGACACGTAGGGCGCCAGCGCATGCTCCAGACGGTAGCTCATTCCCGCCGAACCGGCCGACACGGCGCTCAGTCGCTGCAGCATGCGGCGCTGACCCTCGTCGGGGAAGTCGCCGGGCGCCTGCGAGGCCATCGACTGCGTCAGAGCATCGGTCAGCAGACGGCTCTTGCGCACGTAGTACTCGCGGCTGAAGCGCGGCTCCATCGGAATGAACATGGCCATCACCACGCCCGAGATTGTCGAGTGCACGCCCGAGTAGTAGAACAGCGCCCACACCACAATCGCCGGCACCAGATAGAACATCATCCGCTTCTCGCCGGCGCGCTTGATGAAGTATATTCCGGCCAGAATCACGCACGCTATTGCCAGCAGGCCCAGCTTGACCTGTCCGCCGTAGAAGAGCGCAATGACCAATATCGCGCCCAGGTCGTCGGCTATTGCCAGCGCCGTGAGGAACACCTTGAGCGATATGGGCACGCGGTCTCCCAGAATCGAGAGTATTCCTATCGCGAATGCTATGTCGGTAGCGGTGGGTATACCCCAGCCGTTGATAGCCGCCGTGCCGTGGTTGAATATAGCGAATATGAGCGCCGGCACAGCCATTCCGCCCGCTGCGGCCATCACCGGGAGCATCGCCTTGCGCACGCTCGAGAGCTCGCCGCAGACTATTTCGCGCTTTATCTCCAGACCCACGGTGAAGAAGAATATCACCATCAGTCCGTCGTTTATCAGCTTCTCGACCGTCATGCCTGCAGGGAACAGCCAGTTTATGCCACCGTCGGGCGAGGCTATCGTCGCCAGCAGTTCGGTCTCCAGGAAGTGGTGGTAGTATCCCGCTGTCCACGGCAGATTGGCCAGAAGCATCGCCACGACGACGCAGCCCAGCAGTACCACGCCGGCCGCCCACGGTTTGTTCATGAAGCTGCGGCCGCGCGCTGCAGCCAGCTGCTGCCCGCGTACCCAGCCGTACATCGAAAAGAGTCGCATAGTGTTAATTTTTTATTTTAGTACTCAATTTTTCCTTCTCTGTTCTCCTCGGCCGCCAGCGCCGCCACGGCGAGCTTCCACACGATGCGCGCGCCGACTATTCCGTCGGTGCGGTCGTCGCCTCCGGGCACCACTTCGACCACGTCGAAACCAACTATTTCGCGTCCCGACTCCGCCACGGCCTCAATCAGATAGACCGCCTCGTCGAATGTCAGCCCTCCCGGCACGGGGGTTCCGGTGTGGGGGCAGAGCTCGTGCGAGAGTCCGTCGATGTCGAAACTTATGTATACCTTTCCGGGCAGCGCGCCCACTATCTCGCGGCACTGCCGCTCCCAAGTCACACCGCCGAAGCGGTTGCGCGCCAGCGTTCTGCCGTCGAACATCCTCACGCGCTCCGAACTGCTGGCCAGCGAGTACTCGCTGCGGCAGAAGTCGCGCACGCCCACCTCCACTATCCGGCTCACCTGAGGCACGTCGCGCAGCACGTTGTACATCACCGAGGCGTGCGAGAACTCGAAACCCTCGTATGCCTCGCGCAGGTCGCAGTGGGCGTCTATGTGCAGCACGCCCATCTCACCGGCGGCCTCGCCCGCGGCCTTTATGGCTCCGTACGACACCGAGTGGTCGCCGCCTATCAGGCCCGCTATCTTTCCCGCGGCGTACAGTGCCGCGCAGCGCTCATACACCGTGCGGTTCATCCTGCGGCAGCCCTCGTTCACGGCTGCAATGGCCCCGGCCACCGACTCGTCCGCCGCACCGCCGCTCTCCAGATGCGCTATGACGCGCACGGCCTCGGCTCTCAGGCGCTGCGACAGCTCCGCAAGCCCTCCGCCCGCCTCGACCGTGGCTATACCCCGGCGCCACAGGTCAGGACCCATGGCATCGAAGAAGTCGAGCTGCGTCGAGGCCTCGATTACAGCCTCGGGGCCGCGCGAGGCTCCGCTGCCGTAGGATACCGTAACATCCCACGGCACGGTCACCAGCACCACCCTCGACTCCTCCTCCGTGAAGGGGAATCCGAAGCATGAGCCGTTCGCCGCGCAGGCGGCTTCGGGATCGAAATCGGCAATGTTCATCTGCTGCACATTTTCGCAGCCGCGCCTTCACGCTGCGGCCGCATTATAATGTGTACAAAGATACATCTTTTATTTTTCATAGCCAATTTTAGCCGCCCATATCTGCTTTAATCCGCCGCGCCCGCCGGCAGCAGCCGAAACCGTGCGCCAAAAGCCGCACAATCGCGTTTTTTTTATACCTTTGAACCGCTTAAATTCATCGCGCCCATGCTCATCGTCGCCGACAGTGCCATACCATACCTCGACGGACTCTTCGAGCCCTTCGCCGATGTCGTGCGCCTCGACGGCGGCAAAATCGGCCCTGCCGACGTGCGCCATGCCGATGCGCTGATAGTCCGCACCCGCACCCGCTGCGATGCCGGGCTGCTGAGCGGCTCGCGCGTGAAGCTCATCGCCACGGCCACCATCGGCTTCGACCACATCGACACCCTCTACTGCCGCCGCCGCGGAATAGCCGTCGCCACGGCTGCGGGCTGCAATGCCGGCGGGGTGCTGCAGTGGGTGGCCGCCGCTCTCGTCGAGCTGCTCGCCCGCCGCGGCGCCGAGCCCGGGCAGCTCACTCTCGGAGTTGTCGGCGCGGGCAATGTCGGCTCGCTGGTTCAGCGCCATGCCGAGGTGTGGGGCTTCAGGGTTCTGTGCTGCGACCCGCCGCGTCAGATGCGCGGCCAGGAGGGTTTCGTGCCGCTCGAACGCATCGTCGCCGAGTCCGACATCATCACGCTGCACGTGCCTCTCGACAGCACCACCCGCCACATGGCCGACAGCCGCTTCTTCCGCTCGCTGCGCCCCGGCTGCATGCTGCTCAACTCCTCGCGCGGCGAGGTGGTCGACACGGCCGCCCTCACGGCTGCCGGCCTCGACTGCGCCATCGACGTCTGGGAGAACGAGCCTCTGATCGACCGCCGGCTGCTCGCACAGGCCGTCGTCGCCACGCCCCACATCGCCGGCTACTCGGCCCAGGGCAAGGCCAACGCCACGGCGGCGGCCGTTCGCGCCGTAGCCTCGCACTTCACACTGCCCGTTCAGTTCCGCCACCCCGCCGGCACCGAGCCTGTCGTGCGGCGTCCCATAGGCTGGCAGGAGCTCTGCGCGAGCATCGGCAGCCGTTTCGACATCGCCGCCCAGACCCGGCAGCTGAAGTCGCATCCCGAGCAGTTCGAGCACATGCGCGACAGCTACCTCTACCGGCAGGAGTATTTCTGATATGGAACAATCTTCCGCAGGCTTTCGCCGTCTTGCTTTTTTTGTGTATCTTTGCTCATCCAAAAACTAAACGAGATGGCTTTACAATGCGGCATAGTCGGTCTGCCCAATGTCGGCAAGTCGACCCTTTTCAACTGCCTGTCCAACGCCAAGGCGCAGGCTGCCAACTTTCCATTCTGCACCATCGAGCCCAACGTGGGCGTGATAACGGTGCCCGACAAGCGGCTCGAGGAGCTCGCACGCATAGACAATCCCCGCCGCGTGATACCCACCACGGTCGAGATTGTCGACATAGCCGGACTGGTCAAGGGCGCCTCCAAGGGCGAGGGTCTGGGCAACAAGTTCCTGGCCAATATCCGCAACACCGACGCCATAATCCACGTGCTGCGCTGCTTCGACGACGGCAACATCACCCATGTCGACGGCTCCGTGGACCCTGTCCGCGACCGCGGCATAATCGACACCGAGCTGCAGCTCAAGGACCTGGAGACCGTCGAGAACCGTCTGTCCAAGACCCAGAAGCAGGCCGTAGCCGGCGGCGACAAGAACGCCAAGCGCACCGTCGAGCTGCTTTTGCGCTACAAGGCCGCCCTTGAGCAGGGCCACAACCTGCGCACCGTTCCTGTCGACAAGGACGAGCGTCGTCTTGCCGCCGACCTGAACCTTCTGACCGAGAAGCCCGTGCTCTACGTCTGCAACGTCGACGAGAAGAGCGCCGCCTCCGGCAATGCCTACACCCGTGCCGTGGCCGAGGCCATCGCCGACGAGGATGCGGGCATGCTCATCATCGCGGCGGCCGCCGAGGCCGAAATCGCCGAGCTCGGCGAGTACGAGGAGCGCATGATGTTCCTCCAGGAGCTGGGACTCGAGGAGTCGGGCGTGGCCCGTCTGATAAAAGCGGCCTA
Source organism: Alistipes sp. (assembly GCA_022511345.1). GTDB lineage: Bacteria > Bacteroidota > Bacteroidia > Bacteroidales > Rikenellaceae > Alistipes. The sequence goes on from JAFLRR010000015.1 coordinate 61,882, forward strand.
CAAATTGCTCAACCTCGAGACGTTCTTCACCACGGGAGCAGACGAGAGCCGCGCCTGGACCTACATCCGCGGCATGAAGGCTCCGCAGACCGCCGGCATCATCCACACCGACTTCGAGCGCGGCTTCATCCGCGCCGAGGTCATCAAGTACGACGACTATGTGGCCCTGGGCTCGGAGAAGGCCTGCCGCGACGCCGGCAAGATAGGCATCGAGGGCAAGGAGTACGTGGTGCAGGACGGCGACATAATGCATTTCTTATTTAACGTATAATAAGTCGGTCGACTGCTTTGCATCGCTATCGGTCATAAAAAAGCATTATATCCCTCTCCGCTCCCTTCCTCAAAGGGATGCTTATCGGGGCAGCCGTTGAAAAGTTCAGAACAATAGAGATACTATGAAAAATTACGGAAAATACTTCATCGTCGCCATTGCGGCAGTGTTGTGCGCATCGGTGCTTTCCCGCGCCTACATCTACAAGTACCGCCTTCAGGAGACCATCACCGTGACGGGCCTGGGCGAGACCGAGTTCGAATCGGACCTCATCGTCTGGAACGGATACATCACGGCCGAGTCTCAGGACGTGGCCTCGGGCTACGCCCAGATCGAGAAGAACAAGAAGCTCGTGGCCGACTTCATCGCCTCCAAGGGAATCCCCGCCGAGGCCATAGTCTTCGAATTCGTCAATGTCAACAAGCAGTACGAGTCGGTCTACAGCCAGCAGGGCGGATACATGGGCCAGCGCTTCACGGGCTACTCCATGCGCCAGCAGTTCACTCTCGAATCCAAGGACATCGATGCCGTCGAGAACGTCTCGCGCGAGATTTCGTCGCTCATAGCCAAGGGCGTATCCATCGAGGCATGGGCCCCGTCCTACTACTACACCCGTCTGGACGACGTCAAGCTCGACCTTATCGAGAAGGCCTCGAAGGATGCCCGCAACCGCGCCTCCAAGATTGCGCGCAACGCCGGCAGCTCGGGCGAGGGCCGGCTCGTGTCGTCGCGCCTGGGCGTGTTCCAGATTACGGGCGCCAACAGCGACGAGGAGTATTCGGCAGGCGGTTCGTTCAACACCTCGAGCCGTCAGAAGAAGGCCCGCGTGACCATACGCGCCGAGTACAGGGTTAAATAGTTGACAATTTGCCGATTCATAATTACTAATTCATAATTTCTAATTTCTGCATCGAACTTTATGAATAGACCTGTCAGAGTCCGCTTCGCTCCCAGCCCCACGGGCCCGCTGCACATCGGCGGCGTGCGCACGGCTCTCTACAACTACCTTTTCGCACGCCGTCACGGCGGCACCATGATTCTGCGTATCGAGGACACCGACTCCCAGCGGTTCGTTCCCGGCGCCGAGAACTACATCATCGAGTCGCTCAAGTGGTGCGGCATAGAGATCGACGAGGGCGTCGGCGTGGGCGGCCCCCATGCCCCCTACCGTCAGAGCGAGCGCCGCGACATATATCTCAAGTATGCCCGTCAGCTGGTCGACGCCGGCTGGGCCTACTACGCCTTCGACACCCCTGCCGAGCTCGAGGAGCTTCGCAAGCAGGCCGAGGAGCGCGGCGAGACCTTCGCCTACAACTACAAGGTGCGCACCCAGCTGCCCACATCGCTCACGCTCACTGCGGCCGAGGTCGCCGAGCGCATCGCTGCGGGCGACCAGTGGGTCATCCGCTTCAAGATGCCCGAGAACGAGACTGTGCAGATGCACGACCTGATTCGCGGCCACGTCGAGGTCAACACCTCGACCCTCGACGACAAGGTTCTCTACAAGTCGGCCGACGCGCTGCCCACCTACCACCTTGCCAACATCGTCGACGACCGTCTGATGGAGGTGTCGCACGTCATCCGCGGCGAGGAGTGGCTTCCGTCGCTGCCGCTGCACTATCTGCTCTACCGCGCCTTCGGCTGGTCGGACGTGCAGCCCGAGTTCGCGCACCTGCCTCTGCTTCTGAAACCTACGGGCGGCGGCAAGCTCTCCAAGCGCGACGGCGACAAGATGGGCTTCCCCGTCTTCCCGCTCTTCTGGAAATCGCCCGCCACGGGCGAGACGGCCCGCGGCTACCGCGAGGACGGCTACTTCCCCGAGGCGTTCATCAACATGCTGGCGCTGCTGGGCTGGAATCCCGGCACCGAGCAGGAGATATTCTCCATGCAGGAGCTCATCGACGGCTTCTCGCTCGACCGCGTATCCAAATCCGGCGCCCGCTTCCAGCCCGAAAAGGCCAAGTGGTTCAACGCCCAGTACATGCACCGCAAGAGCGACGCCGAGCTTGCCGCCGTGTGCCAGCCTCTGCTTCGCGAACACGGCATCGAGACCTCCGACACTCTTGCCGGCCGCGCCGCCGGCATCATGAAGGAGCGCGCCACGCTCATCGGCGACCTGTGGGACCTCACCTCCTACTTCTTCCAGGCTCCTGCCGAGTACGACGAGAAGCAGGCCCGCAAATACTGGAAGGGCAACAATCCTCAGCATCTGCGCGAGCTGCGCCAGGTGCTGGAGGGTATCGACGACTTCTCGTTGGAGAACACCGAGCGCGTCGTCCACGCGTGGATCGAGAACAATGGCTACTCCATGGGCCAGATAATGAACACCCTGCGCCTGGCCTTAGTCGGCGCCGGCAAGGGTCCCGGCATGTACGACGTGACGGCCTTCATCGGCAAGGAGGAGACCCTGCGCCGCATAGATGCACTGCTTGCAAATCTTACTCCGCAAGAATGAGATTTACAGTCAATTAACAATCAGCAGCCGGCAATTATGAATTTACGGCAAGAGAATAATTGCTAATTAAAACTACTAATATGGAAATTTCACAGCATGTGTGGGGCTCGACCCCCGAAGGCGAGGCCATAATCCTCTACACCATGCGCAACTCGCGGGGCAGCGAGGTGCAGCTCACCAACATGGGCGCGGCCATCGTGGCCGTGAAATTCGCCGACCGCGAGGGCCATATCGACGACGTGGCACTCGGCTACCGCGACGCTGCGAGCTACATCGGCGACGGAGCCTGCAGCGGCAAGAGCGTGGGACGCGTGGCCAACCGCATAGCCGGCGGCCGCATGACTGTCGACGGCACAGAGTACCGTCTCGAAATCAACAACGGCCCCAACCACAACCACGGCGGCTCCAAGGGCTTCGCCAACCGCATCTGGGAGGGACGCGTCGAGACCAACCGCGTGGTCTTCGCCCTCACCTCCGAAGACGGCGACCAGAACTACCCCGGCGAGCTGCATGTCGAGGCCGTCTACGACTTCGACGACGACGATTCGCTCGAGGTGACCTACCTCGCCAAGGGCGACCGCATCACCCCCGTGAATCTCACCAACCACCTCTACTGGAACCTCTCTGGCGAGGGCTGCGGCCGCGACATCCACGACCACGAGCTGCGCCTCAACTGCTCGCGCGCGCTCGAGGCCAACGAGGTTCAGATTCCCACGGGCCGCCTGCTGGATGTGGCCGGCACACCCATGGACTTCCGCACGTTCCGCCGCCTGGGCGACGGCATAGATTCCGAGTTCAACCACATACGCGACTTCCGCGGCTACGACCACTTCTGGGTTCTCGACCAGTGGAAGCCGGGCATACTCTCGCCCATCGCCGAGCTGCGCGACCCCCGCTCGGGCCGCCGCGTCGAGGTGCTCACCTCGCAGGCCGGCGCCATGGTCTACACTGGCAACTGGCTCTCGGGCGGCTGTCCCGTCACCAAGTCAGGCAAATACTACGACGACCGCGCGGGCGTGGCCATAGAGTGCCAGAACTACCCCGACGCCGTGAACCATCCCGAGTTCCCGAGCGTGCTGCTCAACCCCGGCGAGCTCTACTGCCAGAAGATAGTCTTCCGCCTGGGCACCTATTGACAACCGCTGCCCGGCCCCGCAAGCCATGCCGGCACCCGGTCCCGCAAGGCCCAGCAAGGCAAAACGGCCGCCCCGGCAACCGGCCCCGCAGAGCAAAACGAGAGCGCACCGCCCGAAGCGGTGCGCTCTCGTTTTTATCTGCTGCCGAGGCCTTAGATGAAGGGAATCTTCACCACCTCGGCCTTAATCAGGCGGTCGCGGATGACAACGGCTATCTCGGTGCCGGCCTTTGCATATGCTGCATCGACATAACCCATGCCTATGCCGACCTTCAGACAGGGCGACATGGTGCCCGAAGTGACGTGTCCTATTTCGGTGCCGTCCGTGGCAGCCAGCTTGTACTCATGACGCGGAATGCCGCGCTCCGTCATGCGGAATCCCACCAAACGGCGCTTCACGCCCTCGGCCTTGAGCTTCTCCATCACCGCACGGTCGATGAAATCCTTGCCCTCGGCAAACTTCGTAATCCAGCCCAGGCCGGCCTCGATGGGCGAGGTCGTGTCGTCGATGTCGTTGCCGTAGAGGCAGAAACCCATCTCAAGGCGCAGCGTGTCGCGCGCACCCAGACCGATATTCTGCAGGCCGTACTCCTCGCCGGCTGCCCACAGAGCCTCCCACAGGCGGTCGGCATCCTCGTTTGCGGCGTAAATCTCGCAGCCGCCCGCGCCGGTGTAGCCCGTGATGGAGAGTATGGCGTCGACGCCTGCCACCTTCATCTTGCGGAAGGTGTAGTACTCCATCGCCTCGACCGGCTCGTCACACATCTTCTGCACGATTTTCATCGCCTGCGGACCCTGTACTGCCAGCTGGCAAATCTCGTCCGAGGCGTTGTAGAGCTGCTTGCCGTGGCCGGCCTCCATGCCCAGCTTGGCGCCCTCGGCGCAGATGTGGGTCCAGTCCTTGTCGACATTGGCGGCATTGACGCAGAGCATGTAGGTCTCGGCATCGATGCGGTAGACCAGAATGTCGTCGACGATTCCGCCGCGTCCGTTGGGCATGCACGAATACTGCACCTTACCGTCGTAGAGCTTCGATACGTCGTTGGTGGTTATGCGCTGCAGCAGCTCGAGCGCCTTGGGTCCCTTGACCCATATCTCGCCCATGTGGCTCACGTCGAATACGCCGGCGCGGTTGCGCACGCACAGATGCTCGTCATTGATGCCCGTAAACTCGATGGGCATGTTGAATCCCGCGAACTCGGCCATCTTGGCTCCCGCGGCGATGTGGTACTTTGTAAAAGCTGTAGTTTTCATTATAGCTGGTTTTGTCTTGTCGGAATTACTCGCCGCCTTCCGTGCGGCGCTTGATGCCTATGCGGGGGCAGCGCTCGAATGGGGCCGTGCGGTCGAACAGATAGCGGTATGTGGTGTGCATCTTGTGCTTCGAGGCGCAGACATAGTTCTCGACCATGCGCATCATCACGGGGTTGAAGTCGCCTATCCACGCCAGTTCGAGGGTCGTGTAGCCTATCTTGCCCCGGGCGATCATCTTCTCGAATGCGCGCATCATTCCGGCCTCGATTCCCTTGCCGTGGTACTCGGGCGTCACGCCGAATATCAGGCCGAACACCCTGTCGACCTTGTGCGCCACCTTCAGGTCCCACATCAGCCTCAGTTTGTTCCACAGCGTCAGCCGGCCGTTGAACTTGCCGATTATGCGGTTCAGGTCGGGCACCATGATGAAGAAGCCGATGGGTTCATTCTCGTAATATGCGAAGTAGATGAGTTTCTCGTCGATTATCGGCCGCAGCGTATTCATCAGCCGCAGCGCCTCGGCGCGGTCGATGGGCTTCACGCCCGTGAACGAGGCCCAGGCCTTGTTGTAGATTGTGCAGAACTCCTCGGCCACCTGCTCCAGGCGGCGCTTGTCGATATGTTCGAACCGGTATCCGGGCGTCTCCTCGAGCCTCTTGACACGCTCGTAGACCGACTGACTCATCTGGCCCACGTTCAGCTCGCGACGGTAGGTGTGCTGGTTGAAGTAGTTCTTGAAGCCGTACTGCTCGAACAGCTCGCGGTAGTAAGGCGGATTGTAGGGCATGCCGTAGAGCGGCTGGTGACCGAATCCCTCGACCAGAAGTCCCCACCACGAGTCGCGCGGACCGAAGTTCACCGGTCCGTCCATACCCTCCATGCCCCGCTCGGCCAGCCAGTCGCGGGCGGCATCGAAGAGCATTCCGGCAAGCTCGGGGTCGTTTTCGGACTCGAAGAATCCGCAGCCGCCGATCGGGCGGTCGTTCAGCGAGGCCAGCTCGCGGTTGTAGAACGCCGCAATGCGCCCCACGTCGCGGCCGTCGCTGTCGACAGCCACCCAGCGGACAGCCTCGCCGCCGTCGAAGAGTTTGTTGCGCCGAGCATCGAACACGGCCTCTATATCGTCGTCGAGCGGGCATACCCACGCCCCGTCGCCGGCATACAACCGCTTGGGCAGCTCCAGAAACCTGCGCGCCATGGCAGCCGAATCGACCAAAGAGAGGGTATATCGTGACTTCTCCATTTCGGGGACAATTTCGTTCTCGAATACAAAAATAATATTTTTTCGCTTCTCTGCCAATAGCCCGCGCCGCCGTAGCGGAATAAAAATACCTCGCCCTGCGGCAGCGATTTGCAGGTTCGGCGAATTATTCATAAATTCGCATGACAATGCAGCAAATCCTAAAACGCAATAACCTATGAAACAGAAAGTAGCACAGAAATTTGCGGAAATATTCGGCGAAGGCGCGCGCATGTTCGCCTCGCCCGGCCGCATAAATCTCATCGGCGAGCATACCGACTACAACGGCGGATTCGTATTCCCCGGCGCAGTCGACAAGGGCATCGTGGCTGCCATCCGCCCCAACGGCACCGGCAAAATCAACGCCTTCGCCCTCGACCTCGACGACTCCGACACATTCGGCCTCAGCGAGCATGAGGCTCCCTCGAAGGGCTGGGCCCGTTACATCTTCGGCGTGGTGCGCGAGATGTCGAAGCGCGGCGTCAAGGTAGGCGGTTTCGACACCGTATTCTCGGGCGACGTGCCCCTGGGTGCGGGCATGTCGTCGTCGGCAGCACTCGAGTCAACCTATGCCTTCGCAATCAACACCCTCTACGGCGGCAACATCGACAAGTTCGAGCTGGCGCGCGTAGGCCAGGCCACCGAGCACAACTACTGCGGCGTGAACTGCGGCATCATGGACCAGTTCGCCTCGGTATTCGGCAAGGCCGGACATCTGATGCGGCTCGACTGCCGCTCGATGGAGTTCGAGTACTTCCCCTTCAACCCCAAAGGCTACAAATTAGTGCTGCTCGACTCGCGCGTGAAGCACGAGCTCGTCGGCTCGCCCTACAATGACCGCCGCGCATCGTGCGAGCGTGTGGCCAAGGTCCTGGGTCAGGAGTTCCTGCGCGGCGCGACGATGGAGCAGCTGGAGGCAATCAAAGACAAGATTTCGGACGAGGACTACCGCCGTGCGCGCTACGTCATCGGCGAGGAGCGCCGCGTGCTCGACGTCTGCGACGCGCTCGAGAAGGGCGACTACGAAACGGTCGGCAAGCGCATGTACGAGACCCACTGGGGCATGTCGAAGGATTATGAGGTGTCGTGCGAGGAGCTCGACTTCCTGGCCACCGTTGCCGAGGAGTGCGGCGTGACCGGCTCGCGAATCATGGGCGGCGGCTTCGGCGGCTGCACCATCAACCTGGTCAAGGAGGAGCTTTTCGACAACTTCATCGCCACGGCCCGCCGCCGCTTCTGCGAAAAGTACGGCCACGAACCCGAGGTATACAACGTCGTAATATCAGACGGTTCGCGCGAAATTTAACCGCTGCATATGACGGCTCCCGTGCGGGGGCCGTCATATCTTTTGCAACCAACCCATTTAACCCGAACACCATGCTTGCCATTCCGTCTGCAGCCATAACGGGCATATCGGCTGCCGAGCAGCTCGAGCAGCTGCCCGTATCAATCCACGAGCCCATGCTGGCCATAGTCCTGTCATATGTCTGCCCCCTGCTGGTGGTGCTGCTCTCGGGCTACATAGGATACAAGTCCTACCGCCACCAGCGAAACATCAGCAACAAGCAGATTTCGCACCGCCTAACGGCCGAGTGCACCGACCTCATACGCCACATAAACGCCGGTCTGGGTCTGCTCGCAAACCAGCACGACAGACTCTCGAAGCTCTCGCCGATGCACTTCCGCAAGATGAAAATCAGCGACATATCGCTCTTTTTCGACCACAGCTTCATACACAACTACCCCGCCCGCCACGACACCCTGCTGCGCAAATGTTCGCTGCTGCTGCGCAACTACAACATCGAGCTCGACGCAGTAATCGAGGCCGCCGAAGACGATGCGGTGCCGGTGGAGAAATATGCCGAGTATGTCGACTACTTCTGCGCCAAGTGCCGCATATTAATCAAGGAGCTGTTCTACGTCCTCTGCCGCCTCACGCGCTGCGACTGCGACTACTGCCGCAACAATGTGCCCGTGTCGCTGCACAACGACGACAGACACATACTCTACAAGGCCGACGGGCAGCGCCAGTGCATACTGCTCAACCGCGACACTGCCGGCGAGTTCGAGGAGTTCCGCAAGAGCGGTTTCTACCTCATGCCCCGCCGCGCATTCCGCCGCAAGCTCGACGGCGAGATACGCCAGAGCTACGTCCCCGACGGCATCAACAAGGTTGTGCTCAAGTAGCTGCCGCACCGACAACCCCACGCGCTACACTTGCAGATGCAAAACAAAGCCAAAGGATACCTGCTCGGCGCCTTCGCCGCCGCGACCTACGGCATGAACCCGCTCTTTGCGCTGCCGCTCTACGGCGCCGGCCTGAATCCCGAGTCGGTGCTGTTGCTGCGCTACCTGTTCGCAATACCGCTTGTAGCGGCCATGATCAAGCTGCGCGGCCGCGACTTCGCCGTCCCGCGCCGCAGCATCCCGGCGCTCTCACTCATGGGAGTGCTCATGGCGGTCTCGTCGCTCACGCTATTCATGAGCTACAACTTCATGGACGCCGGCATAGCCTCCACGATTCTGTTCGTATACCCGGTCATGGTGGCCGTGATCATGTCGCTGCTCTACGGCGAGCGCACCGGACTGCGCACATGGCTCTGCATAGCCGTGGCGACGGCCGGAATCGGCCTGCTATTCAAGGGCTCCGACGGAGCCACGCTCAGCATTGCCGGCACGCTTCTGGTGCTCGTCTCGGCACTGTCGTATGCCGTCTACATAGTCGGTGTCAACCGCTCGTCGCTCAGGGATATGCCCACGCTCAAGGTCACGCTGTGGGTCGTCGTTGCCGGAGCGGTGCTGTTCGCCCTGCGCACCATACCCGACGGAGGGCCGGTGCTGCCCGACTCGCTGTTTCTGTGGTTCTGCGCCGCGGGTTTGGCCATCTTCCCCACGGCCGTATCATTTCTCTGCACCACCAGCGCCATACACCGCATAGGCTCCACGCCCGTAGCCATACTCGGCGCTCTGGAGCCCGTCACGGCGCTGCTCATAGGCGTCGGAGTCTTCGGCGAGCGGCTCACACTGCGCGACGGCATCGGCATAGCGATGATCATCACGGCCGTGACGCTCGTCATCGGCGGCAGCGCCTTCACTTCACACATGCTCCGGTTCCGCAAGCTGTTCCCCTCGCTGCGACGAAAGAGATAATCAGCAATTGGCAATTCAATTAGCAATTACCAATTAGTAATTAGCAATTTAACATCTGCGGCGCGGCGCACATAATTTTGAATTGCGAAGCATATGGGCAAAAAAAATCGGTCTTCAGGACCGATTTTTTATTTTTGCAACTATTTATTTTCCAGAAAACGCTTGTTTATCGTCCAGCCGTGCTGCACAAACCACAGACTGTCTTCGGGAACTTTTGACGCCCGGCCCACCATAAAGTTAAAATCGCCTTTGCCTCTTACCTTTGG
>JAFLRR010000016.1 GCA_022511345.1 Alistipes sp.
CCTGCCTGCCTTTCGGTGAACGGAAGCCGCGAGGCTTGGTGAAGTCGGGGAATAGTGTAGCCGCTGCTTAAGAAACAGCTGCCGCGAGAAGACGTGTTTTGAGCGTAACGTATCGATACCAGCAGCCACAGGTCTGCCTGCATAAGACGAATATGCGGGTGGACCTTTTTTTGTCTTTTGTCAAAGACAAAAATTAGCGATTGACAATTAAATAGCCGATTTGGCTTGAATCAAAAAAATCGGCCGAAAAATTTGGAAATTGAAAAAGTTGTGCTACCTTTGCACTCACTAAACCAATGGTGGATTCATCTAAGGGCTAGGATACGTGCCTCTCACGCACGACATAGGGGTTCGAATCCCCTATCCACTACCAAGGGCTGCGACAATGTTGCGGCCCGTTTTCGTTTTTGTTCTCGATTAAAAACATTAACTTTGTAAGGCCGGTCATCCGGCTAACGCGAAAACAAAGAGACTCGATATGTTTGCATCCGAAACTTACACCGCACGGCGCGAGGAGCTGCGCCGGCGCATCGGCTCGGGAATAATCCTGCTGCCAGGCAACACCTTTTCGCCCTACAACGCTGCCGAGAACGCCTATCCGTTCCGTCAGGACTCGACGTTCCGCTACTATTTCGGTCTCGACCGCCCCGACACGGTGGGCATAATCGACCCCGAGACGGGCTGCGACGCCCTCTACGGCAACGACCTCTCGGTCGAGGACATCGTGTGGACGGGCCCGCAGCCGTCGTTGGCCGAGCTGGGGGCGCGCGTCGGCGTGACCAGGACATATACGCTCCGGCAGCTCGAGGAGCACATCGCCTCGGCCCTTCGCCAGGGCCGCACCGTCCACTACCTGCCGCCCTACCGCGGCGAGACCAAGCTGCAGCTCTGCAGCCTGCTGGGTCTGGTGCCCGCGGTGCTCTACGACCGCATGTCGGTCGAGCTTATGGCCGCCGTGGCCGAGATGCGCGAATGCAAGAGCGCCGAGGAGATAGCCGAAATCGAGAAGGCCTTCCACACGGGCTACGACATGCACACCACAGCCATGAAGATGTGCCGCCCGGGAGCTTCCGAGCACGAGATAGCCGCCGCGGTCGAGGGCGCAGCCCGCAAGACCGGCGTGGCCGTATCGTTCCCGTCGATTGTCACGCAGCATGGTGAGACGCTCCACAACCACGTCACCGACGGAATCCTCGAGCCGGGCCGTCTGCTGCTGGTTGATGCCGGCGGCGAGATAGCCTCGGGCTACTGCTCCGACCACACCCGCACCTATCCCGTCAGCGGCCGCTTCACCGACCGCCAGCGCGAGATATACGAGATAGTGCTCGCTGCCCACGACCGGACGGCACGCAACGTCAAACCCGGCCTGCGCTATTACGAGGATATACACCTTGCGGCATACCGCACTCTGGCCGAGGGACTCGTCTCTGCCGGACTGATTCACGGCCCGGCCGACGACGCCGTCGCCTCGGGCGCCATGACCATGTTCATGCCCCACGGTCTGGGTCACGGCATGGGTCTGGATGTCCACGACTGCGAGTCGTTCGGCGAGCGCTCGGGAGCCTTCGACTTCGCGCCCTTCGCCGAGCGCATGGCTGCCACCGAGACCTGCGTCTACCGCCGCACGTGGCGCGTTCGTGAGGGCACGGTGCTCTCCGACGAACCGGGAATATACTTCATCCCCGCCCTTATCGACAAGTGCCGCGCCGAGGGTCTCTACCGCGGCATCGTCGACTACGACCGCCTGGAGGCCTACCGCGACTTCGGCGGCATACGCATCGAGGACGACCTGATAGTCACCTCTGACGGCTGCCGCATGGCAGGCGGGGGTAAAATACCCGTCTCGGTTTCTGAACTCGAGGAGTTCCTGAGCCGCGAGGCATGAAGACCGTAGTGCTCTTTCCCACCGAGGCCGAGGCCGCTCCGCTGCGCCGCAGGGCTTCAGAGCTCGACATCCGCATCTGCGGGGTGGGGCAGGCGCGCGCCGCAGCTGCCGCAGCCCGGATAATCGCCGCCGAGCGTCCCGACAGGGTGATTCTGGCCGGCATAGCTGGCACCTACGACAGCTCCGTGGCTCTGGGCAGCGTCTATGCTGTCGAGCTCGAGCGCGACTTCGGCCTGCCGGCAAGATTCGCCGCCGAGTTCCGCGCCGGCTTCCTGCCCGACGGTCTGCCGCGCGCCGTCTCCAACACCGTGCAGCAGACCTCAGCCGACGGCCGCGGGGCGCTGATAGAGAACATGGAGGGTGCTGCGGTCTATGCCGTATGCGCCGCGCAGGGTGTAGCCTGCTGCGGGATTCGGGCCGTCTCCAACCGCACGGGCGAACCCTTCGGGACGTGGGACGTGGCCGGCGCGACGGACAATCTGGCCGAAATATTGATAAGGATTCTCAAAAGTTGAAAAACGCAATACGTATGAAAAAGTCGACCAAATGGCTGCTCCTGGCTGCAGCGGCGCTCGTCGTCATCGTGCTCATAATATCCTATTCTTCGAGGATTTACGTGTGGGCGATGGACAAAATCACTACGCTGGTAATATGGGTGGTACTCTTCCTTGCCGGCTACATCATCGGACGCTTCGGCGGCCGCTCGAAAAACAGCAAGGCCGAGTAGCTCCCCTCCGCCATGACCATCCTGCCGATAGCCTACATGCCCTCGGTGCGCTATTTCGCGCGTATTCTTGCCGGCGATTGCATAATCGACACCGGCGAGCATTTCATCAAGCGCTCCGAGCGCAACCGCACCGCGATTCTCTCGCCGGCAGGGCGGGCGTCGTTCACCGTGCGCGTGGAGCATGCCGACCGTCCGCGCACCCCTGTGCGCGACGTGCGCATAGACTACTCGGGCAACTGGCAGCACCAGCACTGGACGGCGCTGGTGTCATACTACCGTTCGTCGCCCTACTTCGACCACTACGCTCCGCATCTGGAGCCCTTCTACCGCCGGCGCTTCGACCATCTGGCCGACTTCGACCTGGAACTCACGCGCACGCTGCTGCACTTCATCGGGCTGGAGCTTCCGCCCGTCTCGCACGACTATGTGCAGGCAGCCGACGGCGACCTCGACCTGCGGCCCAAGAGAGCCGTGGACGGGGCTTTTCGCCAGGTAGAGTATTTTCAGGTATTTTCCGACCGCATGCCCTTTGTCGGGGAGCTCTCGTTCGCCGACATGCTCTTCTGCGAGGGTCCGGGCGCTAAGGCCTTGTTAGCGGAGAGCTTGCGCCTATAGTGATGCTGTCGCGCAGCTCGCCCGCCTCGGCATGCACCACGCTGCGCCCTCTGGGCGTAAACTCCGAAGAGACATATCTCGAGGGCGAGACCTCGCGCATGGCTATCCTCTCGCCGTCGATGCTGACAACAGGCTCGCCGGCCGAGCTGTAGACTGTCAGCTGCTGCGGTCCCGAGCGGCTGCCGCCGCGGCGTCCGACGATGTGAAGCACCGGCTCGCGGCGGTTCCACAGCGCCTTGTAGAGATAGAAGGCATCCTTGCGCAGCGACCTGTCCGAGGTGACAAGTCCGGTGTAGAGATATCCGCTGCCGTGCCGCGAGGAGGCGTAGTCGGCAAACGAGTTGAGCCACACGCCCCAGAATGTTTCGTTGTCGTTGATTACGGCTGCATACTGCTCGTGCATGTCGGTCTGCCGGGCCTCGGTGCGCAGCGCGGCCATGCGTGCTTGCAGAGGCGATGTGATGCCGGCATTGCCCGCCTCGCCCCAGGAGGCTCCGTTGGCCATGTGGCTCCACTTGTCGTTCAGCTGGCTGCACCAGCGCTCCACGTCGGCGAAGCTGCCGCGCTCCCAGCCCACATTCTGCTGCCAGACAATCAGGTCGGTGATGAAATTTATCTCGCCGTTGCGGTTGCTGCAGGCCACCGTGGGACGCGAGGGGTCGAGACGGTGCGCGGCATCGTTCAGCTCGCGCAGATAGGCCAGCATCTCGTCGCCGCGGGGATTCAGGAGCGAGAATATGCCCCACATCCATACCGACGGGTGGTTGATGTTCTGCTCGATAATCTCCTCGAGCTGGACGAGACCGTTGCTGCGGAATGCGGGGCTGTCGACGAATGCCACGTCGCCGAGGAACGGAGCCTGCGACAGCGGCAGGTCGACCCATGCGGCTATGCCCAGCGAGTCGCAGCGGTCATAGAGGCAGCCGTCGTGCGGACCCCCTTCGGAGCGTATGGCGTCGGCGCCGAGCTCGGCTATGAGCGCCATATCGTCGTGGTAATCGCTTCGCGTGAGGGCCGCGCCGCGCATGTAGCGGTCGTGCATCATGCGCACGCCGTGGAGCTGGCTCGCGCGGCCGTTAACGAGCAGCCGCCCGCCGGCAATCTTCACGTCGCGAAAACCCGTAACCACGCACACCGTATCCTTCTGCCGGCCCTCGGGGGCCAGCACCACCTCGATTTTGTAGAGCGACGGCTTGCCGGGGCTCCACAGCTGCGGGGTCATGACGGCGAAGGGAATGCTCACCGTGCGGTTGTTGTCGACCTTGGCGCGGGCCGTGCGCGTGGTGACCACATAGCCCGTATCGTCGGTGACCTTGAGCGTCAGGTCGCACTGCACGGGCGTTTTGGTCATAAGGCGCACATCGGCATGCGCATCGGCACGCTCGGGGGTGACCTTGTCGGCCCGTATGCTCACGCCGCACGTGCCCAGATGCAGCGGCGATATGGCCGTTGCGGGGGTGACGATGAGCTCCACCGAGCGCGTCAGGCCGCCGTCGATGTTCTGCTCGGTCGAGGCGGGAAGTATGTCGCTGCGCCAGGCGTTGCTGACCACCACATGCAGCAGGTTGTCGTCGCCGAACTTCACGCGGTCGGTTATCTCGATCGTGAAAGCCGTATATGAACCGGTGTGGGCGCCGGCCCAGGTGCCGTTGACGAATACGTCGGCAGCGCTCTGCGCGCCGCCGAAGTGCAGAAACAGACGCCGGCCGCTCCACTGGCCGGGGATGTAGAGCGTGCGGTCGTAGTTGCCCGCAGCCTGGAGCGTCACTCCTGGGGTTATGTTCCACGTGTGCGGCAGCGTCACCGCACGGGCGTTGTCGCCGCTGTTCTCCGAACCGAAATAGAAGAGCCAGCCCTCGTCGAGCGAATAGCGTTCGCGTGCCACCGACCCGCTGACTGTCAGAATGGCCGCGGCGGCAAATATGGCAAACAGAATCTTTCTCATAACCCCGAATCTTGTTTCGGACAAAGATAGCGATTAACAATTAGAAATCGGCAATCGGCAATTAGAAATTTCAGCGCTGCAGCGCGCAATTAACAATTAGAAATTGGTAATTAATATTATAAGCGGATGGCAAATTGCCGATTGGCGACTGTCGATTTGTTTTGCATGGGCGAATATAATTTCGTACATTTGCACCGCACTCCCGAGGGGTGCGACATACGACAATAAAAAGCGTTAGCTTTGACTTTTAGCCATTAAAATCGCCAATTTTAAGCTATCAAAAGTAAAGGTTTAACGCTCACGTGCTGAGCACGTGGGCTTTACTTATTTGATAGCGTGGTGTTTGGCGATACCGAATGGCTAAATAAGATTAGTCCACGTTTTTTTATTGTTTGATTGCGAACTATCTATTAACCAATTAAACAATAATTATTTATGAAAAAACTACTGTTTATTTCTCTGTTCGCGGCGCTGCTGGCTGCGGGATGTTCCAAAGATGATATCGGCGGCGGCAATGACGGCGGAGATGGCGGCAATGGCGGCGGTACGAAAATCCCTACCAATGAAATCTGGTACACATCTTCCGACGGCAATATCGTCGAACCGTATAGCGGCGCAGGTGCTGCGAAGTATCCATTCGGCGAAGGGGTCGAGATTGTCAGCAACACCTACGAAAACGGTCGCGGAGTTATCAAATTCAGCGCTCCCGTTACGGAGATTGGAATTTCTGCATTCTCTTCTTGCTTCAGTCTGACAAGCGTAACTATTCCCGACAGCGTTACGACGATTGAATTGGGTGCATTCGGTCGTTGCTTCAGTCTGACAAGCGTAACTATTCCCGACAGCGTTACGTCGATTGGAGAGGGTGTATTCTTGGGTTGCAGCAATCTGACAAGCATAACAATTCCCAACAGCGTTACGACGATTGGAGATTGGGCATTCTATAATTGCAGCAGTCTGACAAGCATAACAATTCCCGACAGCGTTACGATGATTGGATGGGGTGCATTCCGAGATTGCAGCAATCTGAAAGCCTTTTATGGAAAATTCGCATCGGCAGATAACAGATGTTTGATTGTCAATGGTGTGCTTAAATCATTTGCTCCTGCCGGATTAACTGAATATACTATTCCCGACAGAGTTACGGAGATTGGAGATGATGCATTCAGAGATTGCAGCAGTCTGACAAGCGTAACTATTCCCGACAGCGTTACGGAGATTGAAGGTTCTGCATTCCGAGATTGCAGCAGTCTGACAAGCGTATATTGCAAGGCTGCTACACCGCCGACACTTGAGAGCGATGTTTTCAAATATTACTACTATAACGGCGTCTATAAAATACTTGAAAACTTAACAGCCATATATGTACCGCGGGAGTCGGTCGAAGCATACAAGGCTGCCAAGAATTGGAGCGACTACGCGCATTTGATTCAGCCGTACGATTTTTGAGATTAGAAAAATAGCGCCAATAAAAAATAGCGTCGCGGGTGCGACGCTATTTTTTTGCAAAAATTAACAATTAGCAATTAGTAATTAGTAATTTAACATGTGTGCCGCACGCAGTTTTTAATTACTAATTGGTAATTCCTAATTCCTAATTTCTAACTGCCGCTCTCGGTTCCGGCGCCGAACTGCATCAGGTAGGCCTTGATGAACTCGTCCAGCTCGCCGTCCATGACCGACTCGACGGCCGAGGTCTGCACGCCCGTGCGGTGGTCCTTGACGCGGCGGTCGTCGAAGACGTAGGAGCGAATCTGCGAGCCCCACTCGATGCGTTTCTTCGACGCCTCGAGGGCCTGCTGCGTGGCCATGCGCTTGTCCAGTTCGCGCTGGTAGAGTTTGGAACGCAGAATGCGCATGGCATTCTCGCGGTTCATGAGCTGCGAGCGCGTCTCCATGTTCTCGATAAGGAACTCGACCGGTTCGCCCGTGTCGGGGTCCTTGCCATGGTAGCGCAGGCGCACGGCCGTCTCGACCTTGTTGACGTTCTGGCCGCCGGCGCCCGACGAACGGAAGGTGTCCCACTCGATGTCCGACGGGTTGATGGTAATCTCGATGGAGTCGTCGACAGCCGGCGAGACGAAGACCGAGGCGAAGGTGGTCTGGCGCTTGTTGTTGGCGTTGAAGGGCGAGAGGCGCACCATGCGGTGGACGCCGTTTTCGCTCTTGAGGTAGCCGTAGGCGTAGTCGCCCTCGAACTCTATGGTGCACGACTTGACGCCCACCTCGTCGCCGGCCTGGTAGTCGAGAACCTTGACCTTGTAGCCGTGGGCCTCGCCCCAGCGGGTGTACATGCGCAGCAGCATCGACGCCCAGTCGAGGGCCTCGGTGCCGCCGGCGCCCGAGTTGATGTCCATGATGGCGCCGAGCTTGTCCTCGTCGCCGCGAAGCATGTTGCGCATCTCGAGAGCCTCGATGGCCTCGAGGGTCTGGACATAGTGGCTGTCGAGCTCCTGCTCGGTGGAGACACCCTCGCGGACGAACTCGGGCATGAGCTCGAGGTCCTCGACCAGCTTGGTCACGCGGTCGAAATCGTCGACCCACGACTTGACGGCGGCGACCTTGCGCAGCTGCTCGCGGGCACGGTCGGGGTTGTCCCAGAAGTCGGGCTCCTGCGTCTTCTCCTCCTCGTTGAGAAGGTCTATGCGTTTGCGGTCGATGTCGAGGCATCGGCCGAGCGTGTCGCGGCGTTTTGCGGCCTCTTTAATCTGTTCTGCCAGCACCATAGCTTCGGAATTGTGTATAGTCGGATGCAAATATAAGGTGAAAATCAGAAATCTAAAGGGCTGTGCCCGATTTGTTTCATGCGCCGCAGATGCCCCGCCGGCCATAAAGGCAAACAAAAGACCCGGCATTCGGCCGGGTCCGTGGGGTGTGTCGCGGGGCTATGCCTGCTCCTCGGAGCCGTCGTCGACGAGGATGCGGCCGCAGTACTCGCAGACGATGATTTTGCGGCCCTGGCGAATCTCGACCTGACGCTGGGGAGGAATGCGGTTGTAGCAGCCGCCGCAGGCGTCGCGCTTGATGGTCACGACGGCCAGGCCGTTGCGGACATTGCGGCGTATGCGGGCGTAGGCCGTGAGCAGGCGCTCGTCGATCTTCTGCTTGGCGGTCTCGGCGCTCTTCTCGAGCTCGGCGATCTGCGAGGCGGTCTCGGCCTCGATGCTGTCCAGCTCGCTGCGCTTGACCTTCAGGTCCTCGTCGCGCTCGGACTTGCGGAGCTCGGTCTCCTCGATCTGGGCCTTCTTGGCCTTGATGGCTGCGGCATACTCCTTCAGGCGCTTCTCGGCAAGCTCGATGTTGAGCTCCTGGAACTCGATCTCCTTGGTTATGGCGTCGAATTCGCGGTTGTTGCGCACGTTGTTCTGCTGCTCCTTGTAGTTGGCAATGGCGATTTTGGCCTGGTCGACTTCGCGCTTGCGCTGCTTGGTCAGGGCGTTGAGCTCCTCGACCTCGCGGTTCACGTTGTCGATGCGGGTCTGAAGACCTGCAATCTCGTCCTCGAGGCTGCTAACCTCCAGCGGCAGTTCGCCCTTCACCTTGTTGATGCCGTCGATACTCGAATCTATCTTCTGCAACTCGTAGAGGGCCATGATTTTCTCCTGCATTGAATAGTCGGCCGTTTCGACCGTTTTCTTCTGTGTCGCCATTATATTAACCTTAAATTGTTTATACGAAATAACATACGGGATTTTTAGCTCGCTCGCTCCCGCGAACGGCAAAGTTACGTAAATTTTTCGACAAAATATCAAATAAAATCTCTATTGCGCAATATTCGCTCTCGAAGTGTCCGGCGTCGACCACCGTAAAATCGCCGTCGGGGGTGTAGAAGTCGTTGTATTTCAAATCGGACGTCACGTAGACCTGGGCTCCCGACATGCGGGCTGCCTCCATGAGCGACGAGCCGGCGCCGGTGCAGAGAGCAACGCGGCTGACGACTGGGCTGACGGGGGCGGAGTGGCGGAGGATGCGTGCGCCGGTGACGGTGCGGATGCGCTCCATGAACTCGCCGAAGGGAACAGGCCGGCCGAGCTCGCCGACGGCGCCGAAGCCGGTGCCGCAACCGGCCGGCGAGGGCTCGAGAACCTCGGGCGAGACGATGCCGAGCTTGCGGGCCAGATGCCAGCTCATGCCGCGGCTAGCCGAGTCGAGGTTGGTGTGGCAGGCGTAGAGGGCTATGCCCTTGCGGATGGCGCGCTCGACGCACCGCTGAACGGCATCGCCGGAGTTGAAGCGCTTGAGCGGGTGGAAGATGATGGGATGGTGGGTGATGATGATGTCGCAGCCCAGCTGCTCGGCCTCGTCGAGCACATCCTCGGTGACGTCGACGGCAAGCAGCGCCGAGTGCACCTCGTCGTCGGGGCGGCCGACGGTAAGGCCCGAGTTGTCGTAGGACTCCTGCAGCGAGAGGGGCGCGAAGCGCTCGATGGTCTCTATTACTTCAGCTATCTTCATGGTCTCAGAAGAGCGATTGTTCGTAAAAGGCGAATAGCTCCTTGTCCTTGGACTCGTCATCCTGGCGCTTGCGGCGCCCGCGGCGGTGCTCCTCTACGACCTTCACGGCCGGCTCGGCAGCCGGTTGGGGGGCCTGTTCGGCAGCGGACCGGTCGTCGTCGGCAGGTGCGGCGGGAGCGGCAACGGGCGCCTCGCCGCGAAGGCCGTCGCGCACCTCGGCGAGCTCGGCGCGCAGCTTCTGCAGGCGCTCGAGCAGCTCGGCCTGGCGGGAGACCTTGTCGCGCTTGCCCTTGAGGGCTTTTTTGGCTCCGTCGAGGGTCATGCCGCGCTCCTTGACAAGGTGGTATATGAGTTTAAGGTTCTCGATGTCGGAGGGCGTGAAGAGCCGGTTGCCCTTCTTGTTGCGCTTGGGGCGGAGAACGTCGAACTCCGACTCCCAGAATCGCAGAAGCGACGGGTTGACGTCGAACATCTCGGCAACCTCGCCCATCGAGTAGAATAGTTTCTCGGGTTTCATAACTCGTGCTATTTGTTCAAGATTCTCAAATTCATTGGGTACATGTTGTTGACCCTGTGTCCTATGCGCTTGGCGAAGCCGAGGGCCGCGCCGCGTGCGGTGACAAGATTCAGACCCTCGGCGAAGCGCGCGGGGTCGGTGCGGCCGCAGCGAAGATAGTCGAGGGCCTCATCGTCGGGCAGCTCGGCCTGGGCGAACTGCTCGCGGCGCAGACCGGCGTACATGGCCGCGGCATGCTCGGGCTTGAGTCGACCCTTGAATATGCGGCCGAAGGCGGTGCCGGAGTATATGGCCGACATCTGCTCGCAGACAGTGCGCACAAGGTCGAAGGTCTCGGCTCGGTAGCCGTAGTAGAGCTCGCCGACCTGAAAGAAGCGCATGGCTCCCGGCTCGGCCGAGTATCTGTCGAGCTCGGTGGCGGCGGTGCGGTCGGCAGGGACGAATATGGTGCGGCGAGGTCTGGAAGGTGCGGCCTCGGACGCAGCGTCGGCCGACTTGCGGGCCACGGCGGCGAAAAAGCCCTCGCCGCATAGACGGTGGGGCAGGAAGCGGTAGGTGCGGAAGGCCTCCGTGCGGCCGCACTCTATGCCTGCGTCGGGGAGTGCGACGGGTTCGGCCTCGGTCAGCTCGCCGCCCGCAAAGGCGGCGAATCGCCGGAGCGTCTCCTCGTTCTCGGTGCGGTTGAAGGTGCAGGTGCTGTACAGGAGCAGGCCGCCGGGTCGCAGAGCCCGCCACGCATGGCGCAGGATATCCTCCTGCCGCGCGGCGCACATCGAGACGTTGCGCTCGCTCCACTCGCTGCGCGATGCGGGGTCCTTGCGGAACATGCCCTCGCCCGAACAGGGGGCGTCGACGGCTGCGACGTCGAAGAATCCGGCCAGGGACGCGGCCCGCGAAGGTTCGTTGCAGGTGACGACGGTGTTGCCCAGACCCCACTTGCGGACGTTGTCGGCAAGGACCTGCGCACGGCGGCGGTCGATCTCGTTGGCTACGACAAGGCCGCCGGCTCCGGCCAGCGAGGCGTAGTGGGTGGTCTTGCCGCCCGGGGCGGCGCACATGTCCAGGATGCGGCCGCCGCTGAAGCCCGAAGCCTCGAGCAGGTAGCCCGTGAACTGAGACGAGGGCTCCTGGACGTAGTAGGCACCGGCGTGGAAGGCCGTATCGAGAGTGAACTGCGGCCGCTGGGGCAGGATGTAGCCGTGGCTGCTCCAGGGGATGCGCACGGCATCGCCGGGAAGCACGGCGCCGGCGCTCTTGGCCGGGTTGAGGCGCACGGAGGTCACGGGCTCCGTGTCGAGAGCCCGGCAGAGTGCCAGAGCGTCGGCAGAGCCGCGCTCGGAAATCATGCTGCTGACGAACGCCTCGGGCAGCATCGCTACCTTTTTTGAGCCTTTATCGCGTCGAGGCGCTCGCAGATGCGTGCCAGAACGGCCTCGTCGGCGAAATCCTCGGTGTTCTTGTCGATAACCAGCACCTCGCCCTCGTAGATGTTGTCGATCCAGTTGTCGTACATCGTGTTCAGGCGCTCGAGATACTCGGTGTCGATGTTCTGCTCGTACTCGCGGCCGCGCTTGCGTATCTGGGCGATGAGCGTGGGGACGCTGGCCTTGAGGTATATCAGAAGGTCGGGCTTGGGTATCAGGTCGGTGGAGATGCGGAAGACCTTCATGTAGGTCTCGAAGTCGCGGCTCGACATGAGCCCCATTTTGTGGAGATTGTCGGCGAAGATGTGGGCATCCTCATAAATCGTGCGGTCCTGGAAAACCGTATCGGCGCCCTCGTTGAGCATATCCATCGTCTGCTGAAGACGGCTGCCGAGGAACGAAATCTGAAGCTGGAACGACCAGCGGTTCATGTTCTCGTAGAAGTCGCCGATGTAGGGATTGTCGGTCACCTCGTAGTAGGCTTTGGCCGAGTAGCGTCCTGCGAGTATCTCGGTCAGGGTGGTCTTTCCGCTGCCGATGTTTCCTGCAATTGCGATGTACATATTGTGTGCGTTAAGTTTGTGTTTTTCAGTTTTTGTGCCGGCGGTCGGGCGCCTGGAGCGACTCGATGATCGTGCGGTCGTTGCACAGGTGGGGCACCTTGTTCTTGCCGCAGCTGTGAAGCCAGCCGATGAAGGTGCCGCGCGGCAGGGAGCGGACAACGGGCCGGCCCAGAGCCGTGGTGCGCTTGGCATCGTAGTCGGAGTTCAGGCGCCGCAGCTCGCTGTCGAGAGCCGAGGCGAACTCGTCCAGACTCGGGGGCGCCTGCAGAAACTCTATGGCCCACTCGTGCGCGCCGCATGACGAGAGGCTCATGTATATCGGGGCGGCGGTATACTCGCCGACAGAGGCGCCGGTGGCGCGGCAGGCTGCCGAGAGAGCCTTCTCGGCGTTGTCGGCGGCAAGCTCCTCGCCGAAGGCGTTGATGAACTGCCGCGTGCGGCCCGCAAGGCGTATGCGGTAGGGGTCGGTCGAGGTGAACTCGACAACGTCGCCCGTGTCGTAGCGCCACAGACCGTTGCACGAGGTGATAATGAGCGCATAGCGCTCGCCGCTGCGAACCCCGCAGAGCGGGCAGACATCGCCGCTGCGGCTGCGGAACTCGTAGTAGGCCCCGTAGTCGGGCATGAGCAGCATGTCGTCTCTGGAGAGGTCGTCGGCCATGGCGAAGAAGCCTTCGGAGGCGTTGTAGGTCTCCATGTAGGCGAACGACGCGTCGGGGAGCAGCTGGGCGTAGGCCGCACGGTAGGGTGCGAAGCCCATGCCGCCGTGGACGAAGAGCTCGAGGTCGGGCCACACCTCGAGAAGATTGCTGCGGCCGGTGTATTCGAGGATGCGGCGCATGAGCACCAGATTCCACGACGGAACACCGGCGAACGAGGTGACGCGCTCAAGGGTGCACTCGCGGCAGATGGCTGCGGCCTTGTCGTCGAAGTTTTCCATGAGGGCCGTGCTGCGCCGGGGGGTTCGAATCATGTCGCCAAGGCGCGAGCTGCCGTCGAGGGCCAGGGCCGAAAGGTCGCCCGAGGTGATGCCGCCGACGGTGCTCAGCGAGCCCCCGAGGGTGAGGGTCTTGCCGTCGAAGACTCTGGTCGAGGGACGCATGGCGGCGTACATGGCCGCCACGTCGTACATGCCCCGCAGGTGAGACTCGCGAAGAGATTCGCGCGTGACGGGTATGTATTTGCTGCGGTCAGAGGTGGTGCCCGACGATTTGGCGAAGCGAAGGGTGCGGCCCGGACGCAGAACGTCGCTCTGGCCGGCCAGAACACGGTCGATGTAGGGCCGCGAGGCGTCGTAGTCGCGCACGGGAACCGCAGCGGCGAACTGCTCGGCAGTCATCGAGGCGGTTATCGAGTGGTCGTGTCCGAATGCCGTGCGGGCACCCTCGGTCAGCAACCGCCGCAATACGGCGCGCTGAATGTCGCAGGCATCGCTGCGCATGCGGTCGAATGCCCGGGCTCTGCGCGAGAGCAGCGCTTTTATGAGGGTGCTTCGGGACACGTCAGTTGAAGTATTCGCCGATTTTGGAGATGGCCGAAGGCATGGCGAAGACAACGGCCCGGTCGTAGGCGTTGATTTCGGTGTTGCCCATGGCGATGAAGACCTTGTCGCCGCGAACGATGCCCCCGATTATCACGTCGTCGGGCAGATCCATGTCCTTGATGCGGCACTTGGTGGCCGGAGAGTTGGGCTTGACGATGAACTCGAGAACCTCGGCCTCGCTGCCCGTGAGGCACTTGATGGCCTGCACGTCGGTGGACATGGTGAAGCGGAAGATGTTGGAGGCCGTGACCAGCTTCTTGTTGATGATGGTGTCGATGCCGATGCTCTCGGCAAGGTTGATGTAGTTGAGGTTCTCGACGGCCGCGATGACCTTCTTGACTCCCATGCGCTTGGCGAGCATGGCGGCCAGAATGTTGGTCTCGCTGCGGCCGGTGACGGCCACGAAGGCGTCCATGCTGGCAAGGCCCTCCTCGAGCATGGATTCGGTGTGGCGGCCGTCCTCGTTGATGATGAGCGTCTTGTCGAGGCGCTCGGCAAGACGGTAGGCCTTATCGGCGTTGTAGTCTACGAGTTTGATGTTCATCTCGCTCTGAAGCTCCTCGGCGATGCGTATGCCGATGCGCGAACCGCCCAGAATCATCATGTTGCGGACCTGGACGTCGGTCTGGCCCGACATCTCCATGACATCGCGGACGGCGCTGTGGCGCGAAATGACGTAGATCTGGTCGCCCTCCTTGAAGATCTCGCCGCGGCGGGGGATGATGGTGCGGCCGGCGCGGGTGATGGCTACGGTGCGGTAGTCGAGAGGTTTGTCCGAGGGGGCGAAGCCGCCGAGCTCGCGCCCGATTAGCGGCGACGACGACTCGAGCCGGAATACGACCAGCGAGAGCTTGCCGCCCGAAAAGTCGACATACTCGGTGGTGGAGGTGTGGCCCAGAAGGTTTATGACCTCGCTGGCTGCCGCCTTCTCGGGGTAGAAGAGGTAGTCGATGCCCATGTTGATGAAAATCTCCTTGTTGTTGGGCTCGAGGTACTCGTTGTTGTCGACGCGGGCGATGGATTTCTTGGCTCCGAGCTGCTTGGCGAGGGTGGCCGATATGATGTTCTCGTTCTCGCCATGGTTCAGGGCGATGAACAGGTCGCAACGGCGCACGGCTGCCTTGCGCAGCGTCTCGAAGGTGGTCGAGTCGCCCTCGACGGTTATGATGTCGGCCAGCGCGCCAACTTCGGCCAGCATCTTGGGGTCGGTGTCGATGACGGTTATGTCGTGACCCTTTCCGCTGAGCATCTTGGCAAGATGGCTTCCGGTTTCGCCGGCTCCGGCAATGACTATTCGCATAGAAGAGTGTTTTCTGGCCCCCGCCGCAGCGTATGGAACAGCGGCCGGACGGGGAGTCCGCGGTTTTGTTTAATACGAGACAAATTTATATATTTGTGTCCGAAACTCAAAATTTTATAAGATTTAATTAAAGTTGCTTTCCTATGCCGTCGTGGCTCGTAGTGATACTGTTTGCGGTCGCTTTTCTGGCGCTCTTCGTGCTCGGCATGTCGCTGACGCTGATATTCAAGGGTCACCATATCGATTCGGAGATAGCGACCAATGAAAACATGCGCCGCCTGGGCATAAAGTGCGTGGTGGCCGAGGCCATGGAGCAGCAGGCCGAAGAGGACTGCGCCGCAAGACCCTGCGCGGGCGACTGCAACTCCTGCGCAAAGGAGTGAACCCGCACGAAGGCATGCAAGAAAAGAGCCGCACCTTTCGGGTGCGGCTCGGTTTTTTCGATGCAAGGATAGACTATTTGATTCGCTCGTAGTACTCGCGGGTGCGGGTGTCGACGCGAATCTTGTCGCCAGTGTTGATGAACAGAGGAACGCGGACCGTGGCGCCGGTGTTGACCGTGGCGGGCTTAAGCGAGTTGGTCGAGGCGGTGTCGCCCTTGATGCCGGGCTCGGTGTAGGTGACCTCCATGTCGACGATGGGAGGAAGCTCGGCCGAAAGAACGGTCTCCTTCTCGGTGTGGAACATGACCTCGACAATCTGACCGTCGGTCATCAGGTCGTAGTTGGTGATGAGGTTCTTGTCGATGTTTATCTCCTCGAAGGTCTCGGTGTGCATGAAGTGCGCGCCCAGGTCATCCTCGTAGGTGAACTGATAGGGGCGGCGCTCGACGCGCACGGGCTCGATTTTGGCGCCGGCCGAGAAGGTGTTGTCGAGCACGCGGCCGTTCTCGAGGTTCTTGAGTTTGGTGCGCACGAAGGCGGGACCCTTGCCCGGCTTGACGTGCTGGAAGTCGACAATCTGGAAAGTCTTGCCGTCCAGCTCGATGCACATGCCGATTTTGATGTCAGCGGTAGTTGCCATAGATATAAGTTGTTTTGTTTGAATTTTCCGGAGGCAAAGTTACTAATAATTTTCCAATCCGTAAAACCGTCTACCGGCCCTCGGGCCACCGGTAGTGCGGCGTGTCGATTCCGGCCTGGGCCAGGAGTCGCTCGGTGACGGAGAGGCAGAGCTCGTCGATGTCAGACGGGTGTGCGTAGAACGACGGAGAGGCGGGAACGATGACCGCGCCGCTCTCGGTGACGGCAACCATGTTGCGCAGATGCACGAGCGAGTAGGGTGCCTCGCGCAGGGCCAGAACCAGGGGCCGGCGCTCCTTGAGCATCACGTCGGCGGCACGCTCGATGAGTGTGCGCGAGACGCCCGAGCTTATGCGGGCCAGAGTGCCGGCGGAGCAGGGCACAACAATCATGGCATCGTAGCCCGCCGAACCGCTGGCGGGCGGGGCGAACATGTCGCGGTTGTCGAAGCGAACGATGCGCTCGTGGTCGGGAAGGCTTATGCCCTCGAAGTCGGCGACCTCGGCGGCCCGGTCGCTGAGGATGAGCGCGATGCCGGCGACCTGGTGGCTGTCGAGCAGCTTCAGGAGAACCTGGCGCGCGTAGATGGCGCCGCTGGCGGCCGTCACGGCCACGACGATGTTTTTGCCGTTGGGTTTCACAGCTCGATGGATTTGCATTTGAGTCCCAGTTCGCGGCAGCGCTCGAGGGTCCGCGGCAGCGCATAACGCATGTTGCGGAACGACTTCTCGCTGTCGTGGAAGACCACTATCGAACCGCCCGCAAGGTGGCGCGTGACGTTGCGAAGGCATGCCCGCGGCGAGAGGTTGCGGTTGTAGTCCCGCGAAATTATGTCCCACATGATTATTTTGTAGCGCTGGGCAACGGCCCTCATCTGCGAGGGCGTGATGCGGGCGTAGGGCGGCCGGAAGAGCTGGGAGTGGATGAAGTCGTCGGCGAAGTCGACATCCTCGACATAGCGCTCGGCAGACATGCCCCAGCCCTTCTGATGGGAGTAGGTGTGGTTGCCGACACGGTGGCCGGCGTCGACTATCTTGCGGTAGAGGTCGCCGTAGTGCTCGACATTCTTGCCCAGAACGAAGAAGGTGGCTTTGGCATCGTACTTGTCGAGTGTGGCCAGAATCCATTCGGTGATGCCCGGCGTGGGACCGTCGTCGAAGGTCAGAAACACGCTCCCGGGGTCGTCGATCTCCCAGATGAGGTCGGGCATAAGTCTCCGGATTATTTTGGGCGGTTTGATTCTCATTGCCGGCAAGTTTCGGCAAATGTAATAAAATTAGCGCAAATGATGAAATGCCGAAAAAAACAGCTATATTTGTCCGTTAACAATCGACCAAGACTATGAATCCGTTACGTTCGCTGCTGATTTTGGCGGCCGCCGCCCTGGCGGGCTGCGACGCCCTGAGCTCGATTACCGCCCCCAACATGCATCAGTCGCAGGGCTCGCCGTATGAACTGGTGCTCGTATGCGACCAGCCACGCTGGGAGGGCGAGGTGGGTGACACCCTGAGGGCCATATTCACGCAGCCGGTGGCTGTAATCAACCGCCGCGAGCCGCTGTTCGACGTGCTGAGGGTGACGGGCCAGAGCTTCACGAAGCTGGCGCGACAGCACCGCAACATTCTAAAAATCGAGATAGACCCCGTAATCGGCGACACGCTCACGGCCGTGCAGTACGACGTGACGGCTGCGCCGCAGATTGTAATGACCCTGCAGGCGCATGACGACAAGGCTGCCGTGGAGTATCTGTCGAACCACAGAAACGACCTGCTGCACGCTCTGGAGATGGCCGAGCGCGACCGCTCGACGGCATATGCCGCCAAATTCAACGAGCGCTTCATAGAGAGCCGCATACGCGAGCTGTTCGGCGTGGAGATGAAGATACCGAAGGGATACACGATACGCAGCGAGCAGGACGACTTCATGTGGATATCGTATGAGTATCCTGCAGCCAGCCAGGGATTTTTCCTATACTCGTACCCCTATCGCGGAAAATACTCGCTGAGCCCCGAGGCTCTGGCGGCCGCGCGGTCAAAGTACGCATCGAGAATTCCCGGACCCAGCGAGGGGTCGTACATGATAACGGCCGAAGCGTATGAACCAGACTACAGAATCTTCCGCCTCGAGGGGCGCCTGTGGGTGGAGATGCGCGGATTCTGGGATGTGGCGAACGACTTCATGGGAGGTCCGTTCGTGAGCTACACGACGGTCAACACCGCGACAAACGAGGTGTTCACGATAGACTGCTACGTATATTCGCCCAAGAACCACCAGCGCAACTACATACGCGCTCTGGAGCACCTTATATACGGCGTGAGCTTCCCGGAACCGGAGGCGCAGAAGGATTAGAGCAGAGGGGCGAAGAGCCTCCAGAACCTTTCGGCCGCCCGCTGCGACAGCGGGCGGTTTTCGTATTCCCAGCGGTCGAGACGCCGGCAGTTGAGCATGTCGCCGAAGAATGTGGCGGCGAGGCGCTCGGCGAAGCGGGCATCGTAGACGAAGGCCGCGACCTCCCAGTTGGTGAACAGACTGCGGCAGTCGAGATTGGCAGTGCCGACGCAGGCGGCGAAGGTGTCGGCGACAAGGGTCTTGGAGTGCAGAAAGCCGCTGTCGTAGAGGTAGATGCTGACGCCCGAGCGGAGCAGCTCGCCGAAATAGGACTCGCCGGCCAGAGCCGCGGCGCGCATGTCGGCACGCGCCGGGACCATGATTCTGACGTCGACGCCGCCTGCAGCAGCTATGCAGAGCGTGCGCAGCAGCTCGGCAGTGGGCACGAAGTAGGGGGTCGAGATGAAGACCCGGCGGCGCGCCTGCATGACTGCGGCGGTGAAGGCGTCGGCCAGTGCGCGGCGCGTGGGGCCCGTCTGAGAGCGGCCGATCTGGACCCTGGAGCCTTTGGAGGCGGGAAGATGCTCCCTCTCGGCGGCAGGGTCGAAGGGCTGGCCGCCGGCATGGCACCAGTCCGAGGCGAAGATGCGGTGCAGCTCGGCGGCGGCGGGTCCGGTGATGCGCAGGTGCTGGTCGCGCCAGCGGCCGAGTTCGTCGCCGTCGAGGTAGCGGCGCGCGATGTTTATGCCCCCGATGAAGGCCGTGGAGCCGTCGATGACGGCTATTTTGCGGTGGTTGCGTATGTTGAGGCTGCGGGTGAGCCACGGGAAGCGAACGGCGCCGAAGGGCCGGATGTCGACGCCGGCGGCGCGCAGACGCTCTTTGAACCGGCGCGAGAGTCTCCACGAGCCCACGGCGTCGTAGAGCAGGCGCACGCGCACTCCTGCCCGGACCTTGCGCAGGAGGACCTCGGCGATGGCGCGGCCTATGCGGTCGTCGTTGAAGATGTAATACTCGAGGTCGATGCTGCGGCGGGCATGGTGCAGCGCCCGAATGAGCGAGGGGAACATCTCGCCGCCGTCGTTGAGCAGCTCGACGTCGTTGCCGCCGCTGGTTGCCGAGCCGCAGCCGCCGGCGATTACCGACTCGAGAAACGTACCCCGGCTTGCGGAGCGTCGGGTGCCGGCGCCCTGAGGCCGCGCCGAAAAGATGTAGAGCGCCGTGACGGCCGCCGGAAGCAGCCAAACAAGCAGAATGAGCGCCGCGGAGGCGACCGGGGAGAGGTGCGAGATGACGGCCAGCGCGGTGCATGCGGCGGCTGTGAAGAGATATGTGGCAAGTACTGTGCGGAACATGTCGTGAAGGTTCGGCAGATGTTTTTCAGGAGGAGTTTTTCGAATCAATCCAAATCGCGCGCCACTTGCGGCCGGAAGAGGCGCGCGGCGCAAGCGGATGCGCGGACGAGGTGTGCGGACGGGGCAGGATTGGCCCTTTTTTTGTTTTTCGGAAATAATTGCATACCTTTGCCGCATACATGCAGGGTTCCGATTGTCTTATCTGAGGTCGGGATTCTTTTGTTTTTTGCACTTAAAAGAGTTAAAACAGATTGAAAATATGGCAAAAGAGATTATCTATCTTACGGCCGAAGGCTACCGCAAACTCAAAGAGGAGCTCGACCACATGCGCTCGGTAGAGCGTCCGGCAATATCGGCGGCCATAGCCGAGGCGCGAGACAAGGGCGACCTGTCCGAAAATGCCGAGTATGACGCGGCCCGCGAGGCGCAGGGAATGCTCGAGATGCGAATAGCGAAGCTCGAGGACACGATAGCCAATGCGCGCGTGATAGACGAGAGCAAAATCGACAAGAGCAAAGTGCAGATTCTGAGCACCGTGACGCTTCTCAACCTGGCCAATAACAAGCAGATGCGATATACCATCGTGTCCGAAAACGAGGCCAACCTGCGCGAGGGCAAGCTGGCAATCGGAACGCCCATAGCAAAGGCGCTGCTGGGCCGCAAGAAGGGCGAGCGCGTGGAGGTGGAGGTGCCTGCCGGCACGCTCCGGTTCGAGATTGTCGACATAAATATCTGAGAAACGCAGGCCTTGCGAGGCTGAGACGAAAAGGGCATTCTGCCGTCGGAGACGATGGCGGAATGCCTTTTTTTGTGCACTCTGGCCACTTTAGGCTATGCCGGAAGGGTCAGAATAGCATGAAATGGCTATTGACCGCTGCCGGCCGGGAGGCTACCTTTGCACCGCAGAATTGGGCGGAATTCCGCACAGCGAAACATTAATGCCAATTTTAATCAAGAAGATTTTGAAGATTCTCAACCTCATCACTCTGGCAATGTCGTGCCTGCTCGGCACGGCGGCAATAGGCGCCACGCCCGCAGGCGGCTCGGACGCCAACATCTACGGACATGTGATACACGCCTCGACGGGCGAGCACCTGCCATATATCAACATAGTGGTGCGGGGCACGACATTCGGCGCCTCGACCGACGCCTCGGGTCACTACTTTATAAAGAACCTGCCCGAGGGAACATTCACAATCGAGGCGACGGCGATGGGATACACATCGCAGACGCAGACCATAACGCTGCGGCGCGGGGCTACCGTGGAGATGAACTTCGAGATTGCGGAGCAGACCATATCGCTCGACGACGTGGTGGTGTCGGCAAACCGCAGCCAGACGGCCCGGAGAATGGCTCCGGCACTGGTGAGCGTGGTGGACTCGCGGCTGTTCGAGGCGACAAATTCGGCCTGTCTGGCGCAGGGACTGAACTTCCAGTCGGGTCTGCGCGTGGAGGACGACTGCCAGAACTGCGGATTCATGCAGGTGAGAATCAACGGCCTGGACGGCCACTATTCGCAGATACTGATAGATTCGCGGCCAATATTCTCGTCGCTGGCGGGAGTCTACGGCCTGGAGCAGATTCCGGCATCGATGATAGAGCGCGTGGAGGTGCTGCGCGGCGGAGGCTCGGCGCTGTTCGGCTCGTCGGCCATAGGAGGCACGATAAACATCATCACGCGGGACCCCCTGCGCAACTCGGCAGAGCTGTCGCACACGCTCACGGCCGTGGGATGCTCGGGAGCGTACGACAACGTGACGGCGGCGAACGCCTCGCTGGTGACCGACGACAGCCGCGCGGGACTGTATGTCTACGGGCAGAACCGCCGCCGCTCGGGTGTGGATATGGACGGCGACGGTTTTACGGAGATTCCGGTGCTGAAAGGGTTGTCGTTCGGCCTGCGCTCGTTCGTCAAGACGGGCGCATACTCGCGAATCACGCTCCAGTACAACGGAACCGAGGAGTACCGCCGCGGCGGCGACCTGCTCGACCTGCCGCCGCATGAGGCCATGGTGGCCGAGCAGACCGACCACTCGATAAACGACGGAAGCATCTCGTTCGACATCTCGTCGGCAGACTATGCCGACAGGTTCAACGCATATGCTTCGTTCAGAAACACGGCCCGCAAAAGTTACTACGGCGGAGGAATGGACCCCGACGCATACGGTCGGACGCACGATCTGACCGTGGCGGCAGGCGCGCAGTACATACACTCGTTCGGCAGGCTGCTGTTCATGCCCTCGGACCTGACGCTCGGCGTGGAGTACGGATACGACTACCTCGACGACCGCTCGCTCGGATACGGCCGCCGCACGCGGCAGGAGGTCAACACGTATGCCTTCTACGCCCAGAACGAGTGGAAGAACGACAAGTGGTCGCTTCTGGCGGGCTGCAGGGCCGACAAGCACTCGCTCATAAGAAGGGCCGTATTCTCGCCGCGCGTGAATGTGCGATACAACCCCGTGGAGGATGTGAACCTGCGTTTCAGCTATGCGAGCGGATTCCGCGCACCGCAGGCATTCGATGAGGATATGCACATAGCGATAGTGGGCGGCGAGCGTGTGGCAATACGCCTGGCTGAAGGGCTGCGCGAGGAGCGCTCGAACAGCGTGAGCATATCGTCGGATATGTACCACACATTCGGCAGCGTGCAGACGAATCTTCTTGTCGAGGGCTTCTACACCACGCTGCACGACGTGTTCGCCCTGCGCGAGACGGGCCAGACCGATTCGTCGGGAGCTTCGCTCAAGGAGCGGTACAACGGCTCGGGAGCTGCGGTGGCCGGCGTGAATGTCGAAGCTCGCCTGGCCTGGCTGGACAAGATTTCGTTTCAGACGGGAATGACGTGGCAGCGAAGCCGCTACAAGCAGCCCGAGCAGTGGAGCGACAACCCCCGGACGGCGCCCTCGGTGCGGATGTTCAGAACTCCCGACATGTACGGATACTTCGTGTCGACGTTCAAACTCGTCAAGTCGTTCGACATTTCGCTCTCGGGAACGTGCACCGGCTCGATGCTCGTGCAGCACATGGCCGGCTCGGGAACAGTGGAGGACAGAGCCGTCGAGACGCCCCGGTTCTTCGACATGAACATCAAGATGTGCTACGACATACGCATGGGCCGCAGCATGACAGCCGAGATATATGCCGGTCTGCAGAACATATTCGACGACCGCCAGCGCGACTTCGACCAGGGGCCCGACCGCGACTCGGGGTATATGTACGGACCCTCGCTGCCCAGAAGCTGGTTTGCCGGGGTGAAGTTCAAGTTCTGAGAGGCGGGAGAGAGAAGGCGGAGCAACCTGGGTGGTTGCTCCGCCTTCTGTTTGAGGATGAAGGCCGTTATTTTCCGACGGTCTGCGCAAGAGCAGTGAAGTGCGTCTGGGGGTCGAGGCCCAGCAGGCCGAGTATGGCCTGGTTGTCGAAGCTGCCGCGCACTACCGACTTCAGGCCGCAGACTGCGCCGTAGAGGCTTGCGTTCTCGGCATAGCCTGCCGCATCCTGTCCGCAGAGATAGCGGGTGTGCTCGAGGGGCACGTTGCGCTCTGCGTAGCTGCTTATGTCGGCGACATAGACGATGTTGAGCGGTGCGGTGGCCACGAAGGGCTGGCCGCCGGTGGCTGCGCGGTGGTCGCCCTCGGCAACGCGCTCGAGAGTGTTCTGCGCAGCATTGTAGAAGTAGATGCCGTCAGCAAGGAAAGCGTATGTGCGGATGGGGTAGAGGGCCATTGCCGAAGGGGCGGTAAGCTTGCCGTCCTCGCGGTTGACGCCCGCAGCGGCCCAGAGTATGCCCGAGAGCTCCTCGAGAGTGAGCTGCTCGCCCGAGAATGCGCGCGTGGAGCAGCGCTGGCGAAGCGCCTCGACAACCTGCTGGGCAGGCACTGCATCGGGCGATGCGAGAGTCACGGTCTGGCCGGGCTCGAAGGGTGTTGCGGCTGCCTGGGGCTGCTTCTGTTCGCCGCAGCATGCTGCCAGGGCGGCGGCGAAGATGATGATGAGATGTTTCATAATTCGATAAATTTTTGGTTAATGTCTTCCGTGCGGCACTGCGGGGCGGTGCCTATGGTGCAAATTTACAAAAAATTACGAATATGCACCACCCCTCCGGGCATCAGAACTGCGCCCTGAGGCCGGCCATGACGGTGGCGCGAGGCATGGGGTAGCCGGCGTTTATCTGGTAGCGCTGCGCGAGCAGGTTTTCGCCGCGCAGGCGTATGCTCAGCCAGCGCGAAAGGTGCAGCGAGGCGTTGATATTCCACAGCAAGAAGCTCTCGGCGGCGGAGTCGTCGCCAAGAGAGGTGCAGAGCCCGCGGACATAGACTGCGGAAGTGGCGAGTTGACAGCGTCTGTGCGAAAAGGCGGCGCCGGCGCAGAGCTTGTGTTCGGGAGCCCCGAGGACGGGGTTTTTCATGTGCAGGAAGGAGTAGTTGGCATCGAGATTCCACGAGGGCGAGACTCTCCACGACAGCTCGGCCTCGGCGCCGGCGTTGCGTATGCGTCCGGTGTTGACGTTCAGGGGGCTGCCGTCGACATATTCGGTCTGAATCATGTTCCGCCCGTCGATGCGGAATGCCGTGACCGACCAGCTTGCGGAGCCGGTGCGCATAGATAGCGAGACCTCGCAGCCCCAGAGGTCCTCGGGCTTGAGGTCGGGGTTCTGAGGCGGGAACATGTACATCTCGCGGATGGTGGGGTAGCGGAAGCCCTTGGCGGCCGAGAGCTTCAGCTCGAGGCTGTGCGGGAGGTGCAGCGCGGCGCCGAACTGCGGCACGGGCCGGGTGCCGAAGCCCTTGCGGCGGTCGGCGCGCAGGGCGGCGCTGAGCGTCAGCAGCGAACCTATGTCCTGGCGCATGTCGATGTAGAGGGCTGCCTGCGTGAGGGTCTTGTCGGCCGTGACGTCGGTCTGGCCGGCACGCTCGCCCTCGACGTAGCGGTTTGCGGCGCGGCCGCCCGAGCGGAGCAGGTCGGCGCCGAGGGTGGTGCGGTTGCCCCTGAAAAGACGCACGCCCTGGTAGAGGGAGATGCCGTATGTGCGGTCGGTGGAGATGAAGCGGTACTGACGGGGCGCAGCGTCGGCCGCATGGCCGTCGTTTATCCAGTGGCGGCCCCAGTTGCAGTAGATGCTCACGGCGCCCGAGGCGGTGCCGTAGTCGTTGGCGGCGGAGAGCGAGGCCGTGCCGCGCGTGATGCGCTGGCGGGCGTCGAGCAGCGGCGAGGCGACCTCGCCGGGATTGGAGGCGTCGAAGTGGGTGAGCTGCACGTCGGCAGTCAGGCTCCATGCGCGGCCTATGTCGGCGGAGGGGCGGAGGAAGCCTCCGTACTGAGCGAAGCCCATATCCTTGCGGTGGCCGTCGGAGCGGTTGTACGACAGGCCCGAGGTGCAGCTGAAGCTGCCCTTGCGGGCGCCGGTCGAGATGGCCGTCTCGAGCGAGTTGAAGGAGCCGTAGCTAACCGAGAGGTCGTTGCGCAGACCGTCGCGGTCCATTTTGCGGGTGATGATGTTGACCACGCCGCCCATGGCGCCCGAGCCGTAGAGCGCCGAGGCTGGTCCGCGCAGCACTTCGACCTTGCCGGCCGCGAGCGACTGGCAGGCGTCGGCTATGGGGTGGCCCATGAGTCCCATGTACTGCGGACGGCCGTCGACGAGCACCATCATGCGGCCTGAGCCGCCGCCCAGACCGCGCAGCGAGATGTTTCCGGCAGCGCCGCCCGAGACGCCGTAGCCCATCACTCCGCGGGCGGTGGCGAAGAGGCCCGGGACATGCTCGGTGAGCGAGGGGAGCAGCGACGGCTGCATGTCGCGCTCGAGCTGGCTGCGGTCCAGGATGGTCAGGCTCGCAGGCAGGCTGCGCAGGCCGGTGCGGCTGCGAACGCCCGTGACGACGACCTGGTCGATGGAGAGCGAGTCGGCATCGCGCTCCGGGGCGGAGCTGACGCTATGGGCGAAGAGCGTCTGCACGGAGAATGCGGCGCAGAGACAGAGAGAGGCTGTTTTCATGATTTTTTTGCGGCAAGTATAACACATTTGCGCATCGGTCGGGGCGGCGTTGTCCGCGTTGGCGCTATTTGCGACCGCATGAGCTGCCGCCGCGGCCCGCAGCTGCCGCCGCATGGGTCGCACGGGACTGAAATAGCGGCGTGCAGGGGCCTCTGCGGCAGCGGACCGAGACGCTCCGGCGGGGGAGAAAGTTTTTTAGCGTTTAATTTGCGTAATAGGTATAAAGTATGTATTTTTGCGCTGTGAAAAAAATAACGGAAGCCCGAACGGCCCGCAGTTTGCGGCGTTGCGGATGCCTCCGCTGAAGAATGGGAAATACGTTTTAACATTAAATTATTCGGATTTATGGCAAAAATCAAAATCGGTATCAACGGCTTCGGACGTATCGGCCGTTTGGTATTCCGTGCCGCTTGCAACAACGCGGACAAGTTTGAAGTAGTCGGCATCAACGACCTCGTACCGGTAGACTACATGGCCTACATGCTCAAGTACGACACCATGCACGGCAAGTTCAACGGCACCGTTGACTACGACATCGAGGGCGGCAAGCTCATCGTCAACGGCACCGCTATCCGCGTGACCGCAGAGAAGGATCCCGCAAACCTCAAGTGGAACGAGGTGGGCGCCGAGTACGTGGTGGAGTCGACCGGTCTGTTCCTGACCAAGGAGAAGGCTGAGGCGCACATCGCTGCAGGTGCAAAGTATGTGGTTATGTCGGCTCCCTCGAAGGACGACACCCCGATGTTCGTGTGCGGCGTGAACACCGACACCTATGCCGGCCAGACCATCGTGTCGAACGCTTCGTGCACTACCAACTGCCTTGCTCCCATCGCCAAGGTTCTGCACGACAAGTTCGGTATCACCGACGGTCTGATGACCACCGTGCACTCGACCACCGCAACCCAGAAGACCGTTGACGGTCCCTCGCTCAAGGACTGGCGCGGCGGCCGTGCCGCTTCGGGCAACATCATCCCCTCGTCGACCGGCGCTGCAAAGGCCGTAGGCAAGGTAATCCCCGCACTGAACGGCAAGCTGACCGGTATGTCGATGCGAGTTCCGACCCTCGACGTGTCGGTTGTCGACCTGACCGTGAACCTGGCTAAGCCTGCGAAGTACGACGAAATCTGCGCTGCCATGAAGGAGGCTTCGGAGGGCGAGCTGAAGGGTATCCTGGGCTACACCGACGAGGCTGTCGTATCGTCCGACTTCCTGGGCGACGCACGCACCTCGATTTTCGACGCAAAGGCCGGTATCGCTCTGACCGACACCTTCGTCAAGGTGGTGTCGTGGTACGACAACGAGTGGGGTTACTCGAACAAGGTGCTCGACCTGATCTCGGTTATGAAGGCTTACAACAAGTAGTCGTCATATAGTCCGCATGAAAAAACCGACCCGGAAAAAGGGTCGGTTTTTTTTGCGGCAGAGGCCGAAGTGACGGCAGAGATTTGAAAAGTCGGAGGATTAGTCGTATATTTGCTGAAAATGGCCGCATGTTTGAATATTTGCACTCCTTTCTGGCGCTGACTGCCGAAATGGCGCCCTATCTGCTGCTCGGATTTCTGCTGGCCGGCATACTGCACGTGTTCGTGCCGAAGAGTTTCTATACGGGATGTCTGGCCGGAAACGACGCGCGCTCGGTATGCTTTGCGGCGCTGTTCGGCGTGCCCCTGCCGCTGTGTTCGTGCGGAGTGATTCCCACGGCGATGTCGATGCGCATGGAGGGTGCCTCGAAGGGCGCTACGGTGTCGTTTCTCATAGCCACGCCGCAGACCGGCGTGGACTCGATTGCCGCCACGGCGTCGCTGCTGGGGCTGCCGTTTGCGGTAATCAGGCCGGTGGCGGCATTGGTGACGGCTGTTTGCGGCGGATGCTTCGTGGCCGCAACGACGCAGGAGGAGAAGCCCGTGGCAAGGCGGGCGGAGCAGGCGGACGGGAAGCCCGCCGGGCTGGCTGCACGATGCCGCGAGGCGCTGCGATACGGATTCTCGGATATGATTCAGGATATCGGCAAGCAGCTGCTGATTGGACTGTTGATTGCCGGCGCCATTGCGGTGTTTCTGCCCGACGGATTTTTCGGTCTCTTTGCCGACAGGCCGCTGCTGAACATGCTGCTGGTGCTGCTGATTTCGATGCCGATGTATATCTGTGCCACGGGGTCGGTGCCGGTGGCTGCGGCGCTCATGCTCAAGGGTCTGACGCCGGGTGCGGCGCTGGTGCTCCTGATGGCGGGGCCGGCGACGAATCTGGCGGCCATGATGGTCATAGGCAAGGTCATGGGCCGCCGCACGCTGTTGAGCTATCTGGCTTCGATTATAACCGGCGCCGTAGTGTTCGGACTGGCGGCAGACTACCTTCTGCCGGCGCGGTGGTTCGCGGCGGATGCGGCGGGGAGGATGGCCGGATGCTGCCACGGAGAGGCGATGGCGTGGTGGAAATATGCGGCGGCAGGTCTGTTGCTGCTGTTGGTGGCGGCAGCTTTGCTGCGGAGAAGAAAAACGGATTTGTCAAATACGGAAACAATGGGAACAACATTTATCATCGAGGGAATGAGCTGCAACCACTGCAGGGCTCATGTCGAAAGGGCTATAGCCTCGGTCGAGGGCGTAACCGCGGTAAGGGTCGACCTGGCCGGCGGCCGCGCCGAAGTGGAGGGTACAGCCGATGCCGCACGGATAGCGGCAGCGGTCGAGGCGGCCGGATACGGATGCCGGCCGGCAGACGGCGGCGGGATTTGATTTGTGCCGAATCGTTGCTGCGTATCTGAAAATTAGCTATATTTGCACTCAGTGAAACAAAACAGCGGTTGCCTATGACGATATAAAAGCAGACAGACTTTCAATTCTACGTGAATTATCCGTTGCCGTGACGCACTAAAAGCGCCGGCACACAACATATAAAAGCGCATCGGCTTTTCTTCCCGCGGTAGGAAATTGGACACTTTCTATGATTGAGGAACAGAAGTTGATGCTCGTGCTGTTTTATCGGCGCGGGCATTTCCTGCTATCTCAATCATAGGTCGTCCAATACCTCTATCGCGGATACAAGAAATAAGTCCGCGTTTTTGTATGCCCTCCACAGAAAACAGACACAAATCTTAAAAAAAACGAAAAACATGAAAAAGTTAATTCTTCTGGCTGCCCTGGCAGCATTCGGCGGCCATGCGTTTGCAGGCGGCAAGGACACCTATCCCCACTATGAAGGCGAAGTGGCGACTGGTTACGCGGTGGGCGTGAGCGAGTCGTACATCAACCTCGACCGTTTCGTATTCGAGACGGTTCACGGCGTGAGAATCAACGAGTATGTCTTTGCCGGCGCAGGTGTGGGTTTGAACATATTTACCGGCTTTGAGGATTTGGCGATTCCGGTGATTCTGCCCGCATTCGTAAACGCCAAGGGCTACTATCCCGTTTCGGACAAGTTCTCGGTATATGCATCGTTGGACCTCGGTGCCGCCGTGGGCATAGTCGATGCCGAGGGTACGAATTTCTACACCTCGGTGGGTCCCGGTCTGCAGGTGGGCGGCAAGACGGCTTTCGACTTCGGCATCCGCTACCAGCACCTCGGCTCCGGAACCGGCGCAATGCTGTTCCGTATCGGCGTGAGATTCTGACAGACGGAAGACGTCTGCAACCAAGTGAAAGAGAGGGGCGGGGCTCCTCTCTTTTTCGTATCCGCATATAAAACGAAAATGGAGGATAGGCATCCTCCATTTTCGTGCGATTTTCTGCCAGATTATCGAACCTTTATAGAGGACTTCAAGCGTGTTATCGACTTTATAGATTGGTATCGGGAGCATCAAGAGCAGGGAGAAAAAGCAGGAGGAATATAAACAGGTTTTGAAGGTGTTAAAGAAAGGCACCAGCATCCGACGAACTGCAAAATTGTGCGATGTGTCGGTCAGCACCGTGCAGAGGGTGAAAAAGGAGTTCAATATCTGAAATTTGCACAAATAGCAACTCACAAAAGCGTACTTCCCACGAAAATCTCTATCTTTGTGTCGTCCCTCGTGGACATAGACATATTAAGAGAAGCGTTTTCGCATCGTTCTATCAGTGAAACTTCGACAACTTCAATGAATTACAGAATGGTGATGGAGGTACGCTCCTTTTGGTTTGTATTATGTATTCGTACTATATACGACCAAAGTGGAGTTGCTGTCATTTGCCGAGTAATTCAAGGGAGTCGAAGCCCGCACTGGTTAGGTAAGTGAAAAGTGGCTCCGCTCCTTTTGTGTGTCGTTTAATTCAATTAACTTAATTACATTAACGCACCACAGAGACGCAGGTGCAAAAAACAAAAACATTATGAGAAAGTATTTTTATGCTTTAATGGTGGCGGTATTTGCCACGATGTCGCTTGCGGTAACAGGTTGCAGCAAGGACGATGACGGTGACACGGGCGGAAGCGTAGTCGGAACGTGGAAGGTAGAGACAATGAAAGCAAGTGATGATTATTGGCAGTATGATTACTACGACTTCAAAGAGGACGGAACGTATAAACACGCTATGGTCATCAGATTTATGGGCAAGACCGATGTTGAGGTCGATAGCAGCACGTGGTCAAAGGCTGGTAACCAAATTACAATCGACGGCGATACTGGTACGATTAAGACCTTGAACAGCTCGACAATGGTGGTTTCGCTCGGTGTTTTTGAGATTACCTATAAGAGGTGTTCTGCCGATGAAATGCAGAAGTATTTATAAACAGGTGCAAATACCAATTTTTAGGTCGTTGAGGTAGAGGCTTCAACGACTTTTTTTTAATTTTTTGAAAAATTCTTTCGTGAAAATTTTGTCAATTCTCTGGAAATCGTATATTTGTAACAGATGATTGATTTTCTTCAATCAAAGGTTTCTACGCAGTTCCCCTTGCCGACAAAAGTCCTTTATATGGCTTGCGAGCCTATGCCGAAGTGTGGCTGTAAAGGAGGCGAAAAAGCAAATAACCGTCACAGAGAGGATTTATATACCAACTATTAAATGCCAGAGAAATATGCGGAATTGTCGCAATACATCAGTCACTTATAATGTGCTGTCATTTAGGCAGAACGTGGCGTGAGGCAGACCTCGAAGCGGCTCAAAGATTGCAAAATCTGCTCTATCCGAACGGAATTTTCTGGAACAAGCAAATTGACAATTATCGAACCATAGGCGAGAACATGGCACTCGCTACAATGCGCAAAATTTCAACGATTTACAAAAACAAAAACGAGAAAAATTCTTTCGAAAATTTCTCGTCGGTAAACTTGTGCGGATAAAGGGACTCGAACCCCCACGCCTTGCGGCATCAGATCCTAAGTCTGACGTGGCTACCAATTACACCATATCCGCGATTCTGCCGGCCGTCGAGGCGGTCGGCTGGCACAAAGATAGGAATTTTTCAAGATTCCGCCCCTCATGCCGCCCATTATTTTCGCGTACCGGTAGCCGGCACCGGCCGAATGCAGAGCCGAAAAGGGTGCCGAGGGCGGCAAAAGTCGCGGAACGGCTCCCGATTACGGCATTTGTTGCTATCTTTGCACTGCCGGCACCGTTGCCGGCGCAACCAGAGCTGTAAAGTGCCGCAACGCATAACACTGTCACTGAGCCCCGCACAGGCTGCCGACGCGAAGAAGTACACTCCGCTGGCGGCCCGCACTGCCGGTATCAAAGATACCGACATAGCTGCCGCGCGCATCGTAAAACGGTCGGTCGACGCCCGCCGCGGACGCATTCGCGTGAATCTGACCATCGACATATACGCCGACCGCGAGCCGCTGCCGCAGCCCGTGCATTTCGACTACCCGTCGGTTGCGGGGCGCACGGAGGTGATAGTGGCCGGAGCCGGTCCGGCGGGACTCTTTGCCGCGCTGAGACTCATAGAGTTGGGATACAGGCCCATTGTGGTCGAGCGGGGCCGCGACGTGTCGACCCGCAAGCGCGACATAGCACGCATAAACCGCAACCAGTCGGTAGACCCCGACTCGAACTACGCCTTCGGCGAGGGCGGTGCCGGCGCATATTCGGACGGAAAGCTCTTCACCCGCAGCCGCAAGCGCGGCGACTGCCGCAAGGCTCTCGAGACGCTGGTCTTTCACGGAGCTTCGCCCGAGATTCTCTATGAGGCCCACCCGCACATAGGCACCGACCGTCTGCCGGGAATAATCGCGGCGATACGGCGCACGATAATCGCCTCGGGCGGCGAGTTCCTCTACGAGAGCCGCATAACCTCGCTGATAGTCAGGGGCGGACGCGTCGAGGGCGTGGAGTGCGGCCAGAGACGTATCGAGGGCGCGGCGGTGATTCTGGCAACGGGACACTCGGCGCACGATATATACTACGCACTGGACCGCTCGGGCATACGACTCGAGGCCAAGGCGTTCGCAATGGGAGTGCGAATAGAGCATCCGCAGGCGCTAATAGACTCGATACAGTATCACGGAACGGAGCGGGGCGACCTGCTGCCGGCGGCATCGTACTCGCTTGTATGCCAGCAGAACGGCCGCGGCGTATACTCGTTCTGCATGTGTCCCGGAGGATTCATCGTACCGGCCATGACCGACGATGAGCAGATGGTAGTAAACGGCATGTCGCCCAGCCAGCGAAATTCGCCATATGCCAACTCGGGCTTCGTGACCGAGGTGCGGGCGGCCGATTTCGAACACCTGCGCGGCCGGTGGGGCGAGCTGGCCGGATTGAAACTGCTCGAGCAGCTCGAACACGAGGCCAAGCGCCACGGAGGACCAGCGCAGACGGCTCCGGCACAGCGAATATCGGACTTCGTGGCCGGCAGGGCTTCGCAGTCGCTGCCGCGGTCGTCGTATATACCGGGACTCAGGCCGTCGCGGCTGGATGAGTGGCTGCCGGGATTTATTGGCGACAGCCTGCGCCGGGGACTGGCCGAGTTCGGACGCCGAATGCCGGGATTCGTCACCGACGAAGCGGTGGC
This sequence comes from Alistipes sp., assembly GCA_022511345.1. Lineage (GTDB taxonomy): Bacteria > Bacteroidota > Bacteroidia > Bacteroidales > Rikenellaceae > Alistipes. The sequence goes on from JAFLRR010000016.1 coordinate 32,602, forward strand.
CGTGGGCGTAGAGTCGCGGACATCATCGCCCGTGCGCATTCCGCGCGATGCCTTAACGCTCATGCATCCCCAGACCGAAGGTCTCTTTCCGGCGGGCGAAGGGGCCGGCTATGCCGGAGGCATAGTCTCGGCGGCAGTCGACGGCGAGCGGGTGGCCGATGCCGTTGCGGAGTATGTGTCGAGACGCAGAAACACAGTGAGATAGGAGCGTTGCGGCGAAGCGCTGGACTACGTGTCGCGGCCTGTTTTGCGGCGCTGCGGGCCGGCGGCGGAGCGGATATGTTAAAATTTCTGAAAAAATTATAAAAATATTTTAGTAATTTCTTGCTTAAACCGTTTTTTCCCGCTATCTTTGCATCGAAGTTTTTAGGGTTTCAGACGCTCCCGCACAAAGCGCGGTGCGCAATGCGCGGGACGTCGGATTAGGTTTAGTAGTTTTAGGTTGGTTAGGGAAACGGAATCCGCAAGGTTTCCGTTTTCTTTTTTTGCGGCTTTATGAGCAGGCCGGGCGGAGGTTTTACAGCGCGGTTTTGCAACGGGACCGCATGCGGGCGTTTCGGAGGGCTTGTGCGGGTATGCTCGGGGCGCCTCTGCGGGGCGCTTTGACGTTAGGCGGAAAAGTCGTACATTTGCGTTAAATCTACCGACTATGAATGTTATCGACATAATAACTCTGGCCTTTCTGGCCTGGGCCGTATACAACGGCTGGAGCAAGGGTGTGATTCACCAGATATGCACGCTCGCAGGAATAGTGCTGGGCATATGGCTCGGCGTGCGCTACGGAGCCCATGTCGGAGCGCTGCTGCACATCGGTCCCGAGTTCGCATTTGCGGGGGGATTCGCCGTGGTGTTGGTGGGCGTGATGATAGTGGTGGCGCTGCTGGCGCGGCTGCTGCGCAACATATTTCACTTTGCGGGGCTGGGAACGCTGGACGTGCTGCTGGGAGTGCTGTTCTCGTGCATAAAGATGCTGCTGATACTCTGCGCTCTGTTCTGGGTATTCGACACGCTCAACGGGAAGATGCACCTGGTGTCGAACGATGTGCTCGACGGCTCGAGACTCTACCACCCGATACTGGGCATAGCCGACCGGGTGGCGGATATGGGCAACGATGCCGCAGGCACGATAGGCAAGGCTCTGTGATGAAGACGGGAACGGTAATACGCACCGCAGGAAACATCTACGACGTTCTGTCCGACGGCCAGACGTTGCGATGTAGAATACGCGGCCGTCTGCGCCTGAAGGATATCAGGACCACGAACCCCGTGGCCGTGGGCGACGAGGTTGGCGTGAGCGCCGACGCTGCGGGCGAGTGGAGCATAGAGAGCGTGTCGCCACGCCGCAACTATGTCATACGCCGCGCCTCGAACCTGTCGAAGGAGTCGCACATAATAGCCGCAAATGTCGACCGCGCGCTGCTGCTCGTGTCGCTGCACTCGCCGGCAACGCCGACGGAGTTCGTAGACCGGTTTCTGGTGACGTGCGAAGCCTACGGAGTGCCGGTGACGGTGTTGCTGGCCAAGTGCGACCTGCTGGACGACATGCGTCCGCAGGCCGAGCAGTTCATGGAGGTGTACCGCAATGCCGGATACGAGGTAATCGAGGTCTCGGCCCTGCGGGGCGACGGCATGGAGCGCGTAGCCTCTATTCTGGGCGAGGGAACGACGCTGCTGTCGGGAAACTCGGGCGTGGGCAAGTCGACGCTGGTGGGCGCCGTATGCCCGGGGGTGGAGATTCGCACCGGCGAAGTGTCGGCAAGCCACCTCAAGGGACGCCACACGACAACATACTCGACGATGTACATGCTGCCCTCGGGCGGCCGCATAATAGACACGCCCGGAATAAAGGGCTTCGGACTCATCGACCTCGAGGATGCCGAGCTGCGCCTGTTCTTCCCCGAGCTGCGCGAACGGGGCGAGGAGTGCCGGTTTCGCAACTGCACGCACACGCGCGAGCCGGGATGCGCCGTGGTGTCGGCCGTAGAGCGCGGCGAGATAGCTTACCAGCGATACGAAAGCTATCTGAAGATGTTGGACGAGGACGGAAAATATCGAAAATAGAGTATTTATGGAGATACTGCGCAAACAGTTTCTGGCACATGTCGCACAGACCTCGCCCTCGCCGATGGCTGTGGGTGTCGAGCGCGCCGAAGGGGTATTCTTCTACACTCCCGACGGCCGCCGCTACTACGACCTGGTGGCGGGAGTGTCGGTGAGCAACGTGGGACACTCAAATCCGGCGGTGGTGGAGGCCGTATGCCGGCAGGCGTCGTCGTATATGCACATCATGGTCTACGGCGAGGCCATAGAGCGCCCGCAGGTGGAGTATGCCGCGACGCTGGCGGCGCTGCTGCCCGAGCCGCTCGAGAGCGTCTATTTCGTCAACTCGGGCGCCGAGGCGGTCGAGGGGGCGCTGAAGCTGGCCAAGCGCTGGACGGGCCGCACGGAAATGGTGTCGATGCGCCGAGCATACCACGGCTCGACGCATGGCGCAATGAGCATGATGGCCTCGCCCGAGGGTGAAACCTGGAAGGGAGCCTTTCGGCCGTTGCTGCCAAATACGGCCGCCTTGGAATTCAACGACATGGCCGCGCTGGAGCGAATCACCCGCAGCACGGCCTGCGTGCTTGTCGAGCCGGTGCAGGGCGAGGCGGGCGTGCGTCTGCCCGACAGGGAGTGGCTGCAGGCGCTGCGCAGACGGTGCACCGAGACGGGCGCACTGCTCATATTCGACGAGATTCAGACCGGCATGGGCCGCACGGGCGAGCTCTTTGCCATGCAGAAGTACGGCGTAACGCCCGACATAGTATGTCTGGCCAAGGCATTCGGCGGAGGAATGCCTCTGGGTGCGTTCGTCGCCTCGCGCGAGATGATGTCGGCGCTGACGCACGACCCCGTGCTGGGGCACATAACGACATTCGGAGGCCATCCCGTCTGCTGCGCGGCGGGACTGGCGGCGCTGCGATACATTCTCGACAACGGAGTGCTGAATGATGTCGAGCGAAAGGGTGCGCTCTATGAAGAGCTGCTGCACGATGCTCCGCACGTGCGCGAAATACGGCGCAGCGGTCTGCTGCTGGCCGTGGAGCTGGGCGAGTCGGCTCTGCTGTACCGCATAATGGAGCTGTTTGCCCGAAACGGCATCATGAGCGACTGGTTCCTGTTCTGCGACACGGCTTTCCGCATATCTCCGCCGCTGATTATAAGCGAAGAGCAGATACGCGACAGCGCCGAGATAATACGCCGCTGCCTCGAGGAGCTGTAACAGTAGACAGAAAGAGGCATCGCGTGCGGCGCTCTCTGCCGCGGCGCATTAAAGGTTGCAGAAAAAAAGAATCCGCCCGAAAGGCGGATTCTTCTTTTTGCTTGGCCTGGTTTTATTTGGCATCGGGAGTGGTGATTACCCATACGGCAGCGAAGGCGTCACGGGCAACCCAGCTGTCTTTTATCTCATCATCATCGTCGTCGTCATCATCATCATTCTCGTCATCCTCGTCTTTGGGGACATCGGTATCGTCAGCATAGCCGAGAACCACCAAGTACTTCTTGCCGGGCTCCGAGAGCATGATGTAGGGATATGCTCCATACTCGCCGAAATCGGTGGGCGCGTAGTAGATGTCGCGCGCGATGACGTAGTTGCCCTGCTCGTCATAGTACTGGGGATAGATGCCCGCAATGTGCTGGTCCTTGACCTTGAGATAGATGGGGTCGTGGACTGCCGGATTGGCGATGTAGTTGTAGGTCAGACGGTAGCTGGGGATGTCCAGACCCAGCTTCTCCTTGATGATTGCGTAGTCGGGGTCGCTGTCGTCGGTCAGCTTCTCGAAGGTGGCGCCTTCGTCGTGGTTGGCGGGAGCCAGAACGCCCCATGTCTCCGACGAAGCCTCCTGCCAGAAGGAGAAGATTACGTAATCGGCAAGGTTGGTGCCGTCGCTGAGCGTGCGGAAGTCGTCGCCCTCGGTGTTGAAGAGAACCTCGGAGGGCGAGGTGGTGCCGCCGGCCAGAGTGCTTGCAGCCTCGAATACATCCTTGGGCAGAGCGATGATCTGGCCGTAGCGGATGTCGTTGCTATTCTCGGCAACGGTTATGGTGAGCGTGCGCTCCTGCAGAGGCGAGAGGGTCGAATCCCAGTCGCTGATGCCGACCTGAATCCAGTCTACGTCGTCGTCGCCGGCAAAATAGTACTGTCCGTTCTTGGAAACCTGGTAGAGGAGCCAATCTTCGCCGACGCCTACGGCAGTAACATTCCGGCTCTCGCCGTCCTCGAGGAAGCGGATGTTGTTGTCGTTGCCGTACCACGTGTCGAAGGCGTAGTGTATATGCTCGGACGAGGGCAGCACGATGGTGAAGGTGTGCAGCTGAGCTACAGCAGAGCTCGAAACGTCGTTGAAGGTGATGGTGTCCTCGGCTCCCTCATAGGGCATCTGGCTGCTAACGGCAAGGTTGTAGACGAGGCTGATGCCCTTCGACTCCTCGTCGGTGGGCAGAGTCGAGTCGGCATCGATCCAGTTGGGATAGGTGCCTGCGATGGAGGTCTCGAAGTTAGCCTCGACCTTGATTTTGCAGACATAGTCGCCGGTCTGGTAGTTGTATGCGAAGTTGATTTTGGTGTCGGGGTCCTCGGGGTCGAGCTCGGTCCACTTGATGGAGGTGCCCTCCTGCTCCCAGAAGAAGATACCCTCCTCCTCGGGAGACTCGATGAGGGTTGCGGTGTAGTACTTTACATCCTTGATAACGGCGCCGTAGGTGATGGTTGCAATCTGGCGCTCCTCGCCGTTCATCTTCAGGATTACCTTGGCAACGATGTCCTGGGAGTGAGCATAGTCCAGAACGCCGACCTTGATGGTGGCAAGGGTGCCGGCAGTGCCGCTTACGGCAGCCACATGCTGCACGCCGTCGATGAAGTGGAAGACACCCTGGTTGGTGTCGTCGGAGAAGGTGGCAGTCCAGTCGTGCGAGGGGGTGAATTTCAGCACCTCGACGTCGGCCTGGGCAGTAATGTCGCCGTTGAACTCGGTCTCGGGGAAGTTGGCCTCGTCGCCGGGAGTCTCAGTGTCGGGACCGGGTTTCGGATTCGGTTCGGGATCCTCTTTCGAGCAGGATACCGAAAGAAGCAGTGCAGCCGACAGGAACATCGACGCAAAGCGCCAAAGATTGATCTTCATAACCTAATACATTTAATTTATTAAACATTGCGGTTCCGGGGCTTCAGCCGCAGCTGCGTGCAGCAGGCTCAGTGCGCTGTTATGCACGGTTTTGCGGCATGAGGTGTTTGCGAGAACCGCCGATTTGCGACAAATGTACGCAAAATATCAAACCGAGATACCTGCCGGCATGATTTTTTTCGATACCGGGTGCATGGCGCGGTTGTTCGTTTTATTGTTGTGCTTTGATTGTCAAGGTGTTGCATGCGGTTGCTTTTTGACTGTTTCGGATATGCGGAGTTTTATTGACAAACGCGTCGGCGGGCGTTTTATTTTGTCGCTGCCGCCTCCGCTCAGTACTTGCGCAGGAGAAAAAAATCGGGCGGCTTGAGTAGCCGCCCGCGTTTCGCTATGGTTCGGAAGAGAAAACAAGAAGGGCCGACACCTCGATTTTACCCCTACCATTCAACAACCAAACACCTTTTTAATTATGAATAAAATCGTGATGAGATGCCGGCCCGAACCGTTATGTCTCTTACATGTTTGGTAATGCAAATATAGAATATTTATATCAATTGTGCAACTTTAGGGTGAATTTTTTTCGTCTTTTTTCTCGTATGCGGCATATTAGTTTGATTGTCAGGGCTGTAGCGGCGGAATCCGAAAAATTCGGAAGTTTATTGTTATTTTTTGAACAGTAAAAGTTCGTATGAAAGGAAATTTTAGTACATTTGCAACAGAGACCGCGCAGGCTGTGCGGCACAAAATGTGCCCGGAATGCAGATGCGAGGGCCTTGGGGCTGAAAACTAATATTTTAACAGATATGGAATTTTTGACAAATGAAAAACTGACCATCGTGGGCGCGGCCGGCATGATCGGCTCGAACATGGCCCAGACCGCCATGATGATGCACCTGACTCCCAACATCTGCCTCTACGACCCGTTCGCACCGGCGCTCGAGGGTGTTGTCGAGGAGTTGCGCCACTGCGCCTTCGAGGGTGTAAACCTGACCTTCTCGTCGGATGCAGCCGAGGCTTTCAAGGGATCGTCCTACATAGTTTCGTCGGGCGGAGCTGCCCGCAAGGCCGGCATGACCCGCGAGGATCTGCTGAAGGGCAACGCCGAAATCGCCGCTCAGCTGGGCCGCGACATTCACGACTACTGCCCCGATGTGAAGCATGTGGTAATCATATTCAACCCCGCCGACATAACGGGTCTGGTGACGCTGCTCTACTCGGGCCTGAAGCCCTCGCAGGTTACGACCCTGGCAGGTCTGGACAGCACCCGTCTGCGCAGCGAGCTGGCAAAATATTTCAAGGTGTCGCCCGACGAGATTCGCAACTGCCGCACCTACGGAGGTCACGGCGAGCAGATGGCCGTATTCGCATCCACGACGACCGTGGCAGGCAAACAGCTCTCGTCGCTTATCGGTACCGACGCTATGCCGCAGGCCGACTGGGACGCTCTGCGCCAGCGCGTCATTAAGGGCGGTGCGAAAATCATCGAACTGCGCGGCCGCTCGTCGTTCCAGAGCCCCTCGTATCTGTCGATATGCATGATTGCGGCTGCCATGGGCGGACGTCCGTTCGCATACCCCTCGGGCGTGTATGTCAACAACGGCGAGTTCAAGAACATCATGATGGCCATGGAGTCGTCGATAGGTCGCCAGGGTGTGACCTACAAGGATGTGGAGGGTACTCCCGAAGAGCACAAGGCTCTGGCCGACAGCTACAAGCACCTCTGCGATATGCGCGACGAGGTTATCGGCATGGGTATCATACCTCCCGTTGCCGAGTGGAGCAAGCTCAATCCCAACATGTAACGGAGATTGCACGATAATGAAACCGCCGACCCTCGGGCCGGCGGTTTTGTTTTGTGCGGGTGGGCTACTCGCCGGTTTCGGGCTGCGGAGTGCGGAAACCGCCTTCGGCGGCGAAATCCTCGACCGAACGGCGGAAGTGCTCGAGGGTCTCCTCCATGGAGACGAACGACTTGCCGCCGGCTGCATTGCGGTGGCCGCCGCCGTTGAAGTACTTGCGGGCGAAGAGGTTTACGTCGACCTCGCCGCGCGAGCGCAGCGACACGCGTATGAAGGTGCGGTGGGCAAGGAACATGGCCGACATGCGGACCTTCTTGATTGTCAGCGGGTAGTTGACGAAACCCTCGCTGTCGCCCTGGCGGAAGCCGAAGCGCCGCATCTCGCTCTCGAGCAGCGACATGCAGGCGACCTTGCCGCCGTGGAAAATCTCCATCTTGCGGTTGATGGCATATCCGAACAGGCGCGCACGACCCTCGGTGTAGGAGTTGTAAACGAGGTTGTGAATCGACGGAATGTCTATGCCCTTCTCGGCCAGCACGGCGATGGAGCGGTAGAGCTCGGGCGTGAGGGTCGAGTAGGAGAAGTTGCCCGTGTCGGTCATCATGCCCACGTAGAGCATCTCGGCCATCTTGCGGGATATGGCGCCGGTGCCGTACATCGTCTCGATGAGGGTGTAGACCAGAAACGAGGTGCTCGACATCTCGGGGTGCGAGAAGGCTATGTCGAAGCGCTCGTCGGGCGAGAGGTGGTGGTCGATGAGAACCCGCACGGCCGACGTGTTGCCGGCCAGCGTGTCGGAGAGAGCCTCCAGACGCGAGAGCGAGTTGAAGTCGAGGCACATGATGACGTCGGCCTTGTCGATGGCCTCGGCAGCACGCTCGGGTTCGAGTCCGTAGACCACGACCTCGGCAATGTCGGGCATCCAGTCCAGAAAATAGGGGTATTTGTTGGGCACGATGCAGGTCACCTCGTGTCCTGCAGCGGTCAAGACCTCGCGCATGGCCAGCGACGAGCCTATGGCGTCGCCGTCGGGGTTGGTGTGGGCCACCGTGACGATTCGGCGGGGCGAGGCGAGCAGTTCGCGCAGGCGGCCGATATCTTCCTTCGATAGTTGCATGGGCGTCAGTTTTAATCGCAACCGCCGGCAGTGTATGCGGCGGAGTGTTTGTCGATTACAAAGTTAGTTAATTTTTCCGGCCTGGCAAATTCGATTCCTTTAGGCATCTGACCGATGGCGGGTGCGGGAACGAAAAAACCGCGAAGCGGAGTGCTTCGCGGCTCGGTCGAATGGCCCACAGAGGGACTACTGCTCGATGGTGCGGGGAGCTATGAGTCGGCCCGAACGCGGGTGGGGTAGGCTGCCCATGCGGGTGACGCCGTTGTCCGATGCGGCGCGCGTGCGGAGGACGGACTGGCCCGTGATGAGCTCGAGCGCCTTGGCCACGCATGGGTCGTTGCGGTCGTTCCAGTCGGCATAGCCGGAGCTGGGATTCCAGTCGTCGACCTCATAGTCGGGCACGGTGCCGTTGGAATCGCAGGTCTCGTTCTTGGCGTTGAGGTACATGAACGTTATGGGCAGGAACTCGTAGGAGTAGCCGCCGAAGTCGAAGTACTGGGGCTCCATTCCCACATTCTTGCCCTCGGTGGTGGAGCCGATGAGCGTGACGGGGAAGTCGATGCCGCGCAGAGCGGTGAAGGTCAGCTCGCTGGCCGATGCGGTAAGGTCGCTGACGATGAAGTATGCTCTGGAGAGCGACAGATAGTCGCCGGTGCTGTAGTCGGAGGTGTTGGAGGCAGGGCCGAAGTTGGTGGTCGGGAGCTTGTCGGGGTAGGACCAGCCGCCGGTCTGCATGCGGTTGCCGTTGTAGAGATACTTTATGCAGGCCTTGCCGGTGGCACGGTCGCCGGCTATTATGCTGGAGAGCATCTGAGCCGAGATGACGTGGCCGCCGCCGTTGATTCTCAGGTCCACGATGATGTCGTCGATGCCCTGGCTCTTGAATCCGCGCAGCACCTCAAGCAGCTCGTCGTCGAACGATGCCTCGAAGTCGGAGTAGACGACATAGCCTATCTTGCTGCCTGCCATCTCGATTACCTCGGAGTGGAGGACCGGGTTGGCATAGATGGACTCGGCCGTGAGGGTTATGGTCTGGGCATTCTCGACGTTGAGCTTGAAGGAGGCCTTGTCGCCGGCCGAGGGGAGCACGAGGGTGTAGAATACGTCGGCGAAGTTGGTGGAGGTGATGTTGGCGCCGTTCCACTGGGCGATGATGTCGCCGCGGACGATGCCTGCGCGCGAGGCCGGAGAGTCGGGATAGACGCCCAGAATGGCGAATCCGTAGGCGTCGTTGACGTTGGAGAACCGCAAAACCTGAAGGTTGATGATGCCGAACGAATCGACCGCCTCCTTGGATAATACCGAACGTCCCGAAGGTGTGCGGGTTATGTAGGAGTAGAGGTATCGCGAACCGTCGGAGTAGCGGCCGCCGTCGCCGTCGTTGGTGCTCATTGACAGAAGGGTCTTCTCGACGAAGTCGTCGTAGGCCTGAGCATAGTTGCGGTTAAGGTTGATGTACTCCGTGTTCCAGAGGTAGTACTCGCTGAGTATGGGGTCGATTTTCTGGTTGTTGACCTGGTAGTCGGGATGGGCATCGGCACTGTTCTGCGTCACGGTCACGAGCGTTAGGGGGTCGTAGCCGTTGACGGTGATTATGATCGAGGCGGTGCGCGGCGCGCCGGTGTTGTTCTCGCTCACGCTGATCTTGATGCGGCTCAAGCCCTTCGAGCCGGCGGTTCCCTCGGCTATCTCGAGTATGGTGCGGTCGGTGCTGGCTGCAGTCCAGGAATCGGCCGCGTTGAACTGGAGCGTGCGCGAAAGTCCCGCACGGGACGAGGTGATGTCGGCCTCGAAATCGTTGCGCACAATGGGCGAGGTGCTTGCGGGAGGATTGGGGTCAGTGTCGCCGGAGCTGCACGATACGAGTGCCGCGAGGGCGGTCAAAAGAATCGAAAGAGTGAACAGTTTTCTCATAAGCATTAACCTTAAGGGAGTTTCTTTGTGGACAAAGTTAGTACTAATTTGTGAAATTGCAATGACTTTAGCTTTTGGAACCTACCGCCGGGCGGCCTTGAGTTCCGTCTGGCGGCGTTTGCACCACGCGGCAATGCCGCAGCCGGCGCACTTGGGGGCGCGGGCCGTGCAGACATAGCGGCCGTGGAGGATGAGCCAGTGGTGGGCCTTGGGCAGCAGCGGGCCGGGGATGTTCTTCTCGAGCTGAAGTTCGGTCTGCAGGGGCGTGCGGGCTCCGACTGAAAGGCCCGTGCGCGCAGCAACGCGGAAGACGTGCGTGTCGACGGGCATGACTTCGCGGTTCCAGAGCACTGCGGCCACGACGTTGGCCGTCTTGCGGCCCACGCCCGGCAGCCGCTGCAGCTGGCCGAGGTCGTCGGGGACCTGGCCGCCGAACTCGTCGCATAGCATGCGGGCCATGCCCAGCAGGTTGCGGGCCTTGTTGTTGGGGTAGGATATGCTGCGGATGTAGCCGTAAATCTCCTCCTGCGTGGCGGCAGCCATGGCCTGCGGAGTGGGATAGGCCTCGAAGAGCGCCGGCGTGGTCATGTTCACGCGCTTGTCGGTGCACTGGGCCGAGAGCGCCACGGCCACTATCAGCTGGAAGGGATTGTCGAAATGCAATTCGCTTTCGGCCACGGGCATGTTCTCGGCAAACCAGCCGATTATGCCCTCGTAACGTTCGCTGCGTTTCATATTTTCTCGAGTTTGGCGAATTTCGCAAGCAGGGTTTTGTCTCCGAAGCCGTCGAAGCGCACCACTATTTTGTGGTCGGTGTTGAGGGTCTCGATGCGAACCACCTCGCCGCGGCCGAACTTGGGGTGCGAGACGATCTCGCCCACGCTGTAGCTGCAGGGTCCGACTGCAGCAGAGGCCGGTGCCGGGCCCTCGGACGACGCTGCCGGACGCACGCCCATGCTGCGCATGCCCTCCACGGAGCGTGTTGCGGGGCGAATGACGGGCTCGGCGGCACGCTGAGGCTGCTGCGGGCGGCTCATCATGTTGCGGAAACGCTCGGCGGCATCGCCTGCGGAGGCGGCGTGCGGCGTGCGCTGCTGCTGGAAGCGGTAGTCGAAGCGGCGGCGCAGCTCCTCGAGTGCCGTGCGCCCTCCGGCTGCCGCCTGAGGCGCAGGACGCTCGCGCCCGAAGTCGGATTCGACGTAGCGGCTGTCGATTTCGTCGAGAAAGCGGCTCGGACGCGAGAACTCGGTCGTTCCCCACTTGAACCGCATCTCGGCCCACGAGAGCACCGCGGCCTGCTTGGCGCGCGTGAGAGCCACGTAGAACAGACGCCGCTCCTCCTCGAAGCCCTCGACGGTCTCGGAGGCACGCTGCGAGGGGAAGAGGTTCTCCTCCATGCCCACGATGTAGACATAGTCGTACTCGAGACCCTTGGCCGAGTGGACCGTCATGAGCGTCACGCGGTCGGCATCGGCGGGGTCGGGGTCGTCCATGTCGGTCATGAGCATGGCGTTCTGCAGCCACTCCTCGACCGAAGCGCGCTCGTCGTCGGAGCGCTCGCCGGCGCGTATCTCGGCATCGCGCTGCTCGCTGAAGAGCTGCATGGAGTTGAGCAGCTCCTCGATGTTGTCCACGGCGCCGGCGGCGTCGGGCGTGTTCTGCTGGCGGTAGGAGGGCAGCAGACCCGACTTTATGGCCGTGTCGAGTCCGAAGTCGTAGAGCGGGCGGTCGTTTCGCGAAGCGGACAGCTGGCGTATGGTGCCCACGAACTCGGAGACCTTGCGGACCACGGCCTTCTCGGTCGGGTCGGCCGGAGTCTGCGAGACCAGCGTGTCGACGGCATCCCACATCGAAACCCCGCGCGCGGCGGCTATCGAGGCTATGCGCTCGACGGTCGTGTCGCCTATGCCGCGTGCCGGGACGTTGACTATGCGGCGGAAGGCTTCGTCGTCGCGGGGGTTGATTACCAGACGTATGTATGCCAGCATGTCCTTGATCTCCTTGCGCTCGTAGAACGAGTGGCCCTTGTATATGCGGTAGGGTATGCCGCGGCGCCGGAGCGACTCCTCGATGACCAGCGACTGGTTGTTGGTGCGGTAGAGCACTGCCGCCGAGCTCCACGGAGCCCCGTCGCGGCGGACGCGGTCGCGGAGGTCCGATACGACAGTCTCGGCCTCCTCGCGGTCGGTGCCGGCGCGCAGGATGCGAATCTTCTCGCCCTCGTCTCCGGCCGAGAAGCAGCGCTTGTCCATACGGCGCGAGTTGTGCTCGATGACCGAGTTGGCGGCATCGACTATGGTGCGCGTGGAGCGGTAGTTCTGCTCGAGCTTGAAGGTCAACGCCGAGGGATAGTCTTTCTTGAAGGAGAGAATATTCTCGATTTTGGCGCCGCGGAACGAGTATATCGACTGCGCATCGTCGCCCACCACGCAGAGCCGCGCTCCGTTCTGCGACAGGCGGCGGATGATGATGTACTGCGCATAGTTGGTGTCCTGATACTCGTCGACGAGTATGTAGCGGAAGCGCTTCTGATACTCGGCCAGAATGTCGGGGCAGTCGCGCAGCATTATGTTGGTCTCGAGAAGCAAATCGTCGAAGTCCATGGCCCCGTTGGCTCGGCAGCGGCGGCGGTACTCGGCATATATGGCGCCGAACTCGGGTATGCGCATGCGGCGGTCTTCGGCTCCGCAGACGGCATCGGCGGCATAGGCCTCGGGCGTTACAAGCGAGTTCTTGGCGAAGGATATGCGGGCGGCGATGAAGCCCGGTTTGTAGATGTCGTCGGAGAGTTGCTTCTCCTTGATGATGGTCTTTATCAGGCGCTTGGCGTCGTCCGAATCGTAGATGGTGAACGACTGCGGGTAGCCGATCCTCTCGGAGTTTTCGCGCAGCAGCCGCAGGAAGACCGAGTGGAAGGTGCCCATGCGGATGAAGCGGCTGCCGCCGCCGGTCATCGACTCGATGCGCGTGCGCATCTGCTCGGCGGCCTTGTTGGTGAAGGTCAGGGCCAGAATCTGGTGGGGGCGTATCCCCTGCTCGAGCATGTAGGCTATGCGCGTGGTCAGAACGCGCGTCTTGCCCGAACCCGCGCCGGCGATGATGAGCGAGTGGGAGTCGTAGTTGATTACGGCCTGGCGTTGTGCGTCGTTGAGGCCCTGAAGTATGGCGGATTCCATCTGAGTCGTTTTTGCGGGACAAAGTTACGAATCGGATTGCAAAACCGAAGCTTTCGTCGCCGATTTTTTCGGCCCGCCCGCCAGGGCGCGCACATGCGATAGTTTTTTTACTATTTTTGCAATAAATTTCGGCGCAATCCGTTATCGGGTATGCCGGCGGCTTGTGCGGCCGGATATTTGACAGGTGCAAACAAACAATGAAAAAATAGGATTATGGAAGTCGTAAACATCAAGGAACTCAACGAACGCATCGAGCGCGAATCGGTCTTCGTCGACTCGCTGCGCGGTGAAATCGGCAAGGTAATCGTGGGCCAGAGCCATCTGGTCGAGACACTGCTCATAGGCCTGCTGTCGAACGGACACATTCTGCTCGAAGGCGTGCCGGGACTGGCCAAGACGCTGGCGATAACCACGCTGGCAAAGGCTGTGGATGCCGATTTCGCCCGCATACAGTTCACTCCCGACCTGCTGCCGGCCGATCTGATAGGTACGCTCATCTACTCGCAGAAGAATGAGGAGTTCACAGTCAAGAAGGGTCCCGTGTTCGCCAACTTCGTGCTGGCCGACGAGATCAACCGCTCGCCCGCCAAGGTGCAGTCGGCACTGCTGGAGGCTATGCAGGAGCGTCAGGTGACCATAGGCGAGAAGACCTATCCGCTGCCGCAGCCCTTTCTGGTGCTGGCCACGCAGAACCCCCTGGAGCAGGAGGGTACCTACCCGCTGCCCGAGGCGCAGGTCGACCGATTCATGCTCAAGGCCAGAATCTCCTACCCCAAGAAGCAGGAGGAGCGCGACATAGTGCGCATGAACCTCTCGGGCGCAGGTCTGCCCGAGGTGAACAAGGTCATCTCGCCCGACGATATAGTCAAGGCGCGCAAGGTGGTCGAGGAGGTGTACATGGATGAGAAAATCGAGAAATACATCGTCGACATAATCTTCGCCACGCGCGAACCGGCCGAGTACGGCCTGCAGAACCTCAAGCCGCTCATCGCCTACGGAGGTTCGCCCCGCGCATCGATATCGCTGGCAAAGGCGGCCCGCGCCTACGCATTCATCCGCCGCCGCGGATATGTCATCCCGGAGGATGTGCGCGCCGTGTGCCACGACGTGCTGCGCCACCGCATAGGTCTCACATACGAGGCCGAGGCCGAGAACATCACCTCGGAGCAGATCATAACCGACATACTGAACAACGTGATAGTTCCGTAGCTGTATGCGCGAGAGCGAAAACGACATACTCAGGCGCGTCCGCAAAATCGAAATCAAGACCCGCGGACTCTCCAGCGAGATATTCGCGGGCAAGTACCACACGGCATTCCGCGGACGGGGCATGTCATTCTCGGAGGTGCGCGAGTACCGCCCCGGAGACGATGTGCGCGACATCGACTGGAATGTCACGGCGCGCTCGCGGGCTCCGCACATAAAAATCTACGAGGAGGAGCGCGAGCTGACGGTCATACTGGCTGTCGATGTCTCGGGCTCGCGCATGTTCGGTTCGGGCGAACGGCTCAAGAAGAGCATCATGACCGAGATTGCGGCCGTGCTGGCTTTTTCGGCCGCGCAGAACAACGACAAGGTGGGCTGCATATTCTTTTCGGACCGAGTCGAGAAGTTCATACCCCCGAAGAAGGGCCGCAGCCACATACTGATGATTATCCGCGAACTGATAGGATTCGAGCCGCAGTCGTCGGGCACGCGCCTGTCGGAGGCCGTGCGCTTTCTGACGAATGTCAACAAGAAGCGCTGCACGGCATTCATACTCTCCGACTTCATGAACTCGCCCTCGGACCGCGACGCGCTGGACGATGCGCTGAAGATTGCCGGAGGCCGCCACGACATAGTGGCCGTGAGGGTCACCGACCCCCGCGAAACGGAGCTGCCCAATGCGGGACTGATCGAGGTGCGCGATGCCGAGACGGGCCGCAAGGCCGTGGTGGATTCATCGTCGGCGCGCGTGCGCGAGTACTACGCCGGGGCGTGGCGCCGCCGCGACGAGCAGATTACCGAGATACTGCGCCACAACAGAATAGACACCGCGTCGGTGACTACCGACGGGGATTATGTCACCGAACTGATTAAACTCTTCAAACAGAGATGAAAACCATCTTCGGTACGATACTCACGGCACTGACCCTCTCCGCTGCGGCACAGTCGCAGGCGCCGCTGGTCAGTGCGCGTCTGGAACCTGACAGCGTGGCCGTGGGAGACAGGTTCGACTGCATAATCGAGGTAGACAAGGATTTGGTGCAGGTGGTAGTCTTCCCGACATTCAGAATGCCCGAGAGCGGCTCCGACGAGCCGGCCGAGATCGTTGCCGACTATCCGGTGGATACGCTCGAGCGCGACGGCCGCCGCCTGCGTCTGCGCAAGCGATACACGATGCAGGCATTCGGCGAGGGAACCATAGACATGGGCTCGCCCGGCGTGCTCTACATCGACAAGAACATCACCGACACGCTCTACGGCCAGGAGCGGCTGACGCTTCGTGTCTCGTCGTTTGAAATCGACTCGACGTCGATGCCCATAATGACGCTCAAACCGCAGAAGAACATGCCTTTCCGCTTCGGCGAGATTGCTGGCTACCTGCTGCGCGGATTCATAATCCTCATACTGCTCTGTGCGGTAGCCCTCGCCATAGTGCTCATACTGCGGCACTACGGACGCAGCGTGAAGGACCTCTTCCGCCCCGCCCCGCCCGTTCCGCCCCATGTGGCGGCAATCAAGGCACTCGAGGAGCTGCACCACCGCAAGCTGTGGCAGAACGGCAAGCACAAGCTCTACTACTCGTCGCTTACAGACATTCTGCGCACATACATCGCCGGCCGCTACGGCGTGAGCGCCATGGAGATGACCTCGGACGAGATAATACGCGCCGCGCGCGAGCTCGACCTGTCGCAGAAGTGCATGATGGATTTGACCGGCATACTGCGCGATGCCGACCTGGTGAAGTTCGCCAAGGCCGAGCCCGAGGCCGAGCAGAACGAGAACGACTACCTGCGCGCCTACTACTTCGTCGAGGAGACCAAGGAGGTCGAACTCGAGCCCGGAGAGGCCGACGAGACGGCCGTGGAGATTGACGGTTAAAACTTTGCGCCATGATGAGAACGATGTTTTTAATTGCCGCCATGCTGCTCTTTGCAGGTAATGCGTCGGCACAGAAATATCCCGAGCGCAGACTCGTGCGCAAGGGCAACAAAGCCTTTGCCGCAGAGAACTACGAGAAGGCTGCGGAGCGCTATGCCCGGGCTGCCGAAGCGACCCCCGGATGTTTCGAGGCCATATACAACCTGGGCAATGCTCTGGCTTCGGCCGGCATGAACGACAAGGCCGAGGAGGCGCTGCGCGCGGCTGCGGCGGACTCGCTGCGCGCCGACGACGAGCGCGCCGAGGCGTTTTTCAACCTTGGCAACGTGCAGCTGGCGCAGCAGAAGCTGCGCGAGGCGCTGGAGAGCTACAAAAATTCGCTGCGCATGAATCCCGCCGACGTGGAGGCCAAGTACAACTATGTCTATGTGAAGCGTCTGCTTGAAAATCAGCAGGATGACGGCGGCGGTGGCGACAGCGACCAGAACAGTGACGAGCAGAATCAGAACGAGGGCGGCGATGAGAACCGCGACGGCTCGCCCGAGCAGAACGATGACAACGACGGCGACAAGCAGGACGACGGCTCGCCCGAGCAGGGTGAAAACGACAGCGACGAGGGTCAGGATGACCGCGACGGTCAGGCTTCGGCCGAGCCCCGCATATCCGAAGGTGAGCGCGACAGACTGCTCGAAGCCGTGCAGGCCGAGGAGGACAAGACGCAGGACAAACTCAAGGAGAAGGAGAAAGGCGTGCTCATCCGCGGCCGCAAGAACTGGTGACGACTATGGAATTTTACTATCCGCGCATATTGTGGCTTCTGACGGTCCTCGTGCCCGCAACGGCCTATTACATCTACCGCACGCGGCAGGGCGGCGCCGCCATAACGGTCTCGTCGGCCGACGGCTTCAGCCGCGCACCCAAAACATTCAGGCAGAGGCTCCGCCACCTGCCTTTCGTGCTGCGCATGGCTGCCGCGGCGATGCTCATCGTGGCACTTGCGCGTCCGCAGGACATCGAGACCGCGAGCAATGTCGAGACCGAGGGTATAGACATTGTGCTGGCCATCGACGTCTCGGGTTCGATGCTCGCACGCGACTTCAAGCCCGACCGCATCACGGCCGCCAAGGAGGTTGCCGCGGCATTCGCCGCCGACCGCTACGGCGACCGCATAGGCGTGGTCGTATTTGCCGGCGAGGCGTTCACGCAGACGCCCCTGACTACCGACCGCTCGACAATCCAGACCATGCTTGCGCGCGTGCGCAGCGGACAGGTCGAGGACGGCACGGCCATAGGTCTGGGTCTGGCTACGAGCATCAACCGTCTGCGCGAGAGCGACGCCGAGAGCAAGGTGATAATACTGCTCACGGACGGCGTGAACAACAGCGGCCAGATAACCCCGCTGACAGCTGCCGACATAGCGGCCGACCAGGGCATAAGGGTCTATACCATAGGCGTGGGCACGCGCGGCAAGGCTCCCTATCCGGCTGTCGACATGTTCGGCAACCAGACATTCGTAATGCAGCAGGTCGACATCGATGAGAAGACCCTGCGCGAAATCGCCTCGCGTACGGGCGGCCGATACTTCCGCGCCACGGACAAGGAGGCGCTGCGTGCCGTCTACGACGAGATAAACACGCTCGAGAAGAGCCGCGTGGAGGTCTTCGAGACCACGCTGCGGCACGAGAAGTTTACTGGCTGGGTTCTGGCGGCATTCGCACTGCTGATTTTAGAGTTTCTGGTCGAGAAACTGCTTTTGAAACGTATCCCTTGACAAGATGTTCAGATTCGGAAATCCACACTATCTGTGGCTGCTTGCGGCAGTGCCGGCAGCCGTGGTGATATATGCCGTCGCGGCCCGCATACGCCGGCGCAACCTTGCGCGATTCGGCAATCTGCAGACTCTGGCCGAGCTGATGCCCGACGTGTCGACGGCCCGCATGAAGCTCAAATTCATCATCTTCGCTACAGCCCTTGCGATGGTAGCTCTGGCTGCGGCACGTCCCCGCATGGGTTCGAAGCTGCGCGAGGTCAAGAGCCGCGGCATAGAGATGATGATTGCCGTAGACGTGTCGAACTCGATGCTCGCCGAGGATTTCGCTCCCAACCGCCTCGAGCGCACGAAGTATGCTGTCGAGAAGCTCTTCGACGAGCTGGAGCAGGAGCGCGTGGGACTCATAGCCTTTGCCGGCGAGGCGCGCGTGCTGCTGCCCGTGACCTCGGACAAGCGCATGGCCAAGGCATTCGCCCGCAGACTCTCGACCGATGCGGTGGCCGAACAGGGTACGGCTGTGGGCAAAGCCCTTTCGCTGGCGTCGATGTCATTCTCGAGCGAGAGCGGCCGCAGTCGTGCCGTGATACTGATAACCGATGGCGAAAACCATGAGGATGACGCTGTTGCAGCAGCCGAGCGGGCTGCCGAGCAGGGCATAAGAATCTATACCATAGGCATCGGAACCCCCGAGGGCGCCCCCATAGAAATCGGCGGCGAGTTCGTTCGCGACAGCGACGGCAACATGGTCGTCAGCAAGCTCAACGAGCCTATGCTCGAGGAGATTGCCCGCATCACGGGCGGCGCATATGTCCGTTCGACGAATCGTGCGCAGGGCCTCGAGGAGATTATGGCCGAAATAAATGCGCTCGAAAAGAGCGAGACCGAGACGCTTCAGTTCGAAGAGTACAACGAGCTGTTCGCATACTTCGCGGCGGCGGCACTGGTGTTGCTGTTTGTCGAGATGTTGTTGCTGGGACGGCGCAATCCATTGCTGGCACGCTTCAATATATTCGGACGTGAGGCTGAAGAGATATCTGGAAAAGAGTGATATAGCCGCTGTTTGATGCGGCGGTGACTGTCGTGGCGGAACGGACTGGGCTCTGTTCCGCCTTTTGTTTGGCAGCAAATTTGCCCGCACACCGGAAAAGACCGATGATGCGAAAGGTTGCATACATACTGCTGGCCGCCGCAGCTCTTTCTGCTTCGGCTCGCGCGCAGGAGCCGCGCCGTGATGCTGCCGCCTCGGCCGACGACATAGAGAATCCGCAACTCAGGAAGCCCGTGTGGCGCGATTCGACCGTCGTCGAGCGCTTCGAGCACGAGTGGGAGATGCGTGAGAGGCACCTTCTCGACGAGGCCATGCAGCGGACCGTGATGCCGCTGCCCGAAGTCGAGGTGCCGCCACTGCTGCTGCCGCGCATCGTCACCTCGAGTATCGCGGCACCCAATCTGCCCCGGAACATATATGTCACGGGCATGTTTCCCATATCGACATACTGGAGTCTCTCCATCTCAAACGGCAACTCGGCCAACCTCGGCCCGCGCCCCGGCGCAAACCTCGACGCACGGACGCTATCGTTCCCCATGCCGCGATAGATTCGGGATGGCCGATATTCGTGCCGCCGCAGCCGGACGGGGAGACCGTGGCGGCTATACCTATATTATATATAAAGGCGCTGGGGCCTGAAAGCGAATTTTTTTGAAAAAAGATTGCGAAATGTTTGCAGATTCAAAAAAACTCTCTACCTTTGTCGCCGCAATCAGAAAAACGAAAGGTCCTTCGGATTGCAAAAGAGGACACAAAAGTGCCTCTGAAGCGCGCCGGAGACCGATGGTTGAAAAAAGTTGCAAAAGTTCTTTCCAAAATATTTGCAGGATTAAAAAAGTTTGCATACCTTTGTAGTCCTTTCCCGCCTGTAATACGGCGGACGTTTTGGAAACGGTTCTTTGATTTACTGGTTTTATTGAGAGAAAAAGAATGTAGTATTTATCTGTCAATTTCCTTTATCGGAAAATGAAGCAGTCAGGACTCAACGATACATAAAAAATTTTTTTTACTATGGAGAGTTTGATCCTGGCTCAGGATGAACGCTAGCGGCAGGCTTAACACATGCAAGTCGAGGGGCAGCATATAAGTTGCTTGCAACTTATGATGGCGACCGGCGCACGGGTGCGTA
>JAFLRR010000017.1 GCA_022511345.1 Alistipes sp.
TGGTTATAGCAGTGAGGTTCCACCTCTTCCCATTCCGAACAGAGAAGTTAAGCTCACTAACGCCGATGGTACTGCATTAATCGTGCGGGAGAGTAGGTAGCCGCCTCTTTAAGCCGAGTTGGATAGCGTCCAGCTCGGTTTTTTGTTTTGGATTCGGCGTTACTTTCATTAGGAGGCCGCCGCGACTCTTGGCTTAAAGAGGCGGCTGTGCCGCTTATGCTGACATTCCCTCCCCTCTCCCCTCCCTTTAACAAAGGGAGGGGTATCATTGGTGGGTTGCTAAAGCTGAATTGGACAGCATCCAGCTCGGTTTTTTGTTTTGGATTCGGTGTTACTTTCATTAGGACACACGACTCTCGGCTTAAAGATGCGGCTGTGCCGCTTATGCTGACATTCCCTCCCCTCTCCCCTCCCTTTGTTAAAGGGAGGGGTATCATTGACGAATTGCTAAAGCCGAGTTGGATAGCATCCAGCTCGGTTTTTTGTTTTGGATTCGGCGTTATTTCATTAGGAGGCTGCCGCGACTCTCGGCATAAAGAGGCGGCTGTGCCGCTTATGCTGACATTCCCTCCCCTCTCCCCTCCCTTTAACTTCGTTTTCGTTGCTTCGCTCGGCATAATCCACAAGTGGCTTCTGCTCTCGCTTAATCGCAACGGTGACAAAGGGAGGGGTGTCAGTGTGTGGAGAGTGGGACAGGTGCAATAAGGAGATAGATATAAAAAACTCCGTATGAGATACATACGGAGTTGAACGAATTTTGGATTGTTTGAAATGTTATTTGCCGAATAATTTCAGAAAGCCTGCGCGGGCCGGAGCATTGTCGGTTGGCGTCTGAATGCCATATGCGCTGTTGATCAATGACTCCTTTAGAGTCTTATCGTCGGCCGGACGGAAGTTCTTATACTTTGCAGGATATCCGGTTACTGTTACAGACTTGATTTTACGAGTCCAGGAATGCTCGACAGTAGCGGTCTGAGTCTCGATAAGCACGTCGCCTCCATTGACCAGAAGAGCTTCATGAATGGCCGTATTGATGCAGTTTGCAGCACCGCCTCTGCGCACCTTATTGGTAGGAATATAGGTGTATGTAATCTTCTGATTCGAAACGTCAAGGTCTGTAAGAACGGCAGCCTCCAGTCTGGGTTTCACATTATGGATAGTAGCTGTTTTCTTGACGGTAGAGCATGATGTCATGGCAAGAGCCGCCATAAGAACAAAAAGTAACTTTTTCATAATTTTAGATTTTGATTTAAGTTTACAGCATCTTAATCAATGCAGGTTATTGTTTCCCAAAATTCGTTTAAGGTTATTTACTCGTCTCGTTTGACAAGCATGAAGAAACTGCTTATTTCTTGCTGGTCGATAGCCTGTCTGACGTTGAAGCGTTTAACTTGAGGCTCATATCCGTTTTTCATTACTTTGACCTCAATTTGTACATCGCGTGAATTTTCATATGTTAGGCCTTGTATATTGAAAGAACGGGTCTCTTCATAAGGCGTAGTCATCAGATAGGTCTCGTTTGTGTTTTTGACTTCGTCGGGTACGCTCGATATAACCCGCCAGAAGATACGAGCACCCTGCGGATCGGAATCGAAATACCAGCGAAGGATGGTTCGCTCGAGAGCTGTTTTGCCGGCATTGTCGCGCGAAACACGGCTTGCAGCTTCGCCTGCAACGATAGTTTTGTCGTTGTCATAGGCACTACCGGCAGCGGGTTCGAGGTCGGCGTGTGCTACCTGAGGCCAGTCGAATATGTAATTTTTGTTATGGTAGCTGATGCTCGGTTCGAGTGTAACCATTTTGTGCACATATCCTTCCTTGACGAATGTCAGTGTAATGCTGCTATTGCGCCGTGCTTCAGCAAAGGCTGCTGCCATGTTTTTTTTGTTAGGAATGATAGAGCCTTGCAGTGTAACATCTATAATGCCTGGAGTGTTCATAAGTATGGGTTGGCCATTCATATAGACCTGAGCTCCGCCGGGATTGCTTGATACTGTTATCATGTGGTGGCGAGCCGGTGTAACTATGGGCTTTTTTGCTTCGACAGGGGATACTGTCAAGACGATTGCAAGCAACGATGTCGCTTGAAAAAAGAAACGGAAGTTTTTCATATTAAACAGGTTTTAAGTTTGTGATTAAACGTTTGTCAAATAGCATAAAAAAACGCGGGCAATGTCTTGCTCCGTAACAGAGGTATTGGACGACCTACAATAGAAGATACAAGAAATGCCCGCGTCAGAAATGACACGAGCATCAACTTTAATTCCTCCATTGTAGTAGAAAGTGTCCAATTTTCTGTTACAGAAGAAAAGCTGATGCGCTTTTTATATGTTTTTGCCGGCGCTTTTAGTGCGGTGACGGCAGTAGATTCCTCTTCAGGATGGTTTCAATGTTTTAATCTCTCTTTCGGTAAAAAAAGTTTTTAATGTTAGACTTCGACAAATATAAGCATTATTTTTCAAATCGCGGCCTATGGGCCTGTATGTTTGCGCGTTCGGGAAAATATGCGTATTTTTACCTGTCGCCATGCGGCATCGCTGCCGCGCCGCCGGGAGAGAGTGCAGGCCGATGGCCGATATGAAAACAGAGCCCCAGGGCGGCGCAAAAGAGGCAAACAGCGAGCTGAAGGCGGCGCAAAAAGCGCTGCGGCGGCAGAATTTGCTGCCGGCGTGGAGGCAAACGACCCCGGCGGCGGAGACACAAACCCTGCCGGCGGGGGAGTGCGATTGAAACGGAAACAGCTAAAAAAACAGTTATCTTATGAGACGTATTGCATCTGTTCTCTGCGCTGCGGCGCTGGCGTTGGGCCAGGCGGCATGCACGCATGCTCCGGTGGCGGCCGGGACCGGCGGGGCGGAGTGGAAAAGAATCGAACCCGCCGAGATTGCCGTAAACCCGATTGTCAAGGTCGGCACCGAGTGGATGGCCTTGGCTGCCGGTCGCGAGGGCGACATGAACGCCATGACAATAGGCTGGGGCACGTGGGGCGTGCTGTGGGGGCGGCCGGTGGTGACGGTCTACGTATCGTCGAGCCGCTACACATACCAGTTCATGGAGCGCAACGACTACTTTACCGTGACGGGCTTCCCGGAGGAGTACCGCCAGGCGCTATCCTACATCGGCTCGCACTCGGGCCGCGACGGCGACAAACTCAGCGATGCGGGCCTGACGGTAGAGTACACCGAATTGGGCAATCCCATCTTCAGCGAGGCTGACCTTGCCGTCGAGTGCCGCCTGCTCTACAGCCAGGAGCTCGACCGCGAGCAGTCGCCCGAGGGCATCCGCGCCATGTACGACCGCGGCGTGGGCGTACACACGATGTATATCGGCGAGATAGTCAACGTGTGGGTCAAGGAGTAGGGCTGTGCTGCGGCTGCAAAATAACCGCCCCGGAGCATCGGCTCCGGGGCGGTTTGTCATAATTGCCTGGTGTCTGTTGCTGCTCTTCAGTCGGTTTTCGGCCGGAAGAATGTCAGTTCGACGGGGTTGAAGTAGGGGTTTACTATCTTCACGGTAGTGGTGCGCGCTGCGGCGTCGGCGGCCAGATCGGAGATGTCGGTGATGGTCATGAATCGGCAGCGGACGATGTTGCCCAGGTAGTTGCCGAACTCGTCGTAGTTGTCATCCTTCGAGTCGGGTTCGGTCTCCCACAGGCTGTTGTCGGGGTCGTACTCCTGCCATGTCACGGTCTTGACATACTGTATTCGTATGTCGTCGACACCGTCGTCGGGGTCGTCGAAGAGCGACTTGCCCGACTTCACGACAATGGTGCCCTTCTTGTCGTTCTCGATGTTCTGGCGGTTGGACTCTATTGTGAACTCGAGCGGGAACATGGCCTTGGGCAGAGCCTGCGGCAGTTCGAAGAATATGGTCAGATTCTCGCCGTTGCCCTCGGAGACATAGCCCGACACCATGTCGGGGTCGATGTGCGACTCGCGGTCGTCCCATTGGCCGCTGTAGGTGGCCAGGTTGGTTATGTCCCACGGCTTGCGCATGAAGAGCGTCACCGTGCGGCTCAGGCCGCGGGGCTTGAAGAGGGTGATGGTCTGGACCTTGAGCTCGTAGTCGGGCTCTTTGGTTTTGACGTGCACAACCTCCCAGTCGCGCTGCACGAGGTTGTCGCCCTGGTAGATGGGGTCGTGGAATATGTCGCTGTAGGTGCCTTTTTCGGCCAGCACGTCGCCCTCGACGCATCCGTCGGCGGGGTCGTCCCAGGTCACGGCGTTGAATATCTGCGTACCGTTGTCGATGGTGTTGTCGGAGCCGAGCTGGTAGTAGCGGTACATGATGTCCAACTCCTGCTGCTGAACTATCACGTAGCTGGTGAAGTTGACGAACATCAGCTCGTTGCCGTCGGAGATGTTGAGCAGGTGCTGGGTCTCGATGGCAGCCGAGATGTTGTTGTTGTAAATCTGACCGATTACGGCCTCCTCGATGGTGTCGTAGCCGTCGGTCGCAGCGTCTATGATGTTGATTTTGAAGTTGAAGTTGCGCAGCAGGTGGCTGAACTCGAACAATCCGCGGATGTCCAGCTCGCCGATGTCGATCTTGTAGAATGTCCGGCGGGGCTGGTGGTTGGGGTCGGTATTTCCGGGGTAGTAGGTGCCGCCCACGATTATGTAGGTATGCTCGGTCTCGGAGAAGGGACGCTCGTAGATATACTTTGCCGCGAGATTGTATCGCGCAGGGTCTATCCGGCCTTCGATAATAGCCGGGGCATCCTTGTTTTCGACCTTCCAGCCGTTGGGGCGTGCGCCGGTGTAGGGCAGGCCGCGGTTTTCGATATTCTCGCCGGGCGTTTTGTCGCCCGAGGCGTCATAAATCCATCGTTTGCCAGTGGTTATCTCGTCGTAGGTGTAGGGAACGTAGATTCTGTGGCCGTCGGGAGCTGTCTGCGAGTCGACGAACTGCGGAAATCCGTAGCGTTCGTTGTAGGGGGCTATGGTGCCGCTGTTGAGCGAGTTGATGACGCAGAATCCGTCGATATCGAACTTCGGGGTGCTCGAGTAGACCTCGAGCTTTGCGAAGTTGCGAATCATGGGCACGGGCGAGAATGTCGAGACCATCTTCTCTATCTCCTCGCGGTTCTTGGCCATGATGGGCATCCCGAGGGCTATGCGCTGCCAGTAGGCGTCGTGGCCGTCCTTGGTCCTCATGGTCGGGATTACGACGTTTTCGGGGCCGTAGTCGACATGCTCGAGCGGGTTGTCGGCCGCGGAGATGGTGCTGTCGATGGCTATGAAGTGGATTATGGCGTTCTCATCGGTGGCGACAAGCTCGACCTTGAAGGGTACGAGCAGACGGCCGTGGTCGTCCTCGTAGGTGGAGCCGCTGCGTTCGGCTTTCTCGACCTGCTCGAGGAAGTTGGCCGCGGGTGCGCCGTTGTCCTGGAACACTACGCACCAGAGCGTCAGGTTGTCGTAGTCGGGCGTTTCGCCTATGCTGCGTGTGGCAGCCGCCTCGGGGAACCTCACGCCGAACCTGAGCACTATCTTGCCGTCGTCGGTCACGCCGCTATCGGCAGAGCCGGTGTCGGGGTCGCTCGTGCAGGCGGAGAGAGCCGCAAGCATCAGAGCGCACAGTATATATCGCGTAATCCGTTTCATGGTCAATTATCTTGGGCTTGCCTTCTCCTTGTCGCCCCACTCGAATACATTGGGGTTCTGGGCCTTGTCTTCCCAGTACCATTCGTCGTATACGCAGCGCACTGCCACCTGCACGGCGTTGCTGGTGTTGGTAGAGGCGGCACGAGGATTATCCGTCGGTCTGTTATTGAATACATCGCCGGTGCCGTAGAGCTTGTAGAGCTCTGCGGGGTACATCTCGACCGCTCCGCTGTTGTCGTTGTTGATATAGGCGGCACCCTGCGAGCACCAGTAGTGGGGATAGTTTAGGTATGGAGAACCATAAGGGGCAGTCGACCTGCCGTCGCCTTGGGCATGAACTATCGGTTTTCCCATATATATGGCCTGCGCATGCCACGGGGTGAAGAGCAGCGGGATTCGTCCGTCGCGCGAGAGCTGCGATATGAACTCTATCTCGGCTCGGGTCGGCAGACGCCAGCGGCCTGCGGGGTAGCCACCCTCCTGATAGGCGGCGCAGCGGCGGCGGGCCATTTCCGCTCCGAAATTACCTCCCGTATTTCCGAACGACGAGGCTATGCGGAGTTTCGGGGCCACATAGTTATCCTTCATACCGCTTTCGTCAGTCGGATAGTAGTTGCTCAGGTCGTTTCCGTATGCATCGCGAGCAGGAGTATCCGTTGCACGATTGGCAAAATTATAGTGCGGCCAGTCATATCGGTTTGCACCCGTCTCATCAAGTATATAGTAAACATCCTCCGCATTATAAATATTACTATTCCATCTTGCTTGGGAACCACTCGCCATACTTGCGCTTGACAGCAGGTTGTTGACCGTGAGCGAACGCGGGTCGCCGATTTGCAGCTGCGAATCTTCGTCGAGCTGAGTGATGGTCACAATATACATGTTGGGGTTGTTGTTCGTGGCGGCAATATTGGCCGCTGTAATATTGTCCCAATTGCCGCTTGCACTACGGTTGTTGTTGACGAATGTCGTGCCGCTGGTGCCGCCGGAGCTCTCCTCGGACTCGATGTACATCTGCGGATACTGGACTATGTAGATAGTCTGCTGGAAGCGGGTGTTGTCGAGGTGTCCGCCCTGTTCGAACAGGTCCTTGTGTATGATTGTAATCTCGACCGAGATGATGGACCACTCGTTGATGTATCTTTCGGGATAGTCGGGGTTGCGGCTCTTTTTAAGGTATTGGGTGGCGCCGTTGTATTTGCCGTAGAATCCGCTGACATCGACCGGCCCGGGGGCGTTGGTGCCGGTATATGGCGACACATTTGTGCCGATTCGTTGATGCGGCCCTACGCTCTGGGTGCCGAATACCGGAAGCTCGGCTCCGCTGGAGGTGGTTGTGTACTCGGTCCAGCGCAGCAGGTCGTGGTGGTAGTGGAGCATGAAGTTGCGGTTGTCGATGCTCCAGCTGAAGATGGAGTCGGCCTGAATGGCTGTGCTGCGGTCATCTTCGGCCATGGACTGCTCGATGGAGCGGTTGAATATGGTATTGTCGCCGTCGCGCTCCCAGACGATGGTGCGGCGCAGAGGCGCTCCGTCGTGGCTGATATTGTAGGTCTCGCCGTCGTCGGTATATGTGCCCTGCACGGGGTTGAAGTTCCAGAAGCGGTACTTGATGCGCGCAACGACGGTCTCGTGGCTCGAGTAGAACTGTATGTCCTGGTCGGAGGTGTTGTGCATGGTCCAGTTGGTCTCGTTGACCACCAGGTAGCGGGTCGAGCGCAGGTCGGCCTCGATATCCTCGGTCTGCCAGGGAACGACGTAGTAGGCCGCCTCGATGGTCAGGGGCTCTTCGGGGTTGAACGAGCCCAGCATGCCCACGTGCAGCTTGACGATGTAGTACATGTTGGACTCGATGGTGTTGCCGTCGATATCCCACTTGCTGCCGTCGGAGTCCTGGACGGAGCCGCCGCGCAGATTGACGGGGACCTGGTAGAAGAAGGTCTTGTAGATCTGCTCACCCTCGGCCTTCCACGGAACTTGCACGACAAGATAGGTCTGGCGGTCCTCGTAGGGCGTATTCTCCCACTGGTGGGGGTAGGAGTAGAGCGGGTCGTCGTGCCAATAGGGATAGTAGTCGGCCTCGTCGGTGAAGGGCGAGGTCTTGGTCACGCGGCGCGCAAGGGTCTGGAAGTCGTTGACGAAATCGTCGGGATTGCTGCTCGAAGTGCTGCCCGAAGCCGAAATCTTGTAGTAGCCGTTCTGCTGCACGGGCGGGGTGTAGCCATCGTCATCGGGGTTCTGGCCGTCATCCTCGGCGGGGTCGAGCGCCTCGAGCTCGGAGCGCTGGAGCTGCGCACCGCCGGCATGGGCGCGGCGCACGCCGTTGGTGATGTAGACGCGCATGCCCTCGACGAGCGGCTCCCATCGGCGGACGACGTTGCCGGGGTCCTCGGGGTCGTAGTCCTCGACGTTGTTGTCGATGGTCAGCGCAAGGCGTATCTTGGCGGCCGTGCGCTTGATGGGTATCTCGCCCGTGGCCTGCTTGGTGGTCTTGTCGAATTCGACGGTGCTCTGTCCCAGCATCAGGAAGTCGGGCTGCACGACAGTCTCGCGGAAGTCGGCCGTGACAATCAGGTCGCGAATCTGGTTGACCGTGGCCTTGTCGTCGATGGCGAAGCCCTCGGGCAGGTTGACCACGGCGAAGGCGCGGGCCGGGTTGTCGTTGGGGAATATCTTCACGCGCAGGTCGGCATCGGCACGGAAGTAGACCTCGTGCGAGCGGGCGGCGCTGATGCTGTTGTCGGTGTAGCGGTAGACGGCGGGGGTATCGTCGTCGGAGTCGATGGGGTAGAAGAATATGCTGGCACGGTGGATTGCGTTCTCGTTGTATGCGTCCTCGCCCTCGCTCTGCGACATGGCCGTGGGTATGGCCATCGAGATTCTCACGTCGCCGCGAACGTCGTCGGGGTCGGCCGTATCCTCGCTTATGCAGCCGAGCAGAAACGCGGCGGCCAAAGGCAGGAGTATATATTTCAGATTACGCATATCGTGCTAAAAAATATTTCGGTTCTGGATGATGGTGTAGTAGGTGGCAGGGCCCTCGCAGACGTCGGCCTCCATGTACCGGTTGTCGGCCGTGCGGACCATGATCTGCAGCTTGGCGGTGTTCTGCTCGGGGACGCTCTGGTAGCGGTGCTTGATGCGTATGTCGGCCTGGGTGCCGTCGATGAGGCCGTGGGGGTTGGCGATTTCGTTGCCCTGCTCGTCGACGAAGCAGAAGGCGTCGGGGTTGCCCGTGATGGGTATGAGGTAGGCCCACCACTCGTCGTTCTCGGGCGAGAGGATGGTGAAGTGGCCCGTGGCGAAGACCGAATTCTCGGGCGTGACCACCAGGCGGCAGTTGACCTTGTCGTCGGAGTAGCGCGACTGCTCGTCCCAGTGGATGAAGCCGTCCTGGGCGATTGTCACGGTGTGGGTATAGTGCCAGGCCTCGTCGGGGGCGTTGGTCCAGGGCAGCACGGTCAGGATGAGGCGTACGTCGGCATTGTCGGTGACGCTGAAGCGCACCTTGACGTGCGTGTTGCGGAACAGAGACTCGAGATTGGGCATCACGGCCTCGAATGTGCAGCTCTCGATTTTCATCTGGCTCTGGTCGTCGGGGTCGGGGCGGCGCATGTCGAATTCGAAGCGGAGCTTGTACTGCTGCTCGCCCTTGTCGTCGGTGAACTTCGACTCGGGGAAGTAGAAGGTCGGGGCCGTCCATGTGGTGGGCAGCGTGCGGTCGGCGGCGCGGGTCGACGAGGTCCAGTTGCCGTCGAAGTCGAAGATCCAGTCGCGGTGGGCGGTTGCGGCGGGCAGCTCGTAGGACTTGAGCCACTCGTAGTAGCGGTAGTTGTCGTCCTGGGTGAGGGCGGCTTCGTTGGCCAGCCAGCGCATCCAGGCGGGGTTGAAGTCGGAGCGCTCGTAGAATGGTTTGGCCAGTTCGTCGGCCGTGGGCCGGAAGTTGTCGAAGAGCCTGTCGTCGGTATCGAGATGGGCGAACAGGTAGGTTGTGCCCTCGCCGATTTTGGAGATGGTGACGGAGCGGAGCTGCACGTCGGCGGGCGCTATCGGGTGGTCGCCGGTCTGTTCGACGGTGCCGGTGTTGTTTTCGAGCGTGAGGTCGATTTTGTTGACCGCGCGCACCAGGTAGAGCGGGTCGCGCACCTTGTATATCAGGCCGTAGGGGGTAGCCTCGGCGACCTTCTTGAGGTCGGCAATCGAGGGCATGGTGATGGAGTGCACGGCCGTGACTGGTATGTGGTAGTCGGTTATGGTCCCCTGTGTAGCCGTGTAGGTCTGTCCGTAGCGGCCGGTGGGAGCTGTGAAGATGCAGTTGTCGATGGGCGCCGGGCCGCCGGCAGCGGGCAGGTATATGCTGTCGTCGTTCAGGTCGAGCGGCGTGCCCTGGGGGGTGCGCAGCTCGAGGTAGGGGCTGTTGCGCTTCTCGCAGTTCGCTATGAAGTATATCTTTTTCTCTCTGTCGGGGATGATGTTTCCGAACAGATGTTCGCTGATGCCCTCGCGGTTGAAAGAGACGCCGACGGTAGTGTTGGCCTCGACTACGGCGCTCTCCTGCAGGGTGCGTCCGCTGCTGTCCACGGGCAGGCTGACTACGACTATTCTCAGGTCGCGAATCTGCTCGGCCGTGAGGGGTTCGCCGGCGCGCGTCTGGTCGGCGAAAGAGGGCATCTTGACGCTCATGGAGAGGAAGACCTGTCCATTGGCGCCTGCAAAGTCATCGGAGGCGAGGTCGCTCGTACACGATGTGCAGCAGAGGCCGGCCAGTGCGGTGGCCAGCGCTGCAAATAAGTATTTCATTCCTTTGAACATCGCTCCGATATGGTTTTTTTATAGGTCCGGCGTCAGATTATGATGTTGTTTAGTCTGACAATCCACGAGTTGACCGAAATGCGGACGCTCGTGTTTATCCACCGGCCGTTGTTCAGGAACAGAATCAGGCTCCAGCGGCTCTGACGGTCGAGGAACTCCTGCTCGGACTTGATCCAGTTGTCGTAGTGGTTCTGGATGAGCAGCAGGTACTCGATCAGGGGCACGTTGATTATCTCCTCGCCGCTGTCGCTGCTGGAGACGATGAGTCGTGCCGAACGTGCGTGCTCAAAGAAGAGACGCGAGGTCGAGAACTCGGCGCAAGCCACCTGCACGGGCATGTTGACGTCGCCCTCGAGGTACTGGCCGTCGCGGGCGTTGTCGATGTCGACGAAGCCCATCGACCTGTTCTTCGAGAAGTAGGGCTTGTAGCAGGGCTGATAGTCGTCGCCGGCGATGTGCACGGCCTGGTTCAGGGCGTCGAGTACGAAGTTGTCGTCGACGATTTTGAAGTCGTAGTCGGCAACGTCCACGCTGTATGGCGACTCCAGCTCCTGGAGGATTATCTGAATGTCGTTGGTGTCCTTTATCAGGTAGACCGTCTCGTCGCGGTAGTGTCCTTTGTTGAAATCCTCGTCGCTGAGCGTGATTTGCCGTGCGCCGTAGAAAAGGCCGCCTTCACGTTTGTCGAGGTCGTGGAGCTGCTCGGCGCTCACGCCCTGGCTGTCGCGGGGCAGGGTTACGGTGGTGTCCTCCTGCTGGTGGAGTGAAGCCGCGGAGGCGTCGCTCCAGTCGGGGGTCAAGACGAAACGGCTGCTTTGGCAGGTGAGTCCGCCATAGACCAGCAGATTGTAGGTGCCCGCGTCGAGGGGCAGGTCCATGCGGTAGCTCTCGTCCTGCAGTACGTCGGATGTTTCGGATAGCTGCGTCACGTAGTTGCCCTCGGTGTCGAACACGTAGACAGTCACGCAGTCCACATTTGCGGGGAATGCGTTTGCGCCGCGCTCCATGTGGTATTCGTAGACGAATCGCAGGCGTACGCCGCCGAAACAGTTCGACCTGTCGTCGTAAATCGTTTCGCAGGCCGTTGCTGCGAGGACAAAAAACAACACCCCGAGGAGGGGGTAGAAACCCCTCCTCAAAGTGCTGCTGATGACGCTAAATAATTTCATTATTGTTGCGTTCGTTAGAAAATTAGAACTCGATATCGTTTAGACGTACTACCCACGGCATAACCACGATCTGAACATCGAAGTAAGCGTCGTCGGTCTCGTCCTCGTCGCCCGGCTCCAGCGGATCGGGATCGTCCTGAGGATTCTGGGGATGACCCAGACGGCTGAGCTTGGTGACAGCCAGTTTGTAGACGTTGTTACGCACGGTAGCGAACTCCATCACGCCCATGTCGTTGATGTCGCCGTTGTCGTTGTGGCGGTTCCAGTAGAAGTAGTAGCAGAAGTAGCCCCAGCTATCGCCGTCCTGCGTGGGAGCGTACATCGTAACGCCCTGATCGGTAACGAGCTTCTTGAAGTCTGCGTCGGTCTCGACGAGCTTGGAGTCAACCGAGAAGCCGGTGGTCCAGTCGGGAGTAAGAGTCTCCTCGGCCTGCTTCTGGGTGTAACCCTTGATGTAGTTGTAGATTGCGGGAGTCAGCTGTATGATGATGTGACCCTCCTGTGCAGCGGGAGCCGTTTCGGCATAGGTGAAGGTGCCGGAGGTAACCTGCTCGAGGCTCTCAGCCTCTGCATCGAGATACCAGTTGCCCAGCACGCGCTCTGCAACCGAACCGTAGCCGTTGGTAACGGCGGTGGTGGTGAGCTCCTTGATACCTGCATAGAGCAGACCGCTGAGCGAGAAGAGAACGGGCGAGTTCTGGGTGGTGGAAGACAGAGCGCTCTCTACATCAGCCGAGATGTAGCGGTTGCCCTCGGAATAGGTGGGCTCGCCCTCGGGCTGAGTGTTGGTAACGGCCGACTTGGCCTCGATGTCCTCGCCGGGCTTGATCTGGCCCTTGAATACGACACCTACCGACTGCTGAACCTGCTGCTTGTTAATCACGGGAATCGTGTTCTCGGTTACATAGCGCCAGATGTGGTACTTGCGGTTCCACGTGGTCGAACCCGACCAGGTGTCCTCGGCGTTCGCGACAACAGTCGCGAGCTTGTCCCAAACCCAGTTGCTCATGTTGTAGTTGTAGAATTCGCCGGTCTTGTTGCTCTCGAAGAGAGTGTAGTTGAAGCCGGTAGCTGCGTTCTCGGCGGTGTAGCCGGTACTCTTGGTCGAATAGTCGGTGTCGACTACGTAGTTGGACGGGGTCTCAACGCCGCCGACAACCCAAGAGGCGTTGGTGCCGTCAGCCGATACGCGGCGCAGAGCGTAGTAGCCCTTGCTCATGTTGACGAGAGCCATATCGGTCAGCTCGACGTTGATAAGGTTCAGATCCTTCTCGGTCTTGGTATCGCCCTCGAAGACATCGCCGCGGCCTGCAACCAGACCGTAGGTGAAGTCATTGCCTTCGCTCGCATCGCTGAAGTCGATACGGGCAGCGGTGCGCTCAACGTAGATGGGACCGTTGGTCGAGTTGTTGATGCCGCCCTCGTTGTTCTGCGAGAGGTGGAACGGATTGTCGGGGTTGGTGTATGCGCTCCATGCATCCTCGGTTGCAGGAAGCTCGGCCTGCTTGACTTTAGCGTTGGTCATCAGGAACGAACGGCTTGCCCAGATGTTGTTCGAGCCGGGGTTCTTGTTGTCCGAAGCGACCTCGGTCAGCGAACCGACCGCGTCAAGCCAAGTAGTGGTGCCCTTATTCGATTCGTTGTCGATGCTGGTGATAACCTCCTCAGTGGGGTTGCAGAAAGCGTAGATGCGAACCATTTTGCTATCCTTGAGCAGACCATTCTCCTTGTACTCGTCGGTGATGATCGACTTGGAGACGGAAGCCTTGGCGGTGAACTGGAAGTTCTCGCTGGGAGTAGCCGAGGGCGACTCCAGGATGTTGGAAGCCGTAGCCGAGAAGATGAACTTGTCGTCGGTGGTCGCGAATACGAGCAGAACCTCGTTTACCGAGTTCTCGTAGTCATAACCGTACTCGTAGTCGGGATCCTCGTCCGAGTTGGTGCTGCCCTGGCTGCCCTCGGGACCGTTGTCCGTAGCGCTGCGAGTGGTGGGACGCGACATGGCGATGTCAAGGTAGAAGCTGTCCTTGGACGAAACCTCGCCACCCACCTCGGGGCCACCGTCAGCCGTTGGGTCCGTTGCGCAGCCTGCGAATGCGAAGGCTACGGCCGACAACAAAAGAAAATAGAACTTTTTCATTTGTTTGTTAATTAATTGATTAGAAATTGAGTTGATATTTTGGTTTTTTTGCTTTTTTCGTTTATCTGCCTTTCAGGTTTTCACGGGGCCGGTCCGCCGCGTTTTCAAGGGTTTTTCCCCGGGAGCCTTGCGGTTTTCCACGGGAGTCCTTAGACGGTCGGTCTTTTTGGCATTCCGGCCCGCCGCCCGGCTCGCGCCATGCGGCAGGCCTTGAGCCTTCGTGCCTGAGTTTCTATTTCCGTTTACAGTCTTTTTCCGGTTTGAAGTCGATGTTTGTGGTTACTGCCGGGGCGCATACTTGCGGACCTCCTGCAGGTGTTCGATCACGCCGCCCAAATCGGCCATGCCCTTAGCCTGAGCCTCGCGCACCAGCTGCTCGGCAGCCTCGTAGTCGCCGCGCAGGGCCGACAGAACGCCGCGCGCATAGATGGCCTCGGCTCCGTCGCCCGCCTTGGCCAGGTAGCGCTGCGCCGAAGTGTAGTCGCCGCGGGTCATGGCTGCATTGGCCGCATTCAGATGGGCCGTCTCATTGTCGGGGAACATGCGCACGGCCGTCTCGAAGACGTCGTTATACTCGTCGCTGCCCGGCTCGAGAGTCTGCGCCAGGATGAACATCTCGTTGAGCGAGAGTTTCTGAGGCGCCGTGGCCATGATGCGGCGAATCTCGTCGGGCGAGCTGAACGCGCGAACCGAATAGGTGATGCGGTAGTCGGAGTGACGCAGCGCAGGGTAGATGCTCGAGAGCAGAACCTTGTAGTCGTCGGGGTAGCGGAGCTTGATGCGCCACTCCCGCGGGTCGGGGTCGAGCGCAGGGTCGTCGATGATGGCCAGAATCTCCGAACGGTGCTCGAGAGCCGAACCTGCGACATAGTCGCGCAGACCCTGCCAGTCCTCGGCCTCGTAGTCCGAGACGATGAAGCCCGGCTCGAAGCGGTAGAGCTGCTGCACATACTGCTTGAGGGTCTCGGTGCGGCCCTTGGCCAGACGAACGTTGTTCTCGTAGGTGCCCTCGGGCGATGCGAAGCCCTTGATGGTCAGTGAGGTGACGGTTATGTCCTGGTCGTTGCGCACGGAGTCGATGGTGGCGACAATCTTGGCCAGCTCGGCACGGTTGCCGCGGTAGTCGGGGTGAAGCTCGGTGCGGTTGACAGGGAAGTCGATGAACGCACGGCCCGAGAGAGTGTAGCTCTTGTCGGTGACCACGACGGGCTGAACGTAGCGGAAATCGGGCTTGTAGGCCACGCTGCGGTAGGAACCGAGCGGCCCCTGCTGCTGAGCCAGCAGCGACGAGCAGCAGCCGTAGTCCTGACGAACGATGCAGAGCTGCGAACCGTCCATCCAGTCGGCATAGGGCACCTCGGAGGTGTAGGCCAGATGCGAGGGCTTCTGCTTGCGGCGGTAGGAGAGCTCCGACGGGCCGGTGAGCATGCTCTCGCCGTTGCGGACGTAGTGGTAGTAGCGCTTGCGGCCGTAGATGCCCACAGAGTGGAGGGCCAGCGAGTCGCTGCCGTTGACAAGATAGGGGGTGAGAATCACCGCGCGCTGGGGCTTGACATCGAGCGCGCCGAGGTCGACATCCATCTCGACGTTCATGTTGCCGCCGTGGCGCATGTAGTGGACGTCGCGGACCTCTACGCCCGTGAGGGGCTGCTGAGTATAGACGGTGCTCTGAGCATGGGCCGAAACGCCCAGCAGAGCCGACATTATTAATATAGGTATTGCTCTTTTCATCGCAGTCTTCATTTAGAACAGATAGACTAGGTTGATTGCGGCCTTGGTGGGACCGTAGTAGTGGTGAGGAACATCCTTGTCGATGAGTTTGCCGCAATCCTGACACTCGAACTTGTCAAAACGGGTGTAGACATAGCCCACGCCCAGCTCGAGCTCGAGATTCCAGTGCTTGCCAAAAACGAACGCATAGCCGTAGGCAATGCCCGCTCCGACACCCCAGCCCTCGTAGCGGTAGTCGGTCAGCTGCGAAAAGTCGGAACCCAAAAACGACGTGTCGGTCTTGATGTTGCCGAAATTGTACTGACCACCGATGGCGTGAAAACCGAGGAAGTGGCCTATGAAACGGTCGCAGAACCAGTAGCGCGCCTCGGGCTGCGCCATCCAGTGCTTCCACTTGTGTTTGTTGACCTGCCAGCCGTTGTAGTTGCCCGACAAATCGAGCGTCCAACGGGGCGACAGACCTATTTCAAGGCCTGCGTTGACATTGGCCAGTCCGTCATAGAGCAGATTGGTCTTGACTGCAACCTTCTGGCTGTGAGCCGAAAATATCGACCCGAGCACAAAACAGAGCAGACACATTGTCTTTTTGATGTCCATCTTGATTTCGACTTTTTATCTTAAGCAGTAACTGTTTTTTCCATCTGCGGAGAGCCTGTTTCTTGTTAAGAAATGACAGGACAACTGCACCCAATTCTTGTTAAGAAATGGCATTTCCAGTTGCAAATATAACTTAAACAGGGTTAGATTGCAAAAGAATCAGTAAAAATGGTAGCATTTTTCGATAAATATTCCAGCATGCGATTGCGATTCGGCGGTCAAAAAGTCGGAAAAATGAGAAAATCCAGGGCGGGCTTGTTTACATAAGATTATGAATCAATGTTTTGTAAATTGTCTCCATTTCTTAACAAGAATGGGAATTCTGGTTCTCGGGACGGTGAAAACCGCTGTCCGACGCCGGGCCTCTGACAAGCGGGGCGCGGCATTTGGTATTCGGGGTCGGCGCCGCAGCTTTTCTGCCGGGCAGAATAGGCGGCGGAAATTGATGTGCAGGTATTTGCCGCTGCTTTTTTTCGAAATCACTCCCCCGAATGTATGAAAATCGAATAATTTACGTTATCTTTGCGACACATTGTATCCCGGCCATTTTGGCGGGGTGTTAACTTGGTTATTGTGAAGCTTAAAATTTTCATCGCACTGCTCCCGATGCTTTGTTTCGCGAGCATAGCCCACCCGCAGGAGAATGATACAGGCCGGCGGCACTTCCGCATCCGCTACGTCATCAACCGCCCGGAGGTAGACACGACCTTCGTAGACAATACGAGCCGCATCGGCGACATGC
>JAFLRR010000018.1 GCA_022511345.1 Alistipes sp.
GCATAGCCCAGAACAGAATGATTCAGGGAACGGTAACCGACGAGTCGGGCGAACCGATAGTCGGAGCGGCAGTGATTGTCGACGGAACGACGACCGGCGCATCGACCAACGCCGACGGCCGTTTTGCTATCTCGGCTCCTGCCAGTGCAACGCTGACGGTATCCTATCTGGGCTTTGAGGCGCAGAAGGTGGCTGTCAACAACCGTACGAGCATCGACATCACGCTCAAGGAGAGCGCGCACACTATCGATGACGTGGAAATCGTGTCGTTCGGTACGGTCAAGAAGCGCGACCTGACCGGTTCGGTTTCGGCCGTGACCGCTCAGGACCTGCAGAAGGTGACCGTGTCGACCGTGACCGACGCTCTGGAGGGTTCGGTACCGGGCATCCAGGTGTTCAAGGACTCGGGCCAGCCGGGCTATGACTCGGATATCATCATCCGCGGTTTCGGTTCGATCAACGGTTCTAAGGGCGCGCTCATCGTCGTGGACGGTGTTCCCTACTCGTCGGCTCTGACGACCATCAACCCGCTCGACATCGAGTCGGTGGTAGTGTCGAAGGATGCTGCGGCAAACGCGCTCTACGGCTCGCGCGCTGCAAACGGCGTTGTGTTCGTGACCACCAAGAAGGGCTCGAGTAACCAGAAGGCAAACATCACCTTCGAGGCTAAGTGGGGCTGGAACGAGATAGGCGTCAAGGAGCACAAGACCATGCAGAACCCCGGCGACTACTACGAGTATCTCTATGGTGCAGAGTACATTTACTACACGGAGGGTGAAGGTCTGCCGCACGACCAGGCTGCAATTGCTGCTTATTACGACATGATTTACGACGCCGGTAACTACATGGCATACAAGCTGCCTGCAGGCGAGACCCTTATCGATTTCGCTACGGGCCGTCTGAACCCCAACGCGCAGCTGCTCTACCATGACAACTACGACGACTACCTCTTCCGCAAGGCATTCCGTCAGGAGTACACGCTGAACATGAGCGGCGGCAACAACAAAATCGACTACTACATATCGGGCAGCTTCCTCGAGGATCCCTCCTATGTAATCAAGTCGGGATTCAAGCGCTACTCGGGCCGTGCAGCCGTAAACGCTCAGGTGACCAACTGGCTCAAGGCCGGCGCCAACATCTCCTACTCGCGTCGCGACATCGACGACCCGGGTTACGGCGCAGGTGCGAATACCGGAAATGCATTTATCTGGACCGCATGGCAGAATCCCACCGTGCCTTACTACGCTCGCGACCTCGAGGGTAACATCCGCTACAACGAGGATGGAACGAAGATGCTCGAGAACGGTATGGGCACCACGCTGTCGCCCTTCGGACGGACCGGCGACGTGTTCAACTCGATGAACTCGGCTCACCCCTACGATTCGTTCAGCCGCGACATCAACAACTCGGTGCGCGACAACCTCTATGCAAACTTCTATGCCGACGTGGTGTTCCTGAAGGACTTCAAGTTCACGGCCAACTTCACCGTCGACAATATTTACCGCATGGATACCTACTTCAGCAACAACGAGTACGGTACGGCGGCAGGCGCTCCTTACAACGGTATTGTAGAGAAATTTGTGGACAACTACATGTCCTACAACACCCAGCAGATGCTTAACTACCACAAGAAGATAGGCGGTCTGCACACTGTCGATGCAATCATCGGCCACGAGTTCAGCCGCAGCCGCGAGAGCGATCTCGACGCCTACAAGCTCAACATCTTCTATCCGGGCATTCCCGAGCTGGGAAATGCTGTCGAGGCTTACGGCGACGGCTCGACCGGTTCGACCACCAACTCGGCAATCGAGGGTTACTTCGCCCGCGTGAACTACGACTACGACGACCGCTTCGCAGTGTCGGCTTCGTACCGCTACGACGGAACCTCGCTCTTCAAGTACAACAAGTGGGGCCACTTCTGGTCGCTGGGCGCTTCGTGGCGAATCTCCAACGAGAAGTTCATGAAGAGCGCCGACTGGGTGGACGACCTGCGCGTGCGCGCTACCTACGGATGGTCGGGTAACCAGATTAACAGCGCATATCCCTACACCAACCTGTGGGGCATAGGTTCGCTGAACGGCGTG
This sequence comes from Alistipes sp., assembly GCA_022511345.1. GTDB lineage: Bacteria > Bacteroidota > Bacteroidia > Bacteroidales > Rikenellaceae > Alistipes. The sequence continues at coordinate 2,085 of JAFLRR010000018.1, forward strand.
CCCTCGATTTCGCAGAGCACCGTCGGCAACCCCCAGCTGACCTGGGAGAACAACAAGCAGTTCGACGCCGGTATCGACTTCCGCCTCTGGGATCGCGTATACGGTTCGCTGGACTACTACAACCGCCGCACGCACAACCTCATCTGGAACCGTCCTACTCCTTCGTCGACCGGTCTGACCTCGCATCTGGAGAATATCGGTATTCTGGGTAACGTCGGCTTCGAGTTCGACATAACCGTCGACCTGGTGAAGACCCGCAACGTGTACTGGAACATCAACCTCAACGGTTCGGTGGCTCGCAACAAGCTGATAGACTATCCTTCGGAGCTGGGCAACCCCGCTCTGGGCGGCGACTACATCACCGGAATCTATCTGCGCGGAAAGGGCAAGTCGTACTACAACCTCTATCTGTTCGACTATGCAGGCATAGATCCCGCGAATGGCGACGAGCTCTTCTGGAAGAAGGTGACCGACGAGAACGGAAAGGTTATAGGCCGCGAGAAGACCAACTTGTTCGCCGAGGCTGACCAGTTCGAGATGGGCGACGCGCTGCCCGACATGACGGGCGGTCTGCGCACCTCGTTCCGCTGGAAGAATCTGGACTTCTCGTTCACGGCTTCGTATCAGATAGGCGGCCGCATGTGGGATGGTCAGTCGGCCAACATGTACGACCCCTATCGCCCCGGATTCACCGTGTCGGATGACCTGGTGCGCAACACCTGGACTCCCGATAATCCCGGCGCCAAGTTCCCCAAACTGATGTATTCGTGGAATTTCCGCGGTTCGAATGTGAATGCGCTCTACCGCGATGCTTCCTACTTCAACATCCGCAACATCAACATCGGCTACACGCTGCCCAAGAAGTGGACGCAGAAGGTATCGCTCGAGTCCGTAAGAGTATTCTTCAGCGCCGACAACCTCTGCCTCATCACCGCGCATGACGGTTTCGACCCGCGTCGCGACATCGTGAGTGTGAGCGGATTCAACTTCCCGACGGCCCGCAGCTTCTCGTTCGGTGTGACCGTTAAACTGTAGTTAGAACAAGAAAAGAGAATAAGCATATGAAAAGAAAGCTTTTATATATCGCACTGTCCGCGTCGATGCTTCTGAGCTCGTGCGCAAGCATGCTCGATACGAATCCGGCCGGAGACTCGGTATCGGACGAGCAGCTCTCGGACCTCATCCGCAAGGATCCCGACATGGTGCTGGCTCCCATGATGCAGGGTGCATTGGTCTACATGCACAACGGATATCGCAGCAGCAACACCGACAACCGCGGATTCATGCTCTGGAACCTGGGTATGGACCTTCAGGGCAATGACATGGTGCTGTCGGCGACCACCAACTGGTTCGCAGACCAGTATATGTTCGAAAACCTGCGCCAGCAGACCGCCGCATACACGGCCGACAAGTGGTACGACCTCTACAAAATCGTGTACAAGTCGAACCAGATTCTGGACCTCATTCCCGAGGATGCCGAGGGCGCCGCGCTGATATACAAGGCGCAGGCCATGACCTACCGCGCTCTGGCGTACTACTACCTGATGTGCATCTACCAGGACGACTACATGCACGGCGGCAAGGATAAGCCCGGCGTGCCCCTGTACCTGACCGTGGAGGGCGCTAAGGGACGCACCCCGTCGACCGAGGTGTTCGCGCAGATAATAGCCGACCTGCAGGAGGCTGTGGCTCTGTTCGAGGGCGAGGGCTACGACCCCGCAGAGGACCCCACCGACATCGATCAGACGGTGGCAAACATCATACTGGCCCGTGCGGCACTGACCGCCGGCGAGTATACGGTGGCTGCCAACGCTGCCGCTGCGGTAATCAACAGCGGATGCTACTCGCTCATGGACGAGACCGAGTACACCACCTCGGGCTTCCTGGACGCTTCGCTGCCCGAGACCATCTGGGCTTACGTTTGGGAGATGTCGACCACGCTGGGCCGCAGCTCGTTCGCAGGTTTCGTATCCTACACGATGATTGCCGAGGGCCAGAGCAACAACTCGTCCGGCAATATTTACCCCTGCATCGACGAGCGTCTCTACAACCAGATTCCCGACTCGGACTACCGCAAGGCCAACTTCATGGCCGAGGCTGACGATGAGGTCGGCTCGCCCGCGTATGCAACGCTGAAGTTCGACACCCCGACCTTCAACGAGGACGAGATCTTCATGCGTCTGTCGGAGGCATATCTGCTCAAGGCCGAGGCCGAGGCTCGCGGCGGAAACGACGCAGCTGCACAGCAGACTCTCTACGATCTGGTGTCGGTACGCGACAGCCAGTATGCGAAGCCGTCGGCAACCGGTTCGGCGCTTCTCGACGAAATATTCCTCCAGAGCCGCATAGAGCTGTGGGGCGAGGGTCACGAGTGGTTCACCAACAAGCGTTTCAACGTGGGTGTGGACCGTACCTCGTCGGCAAACCACACACGCCGTCTGGTTGTGCCCGCAGGCAAGGATTTCACTTACCAGATTCCTCTGTCGATAGAGCTCAACTCGAATCCCTACATCAACGCCGAGGATCAGAACCCGCTGTAGTGTTCTGCCAAGACGACCGTCAACGGAGCCCCGCAAAGGGGCTCCGTTTTTTTGTGCCGCAAAGCGCCAGGCGGACGGCAAAAAAAGCTATATTTGCAGCAGTGAAACGAATAGGCATAATATCCGACACGCACGGCACGTTCGACGACGCGCTGCGCCGGTTCCTGGACGGAGTGGACGAGATTTGGCACGCCGGAGACATAGGCTCGCTGGAGATGGCCGACGAAATTGCCGCATTGAAGCCCCTGAGGGCCGTGTGGGGAAATATCGACGGCGGAGTGATGCGAAGAGTGTTCAAAGAGTTCGAATATTTCCGCTGCGAGGAGCTGGATGTGCTCATGACGCACATAGGCGGCCGCCCGGGAAGCTACAGCCCCAGGGCTGCGGAGAGGATAGGCGGCCTGAGACCGGGACTGTTCATTGCGGGGCACTCGCACATACTGTGCATAAAGCCCGACAGGGTTCATGACCTGCTGTACATCAACCCCGGAGCTGCAGGCTGCTACGGATTTCACGCAGTGCGCACGGCCGTGCGCCTGACGGTGGACGGCCGCGACATACGCGACGCCGAAGTGGGGGAGTGGCCCCGAAGATAGCCCTGAACAACGATTTTTTTTGGCCGCACGGCCGCACTAAGCCTCAGCGCGATAGCTTCGGCAGGGGCCCGGATGCCCTGACGGGGGCATAATATCGCACGGCCTGCATGCGTTATTTTCCCGAATAAAACCGGACACGACTATGCAGACCAAGATTTCAAAGAGCCTCGAGGGGGCAATAGCTCGCACGGCATTCGACGCCTCGAAGTCGGCGGTCAACCGCTCGCTGAAAGATTATCTGATGCTCGAACTGCTACGCGACGAAGGCTCGCTCGCATACCAGATTCTCGCAAGCCGCCTGAACGGCTCCGATATTCAATCGCTGCGCGCATCCATCGAGCGCGAGGCAGCTGCCGCCGCTGCAAACGACGACAACGGCCCGGCTCCGACGCCCGAAGAGTTCTTCAGAGACTTCTCGGCAGAGCTGCTGCGCACGGGCGCCGGGCTGAGAAGCATATCGACAGCTCACGCACTGCTCAATATCGCCTCGGACTGCTCGACGGCGACATCGGCCGTGCTGGCAAAGTATGGCCTGATGCCGCAGGACATAGCTGCGGAGATAGCACGATTCGCCGCGGGAGACGATCCGATAGTCGCGATAATGGGCTCGGCTGCTGCCGCGCCGGCGGCGCGCAATCATGCATCGCTCGAGAAGTTCGGGACAAACCTTACGCGCCTGGCTCGCGAGGGCCGCATAGACCCCGTAATAGGACGCGAACGCGAAATAGAACGGGTGGTGCAGATTCTCTCGCGCCGCAAAAAGAACAACCCTATACTTATCGGAGAGGCCGGTGTGGGCAAGAGCGCGATAGTCGAGGGACTGGCCCTGCGGATTGCGGCAGGAGAGGTTCCCGGTACAATAGCCGACAAGGAGCTCTACTCGCTCGACATGTCGTCGCTCGTTGCCGGCACCAAGTTCCGCGGCGAATTCGAGGAACGGATGCAGCAGCTGCTCGAAGAGCTCAGAAGCGCCGACGATACGATAATATTCATCGACGAGATTCACACCATCGTGGGCGCCGGCTCGACCCAGGGAGGACTCGACACGGCAAACATACTCAAACCGGCCCTCGCACGGGGCGAGATTCGCACCATAGGAGCTACCACGCTCGACGAATACCGCAGCATAGAGCGCGACGCGGCACTCGAGAGGCGTTTCCGCAAGGTGATGGTGGAGCCCACGACTCGGGAGCAGACGCTCGACATACTGCACAACATAGCCCCCGGCTATGAACGTCACCATGGCGTGAGATATACCGACGAGGCGCTGAGAGCATGCGTGTCGCTCACAGACCGCTACATTACCGACCGCAGCTTCCCGGACAAGGCCATAGATGTGATGGACGAGGCCGGCTCGAGAGCCCGCATGCTCTCGTCGAACGAACCGGACGACATGCGCCGGATGCGTGCGGCACTGGCCGAGGCGCAGCGCGAACGCCGCGAGGCTGCCGAAGCATTCGTCTACGAGCGTGCGGCAGCGGCCCGCCTGCGGGAGCTCTCGCTCAAGGCCCGAATAGGCGAGATGGGCGCTGCGCGCCGCGACATGATGGCGGACAATCCCGCTGTGGTGGATGTGGCTCAGATAGAGCAGGTAGTGACCTCGATGACCGGCATTCCCGCCGAGCGAATCTCGGGCGGCGAGCTGGAGCGTCTGCGCGGGTTGGGAGACTATCTCGCAAGCCGCGTGATAGGGCAGGATGAGGCCGTCAGACGCGTCACGGCGGCAATACGCCGCTCGCGCGCCGGACTGAAGGACGAGAACCGCCCGGCAGGGGTATTCATGTTCACCGGCCCGACGGGTACGGGCAAGACCCTGCTGGCCAAGGAGCTCTCGAAGCAGCTGTTCGACGAGCGCGACGGATTGATCCGCCTCGACATGAGCGAGTACGGCGAGAAGCACAATGTTGCGCGGCTTATAGGCGCGCCTCCGGGATATGTCGGTTACGGCGAGGGCGGACGCCTGACCGAAGCCGTGCGCCGCAGGCCCTACTCGGTGGTGCTCTTCGACGAGATAGAGAAGGCTCACCCCGATGTGTTCAACATCATGCTGCAGATATTCGACGAGGGCCGCCTGACCGACGGCGAAGGCCGCAGCGTCGACTTCCGCAACACGGTCATAATCATGACCTCGAACGTGGGTTCGCGCGAGGCGGTGCGCAGCGAGGTGCGCGTGGGTTACTCGACATCATCGAAAGAGTCGGTGGCGATGCGCGCCCCGGCAGACGAGTATCGCAAGGCTTTGGAGAGCACCTTTGCGCCCGAGTTCCTGAACCGCGTAGACGACGTGATAGTCTTCCGCACGCTCTCGGTCGACGACATAGAGCACATAGTGTCGCTCGAGCTGGAGTCGCTGCTCGCACGCGCCGAGCGCATAGGCTGCCGCGTGGAGGTGTCGCCCGAAGCGTTGAGGACGCTGGCACGGCGCGGATACGAGTCGCGATACGGAGTGCGGTCGCTGCGCCGCACGCTGGTCGACGAGATAGAACACCCGCTCTCGACGCTCATTATCGACGGCGAGCTGCAGCGCGGCGGCACCGTGCGCGTAGAATCGGCCGAGGATGGCATCATGCTGCGCGTGGCATAGCCGCCGGTAGGGACGCCGCGGGGGTTGCCGAACTTGCCGGGATTGCCGGACATGCTGTGATTGCCGGGCATGCCGGGTCTGCGGAAGAGGTGCGTCAGGAGGCCTTATCTAGGCCGGTCTGTTGTGCACCGCTTCTGCAGGTCGTTTCGGTGGGGATTTTTCGAGCTGGAATTGTTTCCGCCGGGTATGTTGCGCACCGCTTCTGCAGCCCGTTTCGGCGGGGATTTGCAGGGCGGTGGGCTCGGCAAAGCAGCGGCGCGGCGGCAGGCTGCAAAGGCGGAGTGTATAAAAAAAGCGCCGCCGAATTTGGAAATTGCGAAATTATACCTATCTTTGCACTCGCTTTCGAATGAAAGCAAACGGATGGTGCCATAGCTCAGTTGGTAGAGCAAAGGACTGAAAATCCTTGTGTCCCCGGTTCGATTCCTGGTGGTACCACTTGATGAAATCTCTAACTTGTTAATTGATAACTTGTTAGAGATTTTTCATTTTTTCATCTGCACAAATTTGTAGGCAATCTGAAGGCAATTTCTGCAACCGTTGCGAAATTTTCGCACGAAACACAAAAAAAGACCCATACTTTGAGGTATGGGTTTCTGTTTTGGAGGGATGCTGTTGCAGGGTCAGAACATCCCATCGGTACTTGACATGGCAACCACCTCCGCGAGTTCATCCAATGAGAGTTTGACATACTCCTTGAAGGTACGTTCCTCCTTGTGTCCTGATACCGACATCATCTGCGGGATGGTGTACCTTTGGGAGAGGTACATGTTGGTGATTCCGCTCCTGCGGGCGGTGTGGGTGGAGATTAACTGCCAGCGGGGTTTCAATACGTTGCCCTGACTGTCCCGCTCAAAAGAACACTGGTTTCTCTTTTCAGCCAGTTTCTCCTGCTTCTTCAATAGTGTGCGCTCTGTTTTCGCAAGACTGGGTACACTCTTGGATAGTTTCTCGCCTATATCCTTGATTACTCTGTTGAATGTCTGGTCGGTGATTTCAGGCATGTTGTAGTCGTACTTCTTGAGCAGGGTTTCCAGTTTGTCGTCCATGATGGGGATAACCACGCGATTGCCGGTCTTTTGCTGCTCCATGCGGATAACCCTCACCCCTTTGGCAGTTACGCCAATACAGGAGGCGTGAATGGACGAAAAATCAGAAAACCGTTGCGCGGTATAACATCCAATCAGAAACATATCCCGGACAATCTCCTCCGTCCCCTCCAGTTTCATCTCGTACATCGCCTCCAGTTCCTCTTTGGTCAGGTAGATCTCCTTCGTCTTGTCGCTCTCCTTGACATGAAGACGCGTGATGAGATTCTTGGCCACACGATTGGCATGAAACCCCGCGTTCTCCGCGTCGCTGATGATCTGTTTGAAGAGTTTCAGGTACTTGTCCCGAGTCTTCTTCATGTAGTCGCACCGTTCCAAATAGGTCAGAAATCTGTTGACTGTGTGCTTGTCTATCTCATCCCAGCCAAAGGGATGCGAGGTGTAGAAATCAAGAAACACCCTGCGGAATTGTTTCCATTGTTTGATGCTCTGCACCGTGTAGCGTTCTCCCCGGTTGGTTCTCGCCTCACCCGTTTCCATTTGGTTGACAAAGTTGACGAGATAGGTTTTGATGGACTTCGACTCCTGCTCCCGAATCTCTTTGCCGATGCGCTTGTGCTCCAGAAACTTCTCGCGTTTCTCCTTGAGGACGATATCCTGCACGAGTCTTTTCACCTCATCAATGGTGTATTTGTCCTTGCGTTTGAGTTCCTTGATTCCGAACTCTATCTCCACCAACCGCTGACTGTACCCCATCCGGTCCAGAAAGTTTTCCATCTTCTTCCTGCCGGTGGATACCTCCCTCCAATGGGAAACATCCACCATCAGATGCAGGTCGATGGCATAGCTCTTTTCGCCAATTCTCAAATAGGTGAACAGGGATGCTTCACCCGCTGTTCTTTGTGTCCTTATGTTTACATTGATCATCTGCCTCGGCTGTTAATCCAGGTAATCGTTTCTCTGCTTTCCATTCATCTCCACCCGGAGGACATCCGCCATGGAATAGACCTTTCTCTTTCCGGGAATTGGGAGGGCTGAGATGATTCCAGCACGCTCCATGTTATAGATGGTGTTGCTGCAGCAATTCCACCGTTTGCACAACTCCTTTTTGGTAAGGGTCATGTTTTGGAAGATGATTTCATTCAGTTTCTTGCCGCCAATCTCGTCAAACTTTTCATTGACCTTTGCCTCGATAAAGGACTCCACCATATTCAGCAGGGTCCCAAAATTTTCAATCATTACATCTTTAGTCATCTCGCATTTTATTTTGATTAACATTACCACCTCCAAAAGTTGAGTTTGGGTGGGTTCTGTTTAAAAATAACAAAACAGAAGGCGGATGAATGGGTTCAGATGAATTTTTCAAAAAATTTTTGCGTTCTTGTTCTGTTCCACTACGACAGAAAGACCTGCTTGACCTTCTGCACGGTCGCACAACTAACATCACAGAGTTTTGCCGTCCTTCTGACCGATGTCCCGTGTCGCAACTCCCGAATGACACTCTTGTACTGCTCTGCAAGGTCCTCTTTACTCTTTCCGCTGCCTTTCGGTCTGCCCAGACCATCGTATCCATGTTTGGCGATGTATGCGGCACGACCCGAGTTTAACCGAAACTTGATGGACTCCCGCTCTAATTGTGCCGCAGTGCCCAAGACTGCTATCATAATGGCAGTATAGGGGTTCTCGGTTCCGTCGGGGTTGAAGATGGATATGCCCTCCTTTTGGAAATAGATGTTGATGCGGTGGTCGCGGCAAAACTTCACATTCTCGATAACCTCATAGACCGAACGACCCAAACGTGAAAGTTCCGAGCAGAGGATGATATCGATGTCGTTGGAGATGCAGAAATCCAGACATTCGCACAGAATCGGACGCTCTGCATTGCGTTTTGCTCCCGATATGTGCTCCTCGAAGGTCTGCACGATATGGAGATGGTTATCGACGGAGTATGCTTTCAGGTCGATAATCTGACGCTCGGTGTTCTGTCGGTCCGAAACCGACGACACACGGGCATATATGGCGGCTCTTTTCATGAGGTTGGGTTTCTCTGTTCAAGTTCTGCGAATTTTTCGCGCGAAATAAATCTTTGACTATTTGCAGTACACAAAACACTGCTCCGTATCGTAAATTACAGATTAAATTCAGTACACTTTCAGTCGCAGGGCACTTTCGTGGATGATGCGTTGTTCTCTCCCTTCGGGGGCAGTTGCGATGCGTGTTGTTGCAGCAGCTCCACCATTCGGTCTGCCGTAGCGATTGTGTCTTTCAAATCCGGTCGTTCGGTAAAACCATAGTTGTCGGTTGTATGCCTTGACAAAAGTGCAAGACAAATTTGAAAATGGCGTTCCTCCCAATTCACTTGTTTTTCTTTCATAACATTCTAATTTTAAACTTATTACATCATTCCAATAGCGAAGATAGCCGTTTATTTTGATACGACCAAGGGATATCGCATTTATTTTGCCTATAATCAATAATTTAGCTTTGGTTCGATGACAACAGAAGGGATGCAAACTCCCTCTGTTGTCATCACCGACCGCTTGTCTTATGGATAAAAAGTCGGGGTCTATGCACGCGGTCTACCCCTGCTCACGAAGTCGTCAAACTTCAGGAGTTTCTCTTTGGGGGAGTACTGTTTGACCGGTCGCTGCTCCGAAGATGCACTACCTTGTGCGTCGGAGGTGTTCAGCAGGTTCTGTATCGACTCCTTCAGCACCCTGCTCTCCGCAACAAACGCATCGCGCGATACAATGTATTTCATCGTTTCACTTAACTTTCTCATCGTCGTCCGTTTATTTTGTATCGCTCGCTTGTGTGTATCGGTCAATCAAGGTCTGACCGACGACAAACTCCGAGTCCTCAATCTCTCCCTCCTGCCACGCAATCGGTCGGTCGAACTCATACGTCCGGAATCCCACCAGATCCAGCATCAACACCGTTACGAGTCGTTCCAGTGCACCATTGTACAGCAGTGCGTGCTCCCCATCGGGCAGCGTCCATAAATCCTTCTCGTCGTTGATGGTCCCTCCGTTCTTGAGGAACTGTTCCACCCCGACCAAGTAAGCAATGTAATGCGCAAGGTCTGCTCCACCCTCGCAGAAGAAGCGCTCGCGTCGGGTATCAAACAGGATTCCCAAGATTTGATTCTCGTCAATCACTATCGGTCGGTCAAAGACCGCGATTCCGTTGTAAATTCGTTTCTGCATCGCTATATCGTTTTGTTCTTATTCTTCCTCTTTTTCATCGTCCTCTTCAGATGAGTCGGTGTCGTCGGATACCTCCCTGATGTAACACTCGTGTACGAACTCCTCGAATCGCAAGATGCGATCGTTCGGTTCGCAGAGTCGGGGTTGGGATTCCTCCTGCGGGTCTTCTTCGTGCAACATCTCCAGAATTGTAGGAGTCTGCATCCCCTCTTGGATAGTTGCATGCTGGGATGCTCCGGGCATCTCGGTCTGGATGTCGATCTGCTCTCCTCCCTGGTATTTATCCCGATGTGCACGCATCCCGTTATACTGGTCCATCGTACTGATGATTTCCGTCAGTTTTGTTCTCATAGGTTCACTTGTTCTTTTTCTTGTTCTTGTCGTCCGTGAGGTGATAGCGGATAAGGGGTTCTTTGGAGATGACGAACAGGTCCTCGTGTTCTTCGGGTTTGAGGTCCAACGGTTGGTCATACTCGACGACCCTGTACCCCTGCATCCGTTCCCTCATGATTCGGTAGATGTAGTTCTTGGTTTCCACCTTGAGTGCGATGAGTTGTTCGTCGGGGGTAATCCACAGTTCGGGAGCAAGTTTTCCGTTGTTCGTCTGCACGGTCTGACACCCCTGCAAATAACAGAGGTAGCGGTTGAGTTCCCACGTCCACAAATCATCCTTGTGTTTGAGGGTCTTGTCGTACAGCAGACCGAAGATGTAGATTCG
>JAFLRR010000019.1 GCA_022511345.1 Alistipes sp.
GTGGCTTACTCGTTCGATTTGAAGAAGAAATACTATAAGAAAGGACGTCGGTGATGCGAACATTCATCTTCATGATACTGGCAGCCGCATACCTGTTATTGACTGGCTGCGATGTGCACCAGTGGCCCGAATGCAGACCGGACCCCTACAAACGGGTGACCGTAAGACTCCGCTTCGACCCCGATCTCTATCTTTGGGAGCACTATTATGACCCCAAGCGCGAATACCCCGAGGAGGTGTATCCAGACGCTGCGGTCGACGACCGGCACCCCGGTACTACCGAGGTCTACTCCAATGCACTATCCACGGGCGAGATGTTCATCAGCCTGAAAGTCTACAACGCCGGCAACAACGACAACAGCGTTGCCGAATACACCTTTACCCGCGATTTGGCCCTGGGCTACGACTGCGACGTGGAGATAGAGCTGCTGGACGGCAGCTACGAGATGGTGGTGTGGAGCCATCTGCTCGAGGACTCCTATGCGGCCTCGTACTATGAGCCGGGCGACTTCCGCGGCGTGTATATCATCGGCGACAACTACTGCGGCAGCACCGACTACCGCGACTGCTTCCGCGGCCGCGCGCCGTTCAGCTTCCCCGTAGTCGAGGTGGCAGACGATGATGACGATGTGACGGAGTATCTCTGCGAGGTCGATATGCGCCGTCCTCTCGGCAAATTTGAATTTGTGACCACCGACCTGACCGAGTTCCTCGACCGCGAGGCCGAGCGCCGCGGACTGTCTACGCGCGCCGATATCGACGACTACCGAGTGGTGATATCATACCCCTATTACTATCCCAACGCATACAGCATCATCACCGACGATATAACCTCGGACAGCGGCTACCTCTTCGAGACGAAGATGACCGTCACGGGCCAGAGCGAGGCGTCGATGGGCTTCGACTATGTCTTCATCAAGAACATCCCCGACGGGGCCGTTCAGGCTCAGGTCGCGGTGTTCGACCTTGCAGGCAACCGCGTGGCCAACTCGCAGGTGATAATGGTGCCCATCCGTCGCGACCATCATACGCTGCTGCGCGGAACGTTCCTGTCGATGGATGCCAAGGGCGGCGTCGGAGTCAATCCGGACTACGACGGCGACCATAATGTGACCATGTAATTATTTGAAAAATAACAATTAAATAACGAATCATGAAAAACAAACTTTCTGGATTACTGATTGCGGCAGGCGTGCTGTTTGCAATCTCCTGCTCCCAAAACGAAGGGACGACGGACCCGACCGTCGGCGGCGAGGAGGTGACCGTTACACTCACCGTTTCGTCCGAGGGCAAAATGGCCAGCTCGCGTGCCGATAAGCATATCAGCGACGGTACGAAGGCCGACATGCTCGTCTATGCCGTCTATACTCCGATCAAGGACGGCAGCGGCAATATCGAGTCGTTCAACATTCTGGAGCAGTACGGTATGGGCATCTCCGAGGAAGACCAGGCCAAGCTGGGCGATAACATCAAGGCCGGCAATGGTCAGACCATCATCTACACCGAGAACCTGCTCACGCCTGAGGGCCAGACCATCACGCTGCGTCTGATGCGCGGCAAGACATACTATTTCGCATTCTGGGCTCAGAACAGCAAGAGCGAGGCTTTCGATACCGAGAACCTCGAACTTGTGGAGGTTAAATACGACCAGGCCAAGAACAACGACGAGCTGCGCGACGCATTCTGCACTGGCTACAGCTTCGAGGCTCAGCCCAACACCGAGATAAAGGTGGTGCTCACGCGCGCCATGGCTCAGGTCAACGTCGGCACCTCGGGCTGGGACTTCATCAACGAGGTCGACTACGGCAACACCTACCTCTACTCTAAGATCGAGCTCACGGGCGTCTACAAGTATATCAACGTCGTGACCGACAAGGTCGTAACCAGCGGCGACAAGAATGCTCCCGCCGTTCTGACCACCTCGGCCACCTTCGACTGGGAGAAGATCCCCGCCTACATCAACATCGAGGGCGTTCCTTCGGCCGACCAGGTAAAGAGTCGTCTTGCAGACGAGGAGTTCCTGAAAGTCAAGCTCACGACCGAGTTCCTCGACGACGATTCTAAGTACGAGGACGGCTATCTGGGCTATCTTCAGACCAAACCCGAAGAGAGCGACGACAACAATGTCGACGGCATCTACACCGAGGTATTCAAGTATCTGTCGATGTGCTACATCCTCGCACCTTCGCACAATACTGACGCCGATTCCAACTTCGGCACCGCTCTGGACAACGTTACCTTCTATATGGCTGAGGCTGCCGACGGCTCCGACGGCCGCCAGATGTTCAAGATTGTCAACGTGCCGGCGCAGCGCAACTGGCGCACCAACATTCTCGGCGGCACGGGCCTCGACAACTCGATTTTCGACCCGCGTGGGCTCTCCCTGATTGTTGACATCCGGCCCGGCTACGACGGCGACCATAACAATACGGACGACATGAAATAAAAGCAGCCGGCAATAGGCAGAGATTCATAAATGTAAATATCACAACATATGAAGCGAAATATCAAATTCAGCATATTCGGGTGGTTTGCGGTTGCAGCCATGCTGCTGACTACTTCCTGCAAGGATGACTCGCTTAACGGCGGCGCTCCCGAAGCGGGCGACTACGAAACCATATCGTTCGCCATTTCGCCCGAGGCGTCGTCTGTGCGCACGCGTGCGGTGGAGTATCCCAATTCGGAGGAGAATCCCGATAAGAAATATTCACGCATCAGCGACGGCACGAAGGCCGACATGCTCATCTATGCCGTCTATGACCAGGACGGCACGCTGCTGCCCGAGTACGGTCAGGGCAAGGACGCCTCGTTGCCCGATTACATTGTCGCCGGCGAGGGCCAGACCATCATTGCCGCCGACAAATTCCCCGTCGAGATACAACTTCAGGTCAAGCGCGACCACACCTACAAGATCGCTTTCTGGGCCCAGAGCAGCCAGTGCAAGGCCTACTCGACTGTGGACCTGACGAAGGTGCAGATTCTCTACGAGGAGCTCGACGGCTCCAACAGCAAGTCGACTCCCAACAACGACGAGCTGCGCGATGCCTTCTGCCGCGTGGAGAAGGTTACCATCGACCGCAAGGCCAATGAGACGCGCTACATATATCTCTACCGCCCGCTCGCGCAGATCAACGTCGGCACCACGGGCTACGACTACGAGATAGTTGTCAAGGACGACAACTCGAAGTATGCCTACACTCGCACCCAGATCATCACTGCGGCCCGCTATCTGAACGTTGTCGAGGATAAAATCAACACCGATAACGAGACCAACCTCCGTTCGGCTCTCGACTACACCTATGCCCGCATCCCGGCCTACATGCACTATACCGACGAGGAGTTCGCTTCGGTCGACATAACCCGCGTGGAGGATGCCGAGCGCGAGGAGTTCCTGTATGTCGACCTGAACGGCGACGGCGAGTACAAGGGCTACCTTAGCGAGATACCCACCGAACCTGCCGAGGACGGCGTCGATACCGAGACTTTCAAGTATCTGTCGATGAGCTATGTCCTGGTTGCGAGCGACACCAAGGTCGACGACAAGGGCGAGACCAAGTACGAGTACGAGGCTACCACCATCGACCACGTCAACGTGTGGATTGCCACCGATGCCAACGGCAAGGACGAGGTGCAGATCGTGCAGCTTGTAAACGTGCCCGCACAGCGTAACTACCGCACCAACATCGTGGGCAACATTCTGACCGACGAGGTTACCTTCAACGTGACCATCGACCCGATTTACAGCGGCGACCACAACGGCCGCTACGACGGCGACAACAACGCCGAGTGGAGCGGACCGCTTGCCGACGGCGCCTACTACGATGCTGTTGCCGACGAAATCCTCATCTCGAACATCAACGGTCTGCTGTGGCTGCAGAAGATGGTTAACGGCAAGCTGGTTTACCGCGAGTGCCACTCGAAATACAACGTTGTCGGTCAGCCCTATGCAGACTACTACTACGATGCTTCGGGCGCTTCGCACAAGTTCTCCGACTTCGGCAGCGATTACTATGTTGCCAAGCCCAACGACGTGACTCTCCTGAACCGCATCATGAAGGCTACGCACCAGAGCACCAATCCCAACTCTACGGGCTGGCCTGAAAACGGCAACTTCCACTTCATGGGCATGAAGGGCGGCAAGGCCGACCCCGCAAAGGTCAAGCTCATGGCCGATATCGACTTGAGCGGCATCGACTGGGTGCCCATCGGCTACGACTGCCTCATTTTCGACGGCTCGATGAGAAACCACTTCGATGCGACCAAGAACTTGGTTGTCACCAACAATAAAGGGGAGAGGACTGGCGCCGGCAACAGACGAGCTTTCTGCGGAATCTTCGACGGAAACGGTCACACCATAAGCAATGTCCGCAACATGAAGTTCGACGCCAATATCTTGGCCGAGGCGTGCCAGGAGACCGACTCTTCCGGTCCCTATGACAACCCGCAGTGGTTCCCGGCAGGTCTGTTCGGCATGGTGGGCGGCGACGCCAAGATTACCAATCTGCGTGTCTTGAATGTCGACTTCTTCGGCTACCACACCGGCGGCGGTATTGTCGGCTCTGTCAACGGCGACAATGTCGTCATCGACAACTGTACGGTCGACGGCGGCCAGATAATCCTGTCGCCCATGTATCGCGGCGATATTTACAACGGGCCGACCAAGGGAAGATCGTTCGCCCGCGGTATCTATGTCGGCGGTATCGCCGGATTCTACAACGCTTCGGGCCGAGTGACCAACTGTACGGTGCGAAACGTCGAGATGCGTGCATACCGCAACATCGGCGGTATTGTCGGCACCGATGGTTCGGCCGCGACGGTGACCAACAACTATCCCAAGAGTCCGAAACCACAAATCTCGGGCAACACGGTCAACAATGTGATCATCATTGCCGACAAGTTCAAGCCCTACGACTTCTACTACAGCATCGCGGGCAAGAACGGCTACGGATGGAACCAGAAGCAGCTGGCTTACTCCAACGATTTCGTCGGCGGCACTGCCGAGGAGACCTACAAGAACAATACGGCTATAAGTGTCATCCGCGCCGAATTCTCGACCAAAATCGAGAGCGATGCCAGCAAGGAGCGAATCGCCGAAATCACGGACATTCCTCTGAATCACCTGCCTCTGCTCTCGTCGTGGTTCTGCGACAACCTGACGCTCAAGGCCAACTTCTCCGGAACGCCTTCGGCTTACAAGCGTTACAATGTGCACGAGTTCGATATTCAGCCCAATAGCGATAAGACCAATGTGACCGGCAAATATACGATCTTCCCCTTCCGCCTGCCGACCGATTTGAACGTCGATTTCGACACCGCTTCGGGCAATGTGGGTATGTATGTGGAGTCGGTACTGCTCGAGGGCAAGCAGGACGAGGAGCACCCTTATTCGGTTCTTACCGCGAATGAGGTGACCGGCACCAACGATTGTGCGATGTTCATCACCAGCCGTGACATGGCGCCGTTCGTAGCGACCACTCCTACGCAGAACACCACCGTAAACAACTTGATTGTGCGCGGTATTCCCTATGCATACACCGGCGTCAGCCTCGCGCCCAACAAGTTCACGGGCACGATAACGCTCAACAACGTTTCGGTCTACGACGTATACCAGACCATCGCACTCGACCAGACCGATGCCGGTGAAGGCGTATGGCCCGGCAAGTCCGACCCCTCGGTTGCGGAGTTGGTGGTCAAAGACTCCAACCTGCGCGGATATACCGTTCCGGGCAGCGGCTGGAAGAGCATAGCCTACACCAACGTAGTCTTCGAGCGCGGCGCGACGGTAGTGGACGACGGCAACGAGAACACCTGCAAGGTCGAGACAACCGTTGCCGGCACCAAGTTCACGAACTGTACCTTCAAGGCTCCGTTCGTGATAGATATAGCTGCTGATGTTACTGTCGACTTCACGGGCTGCAAGGCCGTGTACGGCGACATCGAGACGGAAATCGAGCTGCCTGAGCAGGGCTGCACGAAGATAATCGTCAACGGCGACGGCACCGTAGACTACGAGTAGTCCGGTTGCGACAAACGAAAGCGCCCCGCGAAACTCTCGCGGGGCGCTTTCGTTTGCCTGACGGCGCCTGTGCTGCCGCTTGCCGGCCATTGGCGTTGCCGCCTTTCCCGGCCGGAGCTGTTGGGCCTGGCGGGAGCGGCTGGCCGTTACTTTATCAGGTTGCCCAGGATGCTGCGCGTCAGCTCCTTGGTTATGGTCTTCGTTGCAGCCTGGGCAGCCGAGCCGGCGGCCTTGCTGGCGGCACTCTTCGAGCTTGTCGACGTCGACTTCTTGCCTGTCACGGCACCCGTCACAGCCGAGCCCACGCTTCGGGCTACGCTGGCAGCCACGGCCGTGGCAATGGCGCCGAGAATCTTGCTGCCGATGCCCGACTTCTTTTTCTTGGCGGCCTCTTTTTCCTCCTTCTCCTGACGCTTCCGGGCCTCGGCTTCAGCCTTGGCATTCTCCTCGGCCTTGGCCGCCTCTTCGGCCTGCTTGATGAGTATTTCGAAGGCGCTCTCGCGGTCTATCATGTTGTCATAGCGGCCGTAGAGACGCGACTGCTTGATTATCTGGTCGCGCTGAGCCTCGGTCACGGCTCCTATCTGACTGAGCGGGAAGAGTATCTTGGCGCGCTCGACCATGCGGGGCGAACCCTTTTCGTCGAGCAGCGACACCAGCGCCTCGCCGGTCTCGAGCTCCATGATAGCCTCGGCCGTCTTGAATGCCGGATTTGGACGGAACGTGTCTGCAGCCGTCTTTACGGCCTTCTGGTCTTTGGGCGTGAATGCGCGCAGAGCGTGCTGCACGCGGTTGCCGAGCTGGCCGAGAATGGCCTCGGGTATGTCGGTGGGGGATTGGGTGACGAAATATACGCCCACGCCCTTGCTTCGGATCAGGCGTACCACCTGCTCGATTTTGTCGACCAGAGCCTTCGACGTGCCGTCGAAGAGCATGTGGGCCTCGTCGAAGAAGAAGACCAGCTTCGGCAGCTCCATGTCGCCCACCTCGGGCAGGCGCGAGTAGAGGTCCGACAGCAGCCACAGCAGGAACGTCGAGTAGAGCTTGGGCTGGAGCATCAGCCTGTCGGCTGCCAGAACGTTCATCACGCCCTTGCCGCCTTCGCACTGCAGAAGGTCGTAGACGTCGAAGTTTGGCTCGCCGAAGAACTTGTCGCCGCCCTGGCTCTCGAGGGCCAGCAGCGAGCGCTGAATGGCTCCTACGCTGGCCTTGGATATGTTTCCGTAGGTCGTGGTGAACTCCTCGGCATTGCGGCCCACGAAGTCGAGCATGGCCCGCAGGTCCTTCATGTCGATGAGCAGCAGTCCCTGCTCGTCGGCTATGCGGAATACGATGTTCAGTATTCCGGTCTGCGTCTCGTTCAGCTCGAGCAGACGGCCCAGCAGCTGGGGACCCATGTCGGAGATGGTTGCGCGCATGGGATGTCCCTGCTCGCCGAATACGTCGAAGAAGCGCACCGGGCAGCTCTGGAACTGCGGGTTTTCGATTCCGAATTCGGGCATTCGTTTCTGAATGAATCCTGACATCTGGCCGCTCTGGCTGATACCCGAAAGGTCGCCCTTCATGTCGGCCATGAAACATGGTACTCCGGCCTGGCAGAATGTCTCGGCCAGCACTTGAAGTGTGACGGTTTTTCCGGTGCCGGTGGCACCTGCCACCAGACCGTGACGGTTGGCCATCTTGCCTACGATGCTGATGGGTCCGTTTTGGCAGTGGGCTACATAGAGCCCTCTTTCTTTGTCGAGCATATTGTATTGAAGTTTCTTGTTGTTTTCGTCGCATCCCTGCACCGCAGGGCTGTTTCCTCGTACAAAAGTAGCGATTTTGCCGCATTATCACAAATAAACCTCTGTCCGCTACGCCGTTTCATCGCGCAGACTCCGTCCCTCTGCGCTCAGATCTGTTTTGCAGCCCTGCAGCCGTCGTTGTCAAGACCGAAACTTCTGGCCGCGGCGGTTGATACTTACGCCTTAATTCATTATATTTGCATTGAACGAATACAGCGTTTTTTAACTCTTACAAGCAATATGAAACGATTCGCCCTTCTTGCCATTCTCCTTTCGCTGGCCGGCCTTCCGGTTCTGGCGCAGCATTATGAGATTTACCCCGTTCCGCAGATGCAGCAGCCGACCCATGGCTCGGCCCGGATTGCCGGACGTGTGAACATCGCCGCCGAGCCTGGCATCGACTGCGTCACCGTCGACAGAGCCCGTCAGGTGCTGGCCGACCGCGGTATCGAGACGTCGGTGTCGCAAAGCGTCGCGGAGGGCGTGACCAATCTGCTGCTGGGCCTGAACGGCTCGGGAAACATCGCCGACAGCGAAGCCTTAAGCCAGGGCCTCGATCGCGACCTCTTCAGTCGTCCGAAATACGACCGCCATATCGTCAGCCTCACCTCCGACGCAGAGGGCAGGGCCCAGCTGCTTGTGCTGGGCGAGAATACCGATGCCGTATTCTGCGGACTGGCAACCGTCGAGCAGATGCTCGACAGCGGCACCGATTCGCTGCCGTGCGTGCGCATCTATGACTTTGCCGACCTGCGCTCGCGCGGAGTCATCGAGGGCTATTACGGCGTGCCCTACAATGCCGAGGTTACCAAGGATCTCTTCCGCTTCATGGCCCGCTACAAAATGAACACATACATGTACGGCGCCAAGAGCGACCCCTATCACACCCGCTACTGGGATGCGCCTTATCCCGAAACAATCACGGCTGAGCAGCAGCGCATAGGCTATCTTTCGCAGGATATGCTGCGCGATATAGTCAGCGAGGCCCACGCTTCGAAGGTCAATTTCATATGGGCCATACATCCGGGCGACGCCTTCGTGGACAGCGGCTGCGAGGATGTCATCGACCGCATCATGACCAAGTTCCAGAGCATGTACGACCTGGGAGTGCGCCAGTTCGGCGTATTCGTTGACGATGTCGGCGTGCCATACGACCGTCCCACGCAGCTGTTCGGCGCCGGACGGCTGGCCGAACTGCAGAACCGAATCGACGAGAGGTGGAATCAAAATGCCTCCTCGCCGGCCGATATGGTCAAACCGCTGCAATATGTTCCACAGCTCTACGCCTACTCCTGGACTACGCCCGAGCGCGCGCAGACCTTCTTCGAGTCGCTTTCTGAGACGCCCTCCAAGATAGACATCTACATCACCGGAGCCAAGGTGTGGTCCGTGCCCAACAGCCGCGATCTGGCTCTTGTAAGCGGCTGGCTGGGCCGCGAACTGGCGTGGTGGTGGAACTACCCGTGCAACGACAACGACGTGACCAAACTCTTCCCGGCGGATATGTACACCAACTTCCGCGATGAGACCCACATCGACAACGACGCCCGTATGGAGCCGTCGCTTCGTGGAGCCACTACGCTCATAGCCAACCCTATGCAGCAGGGCGAGGCTTCCAAGATAGCGCTTTTCAGCCTCGGAGACTATGCCTGGAACAATGCTGCATTCGATAACATGCTTAGCTGGGAGGCCTCGCTTGCAGCCGTTGCCGGCAGCCGCTCCGGAGCGTTGCGCCGTGTGCTGCCGCTGCTGCGCTACTACGACGAAGATGCGCTCGGCGCGCTTGTCGACAGCTACAAACACTCCGTCGACGCAGGCGCTCCTCAGCCCGGGCCGCTTGTGAACGAGCTGTCCGATATACTCGCCTCGTGCCTCGTGCTTGACGAACTTGCCGACTCGCCGTCCGGTAGCGACCGGCTGTTCTATGAGGATATCCGCCCCTGGCTCGACAAGCTGGAGGTCATGCTGCAGATGACTCTCTGCATGCTCGACGGCCGGGAAGCGTCGAATAGTCCCGATCTCGACAGCGACCCGTCATTCCAGTTCGAAATCCTCACAGGCATGGGCGAACACATCTCGCTCGGCGTACGAACCGCCGAACCCGCCGCCCGTGTCCTCCGTCCATTCATCGACTGGCTCAAATCGCAACGGAAATAGACCTTATCTGCCAATAACTGTACGGAAATACTTTTATAATTTCCTATGCTGCTGAATATCAAGTATGTATGTTTTGAAAGTATCGAGAAAGTAACAACAGAGAAACAAGAAACAATTTTATTCTTCCTCGATGCAGATTTCTTTGGCTCTTCTTTTCAGAGGTTGCACTTGCTTACATCGACCAGTTGTCGCAAGGCATTTGACCCTCTTATAAAATCTTTTTACAGCCAAAAGAAAAACAGCCTTGTTGCCTTTGGGCTGTCCGGCTCGACAAAGATAGGCATTATCCGCCAAACAAAGATATGCCGCCAAAAGAAAAAGATTGCTTGTCGAGGTAAGGCAATAGAGCTACCTCGTCATCTACATATACGCAGGTCAAAATATACCTGCATATATACTTTACTTTAATTTAGCAT
>JAFLRR010000002.1 GCA_022511345.1 Alistipes sp.
ACGCAGTACATTGTCCGGTCGATTCATTTCTGCGGTGGCGATAAGAAAGAGTTTGAAGCGTGGCGTAAAGGACTGGGCAATCTGTTCAATTCGAGCGCAAAGACCAAGAAGAAAGCACAGGATACGCTGCGTATCGAATTCTCTGATGAAATTTGGGAAACGCTGTACGGCTTCACTTCCGAGCCGATAGCATACGAGCCCGGACGCCAAATCGCCGTCCGTGTAATATCCCAGTTCGGCGAAGAATCCTCAAAAGTATTGACGATAGAATAAAATAGAGTATGTTTCAAGCAAATGTCTTAAATATAATGATTGCGGGGCCCTCTGATGTGCTTCCGGAGGTCGAATGTGTCAAAAGCGCAATCTATGAGTGGAATGAAGTGAATGCACCAACTTACAATATGGTATTGCGTCCGATACATTGGTCATCATCTTCGTTCCCGTCGATGTCATCAGGAGATGGACAAGCAGCTATCAATAAGCAACTTGTAGAAACAAGCGATGTCCTGATATGTCTGTTTGGTCAAAGATTAGGCAGTCCTACCCCTCGTTCCCAAAGTGGTACGGTAGAGGAGATAGAACTTCATCGTAAATCAGGGAAAGAAGTAATGGTTTTCTTTAAAGAAACTATTGACTCTAACTGCGACTTAGAACAATTAGTTAATCTCATAGAGTTCAAATCTTATCTTGAGAAAAAAGGATTGCTGGGTTCGTATAACGATGTTAATCATCTAAAAGGTGAAATAAGTCGAAGACTGACTCTATTCATTAATAGTATTGTTAAATCATTATTGGCACTCCCACCTGTACAGAATCCATCTAAACAGGAGGTGCCAACGGCAACATTTAGCGAGGAAGAGATAGAAAGATTACGCTTATGGTGCGCTTCGGATAGCAATTTCTACAACAAGATAAACTTCGAAGGTGGAGGATGTATATATTTGCTTGGAGGTCATCAGTATGAAGTATCATCAGGCCGTGATATCGCTCGTTGGAGCAAATTTATTAAGACTCTATTAGAACAAGGTCTGATCGAATACACAGGACAATACACCTCACAGCGAGAACCGTTATACCAATTAACGAGTAAAGCATATGAAATGTTTTCGTAGTAGTAAGTAAAGCATAGAATGTTTATGGAGAAATATGGATATATCTTTATAGTAGCACCACTCATTTTTGGAATGGTAATAGGTTGGATTACATTCTACTTCATACGTCTGTATAAAGAGTATACTGTTCAAAATCTATTAAAGACGGTATCAGTTTTTATCGGAGGTGTTGGAATCTGTTCGATATTATTTGCTGTTGGCTCTGATATAGCGGGTGTATCACTTATGTATTATTTACTTGGATGTGCTGTCGGATTCATATTACATATTGTATATCAACTCATTATATCTATATCTTTCCAGAATAAGTTTTGTAGGACATGGGATCAATATGTAATACTGTCATCATGTAATATTCCGATGGAGGATAGAGATACAATTCGCCGAAATGGAATAAATGCAACAAGATTAGTCGAATGTTTTAGTCTTTTGGAGGAAGCAAAAATCAGTGAGGAAGAATTTATCGAATATATAAAGTCGTGCCCTATAACTAAGGCTGAATACGATAGGATGTGTCAGGTAGATGAACAATATTTTTTGCTAACGGATAAAATAATAACTTATATCGGAGCAAAAGGCCTTTGTAAATATTTCAAGGATTAAAAGATAATGGAAGATAACAAAATAATTATCTATCAGGACGATAACGAGATAACGCGGGTGTCGGTTCGCTTTGCTGATGAGGATTTGTGGCTTACTCAAAAGCAGTTGGCAGAGATATACGATACAACGCAGGAGAATATCTCTATGCACATCACAAGCATATATCGCGATGGGGAGCTGGCGCAAGATCGAACTTATAAGAAATTCTTATTAGTTCGTGCAGAAGGCTCTCGGCAGGTCAAACGCAACATAGACCATTACAACCTCGATATGATTATCGCATTGGGTTATCGTGTGCAATCTCAAGTGGCGACACGTTTTCGCCGCTGGGCAACACAACGACTGCACGAGTATATTCAGAAAGGCTTTGCGATGGATGATGAGCGGCTCAAGCAGGGCGGTAACCGCTACTTCCGCGAACTCTTGCAACGCATTCGCGATATACGCAGCAGTGAGCGCAATTTCTATCAGCAGGTGACGGACATCTATGCTACGGCAGTCGATTATGACCCGCGCAGCGATATGACCAAGACTTTCTTCGCTACGGTTCAGAACAAACTGCATTATGCTGTTCACGAGAATACCGCAGCAGAAGTCATCTACAATAGGGTGGATAATGAAAAACCCTTTGTCGGAATGACCAACTTCAAAGGTAACTATGTGACCAAAGACGATGTGAAGATTGCCAAAAACTACCTGTCAGAGATCGAGTTGCAGCGACTAAACTTGTTGGTGTCTGGATTCTTGGACTTCGCAGAATTCCAAGCATTGGAAATGAATCCGATGACGATGAAAGATTGGATAGAAACACTCGACAATCAAATCATTGCGAATAAACGCAAGGTACTGATGGGCAAAGGAGCTATCTCCCATAAAGAGGCGATAGAAAAGGCTGAAAAGGAGTTTGAGATATACCGCCAGCGCGAGATGAGCCTGTTCGAGAGTGATTTTGATAGGGCTGTTAAGTTGTTGAAAGGAAAAGATGAGTAGAATCTTGCTCAATGACTCAGCTATATAATGGAAGGACGGTTACTATGAACATGGGAATATTAAGTCGTATTTTTAAAAGAAGAAAGAGTATGAATGGCGCTATTGTAGGTATTGAGAATAGGGATAATCCCATTATAGGTAGTGTAAAGAATTATATTAAGATGGATAATTCCGGTGCATTATTGGTTATTGGAGACTGGGGATGCGGGAAAACATATTTCTTTAAAAACACATTAGCCGAAGAGTTAAAGAGAGAAGGTAGAATGTTAGTTATGGTTTCTCTATTTGGTATACATGAACTCAAAGAGATTCCAGAACGTTTGCTGTATGCATATCTTAATAGTAGTGGAGGCAAAAATAACAATGGAAAATGGATAGAGAATTTGAAAAACATAGCTGATTCAATACCGAAAATAAAAGAGTATATAAATATTGATAAACTTTTCCTAGGACGAGGTCTTTATTCGTTCATTCCTAAGGATAGAATTGTTATATGCTTTGATGACTTAGAAAGACTTATTAAATCAATTACTATTAACGAAGTTTTGGGAACAATTAACGATCTTGTAGAAAACTACGGATTTAAAGTAATTGTCATAGCGAATGAGGGATTTGTAAATCAATCAAAAGATAAAACAGAGTTAGTATTCAAAGAAAAGGTTATAGAAAAGACCATTGCGTTTACGCCTGACACTTTGAGTATCTTTAATAAACTGGTGAAATCATATAATAATGAAGGTTTTACAGGATATATGGCTCGACCAGAGATTCAATCAACCATTAATCCGAGTGCAGGACTTTCGCTATTATCTTCGAAATATAAAAAGAACATTCTAAATATCAGGATTCTAAAATTTGCCATAAAACATTTTTATCCTGTTTTCCAATACTATGAGGATAAAGAGTGTGAGCATAAAGATATAAAGTTGCAGAGTTACTGGGATTTTATATTGGCAATCTCTATCGAATATAAAATTAACAACATCTCCTTTGAAGATAATCGAACACTTGACAACCAATATAGCAATGTTATAGACTTCGATTTTGATAACCATACGGAAGCCGAACAATTATTTGATGAAGACCTTGATGACACATCAACAGATAATGAGAACAAACAACAGGCGGATGCGTCTTATTCAAAGAAGTTCTATGAGAAATACTTTGTGAAGCGGGAGAAATATCCAATCTTTCATAAAGAACTATATAACTACGTAACAGGCGGAATAGAACCTAATTATGAGGAATTAAATACCAATATGGACTCTGCGTTAAAAAATTACATACATGTAGAGAATCCTGCACACACATTATTGTCTCAATTATTAATGGGGATATGGAGATTTACAAATGAAGATATCGCAAATAAATTACGTGAGTTGCATTTATATGTGAAAAAGGGGGAATTGGAAGATTATGTTTCATACATGAATGCATATACATATCTGTATGGATATAAGGAAATACTGCCGATATCTAAAGACGATTTAGACACAGATATTAGAACTGGTATTGATATTTTTAACAAGACTATAAAGAATGTGTCATTTTTAACTAAGCAAGGTCTGCAAATGGTAAAATCTGGCATACCTGAATGCACTCAATGGGTGTTCTCATATATTCAAACGGAATTATCTTCTATAGAGGAGGAGCAATTTAGAGATGAAGTCACAATTTTGGAGCGGAACTTTGAAGAAAATTTTGACGAATTTATGACATGTTTCATTATACAGCCAAGTTCTACACCCAAATATTATAGTACTCCAATATTGCATCACTTAAGAAAAGAATGTATTGAGCGGAAAGTGCATAATCTTGAGCCAAATGATGTTATTACTCTTCAGCATTTAATTGAAGAAAGGTATATTAAGAACTCAGGTGTTGATCTATACAATGAGGAAAAAATATTTTTGGATAGACTGAAAGCGGCAATAGACGGTTTGGAGCTCAGAAATGATAAGATGTCAGATGTGATGATTGCTCGCCAATTGAAACCAACAATAAACAAATTATTTACTGAATAACCAACTCTATTCTTTGGAAAAAAGACAGAGAACCCTCAAATTATTATATTTGATGTACAATAGATAATCCATCAGTTTGCCAGTTGAGTAAATGACGAAGCAGTTGTGTCTGTCCACTTGAATATGTTGGCGAAAAGGCTATGAATGGTTGTTTGCATTCACAATGACGACATTATTCCAGAAGTGTTATTTATCCATACGAAAGTCGTATCGAAAAAGTTCAACGGCTTGTATGCTGGTTGGTAGTGTGACCTGTCGGATAATCCAGATATGATTTGTCAACTGGCACGACAAGTGGACAACACACTATGCTGTATTTCCGCCAGACAGCGTTCGATAATATCTCTGATGAGATGGCGCAATAGCAATGATGATGTTTGCGGAGCAATCAATGGACTTTGCTGGTCGGCTTCCATCAAGACAGGCATCGGATATGCGAAGTCTCGTTTCCGACATTGCCTCGAAGTCGTCAATGACCAGTCGGAGCATCGTTGTGAAGACTCTGGCGACCTCTGTAACGGCTCACATAGCAAGATGGAATACGACCGACTGATTGAACGCCTTAAACGCGGCGTATAGCGATTATCTCCTCTCGGTGGAAGGAATACTGCCAGCCGGATACTCGTGCTAAAATGGACACTATATGCCGCCTCTGCTTGCAGATTGAGTGGCATCGCTCCCGAAGTCGTCAGACGGGAGGGGTATTAGGCTCCCCCAAGAAAAATTTTGTGGACAACGGGCAAGCCCGCAGCAAAATTTTCTTTGTACAAGAGGGGAAAGGGGAACAAACCCCATACAAGAGGCATATTGCCGGTATGAGTTCGTGGCAGAGCCATACGATTGTGTATAGCGTCTGCCCCGATACCCGAACCCGCAAACTTTACGATATTGCGATATATACTCCTGCCGAATAAAGTCAAGTTGCGCGTCAATAGTGATAGTCTGCCAGAAAAGAGTAGTCGCTGCCGACCCGTTCAATCATCCGTTTGTTCTTTAAGAACTTGGCGAGCACGACGGCTTTGTTGTAGTTGAGACGGAATCCCTCGGCCTCATATGCAGCCTGCAATGCCGGTATCAGATTCTCGTACTTACTGACTACTCCATTGGCAAACGCATTGGACAACGCCCGTCGGTGTGCGTCTTCGGGAATCTCTTTGTACGGGTCGAACGGCTCTTTTTTCGGTCGTCCGGCGTGAGATTCTTTCGGCTCGTAATCCTCGACAAGTTCGGGCAGCGACTGCTCGTTGATGCGAAATCCGAAAGGCGCAAAATCCATCGCACGGATGTGAAGTGCCTCTACTTTGCTGATGTCTTTGTCCACTTTGTCTTTCTCGACAAGTATCACAGTTTCCGCTTTGTTGTTCAGTTCCGTGCCAATATGACCGCGTGCATTTTCATCGCCTTTGTTCTGGTGGAGAATAGTGTGCAGATGTATCTGCCGTTCGTCAGTCCACTGCATCAGTTTGGAGATAATACAGGTCGCTTCGCCGGGCGAATTGATGTCATAGACCAAGTCGCGTATGCCGTCGATGAGGACGAGTCCCAATCCCTCCGTCTGATATATGGCAGTCTCAACAATGGCAATACGTTCATCGGGCGTAAACTTTCGCAGGGCAAGAAACTGAATGCGGTCGCAGTCCGTTTCGGGCGGCAGACCTGCCAATCGCAGGATTCGCTTCATTACCTTCAAGCAGTGATAGGGACTTTGCTCCGTATCGACATAAAGAATTTTTTGCTTGTCGGCAGGAAGCTCCGCAGAATATCCCAACACTTTGCCGCCGGATAACGCAGCCGCAACCATAGCGGAGAGGTTGAAGGTCTTTTTGCTCTTGGCCTTGCCAATCGATGCGCTGAAATTCCCCAGCGTCCCGATAACGGTATCGTTCACTCTCAACACTTCAGGAGATTTCTCATAGTTGCCCGATACGCTGAGTACGGACTGTTGCCACAGCAGAAGCGCATCTTCTGTCGTGAGCTGCTTTCTTTCACGATACTCCATAGCCTACCAGTTTTTTGGATTGGGTTTGCGACGGTGCGATGCGAGCACCACATCGTTTTGTTCCTCCGGTGTAAGCGGTACGGGATTCCTACGTCCGCACTCCAACCAACGGTCCAGCTCGTCCAGATAGATGTAGTAACGCTTGCCCTGCTTGACGGCGGGTATCTCGCCGCGCTCCACTTTGTAATAGAATGTGGCAGCAGGCATCTTCAAATATTCGCACGCTTCTTTGACGGTCAGAGGAACGTGCCTGTTCTCTTTCTCGGCTGACGGCATTGCAGCGAGTTTCTGCCGCAGCACTTCTTCCAGACTCTCGACCTTGTCGACAAGTCGGCTGATGACCATCGGAAGGTCATTGAATGTGATTTCTGTCTTACACATAATTGAAACATTTAATTGGTTTAACTCGCTGCAAACCAACCTAATGAATCAATGCTTAAAAGAAATGTAAGAACTAATTGCGTTGTCAGCGGCAACTAATTGTCAATGACCTTATAGCGTCCTCTAAACGGCAACTCTCAACCCCGTTTCATCCTCATAATGGAAGCGATAATCGCCATCGTCAGGAACATCTATGCGGATATAACTGGGGACGGTGTCGCGCAGATTGGCTTCGAGGTACTCGATGGAGGCGTTCTGCAACTCGACAGGGAATGATGCCTTGATAAAAACGGCTCTTTCGCGGTGGGGGATTCCGAGACGCTCGCCGATATTCCACGACAGATGCCGCAGGTCGGGAGATTTCAGTTTCTTCTCCATATCGGAACGCAGCGGCTCATATTCGTCGAAACGGTTGTAGGCCATTCGCTCGATATTGCTGAGCAGCGTGGCGATGCTCTTCTTCGACAGACGGTCGGTCATCTTCTTCATAATGTATTCGTTGATAGCCTGCAAAGTATCGAGTCGCTTTTGGGCATCTTTGCGTTGTGCTTCCGCAAGCATATCTTCGTACTTGTTCAGGCACGAACGGATAAGGTCGGGATTGGAGGGTTGAGGCTCGTCCGGCTGTGGAACTTGTTCCGCCGTGGACGATACGACCGTTACGGCAAGAGCCGGAGCCGTCGAGCCGTTCAAGTCTTTGATGACTCCCGAAAGGAACTTGCTGACAAGACCATATGCCAAGACAAGCACGACGAAGGAGATAATGAATGTGGTAATGTCCAGCAAAATGTTGTGGTTGAACTTTTCGCTGAAATTGTATGCAGCCAGTGCCGACATACTTGCGATGACCACACAAACGAGGCCACCGAACTGGGGAATGATTTGAGAACTTTTTGCCATATGCTTATAATTGTTATAGTTTGCTGATGCAAAGTTAGAGCGGCAAATACAGTTGCTCCTAAATATTCCCGAATATTCGACGAAAAATTAGCGTTTTTTAGGGCGAATGTTTGATTTTGAACTAAAAATTGAACTCAAATTTTCCCGGACAACAAAAAAGAGGCGATTAAGCCTCCTTTTTGCGGGTGAGTGAAATGCGGTTGCTCGCTTCGCGTTTGTTGGTGTCGACGGTCTTGATGTATCGCTGTGTGGTGGTAATGCTTTTGTGCGCCATCATACTGCGAATGGTAGAAAGGTCTGTTCCGGCAGCCGCTTGTAAGGTAGCGAAAGTTCGACGATAGGAGTGAAAGGTAATATCCTTGTCGATGCCTGCCGAGCGAATCCAACGCTTCATCGGCGATTGCGTCCAGCTCCGCCGCAGCCCTTTGAAGACAAGTCCTGTTCCGCTGCCGCCGATAAGTTCCAATGCTTCTTCGCCGATAGGAATGATGTCTTCGGTCTGGGTCTTTTGCGTAATGATATGGACGCACTTGCCGCCCGCCGAATAGTCGACGATATCCTCCCAGCGCAGAGCCAGTATGTCGCTGATGCGCAAACTCGTAAGACAGGAGAACAGCGAAGCTGTTTTAAGCACAGGTATATCGCAGGGTGTTTCCACGAGCTTGTAGACATCATCGACCGAAAGAAAATCTTTCTTGACATCCACTGCCTCGATTTTATCTAAATAATCATTTACATTGGTGCGGAGCAAGTTGTTCTTATATACCATATTAAGAAAACCGCGAAAAGTAGACCAGTAGCCCGATGCGGAGTTTCGGGATATGAGTCGGTCGGGGTGTTTCAGCTGGCGGGCGTTGAGCAGATAGTCGCGGAAGCGGTTGCAGAGGTCTACATCTATCTCCTCAAAGGTGCATTTACCGTGAACGAACTTCTTGAAATGCAGATAGACATACTCCCACTTGGGGTTCTGCTTGGGCAGCTGCTTGTGGAAGAACTCCAGAAAATCGCCTTTGAGACGGTTTTTGTCGAGGAAGTCGTAACGCTCGTTGACAATCGCCTCAAAACGGCGGCAGCGCACCGCCTCCGCTTTCTCTGCCATAGCGTCGTTGAAATCCCGCTCCCGTTTGTTCTTTGGTTTGGCATATACATAGATGCCGAGCGATTCGTGACGGATAACTTTCATCGTCTCTTTGTCTCTGTACCCCGGATAGTAATCCAGATAGTACGACAGCATCCCTTTCTTCAAAGGGCGCGTCCTCAATGTTACTGTTTTACATTCATGCATACTCAAATACTTTTAATTATTGCTTGTTGCTCGGCAAACCTCGTCAATGAATCGCTGCTGAAACCGCACAGCGCAAACTAATTTGCAAATAATTATGGAGCGGGTACAAAAGGCTATAACCGCGCACCCATTATCTTATCGAAGTCAATGCGCAGGAAGCGGACATAGCGTCCCTGCTTCAATCGCTTTATCTGGTGGAAGTTCAGAATGCCGTAAACCGTATCGCGGGAAATGTTGTACTGCGCCATCGCCTCCTGCACGGTGTAATACTCCGCACGGCTCTCCTGTTCCGAAGTCTTCGAGAGGTCGAAATGGAGCTTCGAGTAGTATATCTGTCCGTGTACCTTTTTCGACGGAATGTTGTTGCGATAGACCTGACTGCGAATCGCCACGCGGGTCATACCGTATTTCTCGACGATATCTTCGGGCGTGTACCACTCGGTCAGCGCGGAATCTACCTCATACTTGGCAAAGGCAGCGTCGATATGCTTGCGGCTGTAATAGTTGAACTGGTGGATGCGGACTTTGGGGATTTTGTGCTTGCGGGTGTAGGTCCATACCCACTTGACGCCGACCTTGTACTTTTCTACAATCTGCTCCGCCGTATAGTAGTCGCCGATATCGAAGTCTTTGGTGTCGGGCATCAGCCGCTCGTAGGGATTGGTTTTGAGCATCAGTTCGATGTCCGCCCGCCGGATAATCGACATCTTGTCGCTGAGGCGTGAAGCACGGAGTTTTCCCGAATGTACCAACTTATATATGTATTGCCGGCTCACACCCATCAACTTTGCGGCTTGGGCGAATGAGAAGTAATCCTGCCCCTCGAAGGACTGGCGTATCTGCATCAGCTCCTCGTTCTTTTTGAGTTGCTGTTTGCGTTCCCGGATACGTTCTTTGTAACCTCTGCTCGCACAGGCGTGGCTGCAAAAGCAGGTCGTCGTTTTCTGTGCGATGAATATCTTTCCGCACCATTTGCATACTCGTTTTACCTCCATAGTTCGCTCATTTTTGACCGTTTTTGTATCTCTTCCGTCGCCGAAAATCCGTCAATGCACGTAAACCACTGTCAACAGATGTCGCTTTATGCGTTCCGATAGCGTTTATCGGGAAAGTCGCTTTTGTCAACAAATGCGTCGGTGTGATATTATGCCAGCCGACCGATTTCTCTCGCGGTAGAAATACGGTTCAAAAATATGCTTAAAAATGGGGAATTCCAAATAGCAACCGGAAAGCAGACAAAAATAAAACGCATTGATATTCAATGCGTTTGTAATAATTGCTTATAATTGGTTATAGTCGTTTAGAGCCTCTTACTTGCCGATGCAAAAGCGGGAGAAGATGGATTGGAGGATTTCTTCGGTGCAGATTTCACCGGTGATTTCGCCTAAGTGGTGGATTACCTGACGGATATCCTCGCTCAGCAGGTCGGTTGGCAGGCCCTCGTCCATCGCAGCCATCGCACGCCGCAACGACTCGCCCGCAGCCTCCAAAGCCGCCCGGTGGCGTGCCGATGACACCACCGCATCGCCCGCATACAGCGCCCGCGTATCGACCGCAGCACGCAGCTCCTCCAACAACCGCTCCACACCGTCGCCACGCAGCGCCGAGATGGCGATGATGCCGTCTGGCAGAGTCGCAGCCGCGTGATGGTCCGTCTTGTTCAACACACGCACAAGCCGCTGACCCTCCGCGAGTTCCATGTCGAAAAAACCGTCTGCCGACTCCGCCAACTGCACCACGATATGTGCCCGCGAGATGGCCTCCTCAGTGCGTTCGATGCCCATCCGCTCCAAACGGTCGTCCGTGTCGTGCAGACCGGCAGTGTCTATGAATCTGAATGTTACCCCGTCGATATTGCGCCGTTCCTCCACCGTGTCGCGCGTCGTGCCGGCAATCTCCGAGACCATCGCGCGGTTCTCGCCCAGAATGCGGTTAAGAAGGGTGCTTTTGCCGACGTTCGGAGCTCCGACAATCGCCACCGCCACACCCTCCTTTATGGCGTTGCCCAGAGCGAACGAACCGGCCAGACGGTCGATTTCGGCGCCGATTGACTCCATCGTGCGGCGCAGTTCCGTGCGGTCGGCGAATGCGACATCCTCCTCCGAAAAGTCCAGTTCCAGTTCCAATAATGAACAGAGACGCAGCAACTTGTCGCGCAGCGAGTGCAGGGCAGTGGAGTAGCCGCCGCGCATTTGGGTCGAGGCGAGGGCGTGTGCGGCCTGCGAGTCGGCTGCAATCATGTCGGCGACGGCCTCGGCCTGCGACAGGTCCATGCGGCCTGCCAAGTATGCGCGGGCTGTGAATTCACCTGCTGCGGCCATGCGTGCGCCGGCGGCTGTAAGCAGTGCGATGATGCGCGAAACGATGTATTGCGAGCCGTGGCACGAGATTTCGACCGTGTCGTCGCCAGTGTAGGAGTGCGGGCCGCGGAACAGCGAGATGACCACATCGTCGACTGTATGTCCGTCGGCGTCGACTATTGTTCCGTAACGCAGCGCCGGAGCGTGTGCGTCGGCCAGTGGACCGCGGCCGCGGAAGATGCTGTCGGAGTACTCTATGGCATGCGGGCCGCTGATGCGTATGAGACAGACGGCACCGCCGGCGGCTGTGGCCGGAGCAACGATGGTATCTGCGGGGTCGGTAATCATCGCCTTGCGTCAGCGCTTTTCGATGCGGAGCACCTGACCTTCGCGTATCATGTTGGCGCTCTTGATTTTGTTGGTGCGCATGAGAGCGTTGACGCTCACGCCGTGTTTCTTGGCAATCGAGCCGAGAGTATCGCCGCGCTTGACTTTATATGTGCGGGAGGTTACCTCGCGGCGCTTCTTGTCGAGATTCGCCGGGTTGATATACTCCTTGAGGTAGAGCGAATCTTTGGCAAAAATCTCAGTCTCGCGGCTGATGTATTCAGGGATTGCGCGCTGCGGCAGCACCAGCGTATAGTTGCGCTGTGCAGCGGGGATTATGTCGAGCCGGTACTGCGGGTTGAGAGCGCGAATGGTTTCGGCTGGGCAGTCTATGGTCGAGGCTATCTGCTCGAAATGCATCACCCGGTCTACTCGGAGCGTATCTACGGCCAGCGGCACCGGAGCCGGCTCGGGCTGCACATCGTGGTTGCGGTGGTACGTATAGGCATATGTCGCGGCGATGAAGGCGGGTACATATCCGCGTGTTTCGCGCGGGAGAAAGTCGTATATGTCCCAGAATGTTCGGCTGTTGTCGCCTGCGCGCGCAAGTGCCTGGTTGACCTTTCCGGGGCCGCAGTTGTAGGCTGCAATCGCGAGCGTCCAGTCGCCGAAAAGGTCGTACAGCTCTTTGAGAAAGCGGCATGCGGCGCGTGTCGAGGCTATGGGGTCGCGGCGCTCGTCTACGAGCGAGTTTATCTCCAGTCCGTACATCTTGCCCGTTGCCGGCATGAACTGCCACAGTCCGACGGCGCCGACACGCGATACGGCGTTTGCCGAGAGAGCCGACTCGATTACCGGCAGCATCCTCAGCTCGACGGGAATGCCGGCGAGAATCAGCTCCTGTTCGATCATCGGGAAGTAATACTGCGACAACCCTATGATTCGGCCCATAAGATTGTCTTTGCCGTCGATGTATCGCGTTATGTAGCCTTTGATTTCGGGGTTGTAGGGCAGTTGCACGGGCGACACGAGCTCCTTCAGACGGCGCTCGTAGACCGAGTCGGGCAGCGCTGCCACAGCGCTGGGTGCATCGGGCGAGAGGTAACGGTCGAAATATTCGTCTAAAGATATGGCCATGCGTTTGTCATACCACTCAGGAATCAGAACGCCGAGCTCCGAGGCAGTGCGTCCCGCCAGAGTATCGCTGCCGTATACCGGGGCGGGGGATTGGCTGACGGGCTCGACTGCGGCGATGCCGGTCTGCTGCATGGTCACGGTGTCGACCTGCTCGGGTGCTTTTTTGGCGCGTTTGCGGTCGCGCTTTTTCGATGCGTCTGCGGCTGTAGCCGGCGTGAGGGTCATCATGGCGGCCGCAGCGACCGCAAGGCAGCTTAAAATCTTCATCTGGTCAGAAATTCAATCTTATGTTGAAACCGTACATCGCGCGGTCGCCCTGCATGGGTACATAGTTGTACTGTATGAGAGGCTCGATGTTGAATGTCAAATCGTCGGATATGTCATAATCCTTCAGATGGGCATCGACATGGGCGTCGATAATCTGGAGAATGTATACTCCGGCCGTGATTATGATGCAGAGGTCGCGGTTGCGGCGGTAGGAGTCCTTCAGGTTCTTGATGAAGGTCATCGAGTAGCGGCCGCGGAACTCGTCGGTTGGGCCGTCGGGATATTTGTCGGGGTTGGCTTCATAGTCGGCCAGCAGAGCGTATGCTTTCTGGAAGCGTTTGTATCCGCGGTTGTTCCAGTCGATGCAGTATATCATCGAGGCGAATCCTCCTATGACGAACGGCACCTTCCAGTAGCTGCGGTTGTATATCTGTCCGGCTCCGGGGCATATTGTCGACAGGGTAGTGGCCTTTTTCACGCGCGAGACGTCGTTGGTGGTGTAGTTGACCGCCGCATCGCCTATGAAATATATGTACGAGGCCAGCATGGTCCCCAAATATATCTGCCGTCGCGTGTTCGAACGTATCATCCGTGTCTGCAGCGCGTCGAGCTCGGGCGTGCGGTTCAGTCCCTGGTCGGTGAGCATGTCGAATTCGCGCTTCAGGGGCTTGTACTTCTTGTTTTCGCTGATGAAGAGTCCGAGCGACGCGCCGGCCAGGCCGTAGAGTATCGGCAGTTTCCAGTACTGCTTGTTGTAGACCTGTCCGTATCCGGGCAGTACGGTCGACATCCAGCACATGCGCGAGAGCGACATCGAGTCGGGCATGATGAACTCGCCGAATTTGCTGCGGTGCCTCTTTGCTAAGGTGTCGGCTGCTGCCATGGTGTCGGCCTCGACTATATCCAGGGCTGCCAGCGAGTCGGCTGCGGATGCCAGCACCGAGTCGGCAGCAATCATTAGCGAGTCGAGCCCCGAAGGCAGCGTATCCCTGTATGCCGGCAGCGAGTCCGGCCGAATGTTCATCAGACCGCCCGACACGCGCTGGCGTGCGCCACGGTAGCGTTGCAGCAGCGCTTCGTCCTGAGCCGATGCATGCTGCGGCCAGAGTGAAACGATTGCTGCGAGCAGAAGCGTGCAGAGAGTATACAGGCGGGGGATTTTCATCTTCTCGACCGGTTTGTCGTTAGTTG
This sequence comes from Alistipes sp., assembly GCA_022511345.1. GTDB lineage: Bacteria > Bacteroidota > Bacteroidia > Bacteroidales > Rikenellaceae > Alistipes. The sequence goes on from JAFLRR010000002.1 coordinate 14,517, forward strand.
TTGCGTGACTCGAATCGTGCCAGAATCTCCTCCAGCTCGCTATCCGACGAGAAATCTATGGTAATGCGGCCGCCTTCGCCGTTGCGCGAGCGCTTGATTCCGATGTTCTGCGAGAAGAGTCGCTCCAGCAGCTCCACCAGCCGCAGGTATGAGTCGGGATAGACCTCCTCCTCGGCAGCGGCAGTTGTGCGCTCCTCGGCCATTGCGCGGGCCAGCTCCTCGGCCTGCCTTACCGACAGCGACTTCTTGACGCACCGGCGCAGCATGCGCAGCTGCTTCTGCTCGGGCAGGCCGGCTATGGCCTTGGCATGTCCCATGGTTATCACACCCTCCTTGAGTGCGAGCTGCACCTCGGCCGGAAGTTTCAGCAGACGCATGTAGTTGGATATGGTCGAACGCTTCTTGCCGACCTTCTCCGAGAGTGCGTCCTGCGTGAGGCCGCATTCGTCTATGAGGCGCTGCAGTCCCAGCGCTATCTCTATGGCGTTGAGGTCCTGGCGCTGTATGTTTTCGACCAGGGCCATGGCGTGGAGGTTCTCGTCGTCGACCTCGCGGATATATGCCGGCAGTGTCTCCAGACCTGCAGCCCGCGAAGCTCTCCAGCGGCGCTCGCCGCTGATGATTATGTATTTGCCGTTGTCGGCGCGCTTGACCGTCACGGGCTGAATCACTCCCAGCTGCCTTATTGAGTCGGCCAGCTCGCCGAGCGCCTCCTCGTCGAATTCGCGGCGCGGCTGCGTGGGGTTAGGCACTATGTCGTCGATGCGGATTTCGGCCATTTCGCTCATCGGGCGGGCGTTGATGTCTATTGCGCCGCCGCCGAATATGGCGTCGAGTCCGCGTCCCAAACCTTTCTGTTTCATATCTCGAAAACTCTTTTTTGCTTAATGTTTGCGGTTTCTCTTGATAAACTCGCGGGCCAGCGTGAGATAGTTGGCCGAGCCCGTTGCTCCGGCGTCGTAGAGCATCACGGGCTTGCCGTGCGACGGAGCTTCGCCGAGTCGTATGTTGCGCTGTATTACGGTATCGAAAGCCAGCGGTCCGAAGTGTTCGCGCACCTCGGTTGCCACCTGGTTGTTCAGTCGGTTTCGCATGTACATGGTCAGCAGGAAACCCTCTATCTCGAGCGACGGGTTCAGCCCGCCCTTGATTTTGCGGATCGTGTTGAGCAGCTTGCTCAGACCCTCCAGCGCCAGATATTCGCACTGCACCGGTATGAGCACCGTGTCGGCCGCCGTGAGAACGTTGACGGTGATGAATCCGAGCGAGGGCGAGCAGTCGATGAATATGTAGTCGTAGTCGTCGCGCAGCGAGTCGGTTATGCGCTTCATTACGAAGTGCGCATCTTCGCGCGAGGCGAGTTCTGTCTCGGCGGCTACGAGGTCTATCGAAGCCGGCAGCAGCCTGAGATTCTTCAAATCCGGCGACTGGAGAACCGTTTCGGCCGGACTCTTCGAGCCCGACAGACATTCGTATATTCCCGGCAGGTCGATGTCGAATCCCAGTCCCGAGGTGGCGTTGGCCTGGGGGTCGGCGTCGAGCAGGAGCACCTTTTTGCCGAGTATGGCCAGCGACGCGGCGAGGTTTATGGCCGTGGTGGTCTTGCCTACGCCGCCTTTCTGGTTGGCCAGAGCAATTACTTTTCCCATATCTGCGAATCGTGCCGCTTGGCTCCGCGAAGGGCTGTTGCGGCCTCTGTTTTCAATAAACGTTATATTTTGCAAAAATAGTCATTTTCTTGGAAAATCCGCTTTCGCGCGCTGAAAATTGCGTATATTTGCATCGTTGAAACTTTTGTCAGTATGTCTGTAAAACCCCAGTACCGTCCTTTCGTCGACCGGCTCATCGAGCTGGCTATCGCCGAGGACATAGGCGACGGCGACCATACGTCGCTCTGCTGCATACCCGATACCGAATACGGCCGCATGCGCCTGCTCTGCAAGGAGAGCGGAATACTCGCCGGCGTGGAGATTGCCGAGATCGTTTTCCGCCGTCTGGACTCAGACGTTAAGTTCGAGCCGCTGCTCTCGGACGGCGTCCGCGTAGAACCCGGCGATGTGGCATTTTACGTCTCGGGCCGCCTGCGCACTCTGCTGCAGGCCGAGCGCATCGTGCTCAACATCATGCAGCGCATGAGCGGCGTAGCCACCCGTACGGCGGTCTATGTCGAGCGTCTGAAGGGCCTTCACACCAAGGTGCTGGATACGCGCAAGACCACTCCCGGCATGCGCGTGCTGGAGAAGATGGCCGTTGAAATCGGCGGCGGAGCCAATCACCGCATCGGCCTGTTCGACATGATTCTGCTCAAGGACAACCACATCGATTTTGCCGGAGGCATCGAAAATGCCGTTCGCGGCGCCCGCGAGTATCTGCGCCGCACGGGCCGCAATCTGCCCATCGAGTGCGAGGTGCGCACGCTCGACGACATCGGCCGGGTATTTGCAGCCGGAGGCGTCGACCGCATCATGTTCGACAATTTTACTCCCGAGATGACGCGCGAGGCCGTGAAGCTTGTAGGCGGACGCTGCGAGACCGAATCGAGCGGCGGAATAACGCTCGAGACTCTGCGCGACTATGCCGAGTGCGGCGTGGACTTCATATCGGTCGGCGCGCTTACGCACAGCGTCCGTGCGCTCGACATGTCGCTCAAGGCGGTGGAGTAGTGCCGGACCGTTGCGCGGTGACGGTTTCATATGTGTGACTTCAGGGACATAACTCTCGACGACAGATCGCTGGTCGAGTCGTATACCTTTCGTGCAGGCATCGCCAACTGCGACCTTGCCTTTGCCAACATCTTCTGCTGGCGCGACACCTACTCTCCGGCGCTGGCCATCATCGACGGCTTTCTCGTCATACGTTTTCGCGCCGAAGACGGCTGCACGTCGTACATGCAGCCGCTCGGCGAGGGCGACTTTACGCGTATCATACCTGTTTTGCACGACGATGCCTGCGCCCGCGGTGCGCGGCTTCGCATAGCGGGCCTGACGGCCGAGGGTGCCGAGCTTCTGCGCAGCCGCTTCGGCGGCCGGTTCGCATTCTCCGCACGCCGTGCTTCCGACGACTATATCTACCGTGCCGACGACCTGCGCAGCCTTCACGGCAGCCGCTACCAGCCCAAGCGCAACCACATCAACCGCTTCATGCAGCTCTATGGCGACCTGTGGCGTTACGACGAGCTGACTCCCGAGCTGTTCGGCGAATGCATGCGGCTCGAGGCGCAGTGGAGCCTGGGCCACTCCGGCGACGGGGTTACGGCCGAGCGGCGTGCCATGGAGCAGGCGTTCGCCAACTTCGGGGCTCTCGGCCTTCGCGGAGGCTGCATACATGTAGGCGACCGCATGGCCGCCTTCACTCTCGGCTCGGCCATAGACCGCAGCACGTTCTGCATACACATCGAGAAGGCCGACACCTGCTTCGAGGGAGCCTTTGCCGTGATTAACAAGCTGTTCGCCGAGAGTCTTCCGGCGCACTACACATCTATAAACCGTGAGGAGGACCTCGGCCTCGAGGGCCTTCGCCGCGCCAAACTCTCGTATCATCCCGAGAGGCTGTGGCGCAAATTTACAGCCGTGAATCTGCAGCCCGACGAGTCGGAATGCCGCAGTCTGTGGGCCGAGTGCTTCGGCGACGACGAGGAGTTCATCGACTCGTTCATCGTCGAGATATACTCGCGCGAACGGATGCTCTCCATCGTCGAGGATGGCCGCATGGTCTCCATGCTCCACATCATACCCATGCAGAGCCGCTACGGGCGCACGGCCTATATCTACGGAGTGGCCACGGCCGCCGGGTTCCGACGCCGCGGCCATGCCGGCCGGTTGCTGCAGCGCGCCGTGGAGAGAGTCGATTCCGAGGGCTACGATGCCGCCATACTCATCCCTGCCGGCGGCAGCCTCTGCAGCTTCTACTCGCGCTATGGCTTTTCAGATGCTGGACTTCCGGTGGTGTTCGCCGGCGATTTCGACTTCGGCACCGGTGCTGCCGACCTCGACCGGGCGATGGTCCGCATGCGCGGCGGAGCGGCTTTCGACGGCGATTCGTCGACGCTCGAATGCACGTTTGCAGGCTGATTCAGAGCCTTTTTGGCCGGCAGGCTAAAAATTGACTGTTATATTGCTAACACTTTGCGCTTTTTTTTATAACTTTACACGCCTTTTCAGGAGAATCTCCTGTCGGGGCGTGTGAATTATGTCAGAACCAATCTCTAAATAATCGTATGGCAAACAACAATCGTGAAAAGCTGTTCGCCGAATTCCCCCAGGTGGATACCGCCAGGTGGGAGGAGGTGATTAATGCCGACCTCAAGGGTGCCGACTACGAGCGCAAGCTCGTGTGGCGTACCGGCGAGGGATTCGATGTCCGCCCCTATTATCGTGCCGAGAACCTCGAGGGTATCGGTCATCTCGATTCGGCGGCGGGCGAATTTCCCTACGTGCGCGGTGTGGAGAGCCACAACCGCTGGCACGTGCATCAGACCGTCGAGGTTAAGAACCCCGCCGAGGCTAATGCCGAGGCGCTGCATCTGCTCGATACGGGTGTCGACTCGCTCGAGTTCCGCATGACGGCCGAACTGTCGGCTGCCGACATGGACACCCTGCTCAAGGGCATCGTCCTGACGGCTGTCGAGCTCACCCTCTCTGGAGTAAAGCCCGCGCATCATGCCGAGCTGCTGATTGACAAAGTCGAGCGTGAGAAGCTGCCGAAGGAGGAGCTTCACATCAACTTCTGCATCGACCCGCTTCGCAACCTCTCGCTCAACGGAGCTTTCTGCTCGGGCAACGGCGAGAAGTGCTTCGAGCGTATCGTGGCGCTCACCCGCCGCGCGGCCGGCTACGGCGACGTGCGCACCGTGACCGTCACGGGCAACATCTTCAGCGACAGCGGCTCGACCATCGTCGAGGAGCTGGCATTCACGCTCGCTGCGGGACACGACTATCTGGTGCGCCTGACCGAGGCCGGACTTTCGGTCGACGAGGCTGCCCAGGCTATCCGCTTCTCGATGTCGGTAACCTCCGACTACTTCATGGAGATAGCCAAATTCCGCGCAGCCCGCATGCTGTGGGCCAATATCGTCGAGGCATACAAGCCCGAGTGCGGCTGCTCGTGCAAGATGTTCCAGCACGCGCTGACCTCGGCATGGAACCAGGGCGTCTACGACCCCTATGTAAACATGCTGCGCGGCACTACCGAGGCTATGTCGGCGTCGATTGCCGGCGTGCATTCGCTCGAGGTGCTGCCCTTCGATGCTGCTTATGCCGCACCCGACGAGTTCTCGAAGCGCATCGCCCGCAATGCCGAGCTGCTGCTCAAGCATGAGGCTCATTTCGACCGCGTGTGCGACCCCGCCGGCGGTTCGTACTACATCGAGACCCTCACGAAGAACATCGCCGAGACGGCATGGAAGCTCTTCCTCGAGGTCGAGGACAAGGGCGGCTATGTCGAGGCTTTCAAGTCGGGCTACATCGTAGAGAAGGTCGATGCCTCGGCTGCAGCCAAGGACAAGAACATCGCTACGCGCCGCAGAATCCTGCTCGGCGCCAACCAGTACCCCAACTTCACCGAGAAGGCCGACGCTTCGCTGGCTGCCGAGGCCGTCGAGCGCAAGTCGCCCGAGGGCAATGTGCTGAAGCCCTACCGCGGAGCCATGGCATTCGAGAAGATGCGCCTGCGCACCGACCGCAGCGGCAAGACGCCCGCGGCGTTCATGCTCACATGCGGCAACCTGGCCATGGCGCGTGCACGTGCTCAGTTCTCGTGCAACTTCTTCGCCTGCGCAGGCATCAAGGTCATCGACAACACCTTCTTCAAATCGGTCGAGGAGGGCGTCGAGGCTGCTCTGGCATCTAAGGCCGAGATCGTTGTGGTCTGCGCTTCGGACGACGACTATGCCGAGGCAGCGCCCAAGGTGCAGGAGCTTCTGGGCGGCAAGGCCATCCTGGTTGTTGCCGGCGCTCCGGCATGCAAACCCGAACTCGAGGCTCGGGGCATAGTAAACTTCATCAGCGTCAAGAGCAACGTTCTGGAGACGCTCGAATATTACCTGCACCAGACGGGGATATAAATCGCGAAAGTCATGAGAGCAAAATTTTCGGAATTGAAATACGAGGGCGCCGCAGCACCGCAGTGCGCAGGCGCCGCCGAGACGGGCGAGCCGTGGATTACTTCGGAGCAGATTCCCGTCAAGGGCGGCTATTCCGCCGCCGACCTCGAGGGCATGGAGCACCTCAATTATGCTGCAGGTCTGGCTCCGTTCCTGCGCGGTCCCTACTCTACGATGTACGTAATGCGTCCGTGGACCATTCGTCAGTATGCAGGCTTCTCGACCGCCGAGGAGTCCAACGCCTTCTATCGCCGCAACCTCGCTGCGGGTCAGAAGGGTCTTTCGGTGGCATTCGACCTGGCTACGCACCGCGGCTATGATGCCGACCACCCGCGCGTAGTGGGCGACGTCGGCAAGGCCGGCGTGTCCATCTGCTCGGTCGAGGACATGAAGGTGCTCTTCAACGGCATTCCTCTGGACAAGATGTCGGTGTCGATGACCATGAACGGTGCCGTGCTGCCCGTGCTGGCCTTCTATATCGTCACGGGTCTGGAGCAGGGCTGCACGCTCGACCAGCTGGCCGGTACCATCCAGAACGATATCCTCAAGGAGTTCATGGTGCGCAACACCTATATATATCCGCCCGAGTTCTCGATGAAGATTATCGCCGACATCTTCGAGTACACTTCGAAGAATATGCCCAAGTTCAACTCCATCTCCATCTCCGGCTACCACATGCAGGAGGCGGGCGCTACGGCCGACATCGAGCTGGCCTACACGCTGGCCGACGGTCTGGAGTATCTGCGCGCGGGTATCAATGCCGGCATGTCGGTCGACGCCTTCGCACCGCGTCTGTCGTTCTTCTGGGCTATCGGCATGAACCACTTCATGGAGATTGCCAAGATGCGTGCGGCACGTATGCTTTGGGCCAAGATCGTCAAGCAGTTCGATCCCAAGAATCCCAAGTCGCTGGCGCTGCGCACTCACTCGCAGACGTCGGGCTGGTCGCTTACGGAGCAGGATCCCTTCAACAACGTTGCACGTACGGCTATCGAGGCTATGGGCGCCGCTCTGGGTCACACCCAGTCGCTGCACACCAACGCGCTTGACGAGGCCATCGCGCTGCCGACCGACTTCTCGGCCCGCATCGCCCGCAACACCCAGATTTACATCCAGGAGGAGACCAACGTATGCCGCGAGGTCGACCCGTGGGCAGGTTCGTACTACGTCGAGACGCTGACCAACGAGATTGCCCACAAGGCATGGGAGCACATCCAGGAGGTTGAGAAGCTGGGCGGTATGGCCAAGGCTATCGAGACCGGTATTCCCAAGATGCGCATCGAGGAGTCGGCAGCACGCACACAGGCACGCATCGACTCGGGCGAGCAGAAGATTATCGGCGTGAACGAGTACCGTCTTGAGAAGGAGGCGCCCATCGACATCCTGGCCGTAGACAATACGGCGGTTCGCGAGAGCCAGATCAAGCGTCTGAACGAACTGCGCGCAAACCGCGATTCGGCAGCCGTGAAGAAGGCCCTCGAGGCTATCACCGAGTGCGTGCGCACGGGCAAGGGCAACCTGCTCGAGCTGGCTGTCGAGGCAGCCAAGGTGCGCGCTACGCTGGGCGAGATTTCCGACGCCTGCGAGGTTGTCGTAGGCCGTTACAAGGCAGTAATACGTTCAATATCCGGAGTATACAGTTCTGAAGTGAAAGCAGACAAGTCATTCGAAAAGGCCAAGCAGATGGTGGCCGAATTCGCCAAGAAAGAGGGTCGCCAGCCGCGCATCATGGTAGCCAAGCTGGGTCAGGACGGCCACGACCGCGGTGCCAAGGTGGTCGCTACGGGTTATGCCGATATCGGCTTCGACGTCGACATGGGTCCGCTGTTCCAGACTCCCGAGGAGGCTGCCAAGCAGGCTGTCGAGAACGACGTTCACATCGTGGGCGTATCGTCGCTGGCTGCGGGTCACCTGACTCTGGTGCCGCAGATTATCGCCGAGCTGAAGCGCCTGGGTCGTGAGGATATCGTTGTGGTTGTCGGCGGTGTGATTCCGGCGCAGGACTACGACGAGCTCTATCGCGACGGTGCTGCGGCCATCTTCGGTCCCGGTACGCCGATTGCAACGTCGGCTATCAAGATGATGGAGATTCTTCTGGCGGAGTAATCCGCATGTTTCATACGGTTCGGGGCCGGCTGGAAAGCCGGCCCCGATTGTTTTTTTGCCGCGCGCAGCCGTGCAGCTGCAGAGGCTTTTTGCGCAAATGCAAAAAAATGACGGAAACCTTTTCGGCTTCCGTCATTTCAGTTGTCGTGCAAAATGCCGTTAGTCTGCCAGGGGCAGAACGCTGACATAGGATTTGCCCTCGCGCTTCTTGCAGAACGAAACCGTTCCGTCGATGAGCGCGAACAGAGTGTGGTCCTTGCCGATGCCTACATTCTGGCCGGGGTTGTGGACCGTACCGCGCTGGCGTACTATGATGTTGCCCGCTTTTGCGAACTGACCGCCGAAGAGCTTGATGCCGAGTCGCTTGCTTTCGGACTCGCGGCCGTTTTTCGAACTACCTACACCTTTTTTGTGTGCCATTGTCTCTCTGTTTTAAAAGGTTATGCAACAATTTCCTCGACGAGTATCTGCGTCAGGAAGAGGCGGCTGCCGTTGCATTTCTGGTAGCCGGTTCTGCGCTTCTTCTTGAACACGAGCACTTTGTCGTCTTTCAGGTGCTTGAGAATCTTGCACTTTACCGAGGCGCCTTCTATGGCAGGTGCGCCTACTTTAACCTGACCGTCGTTGTCTGCGAGCAGGACTTTGTCGAAGCTCACCGACGAATCAACTTCGCCCTTAAGACGGTGAACATAGAGCTTCCGACCTTTTTCAGCCTTGAACTGCTGACCTGCAATCTCTACTATTACGTACATTTTCAATAAATGTTATTGTGCGAAAATAAAATTCAGCTTGCAAATTTAGTAAAATTTATAATATCCGCAATCACCGCGGCGAAATTTTTTTCACCCATCTGCTGTTTGGCATATTTTTCGGAATTGAATCGTGCGCTCTGCCGGAAGGCCCGTGCAGAGCCTTTCAGACACATGAAAAGGGTTGCCGTCATATCCGCAGACAGCATGCTGCGCCGGGCCGTGGAGCTGACGCTCTCGTGTGCCGGCGCCGAGGTAGTCCTGCTCGCAGGCACGGCCGAGAGCCAGCGGCGGCGTGCTGCGGCGTGCGACGCCGTGGTTGTGCTTGGTGCCGCGCACTTCTTCTCGGGGAGCCTGTCGGCGGAGAGTCTGCGTCCTCGCGGCAGCCGGCGGCCTGAGATATACGTCATCTCGTGGCAGCACTCCGAACATGCGGTGCTGAGCCTGCTCGAATGCGGCGTCGACCAGTACATGACGCTTCCGCTGAGCCTGGGACGGCTGCGGTTGAAGCTCGCCGCCGGGTGAGGCATTGTTGTCGGCTATGGATATACTCTATATTATATATGCAGCCGTTGCTGCCGGGCTGCTGGCATTCGTGTGGCTCGATATGCTGCGCATGAACCTGCTCGCGGCCGGCGAACGCCGCAGCGCCATGCTGCGCGAGAGTCTGCTGCGGGCCGTTACCGAGTGCGACGTGCGCGGCGGCGGTTTTCCTGTGGAGCCTGCCGGCCGCCGCGAGAGGATGCAGCTGGCGCTGGTGCTCTCCGAGCTGGGCGACAAGACCGACACCGGACAGCATGCCGGAGTCTGCACCCCGACCGAGTTCTACGGGCTGGACAGTCTGCTCGTGCGCAGGGCACGCCGCACGCATGGCTGCCGAAGGGCTTTGTGGCTCGTGCGGCTGTCGCGTCTGAACCCGAGGCGCGAGGTGGTGGAGCCTGTGCGTGGCTATCTTGCATCGCGAAACCGCCGCGTTCGCTTCGGGGCTCTTCTGTGCCTTGTGGCTGCCGAGCCGCTGCGCGTGCATCAGCTTACGGCTTCGTTCGGCCACCGGCTTACGCACTTCGAACTGGAGCAGATCATTGCGCTCATATTCCGCGGGCGCATGCCCGTGGCGTGCATGCCGCTGCTCAGGTCGCCGCATCCTAATCTGCGCATGCTCGGCATCGGCATAGTGCGGCGCATCGGCGCCGAGGAGACGCAGCCCCAGCTTGCGGCCATGGCTGCCCGCGACCCCGACCGCATGGTCTGCCGTGCGGCTTTTGCGGCCATGTGCGCCATGCATCTTCCTATGTCGGGACGCGAGACTGTCCAGGCGCTGTCGCGCATGTCGCACGCCGAGCGCAAATCCGTGTGCCGTCTTATGGCCGCCGAGGGTTATTCGGCCAAAGCCATATCCCAACTCTTCCGCGAGCGCGAACGACGCTATTTCGAATCGCTCGCCGGTTCCTACAAATCGACTCTTGCATGACACTGGTACTGCACATCCCGCTGCTTGCGGCCTTTGCCGCGGCGCTGTTTCTGGCATTCAGGCGAATCTCCAACGTGCGTCATGCCGCAGCTTTGAGGCGCCTTCATGCCGAGAGCTTCGGCACGGCCGTCGATGCGGCCGGAGGTCCGGGCATATCGCTGCTGTGCGGCGCTGCCGATGCCGGCCGCATCGAGAATCTGCTGGCGACGGAGTATCCCGACTATGAGGTGATCATGACCGTCGATGCCAACGAGCGCCATGAGCTGTTCGCGGCTCTTGTCGAACGCTTCGCTCTGGCGCGGGTGAACTGCGCCGCATCGCACGAGCTGCCGGTGACGGGCATAAGAGCCTTGTACCGCTCGCGCGAGAGGCGTTTCCGCCGTCTGGTTCTTGTCGACAAGCTGCGTACTATCGAAAGCGACGACCGCAACGCCGCCGCATGCTACGCCTCCTATGACTATCTGCTGCCGCTCTCCGACGGCTGCTGGCTCGAAGAGTATGCCGTCGAGCGTCTGGCCGTCGAGATTTCGGAGTGCAGCCAGAGCGGTGAGGCGATCATACGCACCGACGTCGGGTCTCCTGCGGCCTTGTACAGACGCGAGGATGTCGTGGCCGCCGGAGGATTCGGCACCCGGGCGCTGGCCCATATGCCCCGCCGCCGTGTGAGAGTAATACACGACCGCCTGGTCTACTGTCCCGTATGTTCGCGTTCGCTGCTTGTGGCCGGTCTGGGTCTTGCGCACGGTGCGAGTCAGGGCAGTCCCGCCTCGCGCCGCGCTGCGGTGTGGGCTCTGCGTCTCACGACAGCCGTGACGGTTGTCGCCGTCTTCTTCGCCTCGGCCAAGGCCGGCCTGGCAGCTTTCATCACGGCGCTGATTATCGCCGGACTGCTGCGCCTTACTGCCCGCTATTCGCTGACCGTTTCGGCTCCACGACAAAAGACCCGGTGCGAAACCGAGACCGAAGCTGCGGAGTGAGAAGATTTATTGTTAGAAATTTCACAATGTCATAAAAATTCGTTATCTTTACTCGGACAATAGATGAATCATCCCGAAAAACTTCAAGAAATGATCAGCCAAGAGGATAAGCGGCACCTGCTCCCGAGTCTGTTCAATGCGGCAGTCAAGGCCGGTGCTGCCATAATGAAGATATACAAGAACAGCGACGACTACGACATCGGCGTCAAAAGCGACAAGACCCCGATAACCGTTGCCGACCGTTCGGCCCACAGGGCCATAAAGGATGCTCTCGGAGCCACGCGCATACCCATTCTGAGCGAGGAGGGGCGCGAGATGCTCTACGACGAGCGCCGCAACTGGGACCTTTTCTGGCTTGTCGACCCTTTGGACGGGACTGTCGAATTCATCAAGGGCAACAACGAATTTACGGTGAACATAGCTCTCATGGAGAACAACGAGTGCGTGGCCTCGGCGGTCTATGTTCCCTATCTCGAGAAGATGTATATCGCCGACCGTGGCGCCGGTTCGTTCGTCAAGAGAGGAGTGCGTCCCGACGCGAATGCCTCCTATACCTATGAACAGATAACCGAGGACCTGTGCCGTCTGCCGCTGGCCCGGGGCGCCAACCAGAGACCGGTCATAGCCGTGTCGCGCTCGCACCAGACGCCCGAGACCGCCGAATATGTCGAATCGGCCCGGCAGCGTCATCCCGAGGCCGAGATTCTCGAGCAGGGCAGCTCCTATAAATTCTGCCTGCTTGCCGAGGGCGCCGTCGACTATTATGTCCGCACCACTCACACCTACGAGTGGGACACGGCCGCCGGCGAGTTGATACTCCTTGAGGCCGGAGGTTGCGCCCGCTCGCTTCCCGACAACGAACCTTTCCGCTACAACAAGGAGGATTTGCGCAATCCGTGGTTCGTCTGCAAATCCAAGTACTGCCTGCTGTAACAAAACAATAAGCCCGGCCGCAAAGCCGGGCTTGTCATATTCACGCGAGGCTATTCTACTCGACGGCCAGCGTGCCCCGGTACTTTACGTGCATCGTAAAGCACTCGAACTCGACCTCAAGAGTCATCTTGCGGCGGTCGACCTCGATTTTAAGGTCGGACATGGTGTATGCATCCATCGGAATGCCGTTGTATGTCGGCACAATGGTATCGATGCTGAACTTGTCGCCCGAGAGCTCGATTCCGGGCACTTCGATTCCCAGTCGTGGCATCTGCTCGACGAATTTCACGTAGTCCATCTTGAGCGTATTGGTGCCGTCCGCGGCTCCGACGAGCGAGAAGCGCATCTCCGTGTCGGAGAATGCCTGAAAGTTGCTGCCGGGCAGCGGCTCCGAAGTGAGTATGTAGAACTCCTCGGGAGGAGTCTGCGTCTGGTGCTTCTCGCAGGCGGCAAGTGCGAAAATGGCACATGCGATAAAGAGTAATTTTTTCATTGTCATATGTTTATGTTAAGTGTTATGCCGAATGTCCGCGGCCGGGCATACTGTATGAATTCGTTGCCCGTGGATTTGAAGTAGAAGAGCCCGTAGCGGTTGTCGGTGAGGTTGCGGGCCCACAAATCCACCGAATAGTGTTTGTGTTCGAATCGCACCGAGGCGCCGAGCAGGGCGTAGAATGGCTGGCGCAGCGAGTTCTCCTCGTTCCACCATATACTGCCGGCGCCTTCGGTGTTGCACCGCAGCACTATGTTGTCGATTATGCGGCTGCGGACCGGCAGCGTGCATGCGACGGAGGCTGAGAGAGTATGTTGCGGCACATACGGCACGCGGTTGCCGGCGAAGTCCGTGCCTGCGCTCTCGTCATAGAGGTAGTGCACGAAGCGGGCGTCGGTGAATCCGTATGCTGCCATAAAGTCGAACCGTCCTGCTGTGGCGGCAGCCGACAGCTCGGCGCCGAAGCTGCGCGTGCGGCCGGCATTGGTCATCATGCGGCCGGTTATCAGTCCACGGGGGAATACCGTCAGCTGCTGGTCGGTGCAGTCGATGAAGAAGATGGCCATATCGGCGCGCAGCTTTCCGGTTGGGCTCTGCAGATGGGCTCCTATTTCATAGTTCCAGCTCCTCTCGGGGCGGTAGGAGACGAAGTCGTCGACGGTGTATCGCTCCGAGGGGTATACGTTCATGCGGGCCATGAGTTCGGTCTGGAGCACTTCGGAGAATATTTGTGTGTTGAATCCTCCGGCCTTGTAGCCCTTCGATAGCGAGAAGTATACCGAATTCTGCCTCTCGGCGCCCAGCAGACGCAGCAGCGAAAACTTGGGCAGCACCTCGACGAAGGTCCGGGACAGACGGCCTGAAATCTCGAATGGCTCTATCTCGGTGGTTCCTATGCCGCATCCGAGAGAGGTGTTGTTGAGGTAGCGCATCGACGTATGCTCGCAGTCTATGCGTATGCCGGCCGTGAGGCGCCACAGTCCCAGCTCGAGGTTCGACTCATGGTAGAGCGCCGCGCCGCCGTTGGTTGTTGCGAAGCGGTTCTCGAGCGGAAAGGTGTCGGGGAATCGCGGCTCGATGCCCGTGTGTTCGATGATGTTCGCCACGATGATGCGCTCGATGCCGTCGTGCAGGAATGTCACCGGCGCCGACATCTGCGAGCTGCGCCAGAAGCCGAATGCTCCGGCAAGCCAGCTGTAGCGGCTGCCGCCATGCGAGCGGAAGACCATCTCTTCAGTCAGGGCGTGTTCGGTGCGCCGCTGCATGAGCGTGAAGCACGACATGGGCGTGAAATCCTGGTCCAGCAGCATGCGGTCGTCGAGATACTGCCAGCTGGTTATTGACGAGAGGGTGAAGGCCTCGGCCCGGTGCTTCAGCGCAAGACCGTCGCTGACGGTTGTGCGCAGGTAGGAGGCCGGGTCGTTGTAGCGAATCTCTCCGCGGGCTATTACCGTCTGCCCGTTCTCGATAATATCCTCGCCTGCATAGGCATAGGGGTAGCCTCCCTGCTCGAGTCCCGATACGGCGAATGTGTTGTCGACGCTTGTCCGCGGCGTGGGGCGCCACTGGAGCTTCAGGCGTCCGTAGGCCGACTTCTCGTTGTCGCACAGCTTGCCCGTGTACAGGTTCGTGAAGAACCCGTCGGTCGAGGAGTATCCTCCGCCTGCCGAGATGCCGAAACGGCTGCCTGCGGGCTTGTAGATTGATGCGCGCAGCGAGTAGCTGTTGCCGCTGCCGTATTCGGCGCCGAAGCGTACGCCTTCGTATGTCAGCGGCGAGAGGGTGTAGACGTTGATTACGCCTGCGGCCGTGTTGCGGCCATAGAGCGTGCCCTGCGGACCTCGCAGTACCTCGATGCGCTCGATGTCGGCCGCCGGCACGTCGTAGGCGTCCTTGTTCAGGCAGGGCACGTTGTCGACATTGAGCCCTACGGCGGGCTGGTCTATGCGCGAGCCGAGGCCGCGCACGTAAATCGATGAAGTCATGCGCGAGCCGTAATCGGGAATATAAAGATTGGGGGTGGTGAGTGACAATGCTTTCACGGCGTCTATGCGCCGGCGTTCGGCCTCGGTGCGGCTCATCACTGACGCTGCTATGGGGCTGTTCTGCAGCGAGCGCCACTGTTTGACCGCCGTGACCTGAATTTCGTCGACCATAATGGTCGAATCTGTCTGCGGCTTCTGGTTCTCTGTGCTCTGCAGCGTCTCGCATTCGGCCTTTGCGGCCGGTATGGCTGCGGCAGCCATGAACAGTAATGCGAGGCGAGAGACGAAATTCATAACAACTGCAAAGTTAAGACTATGCAGCCATATGTCGCAATCCTCATTTGTGAGGATGCCGATATGATTCCGCGGAATTTGGATATGTGCGGTGTTTTTACTATCTTTCGAGTGTGAAAGCGCTGCTGCCGTGTGCAGCGTGGCACCTGCATGCAGCCCGGAACGAAAACTTAAATCTTTACCGAAATATGAACAACAAGTATGCTCTTCCCAAAGACGGAGGCCTTGTCGACGGTTCGACTCCGCGCGACATTATCCATCGTTATGAGAAGATTCGCACCCGTATCTGCCGCGACGAGCAGATCGGTGCTGAGTATGTGGCCGACATGATTGTCGGAGCTATCAAGGACTACGAAACCGCAAACTCCTCGAACGGAGCCTCGGCGCCGTTCGTGCTCGGACTGGCTACGGGCCGCTCTCCGCTGGGACTCTACCGCGAGCTGGTCAAGCGC
Source organism: Alistipes sp. (assembly GCA_022511345.1). Lineage (GTDB taxonomy): Bacteria > Bacteroidota > Bacteroidia > Bacteroidales > Rikenellaceae > Alistipes. The sequence continues at coordinate 30,077 of JAFLRR010000002.1, forward strand.
TACGCTGCCGGCGAGGTTTCATTCCGCAACGTGGCGGTCTACAGCCTCGACGAGTTCTATCCGATTGCCATTACGGAGCACCAGAGCCGCAATCGCTTCATCCACGAGGAGTTCCTGAACCATGTCGACATCAAGCCCGAGAACATCCGCATTCCCGACGGTTCGGTCGAGCAGTCGCGCATATCTGAGTACTGCGAGAACTACGACCGTTCCATCAGCAAAATCGACCTTATGATAATAGGCGTGGGCGAGGACGGACAGGTGGGCTTCAACGAGCCGGGCTCCTATGTCAAGTCGCGCACGCGTTTGGTGCAGCTCACTCACAACTCGCGCAAGGTGCAGTCGTCGGCCTTCTACGGCCTGGAGAACACTCCCAAGCTGGCCATCACCATGGGCCTCGACACTGTCATGCGCGCCGACCGCATCGTGCTGATTGCCTGGGGCGAGAACAAGGCCCGCATCATCCAGCGCATCGTCGAGGGCGAGGTCACGGGCCAGATTCCGGCCTCGTATCTCCAGGGCCACCGCTGCATCGAGGTCGTCGTCGACGAGAATGCCGCCCAGCTGCTCACGCGCGAGCAGACTCCGTGGCTTGTGGGTCCCTGCAACTGGACTCCCAAGTTCATCCGCAAGGCTGTGGTATGGCTCTGCGGCGTGGTGAACAAGCCCATCCTCAAACTCACCTATAACGACTATATCGAGAACTCGCTCGGCGAGCTGCTCGAGCAGGGCCGCACCTACGACCGCATCAACATCGACGTGTTCAACGACCTGCAGCACACCATCACCGGCTGGCCGGGCGGCAAACCCGACGCCGACGACTCGACGCGCCCCGTATCCTCGAATCCTTTCCCCAAGAGGGTCGTGATTTTCTCGCCCCATCCCGACGACGACGTCATTTCGATGGGCGGAACCTTCATCCGTCTGGTGCAGCAGGGTCACGACGTGCATGTGGCCTACGAGACTTCGGGCAATGTGGCCGTGCATGACGACGTGGTTCTTCAGAATATCGACACCTCGCGCGAGCTGGGCTACGGAGACCGCTTCGACGAGGTCCAGAAGATAATCGCCGGCAAGAAGAAGGGCGAGCCCGAGCCGCGTGCTCTGCTCAACATCAAGGGCTCGATCCGCCGTGCCGAGGCTCGTGCCGCGGTCCGCTCGTTCGGCCTCGACCCCGACACGCATGCCCACTTCCTCAACCTGCCCTTCTACGAGACGGGAGGCATAAAGAAGGGCCAGCTGACCGAAAACGATATCGACATCATCGTCAAGCTGCTGCGCGACATCCGTCCGCACCAGATATACGCCGCCGGCGATTTGGCCGACCCGCACGGAACCCACCGCGTCTGCATGGAGGCCGTACTGGGAGCCATCGAGGTTGTCAAGGACGACGACTGGATGAAGGACTGCCACCTGTGGCTCTACCGTGGCGCATGGATGGAGTGGGACCTGGGCATGGTCGACATGGCGGTGCCCCTGTCGCCCGACGAGCTCATCATGAAGCGTCACGCCATCTACCGCCATCTGTCGCAGAAGGACATCGTGCCCTTCCCCGGCAGCGACTCGCGCGAGTTCTGGCAGCGCGCCGAGGAGCGCACGCAGAACACCGCCCGCCTCTACGACAAGCTGGGCATGGCGGAGTATCAGGCCATAGAGGTCTTCGTAAAGATGTTTTAACCGATTAAATCGAACAATATCATGCGTTTAGTTATCGAAAACACACCCAAGGACGTCGCCCGCCGCGCGGCTGCGTATATCGTTGCGCAAATCAAGGCCAAGGCCGAGTACACCTCCTCGCCCTTCGTGCTGGGACTCCCGACGGGTTCCACGCCGCTGGAGACCTACAAGGAGCTTATCCGCCTGCACAAGGCCGGCGAGGTTTCGTTCCGCAACGTCATAACGTTCAATATGGACGAGTATGTCGGCCTTCCTGAGGAGCATCCCGAGAGCTACCACTCGTTCATGTGGAACAACTTCTTCTCGCATGTGGACATCAAGCCCGAGAATGTCAACATTCTCAACGGCAATGCCCCCGACCTGGCCAAGGAGTGTGCCGACTACGAGGCTCGCATAGCCGAGACCGGCGGCATCGACCTGTTCATGGGCGGTGTCGGCGAGGACGGCCACATAGCATTCAACGAGCCCTTCTCGTCGCTCTCGTCGCGCACCCGCGAAAAGGCTCTCACGCAGGATACCATCATCGTCAACTCGCGTTTCTTCGGCGGCGACATCTCGCTTGTGCCCAAGACGGCGCTTACGGTTGGCGTCGGCACGGTGCTCTCGGCAAAGAGAGTGCTCATCCTGGCCACGGGCGCCAAGAAGGCGCGTGCCGTGCGTCACGGTGTCGAGGGAGCCTACTGCCACCAGTGGACCATCTCGGCTCTGCAGGTTCATCCCAACGGAATCCTGATTTGCGACGACGATGCCGCCGGCGAGCTTCGCGTTGCTACGTACCGCTATTTCAAGGATATCGAGGGTCACAATCCGCTGACCAAATAGCACGCACCCTGTGACAAAAGAGGCGGGAAGAGGCTTTGAGGCTTCTTCCCGCTTCTTTTACATTTTGCGCCTAAAACGACAGGAGCATTGCGCAACGCCCCTGTCGTCATGTTTATTCATCCTTTACAAGATTGAATTTGGTGGATATCTCTTTCTGCTCGATAGCCTGACGCAGGTTGAAGCGTCGCCGCTGCGTTATGTATCCGGCTTTCTCGCATGACACCTCGATTTGCACGTCGCCCGAGTTGTTGAACGTCAAACCCTTTATGTCGAAGGTCTCGGTGGTCTCGTAAGGAGTCGAGCCTACGTAGTTCGAGTTGGTGTTCTTAACATCGGGGGTCGACGATACGACGCGGGTCGACACGTCGGCGCCTTTGGGCGTCGAGTCGATGTACCAGCGTATGACGGTCGATTCCAGAGCGGTGTTGCCGTCGCCCGTCACCTGCTTGTTCTTCTCGAGCGAAGGCGACGACGCCTTGCGCAGGAAGAATGCTATGCGGTCCCAGTCCACGTCGTCCAGCGCATTGGCATAGGCCTGGTTCAAAGTCTTTGCCGCCAATGTGAAGTCGTTGCTGCTGCCGCTGTTGTTGGCGCGTCCGACAGCCGTGGTGTTGGGGTAGACCATGCGGCCCGAGCGGTCGTATGCCACCACATCCAGCTGAACGGTTCCCGACCAGCCTGTTCCCGACAGATAGCTGATGTTGAACTCACGTACGGTGAGAGTCAGCATGTAGTCGGTCTGCACGTCGGCATCGAGGTTGAATCCCATCGTGCGCATGTAGCGGCGCACGCTCTCCGATACGAACGACACGACATCGGGATTGCTCTTCACGGAAGGCGTGCTTACGGTGCCTGCATCATACTTTTGCAGCAGGCGGCTGTTTGCGCGGCCGTCCTTGACACTGACGCGTATGCCGTAGTCGAGGTCGATGTACTTGTTGGCATGCGGCTCGGCCGTGAGTGCAAGATTCAGTGTTTTGAATGATGGAACCGGAATGACCTTTTTTACGCTTCCGCATGCTATGGCGCAGAAGACGATAAGGACGAGAATTAATATGCGTTTCATGACTATCTGTCTGTTTTGAGTTTAACTATTTTTGCCGTTACGGTGGTCCGGAACATGATGACATCGCCTCGCTGTTCTGCGTTGGTCGAAATCGTCGGTTCGATTAATCCGTCGCCTCCGTACTGCTGCGACTCGTTGATCAGGCGGTAGATGGCCAATCGGCGAACGACATCTTCCGGCTGGGCGATATCGGTAGTGGTGCCCATATAGTCGTTGTTCAAGTATCCCATACGCAGCACGCCGTTATACTTGCAGGTCCACTGGCCCTTCTTGTCTTTGGTGTATTGCAATGCAAATTCACCCGTTTCGTCCTCGATTCTGATTGTTGAACCCTTATCCGTGTAGCCGATGGTCGCCTCGGCGCTCACGGTGTTGAGAATCTCATAATCTTTGCGTTCGAGATTCAGTTCCTCCAACGATACCGATTTGACGGTGTTGATGGCTCTCGGAATTATGGTTTTCTGTGTACCGCAAGACGACAGTACGATTGCCGCTGATGCAATCCAAAAAAGTTTTTTCATTTGTCTGTTTTTGGTTAAATTAAACTTCTTTTTTTGCCGAGTCCCGATTCCGTGTGCAGACAAATAAAAAGCGCGGACTCGAATATCCTCAATGCCGGATTCTGCGGTCTTCCACAACCTTGTCCCCGATGCACGGAATAAAAGCCCACGCCGATATATATATACGGCATGGGCGTTGAACTTTATTCCTTCGGGGACGCTTGAATATGTGGAAGTTTCAGAATCCCGAAATTAAGCTAACGCCTTTTATCTATATGTCTTTGACCGTTATTCTACCATAGGCATATCTTTTTGTTTTGTTCTATCTGTTTTCAGCTACCCAGCGGGTCAGCTCTGCAAAGTCTGCTACCGACAGCTGCTCGGCACGGCGCGAGAAGAACTCGTGTTCGCGGCCGCCGAACGAGCCGAATACGCTGCGCAACGAGTTGCGAATCATCTTCCTGCGCTGACTGAACGAGGCCTTCACCACGCGCACGAACAACTCCTCGTCGCAGTCGAGCGATGAAACCATGTTGCGCCGCAGTCTTATCACAGCGCTCTTGACCTTCGGCGGCGGGTTGAATACCGATTCGTTCACGGTGAACAGATACTCTATGTCGTACCAGGCCTGCAGTAGTACGCTCAATATTCCGTATTCGCGCGAGCCGGGCGGCTCGGCAATGCGAACAGCCACCTCCTTCTGTATCATGCCTACGCACTCGGGCACCAGGTTGCGGTTTTCGAGAATCTTGAAGAATATCTGCGACGAGATGTTGTAGGGGAAGTTGCCTATGATTTTGACCCCGGCGGCGAAGTCGGCGCCGAGGTTGCACTTCAGAAAATCGCATTCGCGCAGCCGGGGCGCGAACTCGGGGTAGTGGGCCTGAAGATAGGCTATGCTCTCGGAGTCGATTTCGGCTCCGTAGGTGGTTATGTCGTCGCGCCCGAGCAGGAACTGCGTCAGCACGCCCATTCCGCAGCCTACCTCCAGCACATCGCACGGATTGTCGGCCGTACCGCCCGACAGCGAGTTGCATATCTTGCGGGCGATGTTCAAATCGACCAGGAAGTGCTGGCCGAGCGATTTCTTTGGGCGCACGTCACTCATTGGTCTGCATGTTTGTTTTTTTGCATTCGCCGCGGCGCTGCGCAGCCCGGATAATCTCGCCGGCTATGGCCGTGAGCGATGTGGCGGCTATGATTGCCGCAAGCGCTGCCGCCGGAAGCGGCACGCAGCGGAATACATCTCCGCCGAATTCCACTATCGCTATCTGTCCTATGGCCGTCAGCACGACTACGGCGGTGAATGTCTTGGTTTTCAGCAAGTCGCCGAATACGCTGCGGCGGCTGGCGAATCCTTTGGCGTTGAACATGTTCCACACCTGCAGGAATACGAACACCGTGAAAAATACGGTCATGTGCAGCTCGCTGTCTTGCCCGAACAGCCGCCTGCCGCCGAAGAGCCCTGCCAGCATCACCGCCACGAATGCCGAGCCGAAGCCGAGTATGTTTCGTGCCATGGCGGGCGTTATGATAAACTCGTCGCGCGGCCGGGGCTTGTCGCGCATCACCTCGCGCGACGGCGGCAGCGAGGCCATGGCCATGGCTGCGAATGTGTCCATTATCAGATTCACCCACAGTATCTGCACCACCGTGAGCGGCAGTTCGCTGCCGCAGACCGTGCCTGCGAATACGGTGACTATGGCCGCGAAGTTGACCGTGAGCTGGAAGAGCACGAACCGCTGAATGTTGCGGTAGAGCGAGCGTCCCCACATCACGGCCGAGGTTATCGAGGCGAACGAGTCGTCGAGCAGCGTTATGTCGCTGGCCTCCTTGGCTACCGACGTGCCGCTGCCCATCGAGAGACCCACGTTGGCATAGTTGAGAGCCGGCGCGTCGTTCGTGCCGTCGCCCGTCACGGCCACTATCTCGCCGCGGCGCTGCAGCAGCGACACCAGCCGCTGCTTGTCGGCAGGTCTTGCGCGGGCCATGATTCTTATCTCGCCAGCGCGCTCCAAAGCCTCTTCGTCGCTCATGGCGGCGAATGCCGGGCCCGTGACGAGCGCTTTTTCCATGTCGGTGCCATCGTCCCATAATCCTATGCGACGGGCTATCTCCACGGCTGTGGCAGCCGTGTCGCCGGTGATGATTTTCACCTCTATGCCAGCCTCGAGACACTCTCTGACAGCTGCCGGGACATCTTCGCGCACGGGGTCGAGTATGCCCGCTATGTACGCCAGGCTCATACCGCCCTGGTCCATTGCCTGGTCGCATGTCGAGGCGGCGGTTGGAGCGTATGCCACGGCCAGCGTGCGCATGGCGCGGCTCTGATAGTCTACGAGCGCTGCCGAGGCCTCCTGGCTGTCGAATCCGCTGCACAGCGCCAGAACCCTCTCGGGCGCTCCCTTGACGAAGAGCATGCGTCCGTGCGGAGTCTCGGCAATGGTTGCCATATATTTGCGTTCGGCCGAGAATGTCACGCGGTCGATGATTCGCGAGCTGGCCCGCAGCGCCTCGCAGTCGCAGCCGTCGTCATGCAGCCGCAGCAGCAGGGCTCCCTCGGTGGGGTTGCCGGCTATGTTGCCGTCGGCGGCGATGAATGCCGTTGAGTTCACGGCCGTGGAGTATGCCGCCAGTCGGGGGTCGGCTCCCTGCGGGATGTACATCTGCTCGACGGCCATGCGGTTGAGCGTCAGCGTGCCCGTCTTGTCGGTGCATATTACCGTCACGGCGCCCATTGTCTCGCAGGCATGCATGTTTCGCACGAGGTTGCGGGTCTTGAGCATGCGGTGCATGGACATTGCCAGCGAGAGCGTTATGCTCATCGGCAGCCCCTCGGGTACGGCCATGACCGTTATGGCCACCGAGACCATGAATGCGTGCAGCAGAGTCTTTGATACGGCCAGCCATCCGGCGCCCCATGTCCCTTCGACTGCCGCACCGCGTATGATGAGCGCCGCGAATACCGCTATGGCCAGCGCCGTTCCGACCTTGCCTATGAGTTGCGAGAGTCGAGTGAGCTGTATGGACAGAGGCGTGCGTTCGCTGGTGTCTATCGAGGCGAGCTTGCTTACGCTGCCCGCTTCGGTGCTGTCGCCCACGGCCGTCACCTCGAATACTCCGTAGCCGTCGAGCACCGTGGTGCCGCGCAGCACCATGTTCGAGGGATATGCCGCCTCGGCGTCGAGATGTTCACGGTCGGCGCACTTGGCCGTGTGAGGCTCGCCCGTCAGGGTCGACTCGTCGACCGACAGCGACACGGCCTCCACCAGCACTCCGTCGGCCGGCACCGTCTCGCCCGTTTCGATACATACCGTGTCGCCTACGACCACCTCGCAGCGCGGAATCTGCATTACGGCTCCATCGCGCAGAACCTTGACCGGAGTCAGGTCGTTGACCGTGTTGAGTTTGCGGAATCGGCGCATGGCCTTCAGCTCGAAGAAGAATCCCACGAACGTTGCCAGCACTATGGCGCAGATTATTCCGACGGTCTCGGTGAAGTCTCGGTCGACGAAAGCCACGGCCAGCGACAGCGCGGCTGCCACCGACAGCACCACTATCATGGGGTCGCGGAACTTCTCGACCAACAGCGGCCATGCCGAGCGGTCGGGCGGCGGGGTTATGACATTGGAGCCGTTAAGCTGGCGGCTCTGCTCGACCTGTGCGGCCGAAAGTCCTGGATTGCCGTCGTGTCTCATAGGGCTCCGGGACTATTACGGCGCATCGAGGCATCGAGACGCACGGCTATGAAAATCAGTATCGTGAAGGCTATCAGCGACGAGCCTCCATAGCTTATCAGCGGCAGCGGTATTCCCATCACGGGCATCAGTCCGATGGTCATGCCGATGTTGACCAGCACGTGGAACAGCAGTATGGCCGCCACGCAGTAGCAGTATATCCGCCCGAATGGCTCCTGCTGCCTGTCGCCGAGGTGCATCAGCCGCAGAATGAGCGCGCAGAATAGACCCAGCACAATCAGGCTGCCTATGAATCCGTGCTCCTCGCCCACGGTGCAGAATATGAAGTCGGTGTGTTTCTCGGGCACGAAGCTGTATTTGACCTGCGTGCCTTCGAAGAATCCTTTGCCTGCGAAACCGCCCGAACCTATGGCTATTTTGGCCTGTCTGACGTTGTAGTCGGCGCCGTGCGGGTCGTTCGTTATGCCTAAGAAGCTGTGTATGCGGTCGCGCTGGTGGTCTTTGAGCACCGAGTTGAATATGTAGTCGGTCGTGGGCAGGAATATCATCGCTCCGACGAACAGCATCATCGTTATGTAGATGTTTGTCAGGTTGTTGCGGAATGCATATACGGCTACCGGAACCAGCGACAGACATGTCACCGTCAGAAGGCAGGCGTAGGCGCTCAGCCGGCCGGGCGAGATTATGCCGCCGGCAATGTATAGCAGTATGGTCCAGAATGCCAGCGAGGCCAGATATACTATGCGCGTTTTTACTCCGCTCTCGGTTGCGGCGAGCGTGCAGACGAGTATCAGCAATATCAGTATGGTCATCGGCGTGAGCAGAAACGATATTATGAATAACGTCGCTATGAGCAGTATTGGCACGCAGAGCCTGTTGTCGAGGCCTTCGCGGTAGAGTACGAATAGAAACGAGCCGAGCACGATGCCCGAGCCGGTGTCGTTCTGCATGATGATAATCAGCAGCGGCAGACCTATGATGAATCCTATCTTCATCAGGTTGCCGAACCTCGATATGGAGAATGAATATGCGCTCATGGCCCTGGCCACGGCCAGCGCCGTGGCAATCTTTGCGAACTCCACGGGCTGCACCTTGAACGAGCCGAACTCGAACCACGCCTTGGCGCCGTTGACCTCTTTGCCTAACACGAGCGTTGCCAGCAGCAGCAGCAGACCGCCGATATAGGCCGGATAAGCGAACATGTGGTAGAATCGGGCGTCGAGCAGCAGCACGACCAGTCCGGTCGTTATCGCCACTGCGGCCCACACGATTTGCTTCATATAGAAGCGCGACATTGAGAATATTTCGGCGCTTTCGGCGCTCTCGTCGGTGAATGTGGCGCATGTAATGCTTATGCATCCCACTGCGAGCAGCAGCAGGTAGAGCAGCACCGTCCATCCGTCGACGCCCTCGAATATTTCGCCCGAGACTCTACTTCTTTGCATATGACGGATAGTAAATGTGCTTGTTCTTGACGTAATCAACCAGCCACGGGCGCTTTATGGTGTCCGTGAGGTAGAACTCCTCTAAAAGCGAGGCTATGGGCAGCGCTGCCGAGGCGCCGAAGCCTCCGTTTTCGACATATACCGACAGCGCTATGCGCGGGTTGTCCTTGGGTGCGAATGTCAAGAATGTCGAGTGGTCCTGTCCGTGCGGATTCTGGGCCGTGCCGGTTTTGCCGCACACGTCCAGCCCCTGCAGCATTGCGCCCGTCGAGGTGCCGCCCACATTCACTCCGCGCCACATTCCCTCGGCTATCGGCTCGAAATACTTGGGGTCGACCGATGTGTAGCATCGTTCGTAGAATCGCGAGTCGATAGAATCCTGACCCTCTATCTTCTTGACTATGTGAGGTATGTAGTAGTATCCGCGATTGGCTATCGTCGCCGCCAGATTGGCCATCTGCAGCGGCGTGCATCCCAGCTCTCCCTGGCCTATTGAGAGCGAAATGACCGTCAGCGAATTCCACGAGCCGCGATAGCGCTTGTCGTAGAACTCCCGTTCGGGGACATATCCGCTGCCTTCGCCTATGAAGTCCGAGTCGAGCTTGCGGCCGAATCCGAAGCTGAGCACATGGTCGCGCCAGCGGTCGAAGTTGTCCTTCGTATTTCCGCCGTTGCGTTTGTTGTCGAGTATGTTGCGGAATACGTAGCAGAAGTATGCGTTGCACGAGTTTGCCACGGCCGCGCGCAGGTCGAGCGGCGAGGCGTGGGCATGGCAGCCGACCTTCAGACGTCCGAAATGGTAGCCCATGCTGCACGGGTATGCCGTCGAGGTCGAGAGCACTCCCTCCTGCAGTCCGATGAGACCCTGCACCAGCTTGAATGTCGAGCCGGGAGGGTAGCGCGAGCTTACGGCACGGTTGAACATCGGCTTGCGCGGGTTGTTGAGCATGCTCATGTAGTTGTTGCCGCGCTCGCGTCCTACAAGGTCGTCGGGGTCGAACGTCGGCGAGGATACCATCATCAGAATCTCGCCAGTCGAAGGCTCGATGGCCACCGCGGCGCCCACCTTGCCCTGCATGAGCTCCTCGGCGAATGCCTGCAGGCGGGCGTCGATTGTGCAGATTATGTATTTGCCCGGCTCGGGCAGCGTGTCGTAGCGTCCGTCCATGTACGAACCCTTTACCACGTTGCGGTTGTCGCGCTCGAGTATCTTCACGCCCTTCTTTCCGCGCAGCACATCCTCATATGCCGACTCCACGCCGCTTATGCCGTAGTATTCGCCCTTGATGTAGCTGGGGTCGCGCTTGAGCAGCGAGGGCGGAACCTCGCCGACATGCCCCAGCAGGTTGCCGCCGATTTTGCGCGGGTATTGCCTCACCGTGCGGTAGACGGTGTAGAATCCGGGTATGTTCAGCTCGTCGAGGCGCAGCTTGGCCTCGGTGGGCAGGAACTCTACGGCTTTGTATGGAATGCGCGGCTGGGTGCGGGCGTTGGCCAAAGCGCGACGCAGTCGCTCTACGGTGAGTCCCGTGACGGAGCATACGCGCACCGTGTCGAATCCGCGGCGGTCCATTTCGCGGGCCACGACCATCAAGTCGTAGCACTCCTTGCTCTGTACCAGATATTCGCCGTTGCGGTCGAATACCTCGCCGCGCGGCGGGTACTGCACCTCTCGGCGCAGGGTGTTGCTCTCGGAGAGAGCTCCGTAGCGGTCGCCGTCGACTATCTGCAGATAGAACAGACGTCCGAGGATTACGATGAATATCACCAGCACGACCATCTGAAGCGTGCGTGTCCTGCGTCCCGTCATTTGCTCGATACGTTGAGGTTGAACAAGCGTGCCGCCAGCAGCACGAATAACAGCGTGAACGAGCCGCTGAGGAGCAGGCGCAGCAGTGCGTAACCTATGCCGGCCGCCGAGAGCGATTCGAGCAGGAAGAATATTCCGTGGTGTATGAATACCAGGGCCGCGGCGTAGCGTATGAATCGGCCCTCGTTGCCGAAGAGCTGGGCCGAGGGCACTCCGCCGCGCATCTCGTCACGGTCGCGGAAGAGCGACAGCAGCGGCTGGCGTATGAATGCCGCGGCCATTGTCGCTGCGGCGTTCAGGCCCGCGCCAGCTGTGAAGAGGTCGGCCACCATTCCTGTGGCGCCGCCGGCCAGCAGCATCACCACGGGCAGCGTCTCGACCGGCAACAATACGATTATTACTATGTATACCAGAGGATTGAAGCACGAACCTATCGCCAGATTGTCGAACAGCAGTATCTGCAGCAGCATGGCCGCAGCGCACAATTTCAGATATGGGATTATGCGATACATTGCCTTCGGTTTCAGATTCGTCCGTTTTCCTTGGCTGCCGATTTCAGCGCCTCGATTTCGTCATGTCCGTCGAAGTCCACGAGCACCACGCGCCGCAGCGCCGAGATGTCTGTTGCCAGCTCGACGTCGAGTTCATAGGCCGTGCGGGTCTCGTTTATTTCGAAGTCGCGGATGAAGCCGATGGTCACGCCTTCGGGGAAGTATGTCGAGTATCCGGTCGAGACTATTGTGTCGCCCCGGTGCGGCTCGGCATATTTCGACAGCTCGCTCATCGATACGTTGTGTATTCCGTGTCCGTTCCACTTTATGGAGCCCGAATGGCCTCCGCCGTTGAGTATCCGGCCGCTGGCGCGGAACGAGGTGTTGAGCACGGGCATTATTATCGAGTATCGCTCCGAGCAGTCTACGACATATCCTACCATGGCGCCGTCGGGCGACACTGCGGCCATCGAGCTCTTCACTCCGTCGTCCATGCCCTTGTCTATTACCATGAAGTTGTCGTTGCGGTTCACGGACATGCTCACTACGCGGGCGGGCATGTATACATATCGGCCCCAGGAGAGCTCCGCCGCGTCGCTGTCGCTTTCTGGGCTCTCGTCGCCAGCCGGCTGCATTGCCGAGAGACGGTTTTCGAGTTCGGCGATGCGGCCGAGCAGAATGTCGTTTTCGCGCCGCAGCGAGAAGTAGCGTCCGGCCTCGGTGAATGCGCCGTTTATGCCGCCGACTATTCTGCTGGCGCGTGTGAGCAGCTTGGCACGCGTGTACGGCGTGGAGTGGGCATAGCAGTTCAGCGCCACCGCTTCGAGAGCGATGAAGAGCAGGAACACATACGTGCTGCGTATGAACTCTATAAGTCTGCGCATCGTGCCCGGCGGACTATCCCTTCATCAGGAACGAGAAGCGGTTGATGTTCTTGAGTGCTATGTCCGTACCGCGAGCTATGGCGCGCAGCGGATCCTCTGCGATGTGGAATGGCAGACCCGTCTTCTCGTGCAGACGCTTGTCCAGACCCTTTATCAGCGCGCCGCCGCCGGCCAGATAGATGCCGTTCTTGACTATGTCGGCATACAGCTCGGGGGGCATAGAGCCCAGAACCTTCATCAGGGCGTCGTCGAGCTTTGTGAGCGAGTTTTCGAGCGCGTATGCTATCTCGGTATAGTTGAGCGATATCTGCTGCGGGAGCGCCGTGAGCATATTGGGACCCGTCACTACGAAATCCTCGGGCTCCTGGTCGAGTTTTACCACAGCGGTTCCTATCGAGTGCTTGATGGCCTCGGCCGTGCGCTCGCCGATGCGTATCGAGTGCTGCTGGCGGACGTAGTTCTGAATCTCCGAGGTGAACACGTCGCCGGCTATGGTTATCGACTCCGAGCATACTATGCCGCCCAGCGATATGCAGGCTATCTCCGACGTACCGCCGCCGATGTCTATGACCATGTTGCCCTCGGGCGCCTCGACATCCAGACCTGCGCCGAGAGCCGCCGCCATGGGCTCGTATATCATGAACACCTCGCGGCCTCCGGCATGCTCGGCCGAGTCGCGCACGGCGCGTATCTCGACGTTGGTCGAACCCGACGGGATGCAGATAACCATTCGCAGCGAGGGCGAGAATATTCCGCCCGAGGCCTTGACCTTCTTAATCATGCCGCGAAGCATGAGCTCCGTGGCGTTGAAGTCTGAGATCACGCCGTTCTTGAGCGGTCGTATGGTTTTGATGTTGGGGTTCTCCTTGCCCTGCATCATCTGCGCCTGGCGGCCTATTGCCACCACCTTGCCCGAGTGTACGTCGAGGGCTACTATCGAGGGCTCGTCGACGGCAACCTTGCCGTTGTGGAGTATCAACGTGTTGGCCGTTCCGAGGTCTATGGCCAACTCCTGTGTAAGCGAAAAAAATCCCATATGTTAGTGTTTTTAATTTTAATCCTTTCAAACTGACTCCGCCGCCGTCCGGCTCTGGTGGTATAATGCGCTGCGCATCAACCGTTTGCCCTGCCTTTCGGCTTAGTGCAGCCCTCCGGCCCGGGCCTTCGTTGCCGCCTGTTCGGCGAGAGTTCTCCAATCAACGGCAAAGGTATAAAATTATCGGATAAAAACAGCCCGAAAACGCACTTTTCCGAGAAATATTCGACTCCTCCTCCGCGGCCGCGGAAAAAGGAGCGGCTGCGGGTGGTTGAAAGATGAGAAATTTTGTTAATTTTGTACTATGCAAATTCAGCGCATGACTTAATGATGGAACAAATCCTAACAGATAAAAACGTACGCTGCGCAGTCATCGGACACGGCAGCTGGGCCACGGCCATTGTCAAGGTGCTGTGCCACAACGAAACCTCGGTGGGGTGGTATGTCCGCAATCCCGAGGTGCTGGAGTCGCTGCTCAGCGAGGGCCGCAATCCGCGCTATCTGTCGGACATCGAGTTCGATACCTCCAAAATAGCCCCTTGCGACGATCTGAATGCGGTGATTGCGTCCGCCGACATCATAATCCTGGCGACCCCTTCGGCCTATCTTGCCGACGTGCTCGAGCCTCTGACCGCTTCGCTGGCCGACAAATTCGTTGTCTCGGCCGTCAAGGGCATAATTCCAGGCCGCTACCAGACAGTGGTCGAGTATATCCACGAACGCTATGGAGTCCCATTCGGCCATCTGGGCGTTGTTACCGGCCCCTCGCATGCCGAGGAGGTCTCGCTGGGCCGGCTCTCCTACCTGACTGTCGTGTGCCCCGACATAGACAATGCCCGTCTTTTGAGCGACAAGCTCACCACGCCATATATCCGCACCAGCTGCTCGACCGACCTCTACGGCATCGAGTACGCCACGGTGCTCAAGAACATATACGCTCTGTCTGTGGGCATCGCGGTTGGCCTGGGCTACGGCGACAACTTCATAGCGGTTCTGACCTCAAACTGCGCCATGGAGATGAACCGCTTCCTTAACGAGAGCTATCCCGACAAGCGCAACACCCGCGAGTCGGCCTATCTGGGCGACCTGCTTGTCACGTGCTACTCGACCTACAGCCGCAACCGCCGTCTGGGAATACTCATCGGCCACGGCTGCACTGTCCGCAGCGCTCTGAACGAGATGACTATGGTGGCCGAGGGCTACTTCGCCGCCGACTGCATAAGACACGTCAATGCCCGCCACGGCATAGAGATGCCCATAGCCGACATGGTCTACGACATCCTCTACAAGGGAGCATCGGCGCGCAAATCCATGAAAGCATTAACGTTAAAACTGATATGAAAATGGAGACAATCAAGTTGGACATCCGCAAGTCGGGTGTCGAGGTTACCGAGGCCCTCAAGGCCGAGGCTCTCAAGGCCAATGCGTCGCTGCATGCCGGCGACGGCGCGGGCAACGACTTTCTGGGCTGGGTGAATCTTCCCTCGTCGGTGTCAGATAGCGATATCGAGGCCATCAAGGCCTGTGCTGCCGGCCTGAGAGAGAGGGCCGAGGTGATAATCTGCATCGGCATCGGAGGCTCCTACCTCGGCGCCAAGGCCGTTGTCGAGGCTATGAGCGACTCGTTCGCGCTGCTGCGCCGCAACCGCACGCAGCCTGCGGTGGTTTTCGCCGGCCAGAACATCTCCGAGGACTATCTTCATGAGCTTCTCTCGGCTGTGGCCGACTACTCGATTGCGGCTATCGTAATCTCCAAGTCGGGCACCACCACCGAGCCGGCCATCGCCTTCCGCATCATCAAGACCGAGATAGAGCGCCGCTACGGCAAGCAGGAGGCCGCCGGCCGCATCGTGGCCGTCACCGACCGTGCCCGCGGAGCTCTCAAGAAGCTGGCCACCGACGAGGGCTATCCCACGTTCGTCATTCCCGACGATGTGGGCGGCCGTTTCTCGGTTCTCACACCCGTTGGTCTGCTGCCTCTGGCCGCTGCCGGCGTAGACATCGCCGCTCTGGTTCGCGGCGCCCGCGACATGGAGGCTGCCACGGCCGACGGCGTGCCCTTCGAGCAGAACCCCGCAGCGCTCTATGCCGTTGTGCGCAATGCGCTCTACCGCAGCGGCAAGAAGATCGAGATACTGGCTTCGTATGAGCCCAAGCTGCAGTATATCGCCGAGTGGTGGAAGCAGCTCTACGGCGAGAGCGAGGGCAAGCAGGGCCGTGGCATCTTCCCGGCGAGCGTTACCCTTACGGCCGACCTGCACTCCATGGGACAGTATATACAGGAGGGCGAGCGCACGCTCTTCGAGACGGTCATATCCGTGGCCGAGCCTGCTCACAAGGTGGTTATCGAGACCGATGCCGACAATCTCGACGGACTGAACTTCATGGCCGGCAAGCGTCTGTCGCAGGTCAACCGCATGGCCGAGCTGGGCGTTCAGCTGGCACATGTCGACGGCGGAGTGCCCAACCTGCGCATCGAGATTCCCAAAATCGACGAATACTCCGTCGGAGCGCTTCTCTACTTCTTCGAGAAGGCCTGCGGAATCAGCGGCTACATGTTGGGAGTCAATCCGTTCGACCAGCCGGGCGTGGAGGCCTACAAGAAGAACATGTTCGCGCTTCTGGACAAGCCCGGCTACGAGGAGGAGTCCAAGGCCGTCAAGGCGCGTCTGTAACGACGGCTTCTGCCGACTGAAGCAAAACCGGCAGCCCGCAGGGGCTGCCGGTTTCGTCTTTTTTGTGGTCTGACTATCGCTGCACCTTCTTCAGTTCTACGGTGAAGTGGCGCAGTATGGGGGCCTCGAACTCTATTTCGTAACCCGATGTTATGCTGTCGCGGCGTTCGTAGATGTTGCGCACGGCAGCCGCCACGACGCGTATGTGGTTGTCGGTATAGAGTCTGCGCGGTATGGCCAGGCGCAGCAGCTCGAGGGCGGGGTAGCGGTTCTCGCGCGTTACGGGGTCGCGGTCGGCGAGTATCGAGCCGATCTCCACGCCGCGTATTCCGGCCTCTATGTATAGCTCTATTCCGAGCGTCTGGGCTATGAACTCTTCGCGCGGCACGGCGGGCAGAATCTTCTTGGCATCGAGGAATATGGCGTGACCGCCAGCCGGGCGCTGGTAGGGCACTCCGTACTCGTCGAGCAGGTCTGCCAGCAGCTTCACCTGGCGGATTCGGGCGTCGAGCTGCTCGAACTCGGTGTTCTCGTCGAGTCCTACGGCCAGGGCGTTCATGTCGCGGCCCGACATTCCGCCGTAGGTTATATATCCCTCGAACATTATGGCATATGACATGGCCTTTGTGAAGAGCTCCTTGTCGCGCATGGCCGTGAAACCGCCCATGTTTACCACTCCGTCCTTCTTGGCCGATATGGTCATGATGTCGGCATAGGAGTATATCTCGCGCACGATCTCCTTTATGCTCTTGTCGGCATATCCCTGCTCGCGGGTCTTGATGAAGTATGCGTTCTCGGCGAAGCGGGCCGAGTCTATGAGCAGCGGTATGTTGTATCGGCGGCACAATTCGGCCGTCTGGCGTATGTTGCGCATCGACACGGGCTGTCCGCCGGCTGTGTTGTTGGTTATTGTCAGCACCGTGCAGGGAATCTTCTCGCGCGGGTGGCTCTTGAACACCTGCTCGAGCTTTTCCAGATCCATCTCGCCCTTGAACGGCAGCTCTTTCTGCGTGTCGGCCGCCTCGTCTATGGTGCAGTCGGGCGCCGAGCAGCGGCGGAACTCGATGTGTCCCTTGGTGGTGTCGAAGTGCGAGTTGCCGGGGACTATGTCTCCCTCCTTGAGCAGCGCCGAGAATATTACATTCTCAGCGGCGCGACCCTGGTGCGTCGGCAGGAAGTATGGCATTCCGAACAGCGAGCGGATTATAGTCTCGAGTTTGCGGTATGACGAGGCGCCCGCATAGCTCTCGTCGCCGGTCATTATGGCGGCCCACTGGTTGTCGCTCATGGAGCCTGTGCCCGAGTCGGTCAGCAGGTCTATGAAGACCTTGTCGCTGTCGAGCTTGAAAAGGTTGTAGCGAGCCTGGCGAATCCACTCTTCACGCTCCTGGCGCGTGGAGGTGCGGATTGCTTCGGTAGCTTTGATTCGATAGGGTTCTGAGTAGGGCAGTTCCATAGGTTCAAAAAGTTGTCTTTAGCATTGTGATACATGCGGGTATGTGCCCGCTCACTCAAAGTTACGAAAAATTTGCCAATCGCAAACCGGCGGCATCGTTTTTGTCCGTACAATGTCGTAAATTTGTCACTGAAATGTTAACATCATTAATCTTATTAACGCTCATGTCAGTTCAAACCGCATCCAAAACCATCTTCACTCTCGAGCCGCTGCCGTATGACTATGCGGCTTTGGAGCCCGCCATCTCCGGGGAGACGCTCCGCTACCATCACGACAAGCACGAGGCGGCCTATGTGGCCAAGCTCAACGAGCTGATTGCCGGCACGCCCTACGAATCCATGAGCCTCGAGGAGATTGTCGTCAAGTCTGACGGGGCGCTGTTCAACAACGCTGCGCAGGCCTGGAACCACAAGTTCTATTTCGAGAGCCTCTCGCCCGATGCGCAGAAGGAGCCCTCGGGCGAGTTCGCCGAGGCCGTCGACGATAATTTCGGCTCATTCGAGGGCCTTAAGGAGCAGCTGACCAAGGCTTGCACGTCGCTGTTCGGTTCGGGATGGGTGTGGCTTGTTGTCGACGCGTCGGGCGGGCTGGACATAATCAGCGAGCAGAATGCCGGCAATCCGCTGCGCCACAAGGGTCTTAAACCTCTGTTGGGCATCGACGTGTGGGAGCATGCCTACTATATCGACTACCGCAACCGCCGGGCCGACTCCATTGCGGCTCTGTGGAGCGTCATAGACTGGAAAAAGGTCGGCGAGCGCTACGAAAGCCGGAAGTAAGCCGCATTTAAAATATATGTATATATAACGAACCGCAGCCCGGCCGAAACCGGGCTGCGATTCGTTATCTTCATCCGAGCTATTTCTTGTCGCTCTTCGCTATGTTCTCGCGCATCTGCGTATCGGCCATGACGTTCTTCATCTTGTAGTAGTCCATCACGCCCAGATTGCCGTTGCGGAAAGCCTCGGCCATTGCCAGAGGTACCTCGGCCTCGGCGAGTATGACCTTTGCGCGGGCATCCTGAGCCTTGGCCTTGTTCTCCTGCTCCAGCGCCACGGCCATCGCGCGACGCTCTTCGGCCTTTGCCTGCGCGATGTTCTTGTCGGCCTGCGCCTGATCCATCTGCAGCTGTGCGCCGATGTTCTTGCCCACGTCTATGTCGGCTATGTCTATCGAGAGAATCTCGAATGCCGTGCCTGCGTCGAGACCCTTGTCCAGCACCACGCGCGAGATGGAGTCGGGATTTTCGAGCACTATCTTGTGCGAAGCAGCCGAACCTATCGACGAGACGATACCCTCGCCAACACGGGCCAGCACCGTCTCCTCGCCGGCGCCGCCGACTAACTGCTTGATGTTTGCGCGCACCGTCACGCGAGCCTTGGCTATCAGCTGAATGCCGTCCTTGGCCACGGCTGCCACGGGAGGCGTGTTGATGACCTTGGGGTTGACCGACATCTGCACGGCCTCGAACACGTCGCGGCCCGCCAGGTCGATGGCCGTTGCCATCTTGAAGTCGAGCATTATGTTGGCCTTCTGAGCCGAAACGAGCGCGTGCACCACGTTCGAGACATTTCCTCCGGCCAGATAGTGAGCCTCCAGCTCGTTCGAGTCGAGCGTCAGGCCCGCCTTCGTACCCTCTATCATCGACGATACGATTACCGAGGGCGGCACCTTGCGCCAGCGCATGAGCACCAGCTGCAGCAGTCCGATGCGTACACCCGATACCAATGCCGAGAACCACAGTCCTACGGGAATAAAGTAGAAGACGAGCCATATTGCGGCCAGTCCCAGAAACACCACAAGGGCGAGAAATCCTGCTTCCATAGTTATTGAGTTTATTGTTTATTGTTCTTTACAAATGCGTGTCGGCCGTTTTGCATCGCGGCTGTTTCGGAATATTTTTTTGTTTACATTCCCCCGTTCAGTTCACCCGCCGGACAATGACATTGGCATTCTCGAATCCTACGACCTCCACTTCGCTCTTCTGGTCGATGTATGCGTCGGCCGACTTGGCTTCGTAGTTGCGGCCGTTGAGCGACACTGTTCCCATTGGCGAGAGGCGCGATACGGCATATCCGCGGTCGCCGACCTTCACGTCGTCATCCTTGGGCGAGGCGTTTCCTGCCGAGTCTATCTTGTTGTTTAGCGCCAGGCGCTGCCACGTCTTGGCGCGCAGGGCGTATACGGTCAGTATCAGCGACAGCGATAATATCACTGCCAGAGTCACGATGCCGGTCCCTGTGCCGAACCACGCGAATGCCATATATGCGGCGCAGCCGTCGCACACCAGAGCCAGCGCGGCTCCCACGGATACGCCAGGCAGTACCAAAATCTCGGCCAGCAGAAACAGCAGGCCCAAAACTATCAGCAATGCAATCCAGAACATAGCTTTACAGGTTTTTTCATCTTACGTTTCACTCCGCATCGCCCGTGATTTTCACCTCGATGCTCTCGTCGGCAGCCTTGAGTGCCTCTGCCACGCGCTCGGCCTCGGCCCGCTCGCCGAACATGCCCACCACATAGGCGTTTCCGGCCCGCGAAATCTCGCATCCCTCGGCCTGCTCGTCTATAATCTTGAGCAGACTCTCCGGCATCCGCTCCAGACCGAAAATCTCGATTCCGAACTCTTCCTTCTCTTCGGGGTCGGTCGCCAGGTTGCGGTATACTCCGTCGCGCCATACGACTGTTATGGGACTCTTGAAACCGGCCTTTTTCAGTGCAGCAGCCGCTGCATCGGCCTCACTCCGCGTGCGGAATCCGCCGGCAAAATACAGGTGGCGTCCGTTCATCTGCAAGAATCCCAGCGGCGCGGCGCCCCTGAATACGGATATGGCCTGCTTGGCCCAGAAGGTGCCCAAGAGTATGCGGTATATGGTTCCGCGCTCGTATACGCGGCACTCGGGTATCGGGTTCTTGGCGTTGTACCTCGACGACGAGGAGAACTCCACCGGAGCATAGTCCAGGAACAGCCGCTCGCGGATGTTTACCGCCGGCATCTTTTCGGGCGAATAGCGGCTGTCGTAATCCTTGAGCAGCGTTCGCACCGAGTCGGCCGCTTCGCTCAGTCCCAGCCCGTCGGCTGTCAGCGCCTCATACTCGAGCATGGCTGCCCGCTGCGCCACGAAGTCGGCAACGGCATCCGAGCCATAGCGTCCGTACGATTCGGCGGCTCTGCCGCGCATGCGCGTGAAGGCCTTCTCGCCCGCTTCTATGAGATCCTCGCGGTCGAGCTGCTCGAGCAGGTATCCGTATGCGAAGTTCTTGTCGTCGTAGACCTCGCCCCACGTGCCGGTGATGCATCCTGCCAGCGAGTCGGCCGAGCGGTTGAATGTCCCGAACTTTTCGTAGAGGGGCACTCCCG
The DNA here is from genome assembly GCA_022511345.1 of Alistipes sp. Lineage (GTDB taxonomy): Bacteria > Bacteroidota > Bacteroidia > Bacteroidales > Rikenellaceae > Alistipes. Next base: position 50,998 of record JAFLRR010000002.1, read on the forward strand.
TGGTTTCGTTTTCAGCCTCGGCATACTCTGCGGCCGTTGTGCGCAGCGAGTCGCACAGCGCGGCATAACGCTCGGCCAAGGCGAGCACCTCGCGCTCGCGCAGCTGCGCCCGTTTGAGCGATTCGTAATCCTCGCGGCGCAGCGTGCGGGCGAATATGTCGTTGTAGACCAAGTTGCGCACGCGGTGACCCGTGTGGACCGTGTTGCGGTCGCCGGTCTGGGGCGCGGCTTTGGCCGCCGAGCCTATGTTGTCCAGCACCCAGCTCTGCTCTATCATGTTGATTTTTGCGGTGACCAGCCCGCGGCGGTTGCGCACGTCGAAAATCTCGCTCTCGAGCGAGAGTATGGCGTCCGCTCCGCGGCTGTCGGTTCCCCGTTCGCGGAACTCGCTTCGCATGCGCGCCACCACGCCGGCCAGCGAATCTTCGCGCATCTGAAGAGCCGCGTCGTCGCGCAAAAGAGCCATGTAGGTCTCGTTGTTCTCGAGACCGGCTATTCTCGGTTTTATCTGCTGGGCCTGCAACGGGGCGATAGCCGCGGCAGCCGAAAAGAGTATCGTAAGCAATCCGGTTTTTGTCATCTCCACCATTTGATAAAGAACAACTGTATCAATCCGAATATCTCCAGACGGCCGAGCAGCATCAGCAGCGTGTTGCTGAGCTTTACGGCCGAGGGCAGTGTCGAATAGTTGCTCATCGACCCCACGTCGCCGAATCCGGGACCTACGTTGCCCATGCTGCAGACTGCCGAAGTGAAGCTTGTGGTCAGGTCGACGCCGCACAGCGTTGAGAACAGAGTGCCGATGAATATGAAAACCATGTATATGACAATGAATGTCATGACCGTGTCCAGTACGCTGTCATCCTGTATCGTGCCGTCGATTCTCACGCGCAGCACGGCATTCGGGTGCTGCTGCCGGCGGACGCGGTTGCGCACGATTTTGAATGCGTAGAGGATGCGGTCCACCTTCAGACCTCCCGAGGTCGAACCCGCGCATGCGCAGACTATCGAGCAGATAATCAGCAACACTATGGCAAAAGGCGTCCAGACGTTCGAGTCGGCCGTGGCATATCCGCTCGTGGTGATTGTGGCCACGACATGGAACGCCGAGTGCCGCAGCGACTCTCCCAGACTGGGATATATGTCTGACAGCCGCAGGCTGAGCGCTATGAGCACCGATACCACGGCCACAGTCCACAGGTACACTCGCGTAACCTCCGAGCGGAACATGTTGTTTCGCTTGCCGGTTATGGTGGCGAATATGAGTCCGAAGTGTATTCCCGAGAGCGTCATGCCGCACAGAATCACCATCTCTACGGGTACGCTGTTGAACCATGCGATGCTTGTGTTCTTGGTGCCGAATCCGCATGTGGCCGCTGTCGACATTCCGTGCATCAGCGCATCGAACCAGCACATTCCGGCAGCCTTGAGCGCCAGCGTGGTTATGGCCGTCAGCCCGAGATATACGACCAGCAGTATGCGCACTATTATCTGTGTGCGGTAGCGGTAGTTGTCCTTTGCCAGCGACGACAGCTCCACGCTCGAGAGAGTCATCTTGTTGCGGCCGAGCGAGGGCATGATTACCAGCGCGAACATCACTACGCCCATGCCGCCTATCCATGCCGACGATATTCGCCAAAAGTGCATTCCGCGGGGCAGGCCCTCGACGTTGTTGAGAATCGACGCGCCCGTCGTTGTGAAACCCGATACGCTCTCGAACCACGCGTTCACCAGGCTGAACTCGCCGCCCCATATCAGGTAGGGGAACATTCCCACCACGCAGGCCACGAGCCATGCACCGACCACTATGCAGTATCCCTCCTTGTTGCTGATTTGCTCGCTTTTTTCGACGAATATCAGCGGGAAGGCGCCGAGCAGAGCCGTGAGCAGCGTCGACAGCAGCAGCGGATAGTATGCCGAGTCCCTGCCGCTGACGAATGATACGACCGCCGCCAGCAGCATGAACGATGCCACGAACAACAGCATGATGCCGATATATCTCAATACGACGCTCGGTCTCATCGTCTACTCTTTGGTCGTTCGTTTCGATTCGGTTATCAGAATGTTTATTTTTTCACCCAGCTCGAGCATCTCGTCGCGACTCTCTGCATCGGTCTTGAACGGGGTGCGGAACTGCAGATAGTTGCCCAGACTCTTGTTCATGTTCAGAATCGGGTTTATGCAGTAGATTGTGATGAAGAAGTGGAACATCAGCACCACGGCTATTACCACCGCGAGCGATATGAGCACCGGCATCACCGACCTGTATGCGTTCTTCTTGAGCTGCTCGGTTCGAGGCGCGAGCGAGTTCTGGGTCGAGGTCATGAAGCTTCCTATGGCCTTCGACAGGGCCTCGTAGCCGTTGCGGTAGTCGTTGTCGTACCAGTACACGTCGACATAACCCTGCCCGGCACCTGCGCCGAATACCAGAAAGTCGTCCGTGAGCATGCGCAGCTCGGCCACTGCATACGACAGCGAGTCGAGCGCCTCGGGCACTATCGCCTCGCGGCGGGCCTCCTCCAGAGTCTGCTCTATGCGCACCATGCTTGCGCGGCACAGCGAGTCGTAGTCCGTACGTCCGAGCACGGCCAGATGTATGAACGAACGGTTCTGCTCATCGGCGGCGTCTATCATTGCCCGCGCCAGCTCTATGTTGCGGCTGTTAGCCTTCAGAATCTCCTCGGTGTCGTTGCTCAAGTGGCTGAGCTCGAAGAACGAAATCATTCCCGAGAAGAAGAGCAGGGCCGCGATGCTGGTGAACCCCACCGTTATCCTTTTGCGAATTCCGGTCATAAAACTCTTTTGTTCCAATCTGCCAACAAAGATAGCGAAAAGAAACGAGAAAATCGCGCGCGCGACCATTAAAGTTGCCCGCACCGGCTTCGGACCGTCCCGGCAGCCGCTCCTCGGAGCCCGCACGCAGCCCGTGCAGCCGCTCTTGTGAGAAAATTTTTGAAAAAATTGCGCCGACCCGGTTGCCCGTTGATGTATTTTTACTATCTTTGTCCCCGCAAATGACAATTTTTTAACAAAACAAACGAGATGAAAAAAGGTATTCACCCTGAAAATTATCGTTTAGTGGCATTCAAGGATATGTCGAATGACCACGTGTTTTTGTGCAGGTCCGCCGTTTCGACAAAAGAAACCATCGAAGTGAACGGCGAAACCTATCCCGTGTATAAGATGGAAATTTCCAACACCTCTCACCCGTTCTACACCGGTAAGATGAAGTTGGTAGACACCGCTGGTCGCGTCGATAAGTTTATGAGCCGTTACGCAAAACGCTACGATAAGAAGAACGCGAAATAATCGAGATTGTTCCGCTTTCGCAAACCGAACCCTGCCATCCGGCAGGGTTTTCTTTTTCCCGGCCGCACTCCCGCAGCCCAAATCCCTTTCCCGCAATCCTCTGCTCAACCGCCAGAATCGACCTCCCGACTGCCGGCAATCAGTCTCCAGTAATCCTCCGCCCGAATCCGTACAGACAATTCACCGCCCGAGACTATCTTCCTGAGCGGAGTTTTTAGTACTTTTATACGGCGATTTGTCTATTTGCTTTTGAAAATAGTTATATTTGTAAATCGCAAACATGTAAATTATTGCCGTTATGAAAGAGGCTGGTTTCGTTTATATTCTGACTAACCCGAGCTTTAAGGAGGATTGGGTTAAAATAGGCAAGAGTGCACGACCTGTCAATATTCGCTCCAAAGAGCTTGATAATACAGCCGTGCCGTTGCCTTTCGAGATATACGCAACTCTAAAAACTGTGAAATACGAGCAGGTCGAGAAGCTGATACATAAGACTATCGACCGTCTGACCGATTTGCGCATCCGTCAAAACCGTGAGTTTTTTAATGTTCCGCCGGCCAAAGCGCTCGACATTTTGAAAGACATCTCGACAACTCTGGACGATGCTGAAATAGATGAGGTTTATTTGGGCGAAGGACGCAAGCGCAAAGATAAAGACGATAAGAATAGTGAGCCATCATCTAAAAAAGCGCGACCTCCGTTCAGATTCAGCATGGTTGATATTCCGATAGGGTCTACGATTGTTTTCGTGCCCACTGGGCTGCAGGTGAGAGTCGCCGATGATGACAAAGTCGAATATGAAGGTCGTCTATATAAGCTTTCGCCTTTTGTCGGAAGTTTCATGCCGGAGGACAAACGCAATGCTTCCGGCGCATATCAAGGTGCAAAATATTTTACATACAACGGTAAAATTCTCGATCATCTTCGTACGGAGAAAGAGGAGCTGAAATGATTTGAGTCTATAATATATTACGCAATTTCCGTTGATGTTTTTTTATTTGCGAACATTGCAATCCCTTCATTATTCCCGAGGTTGCAATTGTTGTTTATCTCTTCCAGTGCCGTTGCTTCATCGATGATACCCTCGAGCTCTTTAACAAAGTTATGTCCGGTTTTTAATATAGCCAGAAAGCAATAAGCGTGTTCTGTTTTAGCCCGATTCAACAATGCCTGTTCCAAAGGACTTAACACCCAATGTTCCTCTGATACTTCTCGTTTAAGTTCTGTTATAATATTGTTATAGAACTTAAATATGTCTATTATATTTATAGCATCACTAGCCTTTTCAGTAGCCAATATGCCGTGCAATTTCATTTTTGCGATATGATCTTTTATAGTTTGCTTTGCAATCTCGGATGATACGTCTTTTGTGAGGTTGAAAAACTCTTTGCATGACGGAAAGTCTTTTAATGGTATAACAGTCGTAAGCATTGAGTTTATATTAGCCAATATGCCATCGCTGCTGATCTTTCCTATTTGCAGTAATTCAATATTATCGGAGTCTTTATAGTAATATAAATGCCGTTTATATTTTTCTATTGCCCACATATCAGGCATAAAGCACTCTTCAAGTAGGCGTAGCGTCTTATTACAGTATGATTTGCATAATGCCTTGTTTTGTCTGATATCGGCTGCGTATCGATTTTTATAACTCACAATCTCATCTATACGCCGACTTATGTCTTCTACGCTTGTTTTTATTATGAAAAGTCCATGATCATCTGCCATATTTGCTGTCATGTGATTATCCATTATCGTTTATTAAATGTCATAAAAGTACAAAAAATACGAATATAGTCAAGTTAAGTTTAATAGATTAAATTGTAAACATCGCTGATTTTTTAGATGTTTGAAACACTTGTTATATCTTCGACAGCCACTGCGCAAATTCTTTGTTTTGTTCTATCTCTCGGCAATCGCTGGCTGTCGAAAGATGCCCGATAAAGCATTCGCTGAGCTCCTTGTCGAACACAAAGAGTAGATTTTTTTCTTATCTTTATGCCAAATTTAGCTATTATGAAAAGAGTAAATACGGCAGACATCGGCTTTGAGGACAAGATTTGGAAGGCGGCGGACAAGATGCGCGGCAATATCGACGCATCGGAGTATAAGTCTGTCGTACTGGGGCTTATCTTTTTGAAATATATTTCCGACAAGTTCGAGGACAAATACGCACAACTCGTGGCCGACGGCGAGGGTTTCGAGGAGGACCGCGACGAATATACGGCTGACAATATATTCTATGTTCCCGCCGAGGCGCGATGGAGTGTAATTGCTGCGCAGGCGCATACTCCCGACATCGGTACCGCCATCGACAATGCTATGCGTACTATCGAGCGCGAGAACAAACGACTGAAAGATATTCTGCCCAAGAACTTTGCCCGTCCCGAACTTGACAAACGGCGTCTGGGTGATGTGGTCGACCTTTTTACGAATATAAAGATGCACGAACACGGTGACTCGAAAGATATTTTGGGCCGAGCCTATGAATACTGTCTCTCGAAGTTCGCTGAGGCAGAGGGCAAACTCGCGGGCGAATTCTACACTCCGGCGTGTGTCGTCAAGACGCTTGTCAATGTGCTGCAACCTTATCACGGGCGCGTCTACGATCCTTGCTGCGGTTCGGGCGGAATGTTCGTGCAGTCGGCGAAGTTTATCGAACAGCACGCGGGACATATCAACGATATCTCGGTCTATGGTCAGGACTCCAATCCTACGACGTGGAAGATGGCGCATATGAACCTTGCTATTCGCGGCATCGAGGCGAATTTGGGCCAGTATAACGCAGATACTTTTTTCAGCGACTGCCACCCGACGCTTAAAGCCGACTTCGTTATGGCTAACCCGCCCTTCAATTTGAGCGACTGGGGCGCTGACAGACTGGCCGATGATGTGCGGTGGAAATATGGCACGCCGCCAGACGGAAATGCCAACTTTGCGTGGATTCAGCATATTATCCACCACCTCGCGCCGACGGGTCGTGCGGGCGTAGTGCTGGCCAACGGGTCGCTGTCGAGCCAGAGCGGCGGTGAGGGTGAGATTCGCCGACGGATTGTCGAGGCCGATTTGGTCGATTGCATTGTGGCTATGCCGCCGCAGTTGTTCTATACTACGCAGATTCCGGTGTCGATATGGTTTTTCAACAAGGCGAAATCGCAGAAGGGCAAGACATTGTTTATCGACGCGCGAAATATGGGTACGATGGTTACCCGCAAGCTGCGCGAACTGACTGACGGCGCAGGCGGCGATATCGAACGTATTGCAGAGACCTACAAAGCGTACTGCGCAGGTACTTTGCAGGACGAGAAGGGATTTTGCGCCGTGGTGGATTTGGAGCGTATTGCTTCGCAGGATTTTATCCTCACGCCCGGACGCTATGTCGGCATTGCCGAGCAGACGGAGGACGCGGAGCCGTTCGACGAGAAGATGTCGCGGCTTACGGGCGAGTTGTCTGCGCTGTTCGAGCAGTCGCACACCCTCGAATCGGAAATCAAAAAGCAGTTGGAAAGTATTGGGTATAAATTGTAATGAATATGTGTGTATTTATGAATAACTTGATAGCACATTTCAAAGACCTTAGTTTATCAGACTGGGGTAATATATTTACTATTATTTTAGGTGTAACTTCTGTATTTACGGCCATAGTAACGGCATATATACTAATAAAACAGTATAAAGTGCAGAAAACTCAATTTAGAATAGAACAGCAACCAATATTTCATATTGAGAAAAACGACAAGGGAACAATATTAAAAATAAGTAATAATGGATATACAATGGGTGAAACTGCGAATGTGAGTTTGTCAACAATTATGTGTATTAAAATATCCGTTAAGCGGAGATTTAGGATTCCTATTAGTTATTGCTTATGTATTCCTATTAAATATTATATATGGACACACTATACCCAGAAACTTGAAGGAGAATTGGCCGTCTATGAAACGGTATTATTGCACAAAGACCTATTAGTGCAGAAAGGGCAAAAGATAAAAAAGATTTTAGCTGATAAATTCGGGAACGGGAATGTTGAATTATTTAATGCTGATTTAATACATATATCATACAAAGATGTACTATTTAAGAATAAAAATATTTTTTATTTAGAACAACAAAAAATAAATAAGCGGCAATATAATAACTACAAAAATTCCGCAGAGAAATTCAGTCATGAGCCTCTTGATTTATATCATTTGGATATGCAACAAATAGCGAGCACTGTTATAGAAACAAAAAACACTTGTATTTTTAAATTATGAGCGAGTGGAAGAAATATAAATTATCCGATATCATACAATTCAACCCTACGGAAAAGATTGTGAAGGGTGCGATTGCAAAAAAAGTGGCAATGGAGCATTTGCAACCTTTTACTCGGGAAATATCGGGATATGAATTTGCGCCGTTTGCAGGAGGAAGCAAGTTCCGTAATTGCGATACTATTATGGCTCGCATTACGCCTTGTCTTGAAAACGGAAAGACTGCCTATGTTTCTATTCTTGATAATGATGAAGTAGGATTTGGTTCTACTGAGTATATTGTTTTTCGCAATATAGACGGTGTAACGGATAGTAAATATATTTACTATTTAGTTACAAGTCCGTGGTTTAGGAATATCGCTATTAAATCAATGGTCGGTTCATCCGGACGTCAACGAGTGCAACAGTCTGTTTTAGAGGATTTGGAGATTGATTTGCCGCCGATGGAGGAGCAGAAGCGGATAGCGGGGATATTGTCGGCATTGGATGATAAGATAGAGTTGAATCGTCGCATCAACGCCAATCTCGAACTCCAAGCCCAAACACTTTTCAATCATTGGTTCGTCGAAAATACCGAAGTATTAGGCAATTTCTCTACCGGCAATTTGACCGATATTGCAAACTACCTCAATGGACTCGCCATGCAGAAGTTCCGACCCGAAAATGATGAACAAGGAATACCTGTATTGAAAATAAAAGAACTCGGACAAGGGCAATGTGATGCGTCGAGCGATTTATGCTCACCTTCTGCCATCGGAGAGAAATACACGGTTTCAGACGGTGATATTATTTTCTCGTGGTCAGGAACACTGCTTGTCGATATATGGTGCGGTGGCATTTGTGGACTGAATCAGCATCTTTTTAAGGTTACTTCGGATAAATATCCTCAATGGTTTATCTATTTTTGGACAAAGCACCATTTGGACAAATTTATCCGAATAGCAAAGGATAAAGCTGTTACGATGGGGCATATCCGGCGAGGCGATTTAGAAGCCTCGAAGGTGATGATACCCGAAAAAACAGTTTTAGAAAAACAGAATGCAATGATAGCACCAATTTATGACGCTATTATTTCAAACCGCATTGAAAGTCACCATCTCGCCAAACTCCGCGATACCCTTTTGCTGAAACTAATGAATGGAGAAAATAAATATGGATTACGAAACTAAATTATTACTAACCCAACTTATAGATGCCGTCAACAACAAGTCCGTTGATTGGTGGCTTTTTGGTATAACTACATTGAGTGCATTCTTATCATTGGTAATATCATATTTGCTATGGAAGACTAATAAAAAATTTGGTGACAGGCAAAATAAGTTGATTGCGCAACAGAATCAAATCGAACGCTTTAGAATATACCACGAACTGCATCGCGATTTGTTCAAGTTAAGCAATCTGTCAAAACTTGTTTTACCAAAGATATATGATTATTTTACCTCGACTTGGGGAAAGTTTGACATTCAGGAGATAAAATCATTTTTGAAAGAGTTCGAGGAACTAAATTCTAAATTAAGGAATGAAGAGGCTGACTATATATTGCATTTTGGCGCCAACAATATGATGAATGATGCTGTGACTATGGTTTATTATATAGAATATATATTGGCTAATGTACTCAATCGCAAATTGCCAAAGACAGCTAATCAAAATAAATTTATTGTTGCACAGAGATTTGCAAATATGGAACTTACCGAACCTGAATATATATCTTATATACATAAGATTGTTAATGACGATGAGTTTAGGCAAGAATTGGAAATCTTCGTTCAAAGAAAAAATGAATTGTTCGTTGATAAGAATAATATTATAGAACGAGTTAGAGCTGCATACAATGCAGATTGATAAATAAATATTATTTTTGCAATATAAACAATAATACTATGCCATTCTTTACCGAGGCCGTTTTTGAAAATGCCGTGCTGGCGTTGTTTCGCGATAAACTCGGGTATGAGTATATCTACGGACCGAGCATTGTGCGCGACCGCACTGAGCCGCTACATATCGAGCAGGTGCAGGCGTCGCTGCAAGCCATAAATCCCGCACTTCCGCACGCGGCAATCGACGAAGCAATAGCCAAAATACGCTCCATAGACAGCGGCTCTCTGGTACAGAAAAACGAACGTTTCACCGAGTGGCTGCAAAACGGCGTCGAGGTAAACTATTTCGACGGCACGGAGCAATGCGCCGCCCGTGTGTGTCTCATCGACTACGACACGCCCTTGCGCAATGATTTTCAGGTTGTAAACCAGTGGACAGTCGAGCAGCACTCGACCAAACGTGCCGATATCGTGGTATTTGTAAACGGCTTTCCGTTGGTGGTGGTCGAGCTGAAGTCGCCATCGCGCGAAAATACCGACGTGTCGCACGCCTATGCCCAGTTGCGCAACTATATGCTCGAGATTCCGTCGCTCTTTGTCTATAACGCCTTCTGCGTGATGAGTGACCTCGCCACCTCCAAAGCCGGCACCATAACCGCCGGCGAAGACCGCTTTATGGAGTGGAAAACCGTTGACGGCACGCGTGAGGACACCCGCTACTGCAACTACGATGTGTTGTTCGAGGGTATGTTCGAGAGGGTGCGCTTTATCGAGATGCTGCGCGACTTCATCTGCTTCTCGAAGGACGAGCGGCAGTCGGCCAAGATTCTGGCAGGCTATCACCAATTTTACGCCGTGCGAAAAGCGGTCGATTCGACACTCCGCGCCACCGAGTCCGACGGCAAGGGCGGTGTATTCTGGCATACGCAGGGTAGCGGCAAGTCGCTGTCGATGGTATTCTTCGCCAAGCGGTTGCAGACGGTGTTGTCGTCGCCCACAATCGTGGTGCTGACCGACCGCAACGACCTCGACAATCAGCTCTATCGTCAATTTTCGCGCTGCGCCGACTTTCTGCGTCAAACGCCCGTGCAGGCCGAAAGCCGCACAAATCTGAAAGAGCTGTTGGACGGTCGCGAGGCCAACGGCATAATCTTCACCACGATGCAGAAGTTCTCCGAGAGCGAAGAGCCGCTGTCGCTGCGTCGAAATATAGTCGTTATGGCCGACGAGGCGCACCGCAGTCAGTACGGACTGACCGAAAAGATAGGCGCCGACGGCAAAGTTAGGACCGGTGCAGCCCGTATGGTGCGCAATTCGCTGCCCAATGCCACATTTATAGGCTTTACGGGTACGCCCATCTCCGAGAAAGACCGCTCGACACGCGAGGTGTTCGGCGATTACATCGACATCTACGATATGACGCAGGCCGTGCGCGACGGAGCAACACGCCCCGTCTATTACGAGAGCCGCGTCATCAACCTGAAACTCGACGAGGCGATGCTTCGCCGCATCGACGACGAATACGACGCCATGGCCGAAGAGGCCGACGCATACGCCATCGAAAAGAGCAAGCATGAGCTTGGGCGTATGGATTCGATTTTGGGAGCCGACGAGACTGTCGCCTCTTTGGTCGATGATATTATCTCGCACTACGAAAACCACCGCCAGTACGAGCAGACCGGCAAAGCGATGATTGTAGCCTATTCGCGTCCTATAGCAATCAAAATTTACAACCGCATCATTGCGATGCGTCCCGACTGGACCGAGAAAATAGCTGTCGTAATGACCTCCGGCAATCAGGATCCCGAGGAGTGGCGCTCGATAATCGGAAACGAGGCCCGCAAACGCGAGCTGGAAAAATTATTCAAGGATGACAACAGCCCGCTGAAAATAGTTATCGTAGTCGATATGTGGCTGACGGGGTTCGACGTGCCGTCGCTCTCGACCATGTATGTCTACAAACCGATGGCCGGGCATAATCTGATGCAGGCCATTGCCCGCGTAAACCGCGTCTATGGCGACAAACAGGGCGGTCTGGTAGTCGACTATGTTGGTATTGCCGCCGCACTCAAAAAGGCGATGAATGACTATACGGCCCGCGACCGTGAGAATTACGGCGATACAGATGTGGCAAAGACTGCCTATCCCGAATTTCTCGCCAAATTGGATGTCTGCCGCGACCTGATGCACGGCTTCGACTATTCGGGGTTCCGCAGCGATGCCGACAATGACCGTGTCTTGGCCATTTGCGGAGGTGCTGACTTCCTCCAAGCACCGGCAAAAGAGGAGACGAAGAAGCTATTTGTAAAAGAGTCGCTGTTGCTGCGGCAAGCATTGTCGCTGTGTCAAAGTCTGCTGAACTACGACCAACGTATCGAGGCAGCCTATTTTGAGGCGGTACGTACGCTGCTTGTCCGCGTCGAGAGCAAAGGCAAAATCTCGTTCCGCGAAATCAATGACCGCATCAATGAGCTACTCAAACAGAGCATCAAAAGTGAAGGAGTAATAAACCTATTCTCGGATATTAAAGAGGAATTTTCGCTCTTTGATCCCAAGTTTTTGGAGGAAGTAGCGCAAATGAAGCAGAAAAACTTTGCCGTTGAACTGCTGCGCAAATTGATATCCGAGCAAATTCGCATCTATCAGCGAACAAACACCGTGCGAGCAAACAAATTCTCGGAGATTTTGTCCGGTTCGATGAGCAACTATCTTAAAGGAATGCTCACCAACGAGCAGGTAATCGAGGAGCTGCTGCAGGTGGCACGCGATATTGCCAATGGTGAAGATGATGCAAAGCGGCTGAACCTCTCGACCGAGGAACTTGCATTTTACGACGCACTGACAAAACCGGAGGCGATAAAGGATTTTTATACCAACGACCAGTTGATTGCTATCACACGCGAACTGACAGATATGCTGCGTACAAATAAAAGTGTCGATTGGAATTTGAAAGAGAGTGCCAGAGCCGCAATGCGCAAAATGGTTAAGCGACTGTTGAGAAAATATAAATACCCGCCAGAAGAGGAAAATAATGCAATGGACGTCATAATGACCCAATGCGAACTTTGGAGTGAGAACAGTTGATGAAACAATTATAGTAGCAGCAAAAAGGTATATTAAACGGCGGTGGGGAAAATCTTCATCGCCGTCAATTTTTTTGCACGTGTGGGGAAAATGTGGGGAAAATCGGCAAATAAAAAATCGCCAACAGTCTAAATATCTGACTATTAGCGATTTTCTGCGTACCCGGAGCCAGGGTCGAAAATATAAAAACGGCTCAATTTGATTAAATCTGCAAATGAAAATAAATGCAAATAAAATCGCTGTAAATAAATAGTTTACGCGGATTGTGTTTTTAATCTCATTTAATCGCATCAAAATATTTTTAGGATGATTGGGAACAATTTGGGAACAATTTGGGAACAATTTGGGAACAATTTGGGAACAATTTATTACCTTTGCATCGGAGTTAATAATCAGCGATATGAAGGTTACGGCATTTATACGAAAAACAGCCAAGAAGAACGATGTGAACAGCGCAGCGACCATCTACTTCCGGCTCCGGGACGGCAAAAAGGACATTAAGGCAGCCAGTGAGCTGACCATCAATCCCAATCATTGGAGTGCAGACAAGCAGGGCTACAAAGACCGTGTGGCATTGGTGCAGGAGAGCGAAAAAATCACACTCAATAACCACATACGAAATATAATTGCTCTTATCAATGAAACGTACACGCCTGATGCCGACAGCGACTGGCTGAATGAAACGCTGGAACGCTATCATCACCCGCAACGCTTCAAGACGGAAGAAGAAGTGAATGCCGAGACCAAATCTCTTCTTATCCCTCTTTTCGACGAGTTCCTGCTGAAACACAAACTTTCGGAGGTTCGCCAGAAGAATTTCCGTGTGATACGTCGGGCATTGCAGCGATACGAGCTTTATGTCCGGGCGACAAAGCGCGGGCAGAAGCAGTTTGTGCTGAATGTCGATGATGTTACCTCCGACACACTGCGCGATATCTGGGATTTCTTCGAGAACGAATACATCTACTTTGAGAAATATCCCGCTATCTATGAGTCAATCCCCGAAAAGCGGACGCCTTCGCCTCGCGGCAGAAATACGCTGATTGATTGCTTTGCGCGTATTCGCACCTTCTTCATCTGGTGCAAAGACAACAAACGGACGACAAACTCGCCCTTCGATGATTTCCCGATTGGGGAGTGTACCTACGGTACGCCCATTTATATAACAATAGAAGAACGCAATAAGATACACATCACGAACTTAAATCGCCATCCGCAATTAGCCGTACAGCGAGATATATTTGTATTTCAGTGCCTGATTGGTTGTCGTATCGGCGACTTCCTCAAATTGAAAAAGTCGAACTATATCAATGGCGGTATCGAGTATATCCCACATAAGACCAAAGACGGACGCCCCGAAACGGTGCGCGTTCCTTTGAACGATACGGCAAAGGCTATTCTCGAAAAGTACAAGGACTGCGAGGGCGACCGCCTGTTACCTTTTATATCGGAGCAGAAATACAACGTATCAATCAAACGCATCTTCAAGGCTGCGGGATTGAAACGTATTGTAACGGTGCTGAATGCGAGAACGGGTCAGGAGGAGAAGCGGGTATTGTACGAGGTGGCCTCGTCGCATATGGCGCGGCGAACTTTTATAGGCAACCTTTATAAGAAGGTCAAAGACCCCAATATCGTCGGCTCGATGAGCGGACACAAAGAGGGCAGCAAAGCTTTCGCCCGATACCGTGAAATAGATGAGGATATTAAGAAAGAGGTTGTAAATCTATTATAACTACTTGTCAATAGAAAAAGTGAACGCAGCGCGTTCACTTTTTCTTGCTGCATTTTATCCCTGTGATAGATTGTATCAAATGATGAATCGTTGTAACAGACTCCTCCGTTTTATCTCGTTTCCCTTTATATATTTTATCAGCTCTATCGACTGCCAGTTGCAATCTGCTTTTTCCGGTTTGAAGGTCATTTGCTTGCATAATATCAAAAAACTTACTGCTGACAACCTTCGTTTCATCATAGATTGCATCATCAGGATTTATATACTGATTAATTAAATCACTATATATATTTCTTGGCATCGCCCCGCCTTGGTGGTCATTGAAATGGAGAATAAACCAGTACTCAATGGCTTGATTTGAGTATGCAACTTTGAATCCGGACTGTTTTGCCAACTGTATTGCCTGGTCAAAGTCGTTATTGTCATCTTTATCGAATACAACCCATTTCTCATTGAACTGTTTATTCTTATATTTTGACTGCAATAGAATTATAGCTTCATTTACTAATTTGCATGTACTTTTTCCAGTTCCGACTGTTTCAATCGTCACTAAACTACTATTGAATTGTTTAAAATAGGATGTCTCTGTATTTTTACCTTCGGCAAACAAAATAATCTTCTTCCTAAGCGGTTCAGTTCCTTCTGCGCGTTCAAGGTTCGGCTCCTGAACAAGTGCCGCTTTTCGAGATTTTCGTTCTTGTTTTCTGGCAGCGCGCGCTGCTTCCTGCTCTATATCTTTTCTACGTTTTACTCCCATAACGCGCTACATTACAAATCCATAATACTATTCTCAAAGTTGTTTAGATTCGGAGTTCCTCCCAAACGACCATCTAAATATAGTTTTCCGATTTTTGCAGATTTACGTAGTATTGCCCCATCTGAATAATCAGTAATAGGTTTGATAGACGACTCTCCATATCTGTTCTTTGATGTAACATATATCTGGTCGCGTCTTAATAACTCTTCCTCGTTTAGTAATCCGACATTATGCGTATTGATGATTAACTGCGCGTTGTGAGGATTTGTTTTAGGCGAGTGGAACAATTTAATCAATGCTACCAATAACTGATAATGGAGACCATTATCAAATTCATCAACCCACAGAATCTTGCCACCTTCAAGCGTGTCAATAATCGGTGCGCTTAATGCAAATATTTTAGCTGTACCATAGGACTCATCCGTCTCTAATGTAAGCACAGTTGTTCCGGCAGGCATTTGATTTTCATCATAGACTTTATGGATAGTCTTGATTCCATTATAGAATTTGCCGTTCAATGCCTCTTTTGGCAGCATTCGTTTGATTTCGGCTGGAATGCTGTCAACAGAAACCTCATTTGGCTCAATATCCTCAATCCCTATATCTGCACCTTTTAGCATAGATAGAATCCTATCCTTCATAGGTGTATCCAGCTTACTCAAAGAGTAACCCATAAAATTATTTATGGAGGTTGAAATAACATTCGCATTGGAAAACCAATTCGTTATATCTGATGCTAATACATCATTCCACACCGACAAAGCAGAAAGAAACAGAGCGTCAGGTCTTACCATATTTGCACTCTTGAGATTTTCTGCTATTTTGGGATTAAAATATTTTGAATTATACGTAAGTTCGGAATCGTCTCTGTATATTATGCAAATCTCTTTTACTTTTTTGCGGAATAACCATTCGGCAACAATGGTCTCTTTGTTAAGTTCAAATCCATAACGATACTGAATATTGCCAATAAGGAACACAACCTCAAAAGAACTGGTTGCGGTTGTTGTGGCGGTATTCAATTTGAATGTATCGTATAAATCCTGCCATACTCCATTATTCTTGTTGTTTGCAGAGTGTAATACAACCGCACGCATAAAGTTGAATGCCTGAAACAGTTTGGTCTTTCCACTGGCATTAGCTCCATATACAACGGCTGTATTAACAACAGAATAAAATCCTTTTGAAGTAATATTGTCAGGAGCGTCTTTAAAATAGTTAGAGGCAACGAGATTCAAAATGGTCTCATCTCTAAAACATTTAAAGTTGTTGAATTTGAACTGTGCTAACATATCTCTATACCTTTCTTTTTAGTTTCCGTATGCAAATATAGTGATAAAAATCAAAAACCGAACACCAAAACGCTGTTTTTTGCAAACTTTTGTCGAAAAATGTGCTTTTATGGCGATGTTTGCCAATTTTACATACTGCCAATCCTCCTGAAAAGAGTGATAGTTGGAGTGATACGCGGTAACTATCACTACTGTTCGGGACGGAGGAGACAGCGAATGCCCTATATTTGCCGCAAACAAATATATTGAATTATGGCACAGAGAGATTTTGAAAAGTTCAAGCAGGATATAAAGTCGTGGATGGAGGCACACCCCGACAAGTATGACGCATTTGTCGAGGAGGTGAACGGCAAATCTTTCGAGGGTATTCAGCGTGTCTATACGCTGGCGATGCGTCTGGCTCCGCAATTGATGGCGAAGGCCAAACAGCAGGTTCACGGCGACCTTAACCGCACCGAGCCGGACGACTCCATTTTTATAGCCGATGATACGCTTGCGCCGCAATTAGTCGCGGAGTTCCGCAATACGGAGAAGTCCTCCGTCGTACCGGCTGTTCTGGCGTGGCTCTACTACGGTCGTTGCTACGAAACGATGGTCGAGCGACTCGAAGAGTTGATAGACGAGAGCCACAGCCGAATCTACAAATGGATTTGTGGCTTTATGATTAAGTACGTCATTCGCGGCAGCATACGCAACAAGATGCGCACCCGCGAGGATTGGGTGCAGTACCGCCGTGAGCGCGAAACTTCGCCGCTCGATGCCGCCATAGAGTCGTTGCAGCCAAAAGAGAAAGAGCCGCAGCCCAAGCCGGGCGCACGCAGGGCCGACACCCGCGACCTCTCTGCGCTAATCATCGCCGACGACAAGCAGCGTATCATAAACAAGATGCGCACACGGTTGGCAAGCAAATCGGGTCAGCGCGATATTGCGATGATGAAGGTCGCACTGGAAGAGGCGGGCATTACGATGAACTGTTCGGTGCGCACCTTCCGCGACGCGCTGCAAGCCGAGTTCCCCGAATATGCGATAGTCCTCGAACGCGGTATTCAACGCTGCTACAAATTCCTTTTGGACACCGACGCCCGCACGGGAAAACTGCAAAAAGATGTGGGTGAAGACCGCATCATCATCGACGAAATCGTCCGCTATTTTACCGACGCCGAGTAGCCGTTAAACCCGTTTCACGAAAATTCAAGTACGATTAGTACGGTTTTGGATTCACCGTACTAATCGTATTGCAATTCTTTGATTTACAGCGAAAAATCGCTATATTTTTGTGCCATCGCCCCAACCGGGACGGTGGCTTTTTCGTTTCTAACGCTGCCAAAGCGAAACGGTCTTACAACCGGCGGCAACCGAAAAAAGTATGACGAATTTAATGTCGATTCTTTCGACCGGAGGAGCCAACATCAAGTTGGAGATTACCGGTGAAGACCTCCGTCAGTTTTCGGAGGATTTGATTAACCGCGCGGTCAGCGAGGTGGCTGCCGCGATATCGGAGTCGCAGGACGACAGCCTGCTCACGCGGGAGGAGGTCAAGCGGCTGTGCAACGTGTGTGATGCGACGCTGTGGCACTGGGACAAGCGCAACTATCTTAAACCCGTGCGTGTGGGTGCGAAGGTGATGTACCGCAATGCCGACGTGCGCAGGATTCTCGGAGTACGCACCAAAAAATCGGACGGCAATGACAAAGAGTGAGTATGTGCGCGTAGGCACGACCTACTACAAGATGGTGAACCAGCCGCAGCTGCGCGGAGGGTCTGTCCGCAAACGCATTCCTTGGAGCGTCGAGACGCTGCGTCAGGACTACGGCAAGAACTTCATCGCCGAGATTCCCAAATACGATGGCTTCTGCACCGTGCCGAGCCACACCGACTACCGCGAGGAGATAGACCACTTTCTCAACCTATATGAACCTATCGACCACATTCCGGCAGAGGGCGAGTTTCCGCACATCGAGTCGCTTGTGCGGCACATCTTCGGGGAACAATACGAGCTGGGTATGGACTACCTGCAACTGCTCTATCTGCGGCCCATCGAGAAGCTGCCCATTCTGCTGCTGGTCTCCGAAGAACACAACACGGGCAAGAGTACCTTTCTGAACTTTTTGAAGGCAATCTTTCAGGACAATGTTACCTTCAACACCAACGACGACTTCCGCAGCCAGTTCAACTCCGACTGGGCGGGCAAACTGCTCATCGTTGTGGACGAGGTGCTGCTCAACCGCCGCGAAGATACCGAGCGTTTGAAGAACCTCAGCACGGCACTCACCTACAAAGTCGAGGCAAAGGGCAAAGACCGCTACGAAGTGCCGTTCTATACAAAGTTCGTCCTCTGCTCCAACAACGAACGCAACCCCGTGCTGATTGATGCCGAAGAGACACGTTTCTGGGTGCGCAAGGTCTGCCGACTGGACAACGACGATACACAGTTTCTGTATAAACTCAAAGCGGAAATCCCCGCATTTTTGTTTTGGCTGTCCAATCGCCGGCTCTCGACCGAACAGGAGAGCCGTATGTGGTTCCGTCCGTCGCTTATCCGCACGCCGGCACTCGACAAGATTATCCGCAACAACCGCAGCCGTGTGGAGATAGATATGTGCGAACAGATTCTCGAAGTGATGAACGAACACGACATCGGCGAGTTCTGTTTCTGCATCAACGACCTGTTGTCCCTCTTGGAGAACACGCGCCACAAGGTCGAGCGTTATCAGGTGCGCGTCGTGGTGCAGGACTTGTGGAAGCTGACGCCCGCTCCCAATGCCTATACCTACGTCACCTACGAAACCGATTATCTGCCGCAACTTGTTTACAGAGCGGTCAAGCGGACGGGTCGCTACTATAAGGTGTCGCGTGCTTTTCTGGAAACCCTCTGTTGAATTGTTGAAATGTTGGATATAAGGGAAAGAATAATGAAAATCAATATGATACGGCTCAACAACACTCAACCGTCCGCAACATCGCGCTACGCCGCACCTCTCAACCTATTTTCTCTTTTGGCCGGCACTCTGTTGAGAGAAAGTAAGGCCACTGTGCGCTCTGTGTGTGCATATTGCGCGACATCTCAACAATTCAACCCGTTCAACAGCCAGTGGCAGACCTCCGCCGCACGACGCCACGTCTGCCGCCGTGCGATGACCACTTCTAAACCCTTCGGGGGTGCTGTTATGGTTGGGGTGGGCAAGCGGTGTCAGCATACGTATCCCACGTATCCCGACCGATGAACTGCCCACCCCTCCGATAACCGCAAAACGCTACGACAATGATAACGATGATACAGACCAGCCGCAGCATCGCCGCGACAGTAAACTATGTACTGGGACCGAAGAAGCGTGCCGAAATCATACTCTCCAAAGGCATCTTCTCGATGCAGGGCGCGGCGAACATCATCCGCGAGTTCGAGACCCAGAGCGCACTGCGTCCCGATGCCAAGACCAAGTTGCTCCATATCCCTATGTCGTTCCACCTGCGCGACCGCGAACTGATGGAGCGCGACGGGCAGGCAATAGTCAAAGAGTGGCTGCGCCGGATGGAGGCTTACGGCTTCCGCTTCGACCAATACATCGTCGTGCGTCATCACGACCAAGACCACAAGAACCCGCACTTCCATCTGGTCATCAACACGACGCTCTGCGACGGCAGTGCGGTCAAGACCTCTTATATCGGCAAGTATGCGAAGATGGCGTCGATGGAGGTTACGCGCAACTGGGCGATGGTTGCTACTGACAATCGGGCACAGCGCAGCGAGCCATCAATCGCACAGCTCGGCACGGTGCAATCTGCCATTTCGGAATCGGCACGACCGGCAACCCCTTATATGGCAAACGATACTCCCTCGACCGACGCTCCAACCGGCAGCGACGGCATCGAATCCGACACTCCGTCAGCCCTCGCCGCTGCAATGATGGAACTGCTCATTCAGCCGACCGTTGTCCACACCGCAGGTGGTGGCGGCGGCTCGAAAGAGGACGATGACGAGAAGAAGAACAAAACCCGAAAAAGATTTTTCAAGCGATGAAAGCATTGGACAACGGACGGCGCACCTGCCGCAAAGAGATACAGTTTTCGGACGAAGAACTGTCAGTAATAAAGCAGAAAGCGCACGCGGCGAATATGTCGCCGGCGGTATTTATCCGCGAGGCTGCGCTCGGCAAAGAGTTGAAGGCGGCGGTCTCGGAAGATGACCGCACGATGTGGCGGCGTGCGTCGGAGGTGAGTCGCGGACTGCAAATCAATCTCAACCAGTTGGCGCATCGCGCGAACATCGAGGGTCTGCGTCCGCTGGCGGAGACGAACAAGGAGATGATATCCTGCATCGACCGCTATTTCCGCACGGGTGAGTGGCAGCCGCTCAACTCCAACGACATCAAACGCGACCAGACGACCATTGCCGGGTTGGAGGAGGAGATTCGCCAACTGCGCGAACAGGTGAAGAAGGCGAAGGAAGATATGATCTATTTCTATCTTCGGACGAAGGACGGCGACGCTGCATTCCGCCGCAAGAACAACTGCACCATCTACTCGGACAACGCGGGTGTCCGCTGGTGGTTCAAGTACCGCGACGAACCCGCCTTCGAACTTCCGCCGAACATCATCGACAAATACCACAACAACGTCCTCTCCATCCGCGACGTGATGGAGTACTGGGTCAAACACCGAGACTGAAAGCCAATCTTCATTTTCTTGAAAAATTAGTATATTTGCCATATAATTAAGTATCAACGATGAAATCGAAATTTTTCGAATACTATCCTATTAGTGAGGAGGATATTAATAGAATATGGACTAATGGTATATTTAGCTATGATGCTAATATCCTTTTAAACGTATTTCGCTATTCAGAGGATGCACGAAACCGAGTGCTTGAAAGTATTGGTTATTTCCAAGACAGAACGATAATGTCGTATCAAGCGTGTCTTGAATATCATAAAAATAAGCGAAATGTTACCGACAACTTGCGGAATTGCTATGATGAGATCATACAATATTTTAATGAATTTGTGACAAAACTAAATGATGGCGATTTGTCAAAATATAGACGGCATTGTTCAATAGATATCGAGAGAGATATCAACAACCCTTTGCGCAGTGCGGTTAAGAAGATAGAAAAAAATATCAGTGATAAGCGCGCGAATCATGATATATTGCTTAATGTTGAAGAATTAGATAACCGTATCGCTGAATTATTTGATGGGCGTGTATCCGATGATTTTCCTGAAGATAAACTTAATGAAATATATTCGAATGGGAAAGAACGATATGAGAAGAAAATTCCACCGGGATATGCAGATAAAAAGAATAAAAATGAAAATGATAAAAGAAATTTATATGGCGATCTGATAGTTTGGGAACACTTGATAGAGATAAGCAAAGAGAACGATTGCGATATAATATTCATAACAGATGACAATAAATCTGATTGGTGGGAAATCGTGAAAGGTGAACGCAAAAATCCAAGATTGGAATTATATCATGAATTTACAGAACGAACTGGGCATCGAATATTGATATACTCTATTGATAAGTTTGTAGAATACGCTGCACAACACAAGAATAAGAAGAAAGCCTCCCAAAAGGTTATTGATGAGATAAAGGATAATAATGTAGATACATCTATTCATTGGGATATGAGTTTATTAACTAGTATGCAGGATTTGATAAAGCGTTCAAGCGAAAGGTATAATCCGGATTTGAGTTTGTCTCATATAGAAATTCCATCGTATTTAAGCGAATCGTTATATCCTAATTGGCTTAAACAATTAGGTCAATTACCTGTTGTTACGTTACACGATAAAATGCAGGATACTTTTATTCGACCGTATGAGAATATTGGGGTGAAACTCTCCGACTTGACGTCTAATAAGATGGAACTTGATGTGCTCAAGAATAAGTAATAATAACATATGGATTTTAAGCAAATTGTAGACCTTATTTTCGAACAAGAACAGGAAAAAGGTAATTTATCCAAAGAAGCGATAAAGAAAATTATTGAAAAAATTGTCGATGAGTTTGTGAAGTTGAAGCCGACATCGCAGGAAGAATATAATAACTATGCGATGAATGCTGCTACATTGGTTGTTCTTATTGGTCAAAAGGCAGAGGCTTTGGGTATAGATATAACACCAATAGAAGCTTGCCAAGAGATTATCAAGGCTTTTGCGAAACATTCTTTGGATAAAAAATAAAATGTCATTTTGGAGCTTTTTAGGAGAGTTGGCGTTGCTTGAATGGTTGTTCGGGTCACGCAAGCAGGATGAGGTGGCAGCACCTCCGCCCAGTCGCTCGTATGACTATGATCGGGAAGATGACTATTACGACCGAGTTCATTCGTTGGAAAATCGCATTGATGAGTTGGAGCGTCAGCAGGACAGATGCGATATGCTATCGGACAGGTATGACGAGCTGCAAGACCGAATAGATGACTTGCAGGACGAACTCGATGACTATTTCGATGAAATGTAGTCTATATGACGGAAAAAATATCTATCTTTGAAGTGTGAAACCATATAATATTGATGTAAGAAACAGATATTGAGTTAATAATGTAACAAATTGAGCTTTTAGCTCTTATTCCCTCGATCCAAAACGGCCAAATTTTTGAATACACGGGAGTAAGTGGCGAAGGTTCACGTCCAAGGGGCGTGAACCGTTCGTGCTTATCTAGTGTATTGGGTGCTTGGCCGTACCTTGGATTGAAGATAAGCAATCTAACGAATGGTTCATCGCCCTTTTTTATTGCTTGTCTGAATATCGGCAAAGGCTCTGAAAGCAATAGCCTATGCCGCAATCAAAACATACATTTATAGATTTGTTCTCCGGGTGTGGAGGACTATCTCTCGGATTTGAGTTAGCTGGTTATAAATCCACTTTGGCGATTGATAACTGGCAGGATGCCTTGGATACGTATAAACACAATAATCCGGGCTCCAGAACTCTATGCGCCGACTTGTCAAAAATAGACCCATATAAAATAAAGGCGGAGTATGCGATTGATAAAGTCAGTGTTATAATCGGCGGGCCTCCGTGTCAAGGGTTTTCAATAGCCGGCAAACGTATCATAGATGATGAACGCAACAAACTTTATAAATCATTTGTCGCGTTTGTGAGATGCTTTATGCCGGATGCTTTCGTGATGGAGAATGTGCCTAACATTCTATCCATAGGCAATGGTGTTGTGAAAGAATCCATACTATCCGATTTTCGAGAACTCGGATATAATGTTAGTTATAAAATTCTGCTTGCCTCTGATTATGGCGTACCTCAAAATCGACGCAGAGCGGTTTTTGTCGGTTTGAGAAATGGCTCATATACCTTCCCTGAGCCATACGCTCAGCCACCTGTTACAACGGAAAACGCATTATCGGATTTGCCGGAATATAGTATTCCTGACGGAGGGAATTATATATCTGCGCCTAACAGTGAATATCAACGATATATTCGACAAGGAAGCAGTAAGTTATATAATCATCAGGCGACCATACACACAGAAAGAACGGCACAAATTATTGCTATGGTTCCAGATGGTGGCAACTATAAAGATTTACCCCAAGAACTGCAAGATACCAGAAAGGTGCATATTGCCTGGACTCGCTTAAACAGCAAGAAGCCAAGCATTACCATTGATACCGGACATAATCATCACTTCCATTATAGATACAATAGAGTACCTACGACTAGAGAGAGTGCGCGCCTGCAATCATTTCCGGACTCCTTTGTGTTTCTGGGAGGAAAAACCAGCCAGTTAAAACAGGTCGGAAATGCTGTGCCTCCTTTGATGGCTATGGAGATAGCAAAAAAATTAAAAGAACAGATATGAGCTACAACCCAGACAATCAATACCGTTGCACAATAATTCGCGGTAAAAGCCAAAATGAAATGGAGGATCTTTTACCAATGTATGCGAATATGGTTCACAGATTCTGTCCTTGTTCTAAATCGGAATTTGATGAAAGAGGGAATCGTTTTTTATCAAAAGTATTGTTTGGAACAGAGCAGTATGATAGTTTACCCGATAGTAACCGAAAGACTGTTAGAAATCATTTGACGGAGATAGCCGGAACATTGTTGGCATTGTACAGAACAGGTCAAGACGGATATGTCTATGAGACTGAGCTGTGCTCATTCTTGCTTTCCACAAATGATTTCCCTGCATATTTCAGGAATCTGTGTCTAAATTTTCAGTTCCCCAATGGTACTAAAAAAGTGAATCATGTTTTACAAGATATTTCAAACGGCATAAACATCAAGCCATATTGCTATGTTGTTTCGCTACTTTATTATGCGCAATTACAAGTTCAAAAGTTACTCTTGACAAAACAGGAGGTTGGATATTATGTGCTAAATAATTTAGATGTTTTGCAGGGTAAAGTGGATATCTCTGTTGTATATGCGCAAATCATATACGATAGACAGCATAATGTCATTAAGGATAAATTATCTGGTTCTCATGATTGGCAACATATCAAGGAACAGTTCAACTTACTTGAGTTGGCTAATATTGTATGTACAGACAAAAACTATATATGGCTAAATAAAGATGAAACAGCAGCTATACAGGTTTTTATTAAAAGCTGCAATACCAATCAATTCGATGTGTATTCTTATGATTTATCGTCAATTGATGATAGAAGCCAATTTTATGCAGATTGGGAACAATATTATGGTCGGCTCAACTCGGAATTGGCTGCACTCCCGACTACATTTAATAGTGAAGAGAATATAGTAATTGCCGATAGACAATCTCAACTGGCACAAAGAGGTTCTGTTGGAGCATCTACAATCGATATAGGTGATAGAGGAGAAACTCTCGTATATAATCTTGAGCGCGAAAGAGTTGGCAATTACAAACCACGTCTGGTTAATAAGGTGCTATTGTTAGGTAAGACAAAAGGACTTGGATATGATATTAGTTCAATCGAAGCAGATGAGAATCCGGCAAAACCGGAATTTGCGCGATACATTGAAGTAAAGGCTACGACTCGCATTACCGAACCTTCTTTTGACGAATTCTGGACAGATTCTTTAAATCTTACCCAAAAGGAGTGGGTCGCAGCCGAACAATATAGGGATTATTACAACATCTATAGGGTGTATTTTACAAAAGCCAAAACATTGATTGTTAGGATTAAGAATCCGTATGATTTGGCCACAAAAGATATGATAGAAGTATATCCAACTACATATCAAATGAATTTCAATGATAAAGTGTTAGAACATAGATATGCAGGCGAATAAGATAAAGGTTGCCTCTCTGTTTTGTGGGTGCGGAGGCTCTGATTTAGGATTGATAGGTGGTTTCAAATATCTTGGGCGATACTACAAATCATTGCCTTTTGATATTGTGTATGCGATTGATAATGATAAATATGCCGTAGAAACTTATAATGCCAATTTTAAGCATCCGGCAGTATGTGAAGATATTACAAAAGTCGATTTTGCGACTATACCCGGAGTTGATATGATGATAGGAGGTTTCCCTTGTCAATCATTTAGTACTGTTAATCCGACTAAAGATACGAATGATGCTCGTGCCAATTTATATAAAGAGATTGTGAGATTCCTTCAGCAGAAGCAACCAAAGTATTTTATCTGTGAGAACGTAAAAGGATTACTGACTCTGCAAAAAGGTCAAATCATTAAAAAAATCACAAACGAATTTTTAAGTTGTGGATACAATGTACAATATCGACTGGTAAAAGCTGTTGAGTATGGTATTCCACAACGCAGAGAGCGCGTAATAATCGTTGGAATACGTAAAGATATAGACTGCCATTATACATATCCTACACCAATCTGCACAGAAGCATCAGCAGTACCATTGAAGCGTGTTATTAATAGATTGGATATCGAAGAACGAAAGTATTACTTCTCAGAAAAAGCTGTGCAGGGTGTTAAAAATGCGAAGAACAATATGAAAAGAGGGCTTTGGCAAAGTCTTGACGCTCCTTGCCTAACACTGACATCGCATTTGGCGAAAGTCAGTATGAATTCACGAGACCCGATTTTGATGGTTGATGCCGAGAAGGAACTTTATCGCAGATTTACGCCTCGTGAAGCGGCAAGAATCCAGTCGTTCCCAGACTCTTTTAGGTTAAATGCTTCCGAAGCAAAGTCCTATAAGCAAATAGGTAATGCCATACCACCTGTAATGATGTGGTATATAGCTGATGCGTTTGTGAAAATGTTGAACGACTAATGATTTATTTAAACATATAGTGAGTATAAATCAAAATTATGCTTAAATTTGTAACATAATTAATATTACCCATTATGATTAAGATTGTACACATCTCCGACTTTCATTTGACCAAACAGCATTCAGCAGATTGGATTGAATATATCTCTGAAGCATTCGTGCAATTGATGACAGATCAGAATGTGGATTCAGACCATATTTTCGTTGTATGTACAGGAGATCTGGTTGATAAAGGAGGGGCGGATTATGACCACAATTTAGGAACGGCATTCAATGTGTTCAAAACTCAGGTGCTTGATGAGATACATAGGAAGTGCAACATTTCGTATGATCATATTATTATCATACCAGGTAATCATGATATAGATCGAAATGCAGATAATGAATATACCAATATTGGCATGAGAAAGAAATTTGCAGATGTAGGAGTTGATGAAATTAATAAAGTTACAACAAAGCTGTTAGATGGGGATATTCGAGGTGCAGAGCGACTTAAACCATATAAAGATTTTGAGATAGATTTGTATAAAGGATATCCTAATATTGAGATATCCTACCTAGGCTCATCTTTTAGATATACACTTGACAATAAGAAGATTGGTTTCGTGGGGTTGAACTCTGTCTGGAATGCGTTTGATGATACAGATAAAGAAATTGGGATGTTTATTGGTGAGCCTCAATACAAAAGATGTCTTAAGTACGTAAACGATTGCGATACTAAAATCTTGCTATTGCACCATCCACTTGATTGGTTAAAAATCGAAAAAAATACAATAGTACAGTGGTGCTATCGAGATTTTGATATGGCACTGTTAGGTCATGTTCATAGTGGAGATACGTCTCTCGAAGTTAAATTATCTGGTAATATATTTATTGATATAGCCCCATCTTCAACAAGCGATATTAGAGAGGCTTGTTATTGCGCATTTGCTAATGGTATATCTATCATTGACTATGATATTGATGGAAGAAGTATTGATTGCACATACTACATATATAGCCATAAAGAGCGTAGCTATGTTAGAAATTGTAATATTACTTCGAATGGCACTTTTCATTTTGATATACCTAAAGCTTATTCCGCAGATCTACAGAGCATCATAGACCGAGCTTTACAATATATTAAGGATACACGAATTGCACAAATTAATAACTCTATCATTGCTCAAAAAGCGAATGTTATCCCATCGTTATTAGATTCTTTTATAATGCCTCCGATATTGAAAAACGGAGTAAATGATGATGATCAAATAGATATCAATTTGAATACTATACTTAAAAATAAGGAAAATCAGATATTTTTAGGTTCGCACGAGTGTGGTAAAACAACATTGCTATATAGATTATTAATTGAATACGTAGAGCAATATATACATTATGGCATGGTTCCAATTTACATCAATTTCAACGATATCGCCAATAGAGAAATAGAAACAATTATTAAGGAGTATATTGATTGCAATTCGGAACAATGTAAATCACTGATAAATAATAATAAAATACTATTGCTAGTTGATAACTATGTCCCTTCAATAGAGAATAAAATACAAACTAAAAGGTTGTATAACTTCATTCACGATAATAATATTCCTATTATTGCAACATCTGAATATGATTTCCGAGGTACATTACCTAGCATCTTTGAAAAAAGTCCGATCGCTGCTGAATATTATTATATAGAACCTCTAAAAAGTAGTCAAATAAAAGAGTTAATGATACGATGGTCTCCTAAAGATGAGTTTTTACAACGTAACACTAAGATTGATAAGATGGTATCTAGTTTCGGTGCATACTCATTACCATGTACGGCCATGTCAGTATCCTTATATTTGTGGAGTACTGAGAATGCAGAAAGAGAGCCAGTTAATCATGCTGTTTTGCTAGACATATATATTGAGATTATTTTGGAGAAATTACAAAAGGATAATATATATCGTAATAGTTTTGACTATCGAAATAAGACAATGCTTTTAGCCTGCATTGCAAAAAAGATGTGCTTAGATAATACATTTGAGTTATCCTATTCGGAGTATATAAAATGTATCGAGGAATACTTTGAAATCGTCGGTTTTACCAACTATCAGGCAGACAAATTGGGCGAATATTTCATCTCGCAAAAAATATTTAATCGCCAGTGCAATACGATTAGATTTGCGCATTCGTGCTTCTATTACTTTTATTTAGCTAATAGAATGATGGATGATAAAGAGTTTAAAGACTTTATTTTGAGTGAATCAGAGTATTATAAATATTCCAGGGTTATTGATTATTATACAGGGCTAAAGAGGAATGATTCTGAAACGCTTAAAATAATACATGAGCGATTTGATAAAATGTTTGAACCTGTTATGCCGATATATGATGAGATAAATATAGATGACTGCTTTACGCATATTGTGAATAATCGTCCGGAATTTATTCCTAAGGTTAAAGATTATGACATTACGGTAATTAAGAGAGATAAACCGACTGAAGAGATAATTGAAAAAAAATTGCATGAGTACTCTGATAAAAGACTAAAACAAATATCGGATGAGATTATTAAATCTGAGAGAGTTACCCCCGCGCTCTTAATAATATTGATGTCAAATGTTCTACGGAATTCAGAAGGCGTCGAGGATCTTGACTTAAAGAAGAACGTATATGGTAGTATTGTGCGTAATTCTCTCGTATGGACTATTTTGGTCAAGGATAATTTAGCCCGATATGCTAATACTCATAATGGTAAATTACCAGATATCTATATTGGAGTTAAAAATGTTGAAGCATTCCTTCGGTATATGCCATATATATTGCAAGATTCTATTAATCTAGAACTTGGTTCAAACAAGTTGAACTTAGTATTCAAGGATAAAATTAATAAAGATAATAATACTTCTGTATCTGATGTGGAAAGATTCTTCTCAGTAGGTATGTATTGGGATAATCATGGTGATGAGTATATGAAATATATTAAAAATTTGATTAAATGTGTAAAAAATAATTGTGTCCAAGATTATCTTTTATCTAAATTATTGTTTGTGTATAATCATCAAACTAAAAAAGATAGTAAAGAAGCTAATGATTATATAGACTTGATCTCTGACTTAAAAATAAAAAACGAAAAACTCCCAAAAAGGTGGAAAGATTCAATCATGAAACAATTAAAAAGTTTTAGCAAATAAGTGAATGATAATACACGAATGCGCCTATATTATATAAAAAGAGTGGATTGAATATTTGATAGATCCTAGGATAAACCACCAATAAGTAGAAAACGTTTTCTACTTATTGGTGGTTATTACGTAATCCCATTTGCAGAATTCGATAGTCTGCTTGACAATGTTGTATATAATGATGCTACGTGGCGCACTGGCATTTTGCGACTCAAAAGCAGTAAAATAATTGGGCATCATTACCTCGATGGATTCGTTACATTGTGGATATATGGGAACAATTGCTATAAATGAAAATCGCCAATAGTCTAAATATCTGACTATTAGCGATTTTCTGCGTACCCGGAGCCGGGGTCGAACCGGCACGACATTGCTGTCATTGGTGTTTGAGACCAACGCGTCTACCGATTCCGCCATCCGGGCCTCGCGATGAAGAATCGGGAGTGCAAATATAAGTAAATTTTTCGATTTCGAGCCCCGGCGCTCAAAAAAAGCCTCCCGTGCCGGCTACCACATAGGCTTGAACGGTGCCGACTTAACGAGTTTGTCGTTGACCGTTCCCGCGAGATTCTTCTGCTTCGAGGTGTCGAGCTTGAGTATAGGCGCTCCGGCGGCGAGGTCTATGGCACCCAGGTCGATGCAGAATGTCGAGAATTCGGTCGTGAATCCGAAGTAGTATAGCAGATTGCGTGCGTCGGCCACGCTTCTCCACTGTGTCGACGACAGGTTTGGCGCCTCGTCGGGTTCGTATCCGAGCGGCACCGACACGTTTGCCAGCACGCTCAGCACCTCGGCGGCAGCGCGGCGGCTGTCGACATCCTTGGGCACGCTGTCTATGAAGAACGACGCCCTCACGAATCTGTCCGGGCTTCGCACCGTGCCGGGGAGCATGTTCGTGCCGCCCACCTGTTTCCAGTAGTCGTTTATGGCCTGCATCTGCGGAAATGGCGGGTCGTTTGTCAGCACGCGGTAATCTTTCGAGCTGTACAGATTCAGCTTTCCCTGCCTGTACTCCATCACCAGCGTCTGCCCCGAGCGGTCGGTCACGGCCCAGTGGAGGGCTGCGGCGGTTCCGCCGTCGAAGCTCTCGCCGTATATGGCCACCTCGTTATCGTCGAGCCATCGGGCCACTTCGTCCACCGTTGCGAAGTTGTCCAGAAAGTAGCTTACGAACACGGCCAGGCTCAGCGCCGGAATCTTGCCGTCGGGCGAGGTCTTGTATACGGCGCCTTTGCAGAACAGCGCGTTCATCACCAGCCCCTTCTCGTTCATTCCCTCGGTTACTCCGCCGTCATAGGATACGGCCGTCACGGAGCCGTATCGCGAGCTCCAGTGCAATGTGTTGCCCGAGGGCATTCCCTGCCGCTCTGTTCCGCGCGGCCAGACATAGATGTTTGTCGGAATCGGCGTTCGCCAGTCGAGAGTGCGGCCCACGAGCGTCAGGCTGTCGCTGCCCTGAAACACCACGCGCGAGCAGGGTCGTGCGCTGCCGAATGGAAACATCGCCGCGGCGGCGCAGATAGTTGCTGTCAGAATTTTTTTCATGCGTTTTTTCGGTTTTGTTACCTGTCGAGTGCAAATTTGGTGCGACAGCGCTGCCTGCGGCGGCAAATATTCTCCCCGGGCATGAAAAAAGGCTCCGCCCGCAGGGGCGAAGCCGTCTTTTTTTCCTGGCCGCAGCTCTCTTATTTAGCCGCGTCGCTTATGCATGCCAGCGCGTTGAGCGTTCGCGGGTAGCC
This sequence comes from Alistipes sp., assembly GCA_022511345.1. Taxonomy (GTDB): domain Bacteria; phylum Bacteroidota; class Bacteroidia; order Bacteroidales; family Rikenellaceae; genus Alistipes. Next base: position 82,337 of record JAFLRR010000002.1, read on the forward strand.
TATGTATGGCAGCAGCTGGGTCGTTACGGCTATCAGAACATCGCGGCCGTTGCCCGCAGCCATATTTGCTGCAATGTGCGCGCGCACCTGAGCCTCGCATCCTCCGAGCGATATGAGAATGGCATACGTGAGCAGTTCGCGCTCCCCGGTCCCGAATCCTGCTCGGGTCTGGTAGTCGCCGAAACAGTTGCCAGACAGTGCTCGCTGAATGTGCAGCAGGTCGGCCGGCGAGTTGTCGTATAGCGATTTTATCGCCTCGCCGAATATCTCGGTCTGAAGTTCGAGTCCCCGCTCCATGCGGTTTTCGGGCGTTACTGTCGCGCATCCCTCGAGCGGCAGGGCTACTCCCCGGGCCGTGAATGCGGCATTCATCTCGGCCAGCATTTCGGCCGCCCGCGCCATGCCGACATACGGCACTGCATGGTACAGCACCTCGCGAATCTCAACTGGCGTGATTGCGTTTGCCAGGGCAGCGCGCAGCGTGGCGCGGTATTGCTGCGGAGTGTTCTGCGCTATTGCCGAAGCCATCGTCACGAGTATTCGCGTGCGCAGGTCTATGGCATCCGACTGGGCTGTTTCGTCGAATGCGAAGTTGGTGAATATCTCGGCCAGCTCGGGGTCTGTCTGCGGCGAGGGCAGCGCCTCGGCGGCAAGCCATGCGTCGCTGTTCTGCCGTGCGAGCTCTGTCAGCTGCATCCTCTGCCCGGGTGCAGCGGTCGCCTCCATATACTCGCTATCGCCTACGGGCTCGAGCCAGGTGTTAGTGTTTGTCTGGGAGTTGCACTCCACGGCCAGATGCGAGAACCAGCTGTCGGGAGCCGCTCCGTGCCAGTGTTCCACGTCTGGGGCTATCTCCACCACGTCGCCCGGGCGCAGTTCGCGGGCCGCTGCTCCGCGCTCCTGGTAGAAACCGCGGCCGGCGGTGCATATCAGCAGCTGTCCGCCCGTATGGCTGTGCCAGTTGTTGCGGCATGCTGGCGAGAAAGTGACGTTTGCGATGTTTGTTCCCAGAGCGTCGTTTTTGCTCACCGGAGCCAGGTATGCCTGGCCGGTGAAGAATTGCGAGAACTGTTCGGGCAGGGGCTCTCCCTGCGGGAAAATCTGCTGAAATTCGTTCTTCATATCTGTCTGTGCATTTGTTGTTTGCGCTGTTGCAGAGACCGCGGCCAGCAGGGCTGCTAACATTACTGTGAACCGTATCATGATTTGCGTTTTAGAGTTATCACATCAATGCAGGGCCATGCGCCGAACCTGAATGGAGCCGTTCCTCCCGTGCCCGTCGAAACATATAGCTTGCGCCCTCCGCAGTCGTACTCTCCGCCCCATTCGTCATATGTCCAGGCCGACGGCGAGAATCCACCCAGCCTGAACTGCATGGCATGGGTGTGCCCCGCCAGCATGAGCGCCACGTCGCTCTGTGGCAGCACTTCGGCCCGCCAGTGCGTGGGGTCGTGGCTCAGCAGTACCTTGAACATGTTCTCCGGCAGGCCGTCCAGAGCCTTTCTCAGGTCGCCTTTCGAGGGAAACGGAGGCCTGCCGACATTCTCGACGCCTATTATGGCTATCTGCTCGCCGCCGCGCGTTATTATGCGGTGCTCGTTCAGCAGCAGATTCCATCCTGCCTCTCGCTCGGCACGCTTGACCAGTTCGAGGCTTCGCGCCGCGCCGTCGCGTGTCGGCCAGCGGTGGTACTCGCTGTAGTCGTGGTTGCCCGTTACCGAGTATACTCCGTCTCGGGCCCTGAGCTGCGCGAGCACCTGTCCGAATGGCTCCAGCTCCTCGAATGACGAGTTTATTATGTCGCCCGTGAACATCACCGCGTCGGCCTGTTCGGCATTTATGGCCTCTGCCAGTCGGCTCATGAATCGCGTGCTTCGGCCGAATGAGCCGGCGTGCAGGTCCGAGAAGTGTACTATGCGGTATCCGTCGAAAGCCTCTGGCAGCTGCTCGAACTCCATTGTCGTGCGCTTTACCGCGAGTATCGTTCGTCCCGCCGTCATGCTGAATATCGATATTGCCGCCACGGCCGCAGCCAGCACGCATCCCACCGTGTCACCCGCGCGCGGTGCGGCCGACAGGGTCGGTATGAGTCCTGCCGCGCGTCCGGCCAGCGAGCAGATGCACAGTATCAGCTTCGGCACCCCTATGCAGAGCACCGCGCCGAATAGCAGCACCAGCACCGTCTGCGAGTTGTGGCCGCGCATGAATGCGGCCGTGAGAATCATCATGGCTATTGTCGGCAGCCAGCACAGAATCCGCCACCACGTCCCGCGCAGCAGCACCGTCGAGATGTATATGTCCGGCAGTACGAGAAGCGCTATTATCGTAAGAATTATTGCACGCATGTCATTCAATTTTTAGCGACACTCCAGCAATGCCGGTGCCGCAACCGCTCCGGCGTCCGGCTGCCGTTTCCATCATCTATGCCTCATGGCGGACATTCTGCGTTTTCGGTCCTGTGAGGCGAGCGCTCCGCCCGACGGGAGTATTCATTTTACCGGTAATGTTACCATTTTTACATGTTTTGCATATCGGTGCAAACCTTTGGCTGAAAAAATAATAACTTTGTAATATCACTAATCCCCCGGTGTAATGGACACAAAGATACGCAATTTTTCGACAATTGCCGAATTCAACGATGTTTTCGGCGTCGAAACCCTGCATCCGTCGGTCAGCGTCATCGACATGTCGAAGAGCGGACCGATTCGCCACCTGCTGGCGCTCTACGACTTTTATGCCATCTTTCTCAAGGAGACGGATTGCGGCGGCGTTAGATACGGTCGCCGTTTTTATGATTACAGTGCCGGCACGCTCGTCTGCATCGGTCCCGGCCAGGTCTACGGCGTCGCGGACGACGGCACGACCTTCCAGCCGCTCGGCCACGTGCTGCTGTTCCATCCCGACTTCGTGCGCGGCTCGTCGCTCGGCAGCCATATGGGCGACTATGCCTTCTTCTCTTACCGCTCCAACGAGTCGCTCCACATGACAGAGTCCGAGCGACTGATTGTCCTCGGCTGTTTCAGCCGCATCGGACAGGAGCTCGAGTTGGCCGACGATGCGAGTCGCGACAGGTTGATATCCAAGAATATAGAGTTGCTGCTCGACTACTGCCTGCGTTTCCACGACCGTCAGTTCGCCAACCCCCACAATGAGGAGAAGGACCTGCTGGTACGCTTCCAGGCCGTCCTTGACGATTACTTTTCGTCGGGCCGTGCAGCCGACGACGGCGTTCCTACGGTCAAGAGGTGTGCCGAGGTGCTGTGCCTGTCTGCCAACTATTTCGGCGATTTGTTCAAGCGCGAGACGGGCCGCACGGCCCAGGAGTACATACGTCTGTCTCTTGTCGAGCGAGCCAAGGAGCAGCTGTTCGACCCTTCGAAGAGCATCTCCGAGGTGGCCTATTCTCTCGGGTTCAAGTACCCGCAGCACTTCACGCGGCTGTTCAAGCGCATTTGCGGCGTTACCCCCGACAACTGGCGCCGTTCGCAGATCTATTAGCTGTCGGTTCTATCTCGAGGCGGCATCTTTCGAGCCGTTCACGCCCCGCGAGTCGAGGGCCCACTTGCCGTCGGCGCGCAGGGCCTGTTCTATTATGTCGCGCACGCATCCGCGGCCTCCGGGATACTCTGACACATATCGCGACGCCTCTATCACCTCGCTGGCTGCATCTGCGGGGCATACCGGTATTCCCACGGCCCTCATGCACTCCAGGTCGGGTATGTCGTCGCCCATGAACACGGCGCGTTTGGGATTTATGCCGTACTCCTCGAAGAACTCGTTCATGGCGGCTATTTTGTCCATGCAGTCGAGATATATCTTGGTCACTTTCAGTTTCTTCATGCGCATCCGCAGCAGCTCTCCGCGGCCGCCCGATATGATGCATATCCTGTATCCCATGCGCATGGCATATGCCACGGCATATCCGTCCTTGGCATAATACCGGCGTATGAAGTCGTCGCCCGGTATCGGCGTGATGCCGCCGTCGGTGAATACGCCGTCCACGTCGAAGACGAAAGCCTCGACACCCGCTATATCCTCTTTGAAGTTTCCCATATCTCGTCGCTTAAAAGTTTGTAAATCTCGCTCAGCCTGGCCTCCTGCTTCAGCAGCTCCATGTGTCTCTGCATCGAGGCCATGTCGCCCCGCACGGCGGGTCCCGTCTGCACCTCGGGCGGGTTTTGCGCCGCCAGAGCCTTTGCGGCGGTCTCGGCAATCAGCGGGCGCAGCTCGTCGAATCCGAACCCTGCGCGCTCCATCATCCGAGCCCCTATGCCGTACAGCGCGTTTGTGAAGTTGCATGCGAACACCGCAGCCAGATGTATCATCCGTCTGCTCTGCGAGTCTGCGCGGCGCGTGCAGCGGCTGAGTCTCTGCGCGAATGCCTCGAGAGCCTCTGCGGTCAGCTCGTCCGAGCCCTCTGTAAATATCGGAATCGAGGCGAAGTCCGTCTGGCGCCCGGCCGTGAATGTCTGCAGCGGATATATCACTCCGCGCCGTGCGAATCTCTGCGGCAGCGCCAGCAGCGGGGTAGCGCCCGATGTGTGGGCCACTATCGCCTCTGCCGGTATTCCGGGCCATTCCGCCACGCTCTCTATTACCGCGTCGCTCACGGCTATTATGCAGAGCTCGGCACCCGTCAGCGGCGTCTGCGGGTCGACATATTGGGCGCCGCATTTTGCAGCTATCTCTCTGCCGCGCACGCTGTTGCGGGCCGCTATTCGCAGCTTTGCACCCTCGGTTCGGGCCACGGCTGCCGCCAGCGCCTCGGCGAGGTTTCCGCTGCCTATTATGGCTATGTCCGATAAAGGTCTCATCCGACTGCTGTTTTATACGGCAAATATGGCAAAGATAGCGGGAAATTCAAAATCCCAGGGCGCTCTTTTGTCGCTTTTGCGCCCAAAAGCGACAGAAACAATTAACAATTAGTAATTAGCAATTTTCATGCGCTGCCGAGCAGCGCCATAATTTTGAATTGCGAAGCATATGGGCAAAAAAAAATCGGTCATGAAGACCGATTTTTTATTTTTGCGACTATTTATTTTCCAGAAAACGCTTGTTTATCGTCCAGCCGTGCTGCACATACCACAGACTGTCTTCGGGAACTTTTGATGCCTCGCCGGGTCCAAAATTAAAGTCGCCTTTACCACGTACTTTGGGAGATAACTCAATAGTCGGCTGCAGAACCTTGTTGCGCATAATTAGGATATTATTTGACCGCATATCACTCCAAGTACCTTCTAAGGGAACTATATAAATCGTACGGATTAAGGGATATTCTTTCGAATTCATAATTTTCGTTACCGTCTCTGGCAACTCGCTAATCTTGGTCATCTGGGTAAGTTCAATCTCGACATCCTTGGTCGGTTCTTCTTTGCTGCAGCCGGCAGCCAGCAGGGCCGCAAACAGAGAAATAAATAACAGTTTTTTCATAACGCACAAAAAGTTGTTTAATTGGTTAATAAATGGTTAGCGCACGAACAACAATAAAGCGTGAACAAAACTTGCATCTATCCACAAAAGAGGTCTTGGCGTACCCGCACAGAAGATATATGAAGAATGCCCACGCCGTATAAACGACATGAACATCAACCTTACCGCTTTCTGTGTTACCGTAAAAAACCGCCAAGTTTCTTTTGTAAGAAAGTTAAGTCGATGCTTTAAGCTGTCCGATATGCTGCACCCCTGACAGAGTGCAGTGCAAATGTAGGAATTATATTTCGCAGGTGCAAACGCAGCCTCCGCTGCCGAGTATTTTATACGCTGACAATCAGCGATATGCAATATATACTATAAATAAACGATTATATTGTTGAAAAGATTATAAGTAAAAAGAATCGAAATTTCGGCGCACAAGCCATAAAACGCTGAAAAAACGCGCAAAAAGTTGTCTGAAAGTATTGCGGAGTCGAAATATTTGAGTAAATTTGCAGCCCGAATTATCGGAAAAGAGATGAAACATAACTAAAAGTTAAAGGACAAAAAACGTTGTAAAATGCCAACTATCCAACAGTTAGTAAGAAATGGACGAGTTCGCATGGAGGACAAATCGAAGTCCCCGGCACTCGCGGCGTGTCCGCAGCGCAGAGGTGTCTGCACGCGTGTGTACACGACCACTCCCAAGAAGCCTAACTCGGCCATGCGTAAGGTGGCGCGTGTCAGACTGACCAACGGCAAGGAGGTCAACGCCTACATTCCGGGCGAGGGCCACAACCTGCAGGAACACTCGATCGTACTGGTTCGCGGCGGTCGTGTCAAGGACCTCCCCGGTGTGCGTTATCACCTGGTTCGCGGAGCACTCGACTCGGCTGGTGTAGACGGTCGCCGTCAGCGCCGCTCGAAGTACGGAGCTAAACGACCCAAGGCAGGCAAGAAGTAAACCGAACTCAAAACACGAAATTTTTAATTAGCAAGTCACAATGAGAAAAGCTAAGCCAAAGAAGCGAATTCTACTTCCGGACCCCAAGTTTGCGGACGTAACGGTTACCCGTTTCGTGAACAACCTCATGCTGGACGGTAAGAAGAGTATTGCCTACGAAATTTTCTACAATGCGCTTGAGCTCGTAGGTAAGAAGATGAAGGATGCTGATAAATCTCCTCTGGAAATCTGGAAACAGGCTCTCGAGAATATCACACCCCAAGTCGAAGTTAAATCGAAGCGTATCGGCGGTGCGACGTTCCAGGTTCCTACGGAGGTTCGCCCGGAGCGCAAGATTTCGATCTCTATGAAAAACCTTGTCCTTTACTCGCGCAAGCGTTCCGGCAAATCCATGGCTGAGAAACTCTCGGGCGAGATTGTCGACGCATACAACCTCCAGGGCGCCGCTTACAAGCGCAAGGAGGAGATGCACCGCATGGCAGAGGCAAACAAGGCGTTTGCTCATTTCAGGTTCTAATAAAAGAAGTACCGAAAAATGGCTGCAAGAGACTTAAATTACACTCGCAACATCGGCATCATGGCTCACATCGATGCCGGCAAGACCACCACGTCGGAGCGTATCCTCTTCTACACGGGCAAAACCCACAAAATCGGAGAGGTGCACGAGGGTGGCGCAACGATGGACTGGATGGTGCAGGAGCAGGAGCGCGGTATCACGATTACTTCGGCCGCTACCACCGCTTTCTGGCACTACAAGGACAAGACCTATCAGATAAACCTCATCGACACCCCGGGACACGTCGACTTTACGGTCGAGGTGGAGCGCTCGCTGCGCGTGCTGGACGGTGCCGTGGCTACGTTCTGTGCAGTAGGCGGCGTGGAGCCCCAGTCGGAGACTGTGTGGCGTCAGGCCGACAAGTACAACGTCCCCCGTATCGGCTACGTCAACAAGATGGACCGCACGGGTGCCGACTTCCTGTCGGTGTGCGCGCAGATCAAGAAGCACTTCGGTGCAACGGCTCTGCCCGTGGTTCTGCCCATCGGCGCCGAGGACAAGTTCGAGGGTCTGATAGACCTTATATATAATAACGCGATCTACTACTACGACGACAAGACCGTCCGCGACAACTTCGAGATTCGCGAGATTCCCGCGAACATGAAGGCCGAGGCCGAGGAGTGGCGCAACAAACTCATCGAGGAGGTGGCCGCTACCGACGACGCGCTGATGGAGAAGTTCTTCGAGGATCCCAACTCGATTACTCCCGACGAACTCATAGCTGCAATCCGCAAGGCTACCATCTCCATGCAGCTGGTGCCGATGCTCTGCGGCTCGTCGTTCCACAACAAGGGTGTGCAGAAGCTGCTCGACTACGTTATCGCATTCCTGCCCTCGCCGCTGGATGTTCCCGCTGTGGAGGGTACCAACCCCAAGACCGAGGAGGTAGAGGTGCGTCAGGCTTCGGAGGACGAGCCTTTCTGCGGTCTGGCATTCAAAATCGCTACCGACCCCTTCGTGGGCCGTCTGGCTTTCGTGCGCGTATACTCGGGTAAGCTCGACGCAGGTTCGTATGTGCTCAACGCACGCAGCGGCAAGCGTGAGCGTATCAGCCGCATCTACCAGATGCACGCCAACAAACAGAATCCTCTGGAGACCGTAGGCGCCGGCGACATCTGCGCTGCCGTAGGTTTCAAGGAGATACACACGGGCGACACCCTCTGCGCCGAGAACGCTCCTATCGTTCTCGAGCAGATGACCTTCCCCGAGCCGGTTATCGGTCTGGCTGTCGAGCCCAAGACTCAGAAGGACCTCGACAAGCTGGGCATCGCTCTGGCGAAGCTGGCCGAGGAGGACCCGACCTTCACCGTTCACACCGACGAGGAGAGCGGCCAGACCGTCATCAGCGGTATGGGCGAGCTTCACCTGGACATCATCGTGGACCGTCTGCGTCGCGAGTTCGGCGTGGAAATCAACCAGGGTGCTCCCCAGGTTAACTACAAGGAGGCTCTTACCAAAACTGTTCAGCACCGCGAGGTGTTCAAGAAGCAGACCGGAGGTCGAGGAAAGTTTGCGGACATCATCTTCGAAATCGGTCCTGCCGACGAGGGCAAGATGGGTCTTACGTTTGTCGACGAGGTCAAGGGCGGAAATATTCCGAAGGAGTTCATCCCCGCAGTGCAGAAGGGATTCGAGGCCGCTATGGCAAACGGCGCTCTGGCCGGATACACGATGGACTCGATGAAGGTCACCCTGAAGGACGGTTCGTTCCACCCGGTGGACTCCGACCAGCTGTCGTTCGAAATCGCAGCTCGCAACGGTTACCGTGTGGCTGCTCCCAAGGCCGGTTCGGTCATCATGGAGCCCGTCATGTCGGTCGAGGTCGTTACTCCCGAGGAGAACATGGGCGACATCATCGGCGACCTGAACAAGCGCCGCGGCCAGATTCAGGGCATGGAGTCGAAAGGCACCGCCCGCGTGGTCAAGGCTGCCGTGCCTCTGTCGGAGATGTTCGGCTATGTGACCGTGCTGCGTACCATTTCGTCGGGTCGCGCTACCTCGTCCATGGAGTTCTCGCACTTCGAGGAGGTGCCCGCTAACCTCGCAAAGGAGATTATCGAGAAGGCAAGCGGCCGCCGCAAGGATTTGGAATAATAAGAGTTTAAGGATATGAATCAGAAAATCAGAATCAAACTGAAGTCTTTCGACCATAACCTCGCCGACAAATCGGCCGAGAAAATCGTGAAGACCGTGAAGAGCACCGACGCTATGGTGAGCGGTCCGGTGCCCCTCCCGACGCGCAAGCAGATTTTCACCGTGAACCGTTCGACCTTCGTAAACAAGAAGGCTCGCGAGCAGTTCCAGCTCTGCACTTTCAAGCGCATCATCGACATCTACTCGTCGACCCCCAAGACCATCGACGCTCTCATGAAGCTCGAGCTGCCGTCGGGTGTCGAGGTATCGATAGAGGTTTGATGATATAGACCTTGCCGGCTCGCTCCGTCGCCATGAAGGCGGCGGAGCTGCAACCGGCCGAGGGGCCGCGGACAGAAGCCGAACGTAACCAAGACCCGAGGGGCATGAGAGTGTCGGAAGGGCGAGGGAACGGGAGGCGCTGATGAAGGAGCCGAACGGAACCGGGGCACGGGATGGTGCCTGAGCGGGGATGCGGCTCGGCGATGACCGCGGTTTGCAAACAGAGAAACACTTTTATTTTAACAAACGTAATTCGACTAAAATGTCAGGACTTATTGGAAAGAAAATCGGAATGACTTCCGTTTACAGTGCCGAGGGTAAGAACATACCATGCACTGTTATCGAGGCCGGTCCGTGTGTGGTTACGCAAATCAAGACCGTCGAGAAGGATACCTACGAGGCGGTTCAGCTTGCCTATGACGACAAAAGTGAAAAGCACACCGGCAAGAGTTTGTTAGGTCACTTCAAGAAGGCCGGAACGACGCCCAAGCGCAAGCTGGCGGAGTTCAAGGGCATGCCCGAAGTGAATCTCGGAGACACTCTGACCGTCGAAATGTTCTCGGAGGAGGACTGGGTCGACGTGACGGGAATCTCGAAAGGACGCGGTTTCCAGGGCGTTGTCAAGCGCCACGGATTCGGCGGTGTGGGCGGCCAGACTCACGGTCAGCACAACCGTCAGCGCAAACCCGGTTCGCTGGGCGCTTCGTCCTATCCCTCGCGTGTCTTCAAGGGCAAGCGTCTGCCGGGCCACATGGGCGGCGAGCAGGTTAAGGTTCTCAACCTGCGTGTATTCAAGGTAATTCCCGAAAACAACCTTATCCTGGTGAAGGGTTCGGTTCCGGGTGCCAAAGGTTCATATTTAACAATCGAGAAATAGTATGGAATTAGCTGTATTGAACGCACAGGGCAATGACACCGGTCGTAAAGTAGTTCTTTCCGACGCGGTCTTCGGCGTGGAGGCTAATGACCACGCTATCTATCTTGCCGTTAAGCAGTATCTGGCTGATCAGCGCCAGGGTACGCACAAATCCAAGCAGCGCAACGAGGTTGCAGGCTCCACCCGCAAGCTCAAGCGTCAGAAGGGTACGGGCGGCGCACGCTGCGGCAGCATCAAGTCCCCGCTTTTCCCGGGCGGCGGCCGCGTGTTCGGTCCGGTGCCCCGCGACTATAGCTTCAAGCTCAACAAGAAACTCAAGCGCCTGGCACGCCGCAGCGCTCTGACCTACAAGGCTCAGGCCGGCGCCATCTGCGTTGTAGAGGCTCCCAAGTTCGACGCCCCCAAGACCAAGTCGGTGGTTGCACTGGCCGAGGCTCTGAAGGTGGCCGACAAGAAGGTTCTGATGATTCTGCCGGAGGGCGACGTGAATCTGCAGCTCTCGTGCCGCAACATCCCGTCGATCAAGCCCGTGCTCGCGCAGAATGTAAACACCTACGAGGTGATGAACGCATCGGCTCTGGTGCTCGTAGAGGGCGCCGAGAACGTACTGAATGTAATGTTAGCTTAAAACGGATTGAAAGATGGAAATTATCATTAAGCCTATATTGACCGAGAAGATGACGGTTCAGGGCGAGAAGTTGAACCGCTACGGTTTTGTCGTCGACACGAAAGCTAACAAGCTGCAGATACGCGAGGCAGTCGAGCGGATGTACAACGTTACGGTTACCGACGTCAACACAATCAACTGCATGGGCAAACTCAAGAGCCGCTACACCAAGGCGGGTCTGCTCGAGGGCCGTGCCAACAACTTCAAGAAGGCTATCGTAACCTTGAAGGAGGGAGACAAGATAGATTTTTACAGTAATATCTAACGAAGATGGCAGTAAGAAAGTTTAAGCCTGTAACCGCAGGCACGAGACATAAGATTATCGGCACGTTCGAGGAGATTACGTCGAACAAGCCCGAAAAGTCGTTGCTCAGCCCCAAGAAGAGCACCGGCGGCCGCAACAATACCGGCAAGATGACCATGCGCTATATCGGCGGCGGTCACAAGCAGATGTATCGCAACGTGGACTTCAAGCGTTGCAAGGACGGCATGGCCGCTACTGTAAAGACTATCGAATACGACCCGAACCGTACGGCCAGAATCGCTCTGGTGGTTTATGCCGACGGTACGAAGAGCTACATAATCGCTCCTGCAGGCCTGAAGGTGGGCCAGACGGTCATGAGCGGTGCGGGAGTGGCTCCCGAGACCGGAAACACGCTCTTCCTTTCGGAGATACCTCTGGGTACGGTGATTCACAACATCGAGCTCTACCCGGGTCAGGGCGCAGCTATGGCTCGCTCGGCCGGTTCGTATGCGCAGCTGCTGGCTCGCGAAGGCAAGTTCGCAATCATCAAGCTGCCTTCGGGTGAGACTCGCATGGTACTCGTTACGTGCCGCGCGACGGTGGGCACCGTGTCCAACGTCGACCACAACCTCGAAAGCTCGGGTAAGGCGGGCCGCAGCCGCTGGCTGGGCCGTCGTCCGCGCAACCGAGGCGTCGTCATGAACCCTGTAGATCACCCGATGGGTGGTGGTGAAGGTCGTGCGTCGGGTGGTCATCCGCGTTCGCGCAAGGGTCTGCTTGCTAAGGGTTACAAGACTCGCAACCCGAAGAAGACGACCTCGAAGTTTATTATTTCCAGAAAGAAAAAATAAAAAATAGAGTATCATGAGCCGTTCATTAAAAAAAGGACCGTTTATCGACCCGAAGCTCGAGGCGAAAGTAGTCGCACAGGCCGAAGGCAATAAGAAGTCCGTTATCAAGACCTGGTCGCGTGCGAGCATGATATCGCCCGACTTCGTGGGTCAGACGATCGCCGTGCATAACGGAAACAAGTTCATCCCCGTCTATGTCACCGAGAATATGGTCGGACACAAACTCGGCGAGTTCGCCCCCACGCGTAATTTCCGCGGACATGCGGGTAACAAGAAAAAATAGTTAGACCATGGGTGCAAGAAAGAAAATAATGGCCGAAAAGTACAAGGCCGAGAAGAAAGAGAAGGCAATAGCCATTATGCGCGATTGCCCGACCTCGCCCCGCAAGATGCGTCTGGTTGCCGACATTATCCGCGGCGTGGAGATTAACAAGGCGCTGGGCATCCTCCGCTACTCGAAGAAGGAGGCGTCTATCAGAATGGAGAAGCTCCTCAAGTCGGCTATCGCCAACTGGGAGGCTAAGAACGAGGGTCAGCGTCTGGAAGACGCAACGCTCTGCGTGAAGGAGGTATTCGTCGACGGCGGCCGTATGCTCAAGCGCATTCAGGCTGCTCCGCAGGGTCGTGCCCATCGCATCCGCAAGCGTTCGAACCACGTAACTATCGTGGTTGACAAAATGGTAGTTAACGAAGAAAACAAGTAAGCAATGGGACAGAAAGTCAATCCGATAGCAAACCGTCTGGGTTATATCAAAGGTTGGGACTCCAACTGGTTCGGCGGCAAGGATTTCTCGGACAAGCTGGCCGAGGATGCCAAGATTCGCAAGTACCTCAATGTCCGTCTGGCCAAGGCGAGCATCTCGAAGATAATCATCGAGCGCACGCTGAAACTTGTCACCGTGACTATCTCTACGGCACGTCCGGGCATCATCATCGGCAAAGGCGGCCAGGAAGTCGACAAGCTGAAGGAGGAGCTGAAGAAGCTCACCGGCAAGGAGGTGCAGATCAACATCTTCGAGGTTAAGCGTCCCGAGACCGACGCTGTAATCGTGGGCCAGAACATCGCCCGTCAGCTCGAGGGCCGCGTTTCGTACCGCCGCGCAGTCAAGACTGCCGTAGCGTCGACGATGCGCATGGGTGCCGAGGGTATCAAGGTGCAGATTTCGGGCCGCGTGGGCGGCGCCGAGATGGCTCGCAGCGAGACCATCAAGGAGGGACGTATTCCTCTTCACACCTTCCGTGCCGACGTGGACTACTGCCTCACGGAGGCTCTCACGAAGGTGGGTATTCTGGGTGTCAAGGTTTGGATTTGCCAGGGTACGGTTTACGGCAAGCGCGACCTGTTCGAGATAGCAGGCGCTGCAACGTCGCGTGCCGGCAGCCAGCAGCAGGGCCGCGGCGAGCGCAAGGGCGGACCCCGCAGACGCCGCAATAACAAGTAAGTAGGACCTTTTAAGCGATAAACTATTATGTTACAGCCAAAAAAGACCAAATTCAGAAGAATGCAGAAGGGGCGTATGAAGGGACTCGCTCAAAGAGGTAACCAGCTTGCATACGGTTCGTTCGGCATCAAGGCGCTGGAGTCCACGTGGATTACCGGCCGCCAGATAGAGGCAGCTCGTCAGGCCATCACCCGATACATGAAGCGCGAGGGTCAGATATGGATCCGAATATTCCCCGACAAACCCATAACCAAGAAGCCCGCCGAGGTGCGAATGGGTAAGGGTAAGGGTAATCCCGAAGGATTCGTAGCTCCCGTAACCCCGGGCCGCATACTGTTCGAGGCCGAGGGTGTGCCCCTGGCAATTGCGCAGGAGGCGCTCCGTCTGGGTGCGCAGAAGCTGCCTATCACGACCAAGTTCATAGTAAGACGCGATTACGTCGAGTCGTCAATCTAAAGTACATTTAAGACAATGAAAAGTGCAGAAATAAAAGATATGTCGACACAGGACCTCATCGAACGCATCGACGCCGAGAAGGCTCAGCTCAACAAGCTGAAGGTGCAGCATGCGGTCTCCCCGATTGAGAATCCGTCGATTATAAAGAAGTCTCGCAGAGATATAGCTCGTATGCTGACTGTTCTGCGACAGAAGAACGCTAAAAACTAACATCGCTATGGAAAGAAATCTTAGAAAAGAGCGTATCGGAGTGGTAGTCAGCACCAAGATGGAGAAAACCATCGTCGTGGCCGTGGCCCGCAAGGTCAAGCATCCGATTTACGGCAAGTTCGTCAACAAGACGACCAAGTTCGTAGCCGAGTGCACGGACGATAGCATCAAGGACGGCGATACCGTGCGTATCATGGAGACTCGTCCTCTGAGCAAGACGAAGCGTTGGAGATTAGTACAAATCATTGAAAGAGCCAAGTAGTTATGATACAGCAGGAAAGTAGACTCGTAGTAGCCGACAACAGCGGTGCGAAGGAGGTTCTTTGCATCCGTGTTCTGGGCGGCACGAAGCGCCGCTACGCCTCAATCGGCGACAAAATCGTGGTGGCTGTCAAGAGCGCCACTCCCTCGGGCGATGTCAAGAAGGGTGCGGTATCGAAGGCTGTGGTGGTCAGAACGACTAAGGAGATAAGGCGTGCGAACGGTTCTTATATCCGATTCGACGACAACGCCGTAGTTCTTCTGAATAATCAGGGCGAAATGCGCGGTACCCGCATATTCGGTCCCGTAGCTCGCGAGCTGCGCGACCAGTATATGAAGATCATTTCGCTGGCGCCCGAAGTGTTGTAATATTAAAAACAGAAGAAGATATGTCAGTGAAATTGCATATTAAGAAAGGGGATACGGTTTACGTCAACGCCGGCGACAACAAGGGCCGTCAGGGCAAAGTCCTGAAGGTCGACGTCGCCAAGCGTCGCGCAATCGTCGAGGGCGTCAATCTGAACAAGAAGGCGACCAAGCCCAATGCGCAGAATCCTCAGGGAGGTATCGTCGAGCAGGAGGCTCCGATTCATATCTCCAACTTGCAGGTAATCGACCCCAAGAGCGGTAAGCCGACCAGAGTGGGCCGCAAGACCGATGCAAATGGTAAATTAGTTCGTTACGCTAAAAAGTCAGGGGAGGAGATCAAATAATGGCAGCTTATATTCCTACGCTCAAGACCGTTTACAAGGAGCGCATTACCGCCGCTCTCATGAAGGAGTTCGGTTACGGCAGCATCATGGAGTGCCCGAAACTCGAGAAGATCGTAATCAACCAGGGTATGGGCCAGGCTGTAGCCGACAAGAAGCTCATCGACGTGGCACAGGAGGAGCTGACTCTCATCGCAGGTCAGAAGGCCGTTCAGACCAAGTCCCGCAAGGACATCTCCAACTTCAAGCTGCGCAAGGGTATGCCCATCGGCGTTCGCGTGACTCTGCGTGCAAACCGCATGTACGAGTTCCTGGAGCGTCTGATCGCTGTGGCTCTGCCCCGTATCCGCGACTTCAAGGGTATCAACGAGAAGTTCGACGGCCAGGGTAACTACACCCTCGGTATCACCGAGCAGATTATCTTCCCGGAAATCGATATCGACAAGATCACCAAGATTTTCGGTATGGAGATTACCTTCGTAACCACGGCCAAGACCGACGAGGAGGCCTATGCGCTTCTGCGTGAGTTCGGTCTGCCCTTCAAAAACGCTAAAAAGAACAACCAATAAGCTATGGCAAAAGAGTCGATGAAAGCGCGCGAGGTTAAGCGCGCGAAACTCGCGAAGCGCTATCAGCACAAGCGCGAGGAGATTGCCGCAAAGGTTAAGAGCGGCGAGATGGACCATGAGGAGGCGTGGATTGCACTGTCGAAGCTGCCCCGCAACTCGAACCCCATCCGCCAGCACAACCGTTGCAAGCTGACGGGTCGTCCCAAGGGATACATGCGTCAGTTCGGTCTCAGCCGTATCCAGTTCCGTGAGATGGCATCGAAGGGACTGATCCCCGGCGTGACCAAGGCAAGCTGGTAAGGTTTAGCGACGTGCGGGCCTTTTGCGGGTCCGCACATCGCCTCGAGGATTCGGTCTTTGAGGGTGCTCAGCGACAGGGTGCCCGTTGTGACGAGCCGAGTCCCATAGAGGTTCGGATTGGAGTAGAGCCCGCCCGAATGTCGGAGAAAGTGCCGCCGCAAGCGGTAACTTTCCGACGGCCGGAGGCACGAAATAATCGGAGCCTTGTGTGAAGCCCTCGCTTCGTGCGGCATCTCCGCGCGGAACGTGATGAAGGGTGGCGTTTCACACGGAACATGTCGGTCGCGAAGTTGTTGTGCGCCGGCATTTCCGTTTGACGGATGCCGCAATTCGGGGGCGGATGCACCCGCGGGGACCGGTCGGGAGGAGGTGGAATGGGTTAAACCTCTAAAAATTACGATGGTTCCTGTGCGTATTTTGAAAAATTATGCTTATATTTGCGCGCTTTATGCCCCGCGCGCGTGCGGGACGTGAGGCGAAAAAAAGAAAAAAACAGATTAACTTAACTTCTAATTCATTATGACAGACCCTATTGCAGATTTTCTTACGAGGGTTCGTAACGCGGTGAAAGCCAATCACAAGGTGGTTGAAGCTCCCGCATCCAAAATCAAGAAGGAGATAACCAAGATTCTCTATGAGCAGGGTTATATCCTCGCCTACAAGTTCGACACGGACGAGAAAGGTCACCCGACCATCAAAATCGCTCTGAAGTGGAACGCCGAGACCAAGACCAATGCCATCAAGAACCTGAAGCGCGTCAGCCGCCCCGGTCTGCGCCGCTACTCGTCGGTGGCCGACATGCCCCGCGTGCTCAACGGTCTGGGTATCGCAATCGTTTCGACGTCGAAAGGTATCATGACCGACGCTCAGGCTCGCCGCGAGAATGTCGGTGGCGAGATTCTCTGCTACGTCTACTAATCGGAAAAACAAACATTAAAAAAGAGATTTACAATGTCAAGAATCGGTAAATTACCTGTAAACTTACCCGCCGGCGTGACCGTTGAGGTGCTCCCCGGCAATGTGGTAAGCGTTAAAGGGCCTCTCGGAACTCTGAGCCAGAAGGTTGACTCGGATATCAAAGTCGAGGTCGGCACGCATACCGACATACACACGGGCAAGGATATCCCGGCAGTCATCGTGACCCGTCCCACGGACCAGCCCCGTCACCGTTCGCTCCACGGCCTCTACCGTGCGCTGATCAACAACATGGTCGTAGGCGTGTCGAAGGGCTACGAAATCAAGCAGGAGCTGGTAGGTGTCGGCTTCAAGGCCGAGGTCAAGGGAAACATCATCGAGATGAGCCTTGGTTACTCGCACGACATTCATGTGATGCTCCCCGCCGAGGTTACCGCAACGGCCGTTACGGAGAAGAAGGGAAACCCCATCTTAACGCTCAAGAGCATCGACAAGCAGCTCGTGGGACAGGTGGCAGCCAAGATCCGCTCGCTGCGCAAGCCCGAACCGTACAAGGGCAAGGGTATCAAGTTCGTAGGCGAACAGCTGCGTCGCAAGGCCGGCAAGTCCGCAGGTGCTAAATAGTTAAAAACAGACTGAAGATATGTCACTCAACAAGATAGAAAGAAGAGCGAGAATCAAGATGCGCATCCGCAAGATTGTCAGCGGAACGGCATCCCAGCCTCGCATGACTGTGTTCCGCAGCAACAAGCAGATCTACGTGCAGTTCATCGACGATCTGGCCGGCGTAACGCTCGCTACGGCCTCGTCGCTTGACAAGGAGGTTGCCGAGGCAGCTGCAGGCAAGACCAAGAGCGAAGTTGCAGCTCTGGTAGGCAAGCTGGCCGCCGAGCGCGCAGCAGCTAAGGGTATCGCAACGGTCGCATTCGACCGCAACGGTTACCTCTATCACGGACGTGTAAAAGTTTTGGCCGACGCCGCACGCGAAGGCGGTCTTAAATTCTAAGCGATTATGGCAAATACGAATGTAAAGAAAGTACGTACGAGCGACCTTGGCGAACTCAAGGACAAGCTCGTGAGCATTCAGCGCGTAACGAAGGTGACCAAGGGCGGTCGCACTTTCACTTTCGCGGCAATCGTGGTCGTCGGTAACGAAAACGGCATCGTCGGTTACGGTCTTGGCAAGGCGTCGGAGGTTCAGGCCGCCGTCGCAAAGGGCATCGAGGATGCGAAGAAGAACCTGGTGAAGGTGCCCGTAATCAACGGTACCATTCCCCACAAGCAGGAGATGCGATTCGGCGGTTCGCTGGTTATGATTCGTCCGGCCGCTCCCGGTACGGGTATCATCGCCGGCGGTGCAATGCGTGCCGTTCTGGAGTCGGTCGGCATCAAGAACGTGCTGGCTAAGAGCAAGGGCTCGTCGAACCCCCACAACCTGGTTAAGGCTACGGTCGGCGCTCTGTGCGAGCTGCGCGACGCGGCAAGCGTGGCACAGGTTCGCGGCATCTCGATGAGCAAGGTGTTTAACGGTTGATTTTTCTGAGAAACAATGGCAAAATTGAAGATTACGCAGGTCCGTAGCCGCATAGGCGCTACCGACCGTCAGTGCAAAAACCTCGATGCTCTGGGCCTGAAGAAGATTAACCAGAGCGTGGAGCACGAAGATTCGGCTGTCATCAAGGGCATGCTGGTTCGTGTGAAGCACCTCGTAAGTGTCGAGGAGGTAAAATAAGTTGAACCTATTATCAAGTAATAAACGATGGAACTCAATAATCTGAAACCCGCAAAGGGTTCTACGCACCACGACAAGCGCGTGGGTCGCGGCGCAGGTTCGGGTCACGGCGGCTATTCGACTCGCGGTAACAAGGGTGCTCAGTCCCGTTCGGGATACTCCCGCAAGCTGGGATTCGAGGGCGGCCAGATGCCTCTGCAGCGCCGACTTCCGAAATTCGGCTTCACCAACCTCAAGAGAGTGGAGTACAAGCCTATAAACCTGTCGACTCTCGAGACTCTGGCAGCCGACAAGCAGATTTCGGTTATCGACGTCGAGGCTCTGATCTCCGCAGGATTCGTCTCGTCGAAGGACAAGGTGAAGATTCTCGGCAACGGCAGCCTTTCGCGTGCGCTCACCGTCAAGGCTCACGCGTTCTCGAAGAGTGCCGAGGCAGCCGTAGCGGCAGCCGGAGGTTCGACCGAGAAACTCTAAACCACGTTAAGAATCGAAAATTATGAATCAGTATCTTATAGTTGGTATCGTCTTTTTGGTGATTATCGCTCTTTTGGCGACCAACAAGAAACTTGTCGACACGCTCAAGAATATTTCGAAGATAGAAGAGCTTCGCAAGCGTATACTCTATACGCTCGGTCTGCTTCTGATTTATCGCTTGGGCAGCTTTGTGGTAATCCCGGGCATCGACCCCACGGCTCTGGCCGAGGGTTCGCGCTTCGCTAACCAGCTAGAGGGCAACGGTCTGCTGGGCCTGTTGAACGTCTTCTCCGGAGGCGCGTTCGGCAACGCGGCAATCTTCGCTCTCGGCGTGATGCCCTACATCACCGCTTCGATTATCATCCAGCTGGCGGGCATAATGATTCCCGCCGTGCAGCGGATGCAGAAGGAGGGTGAGAGCGGACGCCGCAAAATGAACCAGTGGACACGTCTGTTGACCATTCTCGTTCTGGTTCTTCAGGGTCCGGCCTACATGGCCAACCTGAACCACATGTCGCCCGAGGCCTGCGCTTTGGGTCTGAACTGGTGCCACGGTGCCCAGGCATTGTTCTATGCCTACACCACCGTAATCCTCATTGCAGGAACCATGTTCATCATGTGGCTGGGCGAGAAGATTACGGACAAAGGTATCGGAAACGGCATTTCGCTGATAATCATGATCGGTATCGTGGCACGTCTGCCCCATGCCCTGCTCGCCGAGGTCAGCGCCCGTCTGGGCACCTCGACCGGTAGCGTAATCATGATTGTCGTCGAACTGGTGCTTCTGTTCCTCGTATTCATGGCTACGATAGCCGTGGTGCAGGCAGTCCGCAAGGTTCCCGTTCAGTACGCTAAGCGTATCGTGGGCAACAAGCAGTACGGCGGCGTTCGCCAGTACGTACCGCTCAAGATGAACGCGGCGAACGTCATGCCTATCATCTTCGCTCAGGCACTGATGTTCATACCGATGCTCTTCACCTCCGTGGCGCCGGGCTTTGCCGGAGCCTTCTCGTCGGTTACGGGCTTCTGGTACAACTTTACGCTTGCGGTGCTGGTAATCGCCTTCACCTATTTCTATACGGCGATTATCATCAATCCTCAAATGATGGCTGACGATATGAAACGCAACGGCGGCTTTATCCCTGGTGTCAAGCCGGGCAAGCAGACCGTGAACTATATCGACACCATCATGACGAGAATCACCCTCCCGGGTTCGGTGTTCCTCGCAATCGTGGCCATTCTGCCGGCGCTTGCGATGCGATTCCTGAACATCCAGCAGTCGTTCGCCTACTTCTACGGCGGTACGTCGCTGCTGATTATGGTCGGTGTGATACTCGACACTCTGAAGCAGATAGAGAGCCACCTTCTGAATCGTCACTACGACGGTCTGATGAAGACCGGACGCATTCAGGGCCGCTACTAAAATGTTTTGTTCGAGTCGATAGATACGATGATATATCTGAAAACCGATGAAGAGATAGAGTTGCTTCGCGAGAACAATATTCTCGTGAGCCGCACTCTGGCCGAGGTGGGACGACACCTCCGTCCGGGTGTGACTACGCGCGAGCTGGATAAAATCGCCGAAGATTTCATCCGCTCGCACGGTGCGACTCCCGCCTTCCTCGGTTACGAGGGCTATCCGGCGACGGCCTGCATATCGGTCAACGAGCAGGTCGTCCACGGAATACCTTCGGACTATGTTGTCAAGGAGGGCGATATAGTGTCGGTCGATATGGGTACGTTTATGAAGGGGTTTGTTGGTGATTCGGCATATACGTTTGCCGTGGGAGAGGTGTCGGACGAAGCACGACAGCTCATGGAGGTCACCAAAGAGGCTCTTTATAGGGGTACGGCACAGGCAAAGGCCGGGAATCGCGTGGGCGACATATCGGCGGCCGTGCAGGAATATGCCGAATCTTTCGGCTACGGCGTGGTGCGCGAACTCGAAGGACACGGTCTCGGCCGCAAGATGCACGAGGCGCCCGGTGTCCCGAACTACGGCGCACGCGGCAGAGGTCCGCTCCTCAAAGAGGGAATGGTCATCTGCATCGAGCCGATGATTACTATGGGCGACAAGGCTGTCGTCTTCGAAAGAGACGGATGGACGGTCCGCACGCGCGACAGAAAGCCGGCTGCGCACTACGAGTTCGCAGTGGCGATACGCAAGGGCGGCCCCGACATTCTGACGGATTTCAGCATCATCGAAGAGGCGATAAAGGCAAATTAACAAGTAAGTACACGAAGACTCTATGGCAAAACAGACTGCTATCGAAAGGGACGGGACGATAATCGAGGCGCTGTCCAACGCGATGTTCCGCGTCGAGCTGGACAACGGCCACGTTATCACGGCCCATATCTCCGGAAAGATGAGAATGCACTACATCAAGATTCTTCCCGGCGATAAAGTTAAGGTGGAGATGACGCCCTACGACTTGAGCAAGGGGCGCATATCCTTCAGGTACAAATAACCGAAACCATTTCAAGAGTTATGAAAGTAAAAGCTTCGATTAAAAAGCGTAGCGAAGATTGCAAGATCGTTAAGCGTAAGGGCAAGCTCTACGTGATCTGCAAGAAGAATCCCAAGTTCAAGATGCGTCAGGGATAATTTAACCTTTAACTAAAGAAAACAGAATTTTATGGCACGTATAGTCGGTGTAGATTTACCGAAAAACAAGAGAGGCGAGATAGGTCTGACCTATATCTACGGCATAGGTCGCTCGACGGCTCGCCGCATTCTCGACGAGGCCGGCATCAGCTACGACCTCAAAGTACAGGACTGGACTGACGCGCAGGTCGGCGCGATTCGTTCGACCATTGCCGATATGGGCATCAAGGTCGAGGGCGAGTGCCGCTCGGTCGTACAGTTGAACATCAAGCGTCTGATGGATATCGGCTGCTACCGCGGCATCCGTCACCGTCTGGGTCTTCCGGTTCGCGGACAGAGCACCAAGAACAACGCCCGCACTCGCAAGGGCCGCAAGAAGACCGTAGCGAACAAGAAAAAGGCAACCAAGTAACGTATAGAGAGTTATGGCAAAGAAAACGACAGTAAAGAAGAAGGTCGTCAAGGTTGGTGTACAGGGCAATGCCTATGTTCACTCGACGTTTAACAACGTTATCGTGACCCTTACCAACGAATCGGGTGAGGTCATCAGCTGGTCGTCGGCCGGCAAGATGGGCTTCCGCGGTTCGAAGAAGAATACTCCCTATGCTGCACAGACGGCTGCTGCAGATTGCGCCAAGGTGGCTTACGACATGGGTCTGCGCAAGGTCAAGGTCTATGTCAAGGGTCCGGGTGCCGGCCGTGAGTCGGCTGTTCGTACCATCCATGGTGCCGGAATCGAGGTTACCGAGATTATCGACGTAACGCCGATGCCGCACAACGGATGCCGCGCTCCCAACCGCCGTCGCGTATAATTCGGAGCGTAAGCAGACAGTCAATGATTAAAAAAAGTTAAAGCAATGGGAAAATACATAGGACCAAAATCGAAAATCGCCCGCAAATTCGGCGAGGCTATTTATGGTGCGGACAAGGTGCTCGAGAAGAGAAATTACCCTCCCGGACAGCACGGCCCGGCACGCAAACGCAAGAAGGTGTCGGAGTATGGCACCCAGTTGAATGAGAAGCAGAAGGCAAAATATACCTACGGACTGCTCGAGAAGCAGTTCTCGCGCACGTATGAGATTGCAGCCCGCATGGGCGGAATCACGGGCGAGAACCTGCTCAAGCTGCTCGAGGGCCGTCTGGACAATGTGGTTTACCGTCTGGGCATAGCTCCCACGCGCGCTGCTGCCCGCCAGCTGGTTTCGCACCGTCACATCTGCGTAAACGGCAAGCCGGTAAACATCCCTTCGTACTCGCTTCGTGCCGGCGATATAGTCTCGGTTCGCGAGAAGTCCAAGTCGCTCGAGGTTATCACCGAGTCTCTGTCGGGTGCCGGCCGCAGCCGTTACTCGTGGCTCGAGTGGGATGCAGCTTCGATGAGCGGCAAGTTCATGCAGTACCCCGAACGCGAAGATATTCCCGAGAATATCAAGGAGCAGCTCATCGTCGAGTTGTATTCGAAGTAGTAATTAAACAACAGATTCAATATTATGGCAATATTAGCATTCCAGAAACCTGAAAAGGTTATCATGCTCGAATCCACTTCGTCGTTCGGCCGCTTTGAATTCCGACCGCTGGAGCCCGGTTTCGGCATGACCGTCGGCAACGCCCTGCGTCGCATATTGCTCTCCTCGCTGGAGGGTTATGCGATTACGACGGTGAAGGTTGCCGGAGTCGACCATGAGTTTGCCGCAGTGAACGGGGTAATGGAGGGTATGATCGATATCATCCTCAAGCTTAAGCAGATACGCTTTATCCGCACGGTCGACAACCAGGATGCGGAGAAGGTCATGGTCAACGTGGCCGGCGTAACCGAGCTGACGGCGGGATATATCTCCAACTACCTTTCGTCCTTCAAGGTTCTCAATCCCGATTTGGTGATTTGCCATCTCGCGCCGGGTACCAAGATGCAGATGACGCTGACCATCGGCAAGGGCCGCGGCTATGTTCCCGCCGAGGAGAACAAGCCCGCCGACTGCGAGTTCGGCACGCTGCCCGTCGACTCGATTCATACTCCCATCAAGAATGTGAAGTATACGGTCGAGAACTACCGCGTCGAGCAGAAGACCGACTACGAGAAGCTGAACATCGAAATCACCACCGACGGGTCGATTCACCCCAAGGATGCTCTCAAGGAGGCTGCCAAGATTCTCATTCAGCACTTCATGCTCTTCTCCGACGAGAAGATCACGCTGAACATCGAAGAGGCCGGCACCACCGAAGAGTTCGACGAGGATGTTCTGCACATGCGTCAACTTCTGAAGACCAAGCTGTCGGAGCAGGATTTGAGCGTTCGGGCGTTGAACTGCCTCAAGGCTGCCGATGTAGACACGGTCGGAGACCTGGTTCGCCTGAATCGCAACGACCTGTTGAAATTCCGCAACTTCGGCAAGAAATCGCTGACGGAACTGGACGAGCTTTTGGCGTCGCTCAATCTGAAGTTCGGCATGGACGTATCTATCTACAAACTTGATAAAGACTAACTTATGAGACACAATAAGAATTTCAACCATCTCGGCAGACAGGCCGGCCACCGCAAGGCGCTGATGTCGAACATGGCATCGTCGCTGGTGCTGCACAAGCGCATCGAGACCACCGTGGCAAAGGCCAAGGCGCTGCGCCAGTTCATCGAGCCGCTGGTGACGAAGTCCAAGGAGGATACCACTCACTCGCGTCGTGTGGTCTTCTCGTATCTCAAGCAGAAGGAGGCCGTTACGGAGCTGTTCCGCACCATCGCGCCCAAGATTGCCAACCGTCCCGGCGGTTACACGCGCATTCTGAAGACGGGATTCCGTCTGGGCGATGCTGCCGACATGTGCATCATCGAATTCGTCGACTTCAACGAGGCTTACACCTTCGGTACGACTCCCGCAGCTGCTGCCGAGGCTAAGCCCAAGACCCGCCGTTCGCGCAAGAGCACGGCCAAGAAGACCGACGCTGTGGAGGATGCAGCCGTTGTCGAGGAGAAGCCCGCAAAGGCTGCTCCCAAGGCCAAGAAGCCCGTTGCGCCCAAGGCTGCTGCAGCAAAGGCTGCCGCTCCCAAGGCTGTCAAGAAGACCAACGTGGGCAAGAAGATGTAATTGCTGAGGCGGAGCAGGCTCCGCTGAAATAGTCGCCGTCGGCGGATGCGTTCGTGCGCATCCGCCGACGCTTTTTGTCTCAGCCCGCGGCGGGTGGAGACAATATTTGCGTTGCGGAGCCGATTTCTCGTTTCTTTTCGCTATCTTTGGACATTGATTCAAAAAACTTTATAATCGCTTTCCATGGAGTACGATTTCAAAAATATCGAGGCCAAATGGCACGAACGCTGGCGCGAGCAGAACACCTATCATGTCGAAATAGACGAGTCGAAGCCCAAATTCTATGTCCTGGACATGTTCCCATACCCGTCGGGTGCGGGTCTGCATGTGGGGCATCCGCTGGGATACATCGCCTCTGACATCTACTCGCGCTACAAGCGCCAGTGCGGATTCAATGTCCTGCACCCCATGGGTTACGATGCATTCGGTCTGCCGGCCGAGCAGTATGCCATACAGACGGGACAGCATCCGGCCATAACTACCGAGCAGAACATAGCCCGGTACCGCAGCCAGCTGGACAAGATAGGCTTCTCGTTCGACCGCGACCGCGAGGTGCGCACGTGCGACCCCGAGTACTACAAGTGGACGCAGTGGGCATTCCTGAAGATGTTCGACAGCTACTACTGCAACGACAGCTGCAAGGCGCGTCCCATAAGCGAGTTGACGGAGCGATTCGAAAAGTGCGGAACCGAGGGCCTGAATGCCGCCTGCACGCACGAACTGCACTTCACGGCGGCGGAGTGGGCCTCTATGAGCGAGGCCGAACGGTCGCAGACGCTGATGAACTACCGCCTGGCATACCAGGGCGACACGATGGTCAACTGGTGTCCCGAGCTGGGTACGGTGCTGGCCAACGACGAGGTCAAGGACGGATTGTCGGTGCGCGGAGGCTATCCCGTGGAGCAGCGCCGGATGCGTCAGTGGCTGCTGCGCGTGACGGCCTATGCGCAGCGGATGCTGGACGGGCTGGAGAGGCTGGAGTGGAGCGATTCGCTGAAGGAGATTCAGCGCAACTGGATCGGCCGCTCGACGGGTGCGCAGGTATTCTTCGACATCAAGGACAGCGACCGCAAGCTGGAGATATTCACGACGCGTCCCGACACGATTTTCGGAGTGACATTCATGGTCATAGCCCCCGAGCACGAGTGGGTGGGCGAGCTGACGACCGACGAGAACCGTGCGGCGGTCGAGGAGTATGTGGCCGCGTCGAAGAAGCGCTCGGAGCGCGAGCGCATAGCCGAGACCAAACGTGTGAGCGGCGTGGCGACAGGAAGTTATGCCATAAATCCCTTTACGGGCCGCGAGATTCCGATTTATGTCTCGGACTACGTGCTGGCCGGATACGGCACGGGCGCAATCATGGCCGTGCCGGCGCACGACTCGCGCGACTACGCCTTTGCGCGACACTTCGGACTGGAGATAGTGCCGGTGGTCGAGGGCGGCGATCTGGAGAAGGAGTCATACGACGCCAAGAGCGGACGGATGATAAACTCGGACTTCCTCAACGGCAAGGATGTCAAGGAGGCAATAGTGGAGATGTTCGCCGAGGTCGAGCGCCGCGGTCTGGGCCGCAAACTCACCAACTACCGCCTGCGCGACGCCATATTCTCGCGCCAGCGATACTGGGGCGAGCCGTTCCCCGTATATTTCAAGGATGGCGTGGCATATCCGCTGCCAGAGGACAAGCTGCCTCTGGAGCTCCCGCCCGTCAAAGACTTCGGCCCCACGGCCGAGGGCGAGCCCCCTCTGGCGCGTGTCGAGGGGTGGTGCACCGAGGAGGGTTATCCCTATGAGCTGTCGACAATGCCTGGATTCGCCGGCTCGTCGGCATACTTCCTGCGCTACATGGATGCGCACAACGACAAGGCTCTCGTGAGCCGCCAGGCCAATGAGTACTGGCGCAATGTGGACCTCTATGTGGGCGGCATAGAGCATGCAACGGGGCATTTGATGTACTCGCGCTTCTGGAACATGTTCCTCTATGACATGGGATGCATATGCGAGCCCGAGCCGTTCAAGAAACTCATAAACCAGGGTATGATTCAGGGCCGCTCGAACTTCGTGTACCGCATAGTCGGCACCAACAGATTCGTGTCGGCCGGTCTGCGAGGCGACTATCATACGCAGGAGATTCATGTCGATGTGAACATAGTCAAAAACGACATCCTCGACCTGGAGGCATTCCGCGCATGGCGTCCGGAGTTCGCCGAGGCCGAGTTCGTGCTGGAGGATGGAAAGTATGTCTGCGGCTGGGCCGTGGAGAAGATGTCGAAGTCGATGTACAACGTTGTCAACCCCGACTACATAGTCGATACATACGGCGCCGACACTCTGCGAATGTACGAGATGTTCCTGGGTCCCATCGAGCAGTCGAAGCCGTGGGATACGAACGGAATAGACGGCGTGCACAAGTTCCTGCGCCGATTCTGGCGTTCGTTCTTCGACCGCGACACATTCGCCGTAACCGACCAGGCGCCTACGCCCAAGGAGCTCAAGACGCTGCACAAGACAATCAAAAAGGTGCGCGAGGATATCGAGAACTTCTCGTTCAACACCTCGGTGGCAGCATTCATGATATGCATGAACGAGCTGGGCGAGTGCCGCAAGCGAGCCGTGCTCGAGCCCCTCACGGCACTGATAGCCCCCTTTGCGCCACACATAGCTGAGGAGCTGTGGGAGCTTCTGGGACATACGGGCAGCGTGTGCGATGCGGCATATCCCGACTACGACGAGCAGTATCTGGTCGAGACGGCGTTCGAGTATCCCGTATCAGTCAACGGCAAACTGCGTTTCAAGCGCCAGTATCCGCTGTCGGCGACGGCGGCAGAAATATCGGCCGACATCGTAAAGACCGAGGAGGCGCAGCGCTGGACTGAGGGCCGCGAGCCGAAGAAGATAATAGTGGTGCCGGGTAAGATAATCAATATAGTAATCTGATTATGAGACGCATATTACTCTCTATAACGCTCCTTTTCGCCATGGGAACTCTGAGCGCACAGCGCTACGGCGAGGATATGGCCGTAAAACTCTGGAACAACGACACGGCTCCGCACAGCAACTCTCTCTCGGGAACCGAGGTCGAGGAGGCGCCGCACCGCATAGCTCTGACCACCGAGGCCGAGCTGTTCATATTCGCAGCTGACCCCGCCAAGGCTTCGGACATGGCCGTGGTGATATGCCCGGGCGGCGGGTATCACCGCCTTTCGATGGACAACGAGGGATTTCTGATGGCCCGCTGGTTCACCGAGCGAGGCATCACGGCCGCGCTGCTCAAGTACCGCATGCCGGCTGGTCACCCCGAGGTGCCGCTGGAGGATGCCGAGCTGGCGCTGCGAATAATGAAGGGCCAGACGGCCGGAGTGAAGAACGAGGCGGCTGTGGCTGCAGCCGGAAAATATGCCGCCGGATGCGTCGGAATAGTAGGCGCCTCGGCCGGAGGACACCTCGCGGCCATGGTCTCGACCATGGGCTCGGTGAGACCCGACTTCTCGGTGTTGTTCTATCCGGTCATAACGGGCGAGACGGGCAAGTGCCACGCGGGTTCGTTCGACAACCTGCTGGGTCGAGACCGCACGGCAGCGCTTACGGCAATCTACTCGCTCGAGAATCAGGTCGACGGGAAGACCCCTCCGGCTATTCTGCTGCTCTCGGACGACGACCGCGGAGTGCCCTCGGTGAGCTCGGTGCGATACTACGAGGCGCTCAAGCAGCACGGAATAGAGGCCTCGATGCACATCTATCCCTCGGGCGGTCACGGCTGGGGAATGAACGAGAATTTCAGATATCGCGACCAGTGGCGCGCAGCTCTGGAAGAGTGGCTCTCGCTGCGCAGAAAGTAGATTAGGGGGAGTTGCTATGGCACACCGCTTTTCGATAGAGCTCAGCAGCGACTATGAAGACCGCGGCCGCTATGATGTCAAGATGTCGTGCGAACTGGCCGATGAGGCGGGCGCACGCATAGGGTTCGTCACCGCGGGCGGCGGCGACGGCGGCGGGGTGAGTCTGGCCGGAGGCGTGAAGCTCGAGACGGGGCCGTGCAGCGGAGTGAGAGTATTCGTGTATGTCATTCCGCGGCAGCTGCCCGAGCAGAGGCGCGTGAGCACGAAGTATGACTTTCAGATGGTGCTGTGCGTGCGCTGCGACGGCAAGACGGTGAAAAAGGAGACGGTCGATGTCAACAAATGGGGCGGCGCCTCGGTCGAGAGGGCCTATGTCTCCTCAGGTCAGGTGAAGGGGTAGCTATTCGTCGTCGTCGCCGTCGTCGAAAAAGATTCCATCCATCAGCGAATCCAGGTCGCGGCGCTCCTTTTTGGTGGGGCGTCCCGCTCCGCGCTCGCGGAAAACGAAGACGGTTTCGCGCGGCGCGACGAGCTTGTCCAGCTCCGACTGCGGAGTGATGTCGATGCAGTAGGAGGGGACATTCTTTGCCGGCTGGCGGCTCGACACTAAGTCGATTACCTTGTATGTGAATATGGCCGGGAGGCGCTTGACGGCTATCTGGTCGCCGATTTTAACCTCGCGCGAGGGCTTGGCGGCCGAACCGTTGACCGTAACCTTGTTGTTGCGCACGGCCTCGGCGGCGTCGCTGCGGGTCTTGAATATGCGGACGGCCCACAGATATTTGTCCAGACGTACATCCATGCGGCAAAGATAGCGCATAAAAACGAAAGTTGAAACCCCGCGGCGGCCGGCAGCCGCGAAAAATGGGGCGCGCGGTAGGGCGGGGCAGGGTTGGCGTTGTCGCGCTTTTTAGCTAACTTTGCGGCAAACAAATTTTAAGGCAATGTCTGAAATAACGAAACTCGAACCGCATGCGGTGTGGAGCATCTTCGACGAAATCACGAAAGTGCCCCGTCCCTCGAAGAAGGAGGGCAAGATAATCGACTATCTGGTAAGATTCGCCGAGGAGCACGGCCTCGAATGGCGCAAGGATGCCGTAGGCAACGTGTCGATGCGCAAGCCCGCGACACCGGGTTCGGAAAACAAGCCCACGGTGGTGCTGCAGGCTCATGTGGACATGGTGTGCGAGAAGAACTCGGATGTGGAGTTCGACTTCGAGAACGACCCCATACGCACGCACATCGACGGCGAATGGGTCAAGGCCGAGGGCACGACGCTCGGCGCCGACTGCGGAATAGGCATGGCGGCCGCGCTGGCCGTGATGACCGACCCCGACTTGAAGCACGGACCCGTAGAGGCGCTCTTCACGGTCGACGAGGAGACCGGACTGACGGGCGCATTCGAGCTGGGCGACGGAATGATGACGGGCAAGTACCTCATAAACCTCGATTCGGAGGACGAGGGCGAGATATTCATAGGCTGCGCGGGCGGAATCGACACCGTGGCGACGTTCCGCTACACCCCCGAACCGGCTCCGGCCGACTACACCTACTACCGCGTAGATGTTTCGGACCTTCAGGGCGGACACTCGGGCGACGACATAGACAAGGGCCGCGTGAACTCCAACAAGACCGTAGCGCGCCTGCTGTGGTACGGCATGCAGAGCTTCGACCTGCGTCTGGGGTATTTCGACGGCGGCAATCTGCGCAATGCCATACCGCGCGAGGCTTATGCCGTGTTCGGCGTGCCGGCGCACCTGAGCAGCGAGTTCGTGAAGGCATTCGGCCGTTTCAAGGCCGAGCTCGACGCCGAGTTCCGTCACCGAGAGCCCAACTTCGCCATGACGCTCAACGAGATGCCGCAGATAGACACCGTAATAGATGCAGCCACGCAGCAGGGGCTGGTATATGCCCTGACGGGCGTGCCCAACGGAGTTGTCGCGATGTCGTTCGCCGTGCCGGGCCTGGTCGAGACCTCGACTAACCTGGCTTCGGTGAAGTTCACGGGCGACAACTGCATAACGGTAACCTCGTCGCAGCGTTCGTCGCTCGAGAGCGCCAAGATATATGTCATGCAGATGGTCGAGTCGGTGTTCACACTGGCGGGTGCCGACGTGGCGCACTCGGACGGATATCCCGGCTGGACTCCAGACCCCGACTCGGTGCTGCTGAAGCAGACGGTCGAGACATACCGCGAGCTGTTCGGCACGGAGCCCAAGGTGCGGGCGATACATGCCGGTCTGGAGTGCGGTCTGTTCTTAGACAAGTATCCCGGGCTGGAGATGGTGTCGTTCGGACCCACGCTGCGCGGAGTGCACTCGCCCGACGAGCGGCTCGAGATAGCCACGGTGCCCAAGTTCTGGCTGCTGCTTACCGAGCTGCTGCGCCGGATAGGGGAGTAGGGGCTATGGACACAAAAAAGAGGCGGACGGGATAACCGTCCGCCTCTTTTTTCGCTCACTCGGGGTGGCTACTTGAAGAATATCGACGAAATCTCCTTGTAGTTGTGCACCCGCTCGATGACGTTTGCGAATATGTCGGCAACCGACAGCACCGTGAACTTGCTGGTGTCCTTGTCGGGGTTGAGAGGTATGGTGTCGGTTACGATCACCTCCTGCAGGGCGCTGGCGTTGATGCGCTCGTAGGCCTCGCCCGAAAGCACGGGGTGGGTTATGGCCGCACGCACGCTCTTGGCGCCGCGGGCCATGAGCATATCGGCTGCCATGCAGATGGTGCCGGCCGTGTCGATCATGTCGTCTACGATGATGATGTTGCGGCCCTCGACGTCGCCTATGGCGGTCATCTTGCCGACCACATTGGCCTTGGCTCTCTCCTTGTGCGATATGATAATCGGCGTCTGCAGATGCTTGGCATAGGAGTTGGCACGCTTGGCACCGCCCATGTCGGGTGCAGCTATCGACAGGTCCTCGATGCCCAGGCCCTTGATGTAGGGA
This sequence comes from Alistipes sp., assembly GCA_022511345.1. Lineage (GTDB taxonomy): Bacteria > Bacteroidota > Bacteroidia > Bacteroidales > Rikenellaceae > Alistipes. Next base: position 113,870 of record JAFLRR010000002.1, read on the forward strand.
ACGAATATTCCGCTGGCATAGAGCGCGTCGACGGGAACATCGAAGAATCCCTGAATCTGGTCGGCATGCAGGTCCATGGTCATTATGCGGTCCACGCCGGCTGCCACCAGCATGTTGGCAACGAGTTTGGCGCCGATGGGTACGCGCGGACGGTCCTTGCGGTCCTGCCGCGCCCAGCCGAAGTAGGGCATAACGGCTATCACCTGATGAGCCGAAGCACGCCGGGCTGCGTCGACCATCATCAGAAGCTCCATGAGGTTCTCCGTGGGCGGGAATGTCGACTGGATGATGAAGACCGTGCAGCCTCGAATCGACTCGTTGAAGCTGGGCTGAAACTCGCCGTCGCTGAACTTGAGAATCTCCGAGTCGCCGAGTTTGGTTCCGTAGCTGGCGACGATTTTCTCGGCCAGATACCTCGAGCATCTGCCGGAGAAGAATTTGATTTTGTGGATAGCCATGTAAGTCGCGGGTTTTACGGATGCAAAAATAAGAAAAGAAATGATAAAAGAGCCATGTCGGGGCAATAAATTGCGCCGGCGGTCGGTATGTTCCGCCGGCGCATGGCGCGATGTCTCTGCAACGGGCTATTTATTTTACGGCTATGGCGTCTATCTCGACCAGGGCGCCCATGGGCAGGCGTGCCACCTGGTAGCAGACGCGGGCGGGCTTGTCGCCGGTGAAGAATTCGGCGTAGACGCCGTTCATGGCTGCAAAATCGTTCATGTCGGCAAGCAGCACGGTGGTCTTGACCACGTCGCCAAGCTCATAGCCAGCCTCGGACAGGATGGCACGGATGTTCTGGAGCGAGCGGCGCGTCTGGGACTCGATGCCGTCGGCCATGTTGCCGGTCGAGGCGTCGATAGGCAGCTGTCCAGATACGTAGAGGGTGTCGCCGGCAGCGATGGCCTGTGAGTAGGGCCCTACGGCCTTGGGAGCCTCGGGCGAGGATATGACTCTTTTCATAGATGTGTTGTTTTGCACAAAGTTAGGAAAATAAACGACTCGCCGCAACGAAAAACGGGACTCCCGAAGGAAGTCCCGTCAAAGTAGCTTTTCGAGCGGATATTACTCGATGAACACGCAGCGGTTGAGCGCGGGGTCGTCGAAACGGTTGTTCTCGTCGCCGACAGCCTTCTTGACCAGGCGGTTAGCCGGGATGTTGTACTTGTTTACGAGGATGTCGTAAACGTACTGCATGCGCTTCTCGCTCAGCTCCTTGTTGATCTGCGCCGTGCCGGTTGCCTTGTCAGCCGAGCCGGTGATGGTGAAGGTCTTGGTGCTGTTGGTGCTGATAGCGTGCTTTACGTAGAAGTCGAGGTTGGTCAGCTCCTTGCTGTCGAGGGTAGCCTTGCCGATGGGGAAGAAGAGTACCACGGGAGTGGGCTCGTGAGTCTCGACGGTGTTGGTTACGGTCACAGTCTCGGTCTGAGGCTTGCGGTTGCGCAGCTCCTCGTTCTCGGCCTTGAGCTTCTCGATCTCGTTGAGGTAGGTCGAGTAGTCGGGAACTACGGGAGCCTTGGCACGGCTGAAGTTGCTGCGGTTGAACTTGAACGCGAGACCTGCGGTAACCGAGGTCATGCCCTCGCCGCGGCAGCCTGATATAACGCCGTCGAAGCGGTCAGCTACGAAGAGCTGGCGAACCTCGAGGGTCAGGTCTACGACCTTGCCCAGGCGGATGGTGTTCAACAGACCGATCGAACCTGCAGGCTCATTGTCGCGAGCGCTGCCGCCGTCCCACGAGAAGGAACGTGCCCAGCCCAGACCGCCGAAGAGGATGAAGTTCCAGGTGCGGGTCTCCTTGTAGCCGCCGATGGCGTGCGAGAGGTTCCACATTGCGTCGATATGGAGGTACGATACGCCGAACTTCTCCTTGAATGCGTTGCCGGCAGCCTTACCGGCAGCGTACATCGACTGATAGCCGGTGTAGCCCTTGGCAGTTACGCCCGACCAGCCGATACGTGCACCGACGCTGGGGGTGATCCACTTGCCGATGTTGATGTCGAGGGCTCCGCCTATACGGTCGCTTCCGTGCGAGTCGAAATCGCCTTCGTAAACGTTGATACCGCCTGCTACTCCGATGAAGATGTTGTCGAAGAAACCGTTGGTTTCATACGGGCCTCGAACGATCTTGTTGTTCTCGTCGCGGTTGCCATTCTCCTGAGCCGAAACGCCGAGCACGGTGAATGCCAGCAGCGCGGCCAAAAGGGTCAATTTTCTTTTCATAAATCTTTGTAATTAATAATGTAATGTTTCCTTTCCGTATGCGTCTGAAAACAGACAAATGTACAAATTCGGCACAAATTTAGCTAAAAAAAACGACAACGCCAAAACATTCAGCTTTATCTGCTGAGGCTGCCGACAGGCTGCCGCAGTGCGAAAAGAAATGCGCCTCAGAGGTCGCTGTTTGGCATTTTATGCCTATATTTGCACTCCCGAACCGCCGGCGGACGGATGCGGCGGAAAATTTGTTGACAATAAACCGATAATATTTTTTTGTTATGGTAAGAATCATTAAAATCGTTGCCGTCATCGCAGTTCTCGCGGTTGCGGCCGGATGCTGCCGCTGCAAGCGCTCGAGCCGCACGGCCGAACCCTTCACCGGAACGGAGTGGGTGCTGGTGCGTCTCATGGGCCAGGATATCAAGGCAGCCGACGGAACCTTCCGTCTGAATTTTTCGGCTGAAGGCCGTGTTACGGGCCGCGGCGCCTGCAACAGCATCTTCGGCGAATATACCCTCACGGGCGACGGACGCATAGACCTCAGCCATCTGGGTTCGACGCGCATGCTCTGCCCCGACATGGCCGGCGAGAACGAGTTCTTCGCTGTCGTCAGCGGCGCTACCTCCTACGAAATCGACGGACAGATGCTCATGCTCTTCCGCGACGGCGAGATGCAGGCCGTGTTCCAGGCTGTGAAGTAGTCAGAAGAGGGCTGAAAACGATTCGGGCGGCAAACCTTGGAGGGTTGCCGCCCGTTTTTTTGCGTGCGCTGCCGGCTACTCTATCTCGCGGCGGTTGCGCAGTGCGTGGGTTATGGTCAGCTCGTCGACATACTCCAGTTCGTCGCCGAAGCCTATGCCGCGCGCTATCGAGGTGACCTTCAGCCCGGGGAACTGGCGCAGGCGGTTCATGATGTAGAACAGTGTGGTCTCGCCCTCGACCGAAGTCGAGACGGCCAGTATCACCTCGCGAATCTCTCCGCGGGCTATGTTGTCGACCAGCAGGTCGATTTTCAGATCCGAGGGGGCTATGCCCTGCATGGGCGATATGACGCCTCCGAGCACGTGGTAGAGGCCGCGGTACTGGTGAGTGTTCTCGATGGAGAGCACGTCCGACACCTGCTCGACAACGCAGACCGTGGTGCGGTCGCGCTCGGGGTCGGAGCAGATAGAGCACAGCTCATCGTCCGAGAGGTTGTTGCAGTGCCGGCAGCGGCGTATCTCGTTGCGGAAGCGAGATATGGCCGAGGTCATCTCGGCCACCGACTCGCTCTCCATGCGAAGCAGGTGAACGGCCAGACGCATTGCCGTGCGCCGGCCTATTCCGGGCAGCTTCGAGAGCTCGCCCACGCAGTCTTTGAGAAGTTTGGACACTGTAGCTCCCTGGAATTTATATTATCTCTATGCGGCGGGCTCGGACCCAGCCCTTCTTGCCGTCGGCGATGACTATCTCGCACCACTCGTCCGAACTCTCGGTGATTCGCACCGCGGTGCCCTCGTGCAGCACGAACAGGTCGGTGGCCGAGTTGTCGGGCGAGCTCTTCACGGGCACCGACTGGCCCATTACGATGGCCTCGGTGCGTCCCGCAGCCTCCTTGCGTCCGGCATTCGAGAAGGCTGTCGATACGGCGAAGAGCAGGGCGCAGCCCAGCATGCCGTAGAAGCCCGCCTTGCGCCGGGCGAGACGCGACGAGAGCAGATAGGTCGCCGCGCATGCGAGCATCGCGGCCAGCGCAACCAGCGACAGCACGGCCCACGAGGTCGAGCTCATCGTGTTGCGTATGCTGCGCACCTTGTCGGCCAGGAAGAAGCCCGGGACGGACTCTATGTTGTCCTTGGTCCGCTCCTCGGCCGATTCGAGGTTGTAGCGTATGTCGTCGTTGCCGGGGTCGAGCCTCAACGCACGGCGGTAGTAGAGTATTGCCTGTCCCAGGCGTCCGGTCTTGAAGAGGGCGTTGGCCAGGTTGTTGTAGAGCTTGGCCGAGTGACGTCCGCGTCCGAGAATGGCGGTGTAGCCCTCGGCGGCGGCGTGATAGTCGCCGTTGACATAGGCCGTGTTGGACTTGTCCCACAGCTCGTCCTCGGAGAGTTCGGCTGCGGCGGGGGCTGCAGCCACGGCCGTGGTGTCGCTTGTCTGCACATCGCTCTCTGCGGCCTGCTGCGACGCAGCGCTGCAGCTCAGGCCGAGCAGCAGTGCCGGAATTGTAGCAAAAAGATATCTTTTCATCGTCTGCCTCCTATTTTTTTACGACCGACTCGATTTTGGATACGAACTCCACGCCGCGGGCATATATCTCCTCGGCGGCCGCTGGTCCCGAGGGCGAATACTGAGCCTCCTCGCAGCGTGTGACGATGTCGGCGAAGCGCTGCGAGACGGCGGCATCGACGCCGCGGCGGTGCAGCTCCTCGCGCACGTTCTCCTTGGTCAGGTCGGCAACGGGAATGTTCAGCTTGTCGCCCATGTAGCCCCACATCGCACGCAGCATCTCCTCGTAGAAGGCCCGGCTGTCGCCCTCCTTCATATGGCGGGCGGCGGCGCGGAAACGCTGCACGGCGGCCTTGTTGGCGCGGCGTCCGCGCACCAGTGCCGTGTTGCGGTTGTCGCGCATGCGCTTGCGGATGACAAGGTAGAGAATCGCGAACAGCAGGACTATGGCTCCCGCCGCCGTGAAATAGGCGCCGCTGAAGAGGAACGGCTGCGAGATGTCGCGCAGGTCGGCTTTGCCGAGTTTTATGCGCACGTCGCGGCCCAGCATGCGGACATCCTCCTTGGACAGGCCGGATACGATTCTGACGGTCGAGTCCTGTCCCGAAGCGTCGGGCGAGACCTCAACCGTCGCGGCCTTGGCGTGCAGCGTCTCATATCGGCCGGCTGCGGGGTCGAAGAAGGTGAACTCGACGGGGGCTATCTCGTAGGAGCCCTCGGCGCGCGCTATGAAGGGGTATTCGAACTGCCGGTATCCCGTGGCGCCCTCGTGCGAGGTGCGTATCGACTCGGTGGTCTTGACGGTGTACTGCTCGAACGACGAGGGGAGCGTGAGGGCGGGAGCCTGCACGAAGGCCAGATTGCCGGTGCCCGAGATGCGCACGGTGTATGTGGCGGCCGAATTGGCCTTGAGCTCGGCGGCGGGGGCTGTGGCCTCCATCGTGAAGCGTCCAACGGCGCCCGTGAAGCTCGGCGGAGCGCCTGCCGGCAGCGGCTTGACGTTGACCGTGGTGCGGCCCGTCTGCAGCTTGCGCTCGACATTGTAGACGTCGGGCATCGAACCGAAGAAGGGGTCGTGGCGGCGGTTGCTGTTCTGCACGACAACCTGCGCCACAACGTTTATCTCGGCCGGGTCTATGGTCAACTCGCCCGACTGCTGCGGGTAGAGCAGATATTCGGCCAGCACGGTGGTCTCGTATATCTTGCCGTCGTAGGTCTCGCGGCGGCTCTGGCGCTCGTCGCTGTTGAGCTGCTGGGCCCAGAAACCGTTGAAAGAGGGGTATTTGCCTCCGTTGCTGCCAACGATGGGCACGCGCTGGTAGAGCTTGAGCGAGGCCCTGACGGGTTCGCCCTTGTAGACCGTGTTGCGCGAGAGCACCAGCCGCAGCATCAGGTCGTCCTTGCCTATGCGGCCGTCGGCCGTGCGTTCGGCTTCGCTTTCGCGCACCGAGTTTCCGCTCTGTCCGCTCTGCGTGCCGCCGGAGCCCTTCTCGTCGACCACCTCGACCGGAAGCGGCCGCGTGGAGTATCTCTTGCCGCCGACCGTCACGGTCGCGGGGCCTATGGTGAAGTTGCCGGCCGCGGAGCCCGCCAGCACGTAGAAGTAGCTGACGTTATATGAGGCCTTGCTCTGTCCGTTGACTATCTGGAAGCTGCGGCTCTGCGAGACCGACGGGCCCGCAAGCAGGTCGAAGCCCTCGAACGAGGGGGCCGTGAAAGAGTCCTTGTCGGGGTCGGCGCTCACCGAAAACTCCACGCGGAAGGCTTCGCCCGCCGCGACCATCATGGGCGCCTTGACTTCGAACGTGACCTCGTCGGCTGCGGCCGTACGCATGCCGGCGGCCGCAAGAGCCGCGACAAGGAGTATCGCTCTGAAAAATCTCATCCGTTAAAATCTTTGATATAACCCGTAACGCACGCCCCGGACCTTTTATTGTGCGGGGCGGCGTTTATGCAGACGGCGGCAGGCCGCCTCAGGGGCGGCCGCCGTCGCGGAGTGTCGGTGCTTAGTGTTTGAAGTCGGCGAAGAAGTCGTTGCCCTTGTCGTCGACGATGATGAATGCCGGGAAATCCTCGACATAAATCTTGCGCACGGCCTCCATGCCCAGCTCGGGGAAGTCGACCACCTCGACCGACTTAATCGAATTCTTGGCCAGAACCGCCGCCGGACCGCCGATGGAACCTAAGTAGAATCCGCCGTTGGCCTTGCATGCGTCGGTCACCTCCTGCGAGCGGTTGCCCTTGGCAACCATGACCATCGAGCCGCCGTTCTTCTGGAACAGGTCTACGTAGGGGTCCATGCGTCCTGCCGTGGTGGGGCCGAACGAACCCGAAGCCATGCCGGCGGGAGTCTTGGCCGGACCGGCGTAGTAGACGGGATGCTTCTTGAAGTATTCGGGCATGGGCTTGCCTTCGTCGAGCATCTGCTTGATGCGGGCGTGGGCGATGTCGCGCGCCACGATGAGCGTGCCCTTGAGGTTGAGGCGGGTCTTGATGGGGTACTTGGTCAGAATCTCGCGCACCTTGTCCATGCCCTCGTCGAGGTCGATGTCCACCGCGGGCGACATGGCCGGCGCCTCCTTCGGGAGGAAGCGTGCTGGGTTCTTCTCGAGCTGCTCGACGAAGATGCCCTGCTCGGTAATCTTGGCCTTGATGTTGCGGTCGGCCGAGCAGCTCACGCCGATAGCCACGGGGCACGAAGCCGCATGGCGCGGTGCGCGGATGACGCGCACGTCGTGAACCAGATACTTGCCGCCGAACTGCGCGCCCACGCCGCTCTTGCGGCAGATGTCGAGCACCTTCTGCTCCCACTCCAGGTCGCGGAAGCAGCGGCCGCCCTCGTTGCCCGAGGTGGGCAGCGTGTCGAGGTAGCCGGCCGAGGCCTTCTTGACCGTCGAGAGGCACATCTCGGCCGACGTGCCGCCGATGCAGATTGCCAGGTGATAGGGCGGGCAGGCCGAGGTGCCGAGGTCTTTGATGTGTTCGGTGATGAACTTGGTGAGCGACTCCTCGTTCAGCAGCGCCTTGGTCTGCTGGTAGAGGAATGTTTTGTTGGCCGAGCCGCCTCCCTTGGTGATGAAGAGGAACTTGTACTCGTTGCCGCGGGTCGAGTAGATGTCGATCTGGGCGGGCAGGTTGGTTCCCGAATTCTTCTCGTCGGTCATGGTGAAAGGCACCACCTGCGAGTAGCGCAGGTTGCGGTCGCGGTAGGTCTCGTAGACGCCGCGCGAGATGCACTCGGCATCGTCGGCGCCGGTGTAGACATCCTCGCCCTTCTTGGCGATGCAGATGGCCGTGCCGGTATCCTGACATGTGGGCAGTTCGCCCTCGGCAGCCACGCACTGGTTCAGCAGCATGGTGTAGGCCACGAACTTGTCGTTGTCGGTAGCCTCGGGGTCGTTGAGGATGTCGTTGAGTTTCTGCAGATGCGATGCGCGCAGATAGAACGATACGTCGGCAACGGCCTCGCGGGCCAGCAGAGCCAGACCCTCGGGCTCGACCTTGAGAATGCGGCGGCCGTCGCACTCGACCACTTTCACGTAGTCTTTGGTCAGCAGGCGGTACTCGGTCTTGTCCTCTCCGGTGGGGAAAGGCTCCTGATAGATGAATTCGGACATAGCTTTATCTCAATATTTAATGTTTGCAAACGGTGCGGATGCGGCGCATAGCCGCAGGTCGCGAGCGAATGCAAAGATACTAAAAACAATCAATAACCGCACCGCTTGCGACCGATTTTCTCGCTTTGCCCCGTTCGGGTCCGCACCGCGAGGCAAGACGCGGCCCGAATATTGCCCCGCCTGGCGGGTGCGGCGTTGTGCGAAACGGCAAAAAATGCTATCTTTGCGCGGAACAATCCGATTAACATATCAATATGTCGCAAATACCATCACTGATATCCGACCTGGCGGTCATACTCGTGGCTGCGGGTCTGGTTACGCTGCTGTTCAAGTGGCTCAAGCAGCCCGTCGTGCTGGGCTACATCGTGGCCGGGCTGCTGGCCGGACCGGCCGTAAAGCAGATGCCGACGGTGACGGATATCGAGAGCATACACATCTGGGCCGACATAGGCGTGGTCTTCCTGCTCTTCACGCTGGGTCTGGACTTCAGCTTCAGAAAGCTCATGAAGGTGGGCGGCACGGCGGTCATAGGGGCCGTGACGGTGGTCATAGGCATGATGACGGCAGGATATCTCACGGGCTTGTCGTTAGGATGGGGACATATGAACAGCCTCTTTCTGGGCGGCATGCTCTCGATGTCGTCGACGACCATAATATTCAAGGCTTTCGACGACATGGGCCTGCGAAACAGACAGTTCGCCGGCGTGGTGTTCGGAATACTCATTGTCGAGGATCTGTTCGCCGTGCTGCTCATGGTGCTGCTCTCGACGCTGGCCGTGAGCAAGCATGTCGAGGGCATGGAGCTGCTGGGCAGCGTGGTCAAGCTGGGAGTCTTTCTGCTGTTCTGCTTCGTGGTGGGCATCTACCTCATACCGTCGTTTCTGAAGAAGGCGCGACGATTCCTCAACGACGAGACGCTGCTGATAGTGGGCCTGGGACTGTGTCTCGGAATGGTCATGATAGCCACCCGGGCAGGATTCTCATACGCGCTGGGCGCCTTCGTCATGGGCTCGATACTGGCCGAGACCACCGAAGCCGAGCGAATCGAACATCTGGTAAAGCCGGTAAAGGACCTCTTCGGCGCCATATTCTTCGTCTCGGTCGGCATGCTCATCGACCCCGCACTGCTGTGGGAGTACAAGCTGCCGATCGTAATCCTCACGCTGGTGGTCATGGCGGGACAGATACTCTTCGCGAGCTCGGGAATACTGCTCTCGGGACAGAGCGTGAGGGTGGCCGTGCTGTCGGGATTCTCGCTGGCGCAGATCGGCGAGTTCGCCTTCATCATCGCCTCGCTGGGCCTCACGCTCAAGGTCACCGACCACTTTCTCTACCCGATAGTGGTGGCCGTGTCGGTCATCACGACATTCTTCACACCCTATATGATACGGCTTGCCGAGCCGGCCTGCCAGGCCGTAGAGCGGGCCATACCTCCGCGCATGCGACGCCTGCTCGAGCGCTATGCCTCGGGCTCGAACACCATACGCCAGAAGAGCGAGTGGAACAAGCTGCTGAAGGCCATAGCCCGCATCGTGGGCATATATACGGCCGTCACGCTGGTGCTGATATTCATCTGGCTGCAGCTGGCAGCACCGATCATCACCGAATATCTGCCGGGCCTCAAGGGTCGCATCGTGGCGCTGGCTGGAATACTGGTGCTAATTGCCCCCATGCTGCGGGCGATAATAGTCAGCAAGAGCCATTCGCCCGAGTTCCGCAGCCTGTGGAACGACAGCATGTACAACCGCGGCTCGCTGGTGTCGATTACCGTGGTGCGCATCATGCTGTGCTTCTTCATAGTCATGATACCCGTCGCGCGGCTGCTCGATGCCGCCGGAGGCATAGGCTTCGCCATTGCCGCCGCGGTGGTGGGCCTGGCAATATTCTCCAAGTGGATGAAGCAGCGCTCGATAACAATGGAGCGACGCTTCTTCGCCAACCTCTCGGCCCGCGAGGCCGAGCAGGAGCGCACGGCCACAATCAACCGAAGCTTCGCCAGCAACCTGCTCGAACGCGACCTGCATCTGGCCGATTTCGAGGTCAAGCCCTGCTCGCCCAGCATAGGACGCACGCTCCGCGAGCTGAACTTCCGCCAGAAGTGCAACGTCAACGTGGTGACCATAGTTCGCGGCGAGGAGCGCATCAATATCCCCGGCGGAAACGAACGAATATACCCCTACGACAAGCTGGTGGTGGCCGGCTCGGACGACGATTTGAAAAACTTCCGCCTCTATGTCGAGGAGCGCTACCGCGACGCGGCCGTGCAGAAGCGCGAGACGGGCGAGGTGAGCGTCGAGAGCATCTGCATAGGCGAGGGTTCGCAGCTGGCCGGCAAGACCATCCCCGAGTCGGGCATACGCGACATGTTCGGGTGTCTGGTGGTAGGCATCGAGCGCAGCACGGGCGCCATCAAGAATCCGCCGCCGTCGACGGTGCTCGAGGCCGGCGACATAGTGTGGGTGGCGGGCGAGATGGATAATATCGTGCGCCTGGCCGCCGGCGAAGCGGACGGGGAGCAGGCTTGATTTTTCGCGACAAAAGAGCAGGGTAGCCAAATTTTTTGCTACCTTTGTGCGGCTGTTTCGCACAGCCGAGAAGAGACGAACATTAAAAACTATATTCTTATGGTATCCTACAAAGAACTCGGCCTGGTGAACACCCGCGAGATGTTCGCAAAGGCCATCGAGGGCGGCTATGCCGTTCCGGCTTTCAATTTCAACAACATGGAGCAGATGCAGGCCATCATCCAGGCATGCGTCGAGGCTTCGTCGCCCGTGATTCTGCAGGTGTCGGCCGGCGCCCGCAAGTATGCCAACCAGACGCTGCTGCGCTACATGGCACAGGGCGCTGTCGAGTATGCCAAGGAGCTGGGCAAGAACATTCCCATCACCCTGCACCTCGACCACGGCAACTCGTTCGAGCTCTGCAAGAGCTGCATCGACATGGGCTTCTCGTCGGTGATGATCGACGGCTCGTCGCTTCCCTATGACGAGAATGTGGCTCTGACCCGGAAGGTGGTCGAGTACGCTCACCAGTTCGATGTGACCGTCGAGGGCGAGCTGGGCGTTCTGGCAGGTGTCGAGGATGAGGTGGCTTCGGAGGTCGCTCATTACACCAAGCCCGAGGATGTCGAGGACTTCGTGAAGAAGACGGGCGTGGATTCGCTCGCAATCTCCATCGGCACCTCGCACGGCGCCAACAAGTTCAAGCCCGAGCAGTGCACCCGCAACGCCGACGGCATTCTGGTTCCGCCCGAGCTGCGTTTCGACATTCTGGAGGAGATCGAGAAGCGTATCCCCGGCTTCCCCATCGTGCTGCACGGCTCGTCGTCGGTTCCGCAGGAGTATGTCAAGATTATCAACACCCACGGCGGTGCGCTCAAGGATGCTGTCGGCATACCCGAGGAGCAGCTGCGCAAGGCTGCCAAGAGCGCCGTATGCAAAATCAACATCGACTCGGACGGCCGTCTGGCCATGACCGCAGCGGTGCGCAAGATCTTCGTCGATTCGCCCGCAGAGTTCGACCCCCGCAAGTATCTGGGTCCGGCTCGCGACGAGCTGAAGAAGCTCTACATCCACAAGTGCGAGAGCGTGCTCGGCTCGGCAGGCAAGGCTTAGTCGGAAAGAGTCGCTGTCTTCGGCAGTTTTTCGCGCGGCATCCCTTTTTTCGGGACGCCGCGCGAACTCTTTTGTTTGCAGGTCCCGGCAGGACACTTTTCTGCACCGATAACTTTTTCTTTTATGAAATTATGCGTAACTTTGCGGAGTTATAACGCTGATTGCACATGAAAATAGCTATTGCTCAGCTTAATTATACTATCGGCGACATCGACGGAAACGCTTCGAAAATCATCGATGCCGTCAATCGCGCCAAAGCTCTCGGAGCCGATCTCGTGGTCTTCGCCGAGCAGGCGCTGAGCGGAACGCCGGCATTCGACCTGCTGCGCAAGACGACATTCCTGGAACTGTGCGAAGACACCCTGGTGGAGATAGCCTCGTGCTGCGACGGCATTGCGGCCATCGTCGGCATGCCTCTGCTCACCGAGCGCGGAACCGTATCGGCTGCAGCCCTCATCCAGAACCGCAAGGTGCTCGGCTATGTCAGCAAGCACCACATCACCGCCCGTCGCGAGATGGGCTTTCTCGTCTCGGGCGACGGCTTCGGGTATGCAACCATCGGCGGCCACAAGGTGGCAATCGTGGTGGGCGACGATTTGAGCCGCACGCACGACTTCGACAAGTCGGTCCAGACCATCATCAGCGTCAATGCCCGCCGCTACGGCAAGGGAATGCTCACCTACCGTTACGACATGATGCGCAACCTCTCGTTCGTCGAGGGCCGCAATCTGGTGCTGGTCAACCAGGTGGGAGGCTCGGCCGAGATAGTCTACGACGGCACCTCGGGAGTCTTCAACAGCCGCGGCGAGCTGACCATGATGCTCAAGTCGTTCGAGGAGGATATGGCTGTCTACGACACCGACGGCGACAATCCGCCCGTGGATCTGCACTATACCACCTACAACGACCGCACCCGCATGCTCTACAAGGCCGCATGCCTGGGTCTGCGCGACTATTTCCACAAAAACGGCTACCAGAAGGCTGCCATAGGACTCTCGGGCGGCATAGACTCGGCCGTGGTGGCCTGCATAGCCGTCGAGGCCCTCGGCCGCGAGAATGTGCGTGCGCTGCTCATGCCCTCGCAGTTCTCGTCGGCGCATTCGGTAGACGACGCGGTGACCGTGGCCCGCAACCTGGGCATACGCTACGACATACTCCACATAACCGACATATACGAGTCGGTGCTCAAGACGCTCGAGCCCGTGAACGGCGGCACCGAGTTCGGCTCGACCGAGGAGAACATACAGTCGCGCATACGCACAGTGCTGCTCATGGCTCTGCAGAACAAGACCGACTACATGCTGCTCAACTGCTCGAACAAGAGCGAGAACGCGCTGGGTCTCTGCACCCTCTACGGCGATACGGCGGGTGCCTTCAGCGTCACGGGCGACCTCTACAAGAGCGAGATGTACGACCTGGCCCGCTACATCAACCGCACATGCGGCAATCCCATACCCGACAGCGTGCTCGACAAGGAGCCCTCGTCGGAGCTCCACCCCGACACAAAGGACAGCGACATACTGCCTCCCTACGAGGTGGTGGACGCCATACTCAACCGCATGATCGAGGAGGGCCAGCACCGCGAGGAGATTATCAACGCCGGCTTCGACTCGGAGGTGGTCGAGAAGATTCACTCGATGATCATGCGCAACGAGAAGAAACGCTACCAGTTCCCGCCTGTGCTGCGTCTGTCGGCGTGCGCCTTCGGCCACGAGCGACTCATGCCGCTGACCAACAAATACGGAGATTGATAAATTGCAAACCCGGGTGGCGAAGATAATAGAACATACGGGAACCGTCGAGAGCGTGACGGGCGAGGTGGTTGCGGTGCGAATCACGGCTCACAGCGCCTGCGGCGCATGCACGGCGCGTCAGGCGTGCGGCATGGGCGAGTCGCAGCAGAAGATGGTCGAGATACGCACTGCCGATGCGGCGGAATACGCTGCCGGCGATGAGGTTACCGTAGGCGTGTGGCGCAATATGGCCTCCATGGCTGTGCTGCTGGGATATGTCGGCGCCATTGCGGTGCTGGTTCTGACTCTGGTGTTGTGTCTGTGCCTGTTTTCGACGGGCGAGGGCGCGGCAGTGTTCTGGACCCTCGGCGCGGTTGCGGCATACTACGTCGTGCTGTGGCTGCTCCGAAACAAAATAGAACGGAAAATTCACTTTACAATTACTAAACGATAATGGAAGTATTACTGTCTACTGTACTGACACTTTTCGTGTTGGGAATTCTGGCCGCGGTGATTCTCTACTTCGTGGCGCAGAAGTTCAAGGTCGAGGAGGACCCGCGCATCGACGTAGTCGAGAAGATGCTGCCGGGCGCCAACTGCGGCGGCTGCGGATTTGCGGGCTGTCGCGGCATGGCCGACGCACTGGTCAAGCGCGACGACATATCCGACCTCTTCTGCCCCGTGGGAGGCGCTGCGACGATGAAGTCATGTGCCGACTATCTCGGCAAGGCTGCTCCCGAGAAGGAACCTCAGGTGGCTACGGTACGCTGCGGCGGAACATGTGCCAAGCGTCCCCGCACAAACACCTACGACGGCGCGACGAGCTGTGCCGTGGCCTCTTCGCTCTATGTGGGCCAGACGGGCTGCGCATTCGGCTGTCTGGGATTCGGCGACTGCCAGGTGGCATGTTCGTTCGATGCCATCAAGGTCAACCCCGAGACGGGTCTGCCCGAGGTCGACATCGAGAAGTGTACGGCCTGCGGCGCGTGCGTCAAGGCCTGCCCGAAGATGATTATCGAGCTGCGCAAGAAGTGGCCCAAGGGCCGCGCGGTCTATGTGTCGTGCGTGTCGAAGGACAAGGGCGCCGTGGTTATGAAGGCCTGCAAGGCTGGCTGCATCGGCTGCTCGAAGTGCCAGAAAGTCTGCGCGTTCGAGGCTATCACCGTCGAGAACAACGTGGCTTATATCGATTCGACCAAGTGCCGCCTGTGCCGCAAGTGCGTCAACGAGTGCCCCACGGGCGCCATCGTGCTCCGCGGCATGGAGCCGCTGCCCAAGGAGCCCAAGGCTCCCGCTGCCGCTCCGGCTGCAGCCAAACCCGCCGCACCCGCGGCCGCCAAGAGCGAAGAGATAGAAAAGTAATTAAAAACATTATCCTGATATGAATACATTTCCAATAGGCGGAGTTCATCCGTCGGAAAACAAGTTGAGCCGCGGGACGGCTGTCGAGACGCTGCCCCTGCCCGACGAGGTGACCATACCTCTGGCTCAACATATCGGAGCTCCCGCCACGGCCAAGGTCGCCAAGGGTGACAAGGTTCTGACGGGTCAGCTGATTGCCGAGGCTTCGAGCTTCATGTCGGCAAATATCCACTCGCCGATTTCGGGTACGGTGACGGCTGTCGACATGGCTGTCAACGGCCAGGGCCTGCGTCAGATGATGATAACCATCAAGCGCGAGGGCGACGAGTGGGTCGAGACTATCGACCGCTCGACGGAGCTCAAGCGCGAGTGCACGCTCGCTCCCGCCGACATAATCGCCAAAATCAAGGATGCCGGCATCGTCGGCATGGGCGGTGCGACTTTCCCGACTCATGTCAAGCTGTCGGTGCCTCCAGGCAAGAAGGCCGAATACCTTATAATTAACGGCGTGGAGTGCGAGCCCTACCTGACCTCCGACCATCGCACGATGCTCGAGCGCGGCGAGGAGCTGCTCACGGGCGTCGAGATACTGAAAAAGGCACTCGGAGTCGACAAGGCCGTGGTGGGCATCGAGAACAACAAGCCCGACGCCATCGCTCACCTCAAGTCGCTGGTCGAGAAGTCGTTCCCCGGCATCGAAATCATGCCTCTGAAGGTCCGCTACCCGCAGGGCGGCGAGAAGCAGCTCATAGCAGCTGTCACGGGCCGCGAGGTTCCGCCTCCTCCGGGTCTTCCCATCGACGTGGGCGCTGTGGTGTGCAACGCGTCGACCACGGTGGCAGTCTACGAGGCCGTGCAGAAGAACAAGCCTCTCATAGAGCGCATCGTCACCATTACCGGCAAGGAGCTGGCTTCGCCCAAGAACCTGCTCACCCGCATGGGTACTCCCATCACCACGCTCATCGAGGCCGCCGGCGGCCTTCCCGAGGGTGAGGTGAAGGTGCTCAACGGCGGTCCGATGATGGGTCGCGCCATGTGCAACCTGGCTTCGCCCGTTACCAAGGGCTGCTCGGGTATCACCGTGCTGAGCGGCGCCGATGCCAGCCGCACGGCCGAGTCGGAGTGTATCAAGTGCGCCAAGTGCGTGTCGGCCTGCCCGATGAGCCTCGAGCCCTACTTCATCTCCAAACTCTCGCGCCGCAAGAACTGGGAGGCTGTCGAGGCGAACAACATCACCGACTGTATCGAGTGCGGCTGCTGTCAGTTCACCTGCCCGGCCGGCATCCCGCTGCTGGACTATGTAAGGCTCGGCAAGCAGACGGTCATGGGCATAATCCGCGCCCGCGCTGCTGCGGCTGCCAAAAAGTAACCGAAACGAAAAAAGAGACAGAATATGGCAAATAATTTTTTTGTTGCTCCGTCACCGCACCTTCATTCGGCGATGTCTACCCGCAGCATCATGCGCGATGTGCTCATTGCGCTGCTGCCTGCGCTGGCAGTCTCTGCGGCGGTGTTCGGCCTTAACGTGCTGCTCGTTGCCGCAGTGTCGGTGCTGAGCTGCGTACTGTTCGAATTTCTTGCGCAGAAATATCTGCTCGGCGGTCCCTGTACCGTCGGTAATCTCTCGGCGGCCGTCACGGGTCTGCTGCTGGCATTCAACCTGCCCTCGTCCATTCCGCTGTGGCTGGTGGTAGTGGGCGCGTTCGTTGCCATCGTCATCGGCAAGATCACCTTCGGCGGCCTGGGCAAGAACCCCTTCAACCCGGCGCTTGTCGGCCGCGTGTTCCTGCTCATATCCTATCCCGTGCAGATGACCACCTTCCCCAAGGCTCTGGACAACTCGTGGCTCGACGCCTTCTCGGGCGCTACGCCTCTGGCCGTAGTCAAGGGCGCCGACAACCTGGCCTCTGTCGATTTTCTGCAGATGGCCGGCGGCAATATCCCCGGCTCGCTGGGCGAGGTGGCTGCCGCAGCTCTGCTGCTGGGCTTCCTCTACCTGCTCTGGAGAAAGGTCATCACGTGGCACATACCCGTCACGGTGCTGGGCACCATGGCGCTCTTCGCATTCGTCTATGCAGCCGCTACGGGCATGCCTTCGGCGGCGCTGTGGCAGTATCCGCTCTTCCATCTGGTTGCCGGCGGTGCCATGCTGGGCGCTATCTTCATGGCTACCGACTACTCGACCTCGCCCATGACGGTCAAGGGTGCCGTGATTTTCGCCGTCGGCATCGGTATCATCACCATGGCCATCCGTCTGTGGGGTGCATATCCCGAGGGTATGTCGTTCGCGATTCTTATCATGAACGCCTGCGTGCCTCTGATTAACAAGTATATCAAACCGCGTCGTTTCGGCGTCAAGAAATAGGGAGGATAGAGTATGAAAAGTACACTTGTGAATATGGTTGCCGTGCTTGCCGGCATCTGCCTCGTGGCTTCGGCATGTGTCGGCGCGATATATGTCGTCACGGCCGAGCCCATCGCGCAGGCCAAGGCGCAGGCTACGGTCGACGCCCTTAACAATGTCCTGCCCGCGTTCGACGAGAACACCGTCACGGAGCTCGAGCAGGACGGTCTGCCCGTGAAGGTCTATACGGCCGTTGCCGGCGGTCAGGTTGCCGGCTATGCCGTTGAGACCGTGACCAAGAACGGCTTCGGCGGCGCCGTGCGCATGATGGTAGGTTTCCTGCCCTCGGGCCAGGTCAACAACGTAAATGTACTCGAGCAGTCGGAGACGCCCGGTCTGGGCACCAAAATGTGCGACGAGGGCAATCCGCTCATCATGAGTTTTCAGGGCAAGAACCCCGGCGACATGAAGCTGGCCGTGAAGAAGGACGGTGGCGATGTCGACGCTCTGACCGCTGCGACCATCTCGTCGCGTGCGTATGTCGACGCCATGGCGCGCGCATATGCCGCTTTCAAGCAGGTGAGCGCCGGCGAGACGGCCGATGCGGCTACGGGTGCAACACAAAGCGAGAGTCAGCCGACTCAGGAAGGAGGAGAAAATGAATAAACTGCAGATTATACTCAAGGGCATCGTCAAGGAGAATCCCACGTTCGTGCTGATTCTCGGAATGTGCCCCACGCTGGGTACTACGACCTCGGCGGCGAACGGATTCGGTATGGGTGTGGCGACGATGGCCGTGCTCATCATGTCGAACCTGGTCATTTCGCTCATCAAGAACATCATTCCGGACAAGGTGCGCATCCCGTCGTTCATCGTGGTCATCGCATCGTTCGTGACTGTCATCCAGATGGTAATGCAGGCCTATGTGCCGGCGCTCTACGCTTCGCTGGGCGTCTTCATCCCGCTCATCGTGGTGAACTGCATCATCCTGGGCCGCGCCGAGGCCTTCGCCTCGAAGAACGGCGCTTTCGACTCGATACTCGACGGCGTTGGCATAGGTCTGGGCTTCACGCTGTCGCTGACGGTCATCGGCGCCGTGCGCGAGATACTGGGCAGCGGCGCCGTGTTCGGCCTGCCGATAGGTATCGGCGACTACGCACCGCTGGTATTCGTGCTGGCACCGGGCGGCTTCCTGACGCTGGGTTACCTGATGCTGTTGTTTAACAAATTAGCCAAGAAATAGTCATGGACCAGATTACATATTTCGCAATCATCATCGGCGCCATCTTCGTCAACAACGTCGTGCTGGCGCAGTTCCTCGGAATTTGTCCGTTTTTGGGCGTGTCGTCGAAGGTCGAGACTTCGCTGGGCATGAGTGCTGCCGTGACGTTCGTCATGGCACTGACAGCACTGGTGGCATGGCCCATCCAGCAGTTCATACTCGTGAAGTTCGATATCGAGTACATGCAGACCATAGTCTTCATTCTGGTCATCGCGGCTCTGGTGCAGATGGTCGAAATCATCCTCAAGAAGGTTTCGCCCGCACTGTATCAGGCACTGGGCATCTTCCTTCCGCTGATTACCACCAACTGCGCCGTTCTGGGCGTTGCCATTCTGATGATTCAGAAGGAGTTCACGCTGCTGCAGAGCGTCGTTTACTCCATATCGACGGCCATAGGCTTCGGTCTGGCGCTGGTGCTCTTCGCCGGCATCCGCGAGCGTCTGGATTTCGAGGAGGTTCCCGCTGCCATGAAGGGTGTTCCCGTAGCGTTGGTTACGGCCGGCATCCTGGCCATGGCGTTCATGGGCTTCTCGGGTCTGGTTTAGTCCCGCAGGGCGGTAAATGACAGGCGGCCGGCTTTATGCCGGCCGCCTGCTTTTTCGTCCCTGTCCTTTCAGATGTTCTCCTGCTTGGTGTATACCGAGAATTCGCATCCGAAGCGCTCGGCGAGTATGTTGTCCATTTCGTCGTCGTAGCGGTCGCCTATGCCGCATATGTTGCTCAGCACGCCCAGAATCTTGTAGGGATAGGCTTCGGTCAGCAGACACGAATATACTATCTTGGGATTGTCGCCCTGCTTGACGAAGCGGCCCTGAAGTCGAACGTGAGAACCATCCTGATTCCCTCGTCGCCCTTCTTCACGCGCACATGTCCCGGCTGGCTGTTGGGTCCGTGCTCCGCCACGGGCTTGAACGACCTGATGGCCGGAATCTCGTAGAGGAACGATATGTCGCCCTCGGGAAAGTCGGGCAGGGCCTTGAAAGTCTTGTTGTCCTCGGGCTCGCCGGGCGTGTAGAGCCTCAGATAGACGCCTTCGCTGCGGCATATGACCGTGAAGTCGGATATGCGGTTGCGCAGCGTGGCCCAGTATGTCTCGGCATGGTAACCCTTGAATTCGGGGTAGACCAGACGGTCGTAGGCGGCGCCCGTCTGCGTGTCGTTGTACTCCTTGTCCCATATTCCGAGGTTCATGCCGCGCAGACGGTTCTTCCACACCCGGTAGGGGCCGCGGCCCATCCATCTGACGCCGGTAGATTCCGACTCGGGGCTGTCGAACGAGAATCCGAGGTTGGTTATGCCCTGCGCCGAGAGTGCGTCGTCGAATCCGTTGCCACCGCCGCTGCGGTTGAGCATCACGGCATTCATGGTCAGCAGGCCGCTGCCGGTTATCTCCCAGCGAATCGAATCCACGGCACCGCTGTACCACACCGTCGCCACGGCGCAGCCGCCCTCCATGCGGCACTCTGCCCGCTGCACCCGGGCATTGAGCCCTACCGGCACCGGACCGCCGCCGAACGGCACCCGGCCGGCGCTGTTGGTTATGCGCGATATGAATCCCGTCGTGCGGTCTATGGTCACCTCCACGCCGCCTGCGCTCAGTGTCATCTCCTGTGCGTTCTGCGACAGATTGGCACTGCCGCCGCCCCGGGCGATGGTTTTCTCGGCGAACTTCTCGGGTGTTGTCACGGGCCATGTCTTGGTCACCGACTCGAGGCCCGAGGGGTGGAATGCCGTAATTTCGAGTATGTCGGCCTCGGCGAAATTCGCGGGAAGCTCCATGCGGGCGTATGCCGAGCATCGGGGCGCGATGTCGGGCAGCGACACCTCGCCCTCGGCTATGACGTGCACCTGAGCCTCGTCGCCCGGGCCGTCGGCCTTGAGCAGGCGGTAGCTTGCGCGGCATTCGCCAAGATTGACCGACAGGTAGTCGTTGCGCACGAGTATGCGTCCGTCGAACGAGGGGGTTATGCGCAGCGGCGCGAACTGCACCGGAGCCCATATGTCGCGCACGGCGTAGTAGCTGGCCTCCTTCTCGCGGTAGGGCCCCAGTATTCCGTCGGCGCCGTTCGAACCGTCGCTGTCGAGCGCGCCTGCACGGTCGCTGCGGCGCACGGCGTTATCCGAGAAGTCCCACATGAATCCTCCGGCAAAGAGCGGCGAGGCGGTGTACTTGTTCCAGAAATCCTCCAGACCCGCGCCGTGTCCCTGGTCGTACATGCCGTGCATGAACTCCGTGGGCATGAATATCTTGTGTCCGTTCGTAAAGCGCGCTATGCCTGTCTGGTAGGCGGGGTAGTGGTGGGTGTCTATGTCGCCGAAATCGGCCCAGGCGTGTATCACGGTGCGTTTTTGTGGGTCCAGCTGCGGAAACATGCCGTCGAAGTCGGTGTTGAAACCGCCCTCGTTGCCGTTGCTCCAGATGATTACCGACGGACGGTTCACGTCGCGCATGACGAACTCGCGCAGCAGCGGCACTCCGGCCTCTGTCGAGTAGCGGCCGTGCCAGCCGGCCAGTTCGTCGACGACATATATTCCCAGCGAGTCGCAAACATCCAGAAAGTGACGGTCCGGAGCGTAGTGCACGCGCACGGCATTCATGTTCATCTGCTTTATCAGCAGGCCGTCCTGCAGGCTTGTCGCGCGGTTTGTCGTGCGGCCGCCGTCGGGGTGGAACGAGTGGCGGTTGATGCCTTTGAGTATGGTCTTTACGCCGTTGACATAGATTCCGTCGCCGGCCCTGACCTCGACAGTGCGGAATCCGGTCCGCAGCCGGGTCTCATGGAGCGTGCGGCCCCGGGAGTCTCGGAGCGCGAATGCGAGGGTGTGCAGAATCGGATGCTCGGCATCCCACGGCTCGACACTCTCCCATGCCGCCTCTATCTCATGCTCGCAGCCCCGGCCGAGCGTTGCGAGCACCTCCTCGCCGCCGTCGAGCGATATGGACAGAGTGTGGCCCGCCTCGAGCGGCGTGGTGTATACGCGCCCGCGCAGGGTGCCGTCGGCGCGCGGGTCGAGCGCCAGGTTCTGGATGTGCACCGCCGGCTTGGCCTCGAGATATACGGGGCGGTATATTCCGCCGAATATCCACCAGTCGGCTTTGCGTTCGGCTGCGTTGACCGACTTGTCGGCCGACTCCTTGTCCACGCGCACCTGCAGCGAGTTGCTTTTGCCGTAGCGCAGCAGCGACGATATGTCGAACGAAAATTCGTAGAATGCGCCCCTGTGCACTGGCCCGGCGCTGCGGCCGTTGACCTTGACCTCGGCGTCGGTCATGACGCCCTCGAAGATTATGCGCACCGACATCCCGCGCCAGCTCTGCGGCACATCGAACTGCAGGCTGTATATACCGCTCTCCTGCGGCGGCGCCGTGCGTCCCTCGACATACCAGCGGCCGTAGGAGTATTCGCCGTACCCCTGCAGCTCCCACTGCGAGGGCACCTCTATTGTCCCCTTCTGGCCGGCTCGCATGCCGCCGGTGCAGATGAAGTCCCACGTGCGCGTGTCGCCCAGACCCGTTCCCGACAGATATATCCTCTCGGGTGCTGCCGCCGTCGCGGCCGAGCATATCATTGCAGCCGCAAGTGCGGCAATCGTAACAGCGGTGCGCATAATCCTCTATTGCAGTTTGTAAACCTCCGATGCGGCCAGCAGGAAGCAACCCGTGCCGTAGTCCTCGAAGTCGGGCACCGAGTCGTAGGATACGGGCTGTCCGTCCTTGGGCTCCTTGCCGGTGCCCTGGACGTAGCCGAGGAATCCGTTCGCATGCACCGCCTCGCGGCACATGGCCTCCCACGAGCTGACGACCACGGGCAGATATTCGTCGCGGTCCAGCACTCCGTTGTTTATGCCCCACGCCATTCCGTAGACGAACAGAGCCGTGCCCGAGAGCTCCCGGCCCCCGAAATGCGAGCCGTCGTGCAGGCTCACGTTCCAGAAACCGTCCTCGCGGCGGCACTTGACCAGTGCGCGGCACATGTCGCGCAGATCCTGCGTGTAGAGCTCGCGGTGCGGAGCATCTGCGGGCAGTTCGTCGAGCACGCGCACCAGCGCGGCCACCACCCATCCGTTTCCGCGCGACCAGTAGCAGTTGCGGCCGTTGGGCTCCTTGTAGGGCGGTATGAAGTCCTTGTCGCGCCACCACAGACCCTCCTGCTGGTTGTAGAGTCCTCCGGCCAGGGTGTTGCGGCTCCACTCATACATCTGGTATGCCTTCTGGCAGTAGCGGTCGTCGCCCGTGGTCACGCCCAGCTTCACCAGCACGGGCATACCCATCTGTATGGCATCTATCCAGGTCCAGTCATCGACCTGCGGGGTGTTCACGAGCATGTTCATGACGGCCTTAGTCTTGACTATCATGTGAGGCTCGCCGCAGAGACGGTACAGGTCTATGTATGTCTGCGAGCAGCAGTAGTTGTCGGCGTTGCGCGTGGGTGTCTGGTCGCGGCGCATGCCCCACTTGTGGAAGTCGGCCCAGCGGCGTGCATAATCTATGTATGCGTTGTCGGGATATATCGAGTGCAGCGCCATCAGACCCTCGTAGTATACGGCGCGGGTCCATATGTTCGACTCGTAGACTCGGTTGCGCGACGGATAGGGCATGCCGGCCGTGGGGTCTGCGTATTTTTCCATGAAGTAGCCGTTTACCAGACGCGCCGTTTTGAGCACCTCGTCGCGCGACGGCAGCTCGGGCGTCGCGGCTGCCGCGCAGAGCGTAGCTGCGGCAGCCAGCAGTGTGAGAATCTTTTTCATCATATCGGTTTTTTTATTCGTTTACGGTTTTGAGCGGTACCAGCCGCACCTGCGATGCCAGTCCGCAGGGCACAGTCGGCCAGTCGCCGAAGCTGAAGTCGGCCGCGCCGGTCACGCTGGCTATGTTGGCATCCTTGAATATGCGCCACTTCACCCCGCGCCGCTCCATGTCGGCTATGCGGTTGGCCTGCAGACCTGTCACATCTATCTCTATGGTGTTGCGGCCGCTCTGCAGCAGCCTGCCCACGCGCAGCTGGAAGGGCGCGGCCCATGCCTTGCCGGCGCTGCGGCCGTTGATGCGCACCTCGGCGCTCTCGCGCACGTCGCCCAGACAGAGCAGCCATTCGTCGGCCGACGAGGGCTCCTCTATCTCTACGTCGACCGTATAGCGTGCCGTGCCGGCCGCTATGTCCGCTCCCTCTATGGGCAGTCTGGTCCACTCTATGAGCGAGTCTATGTCGTATGTCTGCTGCGGCATCTGCGGCTGGCACTCTGTGAACCGGAGCCTCCAGCCGCGTGCGGGAACAATCTCGCCGGCACGCTCCTCGAGGTAGTATCGCTGCATGGCGGGCATGTTGCGCGGCGCCTTGGGGAAGCATTTCAGCAGCAGCGAACCTCCCGAGGGTATCTGCAGCCTCACGGCGGTGGTGCCGTCGCCGTTGTCGCGCGTGCGGGCCATGGAGCGCTCGCCGGTCATCGGGTCGAAAATCTCGACGGCAGCAGCGCTCGTAGCCAGCGTTACGTAACCGTCGATGCTCTGGCTGCCGAGCGCCGCCAGGAAGTAGTTGTGCCCGCCTGCCTCGTTGCGGCGGCGTATCATCTCGCCTCCGCCGGCGGCATATGGCTCGGGCACGGCGCCGGTAGCTTGCAACGCGCTGCCATACGACAGTCCGGTTATTATGCGTCCGCGTCCGAAGGCTCTCTGCTCGGGCTGCTCGGCCATGGTCAGCTCGGGCAGCGACGAGAGAATCTCACCGAGCTCGGCGCGCCTCAGGTCGAGCTCCCCGAATCCGGGAACATCCTTGGGCACCGAGCCGACGAATACCACCGTGGCCCCCTCCCGTGCCAGCGAGACTATGCGCCGGGCCGTCTCAGCGGGCCACAGACGGCAGCCGGGAAGAATCAGCGCCTTGTAACGCGCGCCGCCCTGGCTGCGCAGCATGCCGTCGTTGTCGACCTTCAGCGATTGTATGTATCTGTCCGATATGTAGTCGCAGTCGTATCCGGCGTCCAGAACCGAATCTACGGCCTGCCTGAAGCGGGGCATCGTCTGCGGCATCTTGTGTATATCGAACATCAGAAACCGCTTGTCGCGGTACTCGTGCCGTATGTCGTCTATCGGCAGGTATATCAGAAAGTCGTTGTCGGGCTCGCCGGCCGCGAGGAACGACTGGCAGCGGGTTATGTAGCCGAACAGCGCCTCGGCGTCGCGCCATATGGTGTTTGTGGGCGACATGTTGATGCTGGCGTAGAACATCCGGCCCGGGAATTCGGCTCCGGGGGGCGAGTATGGCGCGCCGTGGAAATAGACGTGGTTCACGCCGGCGCAGAACATGCGGTCCAGTTCGGGCTTGCACAGGGCCAGCGTGGTGCGGAAGTGCTCCGTGAGCCACGTAAGCGCCTCGGCCGATGTGCGCCTCTTGCCCGTGAGGTGGGCCGCCGACGATGCGAACTTGAGCACCGCGCGGTCGGAGTCGTTGGGCCGCGAGGGTCCTTCGTGGTTGAGGCTCTCGATGTCGAAAGGCGTCTGCCCGAACGACTCGCACTCGGGAATATCCACCGCCGCATAGAGGTCTATTATGTTGCCCGGCGAGCCGTGTGCCTGGTTGCGCGTTCGCGCCCCGTGCGAGTGCGCCCACTCGGTCCACGGTATGGTGAAGTTGTTGAGCAGCATCTCGAACAGCGTCTGGCGGTAGTCCGAGACTATGCGTGCCGACATTTCGCCGCCGTCATCCGACAGAAACTCGGGCAGATACTCCTCGAGCCTGTAGCCGTGCATGCGGCTGAACTCCTCGAGCAGCCTGCCGTCCCAGTCGGCGCCGTAGACCTCGAACGAGTCGTTGAAGAACGTGTCGGGCATTCCCGCACCCGATTGTGCGAATGCCTCGTCGAAGCGGTCGAGATAGCTGCGCAGGGCCCTGATGTCGTAGTGGTTCATCACCAGCCCCTCGCCTCCGGGCGCCGCCCGCTTTACCTTCTGGAGCGTGCGGCCGCAGAATATGGCATATATCTCCATGTCGCAACCTTGTTGCGCCTGCCAGCGCAGTACGGTGTCGGCATCCACGCAGCCGGTTATGTCTATTCTCTCTCCGCCGCCGAATGCCATGACCCTCTGCGGCATGGCGAATGCCCTCTGCCGCGGGTCCTGGGGTATGATTTTCTCCTCCATACGCTCGCCGCCGTGCAGCAGGCGCCTCTCGACGAGCAGCTTGCATGCGCTCTCTGCGGTGGTCACCTGCGGACCGCCGAAGGGCCAGCCCGTGCAGTTGCTCATGTCGATTTGCAGACCCAGACGGTCTGCTTCGGCGAGCGTGTGGCCGAGAATCTCCATCCAGCTGGGCGACAGATACTCGATATCTTCGGCCTCGTTGCCCTGCACGCCGTATATGGGCGTTATCTCCACGCCGCCGAGCCCTTTTTCTGCGAACTGCTCGAGGTTCCACGTGATGCCGGCCTCGTCCACGGCGCTGCCGAGCCACCACCACCTGACAAAGGGCCTGTCTTCGGGCTGCGGAGCATACCAGTCGGTGGCATCTCTCTGCCCGGCGCACGAGCAGAGCAGCATGAGCGATATAGTTATTGCGCGTCTCATCTCTTTTGAAGCGTTATGGCCATCAGGCCCGTTACTACGTCGTTCGACAGAGTCTCCATCTGAAGGCCTGCCAGCTCTTTCGACGGGTCGCTCTTTATCTCTATGACCACTCCGGCGCCGCCCTCTATGTATCGACCCTCGATGCCCGTTATGCCGGCATCGGCTGCGGGCGTGCGGCTCATGCGGCCGGTCTTGAAGCTGAGTCTGTATGGCGGCTTTTGCCCAGGCTTGAGTGCGAAGGCTCCGTCGTCATAGTAGAAGTCCTGCTCGGCGGGGGCCCAGTTGTCGGGGTTGACGAGTTCGGTCTGCTGCATGCTGCCGTCGGCGTAGCATATCCTCACCACGGCGTTGGCTATGTTGCACTGCATGTGGTTGGTGCTGCCGGCCAGCAGCAGATATATCCTTGCGGCCCGACCCTTGAGCGGCACCGTCGCGCTGTCGGGATAGTTGTCCCAGAGCGAGGTGAAGAGTATATTGTCGCCCTCGCGCGGGGTGCGGAACAACAGTCCCGGGCCGGTACGCAGCAACCCCTCTTCGCCGGCCGCCTCGCGCAGTCCCGAGTCGTCGATGTCGGCCGTGAGCGTGGGGTGGCACCACTCGCCGATGCCCTGCACGGGTATCTGGAGGGTGGTGTAGGGCGGCCTTGGCGACAGATAGCGGTTGCGGAACAGGTCGCTGACGCGGGCATTGAAGCATTGCGACATATCTACGGGCTGCAACTCCCCGGGGATGATGTTCTCGAAGCTGTCGTCGCGTTGTGCCGGCGCTTCGGTTGCAGATATGTCGTGCGCCTGCCACATCTTCAGTCCGTTGCCCTCCATCATTACGAACTGCGTGGAGCCTATTATGCGGCTGCTGCCGGCCACGGGGCGCATGGCCTCTGCCCGTCGCAGCGTTACGACCACCTCCATAGCGCTGCCGCTGCCGGCATATATCCTTATGCGGGGTCTGTTCACCGACTCAGCGTCGGCCTCGGTTTCGGCCTTGCGGCCGTTGACCGTCACTCCGGCGGCGGCATATCCCTCGGGAAGGGGAATGGTCAGCACCACGGGCGTGCCTGGGGGATATCGGTTTTCGATTCGGTAGGTTATTCTGTCGCTCTGGCGGCGGAACGAGTATGCGAGTTGCGGCAGCTCTATCGAGGCGCTCTGCCAGGATGCGGGAAATCCGGGCACTATGTCGACCTGCCGCTTGCAGAGCAGGTCGGGCCGTATGCCGAACAGGCCCTCGGTCAGCGCGCGCGACCACACGCCTATCGGGTCGGCGAAGTCGCGGTAGCACTCGCCGCGCGCGGCGTCGTACTGGCTTATCTGCCCGAAGTTGAGCGGCGAGGCTCCCGAGTACATGTTGTCCATGACCACGGCCTTCATCAGCGCGAAGGCCTCGTCGGGCCGCTGCGCCTGCCAGTATGCCAGCGCCGTGTGCATCACTTCGGCTATGGCCACGTTGTTTATGCTCCACGAGTACGGCTTCCAGTCGGTGGTCGATATGGTGTAGAGCTTCTCGTCGGGATTTTCGCTCCTGACGGCTATGTGAGGTATGCGCGTGTCGACATATCGCGTCGCGGCATAGTTCTCCAGCGGCCCGGCCACCTCGGAATCCACCGCGTGGTATATGGTCCACAGGGCCGCCGACTCGTGCAGTCTTCGGCCTCCGCCGAAGTCGCGGTACTCGGCCCAGTGGCCCTTGTCGGGCATCCAGAGCTCCGATTCCATGGCCCGTCGTATGGCCTGCGCCTCTTGGGCATATGGCTGCGGGTCCAGACCTATGCGCTGCGCCACCTGTGCGGCGAGCGTGTTGGCGAAGAGGTTGTATGCCGACGAGTGCGTAACGGCCCCGGCCGAGTAGTATAACGCGTCGCTTGCCCATATACAGCAGTAGGCGTCGTACAGCGCATCTGCGTCGGGGTCGAAGTTGCGCTTCTCCCAGGCAAGGTGGCGGGCTATGACGGGGAATATGCGGCGCATGTAGGCCGTGTCGCCCGTGTGCCTCAGGTGGCGCAGCAGGGCGTCGGCATAGACCATGTTCATGTCGTAGTGCGACATCTCGTCCTTGTGTCCCGGCCTGCGGCAGATGTATCCGTTGCTGTACATCTGCGTCCCGAAGCGTTTCTCGGCACGCGCGAGGTTGAGCAGCGAATCCTGCGAAGGGTGGGGCCACAGGGGCTCGATGTCCGTAATCTGATTCTGGGCATAGGTATCGAAGTGCGTGCGCGCACGCTCGTGCAGCCCTATGGCATCGCCGGCATATGCACCTCTCCAGCCCAGGTGGGGCGTTCGCCAGCCTATGGCGCCGTGCAGCCACGCTTCGCCGCTCCATATTCCGTCGGCCGCCACGGCCAGCGCGCCGCCTATGGGATTGATATAAGGGTCGGGTGTCGATATGCGCACCGTCGAGGCTACTGCTGCCCGCTCTCTCTCGGCTTGGGCCATGAGCGCCGGCAGTTCGTCGGTTCCATGCACCCGGCTGCCCGCGGGAAAGAGCGCCACTATCCGCTCCTCGCCCGGCGCGAGCAGAGCCTCGCCCTCGAACGACGGCAGTTCGGTTATGCGCGACGAGTCGGTGCGCACCACCAGCGTGAGAGTCTTGCGCTCGGCGGTGCCGTACTCGATTGCGGTCGTGTCGCCGTTTCGGCTGTAGATGTTGCCCTGGCAGTATTCGGGCTTCAGGTCGAAGCAGTCGGGGTCGTCCACGCCCAGGTCGCCCTCGCGGTGGAACTTTTTGTCGGCCGCCCCGCCGAATCGTATCTCCACCCGCTGCGGGCTCTGCGAGCGGTTGGTTATGCGCCACAGCGCAGCGTCGCTCGTGCGCAGAACCTGCGCCTCGATTGTCAGGCGGCCCGAGTCGAGGGTGTAGTCCATGCGTCCGGGCGTATATCGCGCCTGGCATGTGGCAGCACCGGTTTCGATGCGCAGGTTGCCGCCCATGCGGGGCAGATATATTCCGAATTCGGGGTAGTCGCTGCACTCCATGCGAAAGCCTGTGTGGGCTCCGTAGAGCGCGCGGTTGAATTTGTGCGTGCCGTCGACCGTTATGACCGACTCACCCTGCGGACGGTAGTGCAGCCCGCCAGTCGGGCCTGTCTGTGCAGTCCCGGCTGCGGCTGCGGCAGTCATGCAGCCGGCCGCAGCGATTACGGCCGGCAGTATAGCGAGGCGTATCATCTCAGGGCATGGGTTTGAGTCCCTCCCAGCGCACGTCCCACGTGCCGTCCTTGGGGAATCCGGGGTTCTTCTCCGTGCAACCGTCATATCCTGCGCACATGAGCGCCACGGTAGTCAGCAGACCGCCGTTTCCGGGCAGGTAGCAGCGCAGGCGCTTGTCCTGGTAGTTGTGGCCGTTGGGCAGGTATGTGTTGGTACGCTTGTCCATCATCAGGGCATCGACGGCCTTCTCGGGCTGACCGAGGCGCACGGCGTTCATGGCGGTTGTGGGGTAGTCCCAGCCCCACGTGCGGCCCCAGTTCCAGTTGTCGTAAATCCAGTCGAATGTCGCCTGCATTATGTCGCGGCGCACCAACGGCGATTCGGGCAGCACGCCCAAAGCCGCCAGCACGGCCATGTGGTCCGACGTGAATCGAATGTCCTTGTAGGTGTCCGTGGCTGTCTCGGCCGCCAGATAGAGCCCGTCCTGCGCCGCCAGCGGCGAGAGCTTGTCGACCATCTCCTCCCAGTCCAGGTTGCGCCGTTCGCCGCGCCGCTCGCGCCATTTGTTGGCCGTGGTGAGTGCGAAGTGCCAGTATGCCAGCTCGAAAGGAGGGTTCACCGTCTCGTCGGCGCGCAGAGTCTCCTGTGCGGGTATCGCTCCGCGCAGAATGTATCGGTTGCCCAGTCCGTCATACTCGGCAAACGAGTACATGAACTCGGCCGTCTGCTGCACCAGGTCGTAGTATTCGTCGATAACCTCCTGCGAGGGGTTGGCGCGGTAGAGCAGCTCGGCCAGATAGATTATGTGGGGCTGCTGCCATATGAGGAACGAACCCACCTTCGAGGGCGCCTCCGTTGCCGAGGGGTCGGTCATCTTCATCCATCGCAGGCCGTCGAATCCCTGTCTGCGGGCTATTTCGCGTGCTGCGGGGGCCGCCTTGGCGTACCACTTGAGCGTGCGTGCCAGCAGCTGCTCGTGTCCCCACAGTGCGAAGTGCGACTGGTGCCACCATATCATCTCGAGATGGAACTTGCCGAACCACGAGTTGTATGTCAGACCCGTCTCCTGCGGCGGCGTGGAGCCTGCGCACTGACAGGCCAGCAGATACTGCGACAGCACCACGCGCCTCTCGAGCTCGGCTGCGCGCGGGTCGGTGCAGCGGCTGAAGTCCACCGCTGCGCCATCCTGCCAGAAACTGTTCCACCACTGGCGCGATGCCTGCTGCGAGGACTCTATGTCGCGGCGGCTGCTTCCGTCGGGTTTCTGCGGCAGGAATGTCGCCGATATGGCCCATGTGTCGCTTGCGGGCGTCAGCAGAAACCTGTTGGGTCCTGCCTTTGCAAACTCGGCCTCGCCCTCCCACGACAGCTCGACGTAGTAGACCTCCTCGTCCAGCTGTCGCGTGAGCAGCACCCGGTTGTCGGCCGTCATCTCGGCCCGGGTCGTGTGCAGGTCGTCTTTGGTCATGTCGCGCGCGTCGTCGGCATGGCCGCCAGTGGGGTATGAGAACTCTATGGCCAGCGGAAGATGCGCTTCGGTGGCTATGCGTGCCGTTATGCGGTCCTCATCGGGGTCGCAGGCCGTCTGCACGTCGACAGCCCGGCCCGCTACGCTGAAGTGCGAGTCGATTATGCCGTCCCACATGTCCAGCCGCTGGTCTATGTCGTCTATATCCGCAGCCGTTATGCCTGCGAAGCCTATGGTTCCCAGGTGCAGCCGGTGGGGGTTTATGCGATACCATTCGGCTGCGTCGTGCTGTCGTCCCGGCTCGTTGAACTGCACGGCGTAGAGCTCCTTGCGGCCGCGGCCGAAGTCATACTCCTTGAGGGTCTCTTCGGCACGCAGCCCCTGCGGGTTCGGGAAGCTGTGCCAGCCCCACTGGCTCTGCGTACCGAGTGGTACTCCGAGCGCATACATGTCGGGCAGGGTCTGCAATCCGGTCACGTCGACCGTGAATGCGAATTCGCCGTTGCCGACGGTGAGCGACGCGAGCGTGTCTATCTGCGTGATGTGCGGATTGTTGCGGGACACGAGCGCCGGTCGGTCCACGGGCTCGGCCGTACCTGCGCAGGCGGCAGTCACGAGGGCTGCTGCGGCCAGCGCGATTCTCTTCATACGAGTCGGATAAGGATTCATGCTTTTACGGGTTTTTGCGATTCCAAATATACTAAAAAACGTTCTATCGCGCAAGATATTTCACGTCGCGAGCCCTGCTGCGGCAGCCCTGTGCGGGCAGCTCTCTGCAGCCGGTTTTTCAGTTGTGGTGCCGCGACCGTCCGCGGCCCGGCATTGAAATCCGTCCGCAGCACTGCATGTAAAAAAAGATGCGGAGGGGCCTCACGGCTGCTCCGCATTTCGCCTACCGGCCGGAACTTATCAAAACCGGCCTTCGGACATTTAATTAACTAAAAACCTCAATTTTTTGCAAAATTGATTGACATATGCAAACCCGAGTAATTTTGCCGGTTACTGCGGGTTTATCGTCTGTTCGGCCGGTCCCGGAACCCGCCCTAAAGCGGATTCCGGTCCGTCGAATCATTAATAACCGGGATTCTGGTCGGCAGCCGAGAGCTGGTCGTTGGCGTCGATAGCACCCTGCGGGATGGGACGAAGCCACTTAACCCATGCTGCGGCGTTGCTTCCGACAAAGGGGTTGTACTTC
Organism: Alistipes sp.; assembly: GCA_022511345.1. GTDB lineage: Bacteria > Bacteroidota > Bacteroidia > Bacteroidales > Rikenellaceae > Alistipes. The sequence goes on from JAFLRR010000002.1 coordinate 145,620, forward strand.
TCGTTGTACTTCTCCAGCAGACCCGTGCGGCGCAGGTCGAACCAGCGCTTGCCCATACCGAAGAGCTCGCACGAACGCTCCTTCATGATGTCGTCGAGGTCCACGGTCGTAACCTTGCTCAGGCCGGCGCGCTCGCGAACAGTGCTGATGCGCTGTGCGGCCGTCGCTACGTCGTTGCTCTTCAGGTAAGCCTCGGCAGCTACGAAGAACATCTCGGGAAGGTTGATGATGTGGATGTCGTGCCAGTTGTTGCCGCCGGTCTTGGTTGCGGTGTGCGCGTCGTCGAACTTCTTGCATGCACCGCCGCCGTATACGAGCGAGAGAGAAGCCTGGTAGTCCATATTGGTTCCATCCATGTTCTGGGGCTCCTTGGTCTGCTCGGCCATGGGAATGCGATAGGTGTTTGCGCGGTTGTCGGGGTCGAGAGCCTTCCAAGCCTCGAAGTCTTCATCGGTCTCGTACCATGCCGAGTAGTAGCGCTGTACGGGATGTCCCACCAGCGACTCGCCGCCCTCATACCAGGTGTAGTAGCCGGTTCCGGCTGCGTTGTTGGCGTTGAGCTCGGGCAGCTCCTTGACAAATGTCACGTCGTAGCGCAAGTCGCCCTTCTCGAAGCTCTCCAGCGCATGAATCGAAGCCATGAAGTTGGTGTTCACCGCCTTGATGTTGTCCTCGCTGCCGCCGAGATATCCGCAGTATGCGCCGCTCCACGAGTGACCGCCGTTGCTCTGGTTGTGAGCCGAGCTCCAGTCGTACTCCACGTCCCAGATGAACTCGGGGTCATCGTCGCCCGAGTAGTCGTTGACATGATACTTGGTCTTGTAGAGGTCGGCATAGGGAGTGGTCAGCGAACGGCCTGCTATCACCTCGTCGGCATACTTTGCAGCCTTGGTGAAGTATTCGTCGTTCTTCAGGTCCCATGCAGCCGAGAGATAAGCCTGCGCCAGCTGAGCCTTTGCAGCCTCCATGCTCACGCGGCCACCGCCCTTGGTAGCGGTCGAAGCCTCGAGGTTGTTGTTGCTTACCACCTCCTCGAGCTCGGAGATTATCCATTCGTACACGTCCTCGGCCTTGGCGCGGGGATAACCCGTCGAGGGGGCATCCACGAACTTCTTGATCAGAGGCACGCCGCCGAAGGTGTTCACCAGCAGATAGTAGTAGTGCGCAGCGATTACGCGGGCCTCGTCGACGCGCTTGTTGCGCAGTTCGTCGGTAACCTTTGCGTTGGGCGCATAGTAGAGCACCTGATAAGCGGCGCGGATGCCGTCATAGCAGTTGGTGTAGAAGGTGTTCACCGTGCTGTTGTCGGGGTTCAGACCCAGATACTCGTGGAATGCGTTGGTCGCATTGCCTCGTCCGAGGGTGTACATGTCGGTGCCGGCCTGGAACAGGAAGTTGTAGTTGTCGACATTGTTGTATATCGGACGCATCACAGCATAGGCATCGTTGACCAGCGACTCGAAACCCGAGAGGGTCGAGAACTGCTGGTCGGCGGTGACGCTCGACTTGTTGTCGGCCGTGAGGAATCCCTCGCAGCTTGCCAGCGTTACCGCCGCTGCGGCTATATAAAATAACTTTTTCATCTTCATTGGTTTCAGTTAAATTAGAACTTAATGTTGGCACCGATCTGGTAGGTAACGGTCGACAGACCGCCCATTGCGAGGTTGGCGCTTGCCCACTCGGGATCGAAGCCCTCGTAATCAGACCAGCAGAACGGGTTGGTTACGTTCAGGTAGACGCGCAGGCTCTTGATGTGTGCCTTCTTCATCCACTCCTTGGGGAAGGTGTAACCGAGGGTTATGTTCTTGACCTTCACGAACGAAGTGTTGTGATACTGGTAGTTCTCGCCCTTAGCCGAGCCCTTGTCGGAGTAGAAACCGCCGAACGAGGTATCGGAGTTGTTGGGGTAGGGATACTTGCCGTAGTGAGTCTCTGCCGCAGCAACGATATCGCCGGTCTTGGGGTCGATGATCGGGGCTCCCTTGGGAATGTAGAAGTCGAAGGAGAAGTGCTGGTTACCGCGGTCCGACCACTTGGCGTACTTGCCGTCGTGCATGGGCGACTTCGACCACTGACCCTGCTTGGTGTAGATCATGAACGAGAAGTCGAATCCCTTGAAGTTCATCGTCGAGGTGATGCTTCCTATCCACTTGGGGTCGGTGCAGCCGTAGATCTGCTTGTCGTCGTCGTTGATTACGCCGTCGTTGTTCCAGTCGTGAACGGCCACCTGGCCCTCATACCACTTGTACTTCTCGCCGTAGCGGTCGAAGAGCTCCTGCAGGGTGTAGTGGATGTCGCCGTCCTTGGTGTGCATCGTCACGCCCTTGTCGGTGATAACGTCGGTGTGCTTGTAGTCGCGCAGAACGTTCAGGCGCTCGCCGATGAAGCGGTTGTTTGCGGGCTCGTCGACCTTTCCGTTGCTCAGCTCGAGAATCTTGTTCCAGTTGCGCGAGAAGTTCACGCCCAGATCCCAGGTGAAGCTCTTGGTGCGGACCACGCCGAAGTTCAGGCCGATTTCGATACCCTTGTTGAGAATCGAACCGATGTTGAAGGTCGTGGTGGTCTCACCGGTCTCGTGGGGAATCGAGCGGCTCATGATCTGGCCGTCGGAGAGCTTGCGGTAAACGTCGGCCGTCAGCACGATTCGGTTGTCTAATGCACCGAAGTCCACACCGAAGTCGAACTCCTTGATTTTCTCCCAGATGAGAGCCTGGTTGATCATGCCGCCGGGATAGTAGCCGTTGACCTCGCTGCCGTCGAGTACGCCGTAGCTCGGACCCGATGCGGTGTTGTGGGTTACGTAGTCGTCGACGTTGTTGTTACCGGTCACACCGTACGATATGCGCCACTTGAGGTTGGTGAGCCAGTCGGCATTCTTGAGGAACTTCTCCTCCGACATGCGCCATGCGAATGCAGCCGAGGGGAAGAAGCCCCACTGCTTTCCGGGAGCGAAGCGCGACGAACCGTCGGCACGCATCGTCACGGTAGCCATGTACTTGCCCTTGTAGGAGTAGTTGAAGCGGGCAGCCACCGAAACCATCGACGACTCGGTGTAGCTCGATGCTATCTCCTTGTCGCCCGAAGCCTTGTTCAGAGCGTTGAAGGTCAGACGGTCGTCTGCAATCTCGCGGCCCTTGAGGCTCGAGGTCTCCTTGGTGTTCTGGTTCATCGAGAAGAGACCCATTGCGGTGAAGTTGTGGTCGCCCCAGGTCTTGTTGTAGTCGATCTGCGTATCCCAGGTCCAGTCGAAGCGGTCGGTGTTGGCGATGTAACCCTCGTTGGTCTTCTGGCTGGTGTAGAACTGCGAACCCTCGGGGTTCTCCTCGGTTATGCCCTTGGCGAAGAACTGAGCCGTGCGGCCGTGGTAGAAGCTGGGCGAGAGAGTGGTGGTCATGCGCAGGCCGTCGTAGAGGTTTGCACGCAGGTAGATGTTACCGAACATGTGGAACTTGCGGTCCTGGTCGATGTAGTTCTGGTCGTAGAGGTCGATCAGAGGATTGACCGTCGAGGTGAACTGAGCCGACGAACCGAATGCGTCCTTTGCGCCGGGATACTTGTAGAGCTTGCCGTTCTCGTCGAAAGGCGAAACGAACGGGTTGAAATAGAGTGCGTTGACATAAGGGCTGTACGAGGTGTTGGTCGTGAACTTGTCATCGACGGTGTATGCCATGTTGATCGACATTCCGGCCTCGAATACTTTCGAAATCTTCGAATCGAACTGACCCTTCATGTTGAAGCGGTGGTAGTCGTTCTCCTTCATGACGTTCTCCTCGCTCTGGTAACCGAAGCCGAGACGATAGTTCATGTTCTCGTTCGCGCCGTTCACTGCGATGTAGTGGTTCTGCTGAGCGGCGGTGCGGGTCACGGCCTTGATCCAGTCATAGCCCTTGAATCCGGCCATGTAGAGCTCATAGAGCTTCGAATCGCGGTAGCTCTCTCCTCCCGAGCGCATCAGGAACGCCGATTCGAGGTCGGAGTTGGTAATCTGGTAGTGGGGAACACCGCTTGCATCGACACCTGCATACTTCGAACCGTCATATTTTTCGGTGGTCAGGGTGGTGAATCGTGCGAAGCGGAAGTCCATGAACTCCGTTGCGGTCATGAGGTTGGGCGTGCGTGCCACCTGGCGGAATCCGTAGTAACCGTCATATGTCACGGTAGCGTTCGAGGCGCCTGCGGCAGCCTTTCCGCCCTTGGTGGTGATGATTACCACGCCGTTCGATGCGCGCGAACCGTAGATAGCGGTCGACGAAGCATCCTTCAGCACGTCTATACGCTCTATGTCCTCGGGGTTGAGGTAGTCCATCGAGCTGCTTGCGATACCGTCGATGACGTAGAGAGGCGTGGTCGAGCGGCCTATCGAGGACTGACCGCGCACCTGGATGTTGAACGAACCGCCGGCACGGCTGTCGGCCTGCGTTACGATGACACCCGGCACGGCGCCCATGAGCGACTCCTCCAGACGCGTAGTACCGCGCGAAGCGATGTCCTCGGCCGATACCGAAGATACCGAACCGGTAAGGTCGGATTTCTTCATGACACCGTAACCGACGACAACGACGTCATCGATTTGCTGTGTGTCTTCCTCGAGTGTGATGTTGATGTGAGTGCGGCCGTTGACGGGGACGCTCTGCGTCTTCATTCCTATATAGGATACCGTCAGAACGGCTTTCGACGCGTCGGGGACGTTCAGGGTGAACTGACCGTCGATGTTCGTCGAAGCTCCGAGAGTGGTACCGTCGACAGTGACAGCAGCACCTATAACCGGCTGACCGTCAGGTCCGAATACCCCCCCCCTACAGTCTGGGCGTCAGCAGCGAAACTGAGCCCCATGCCCAACGAAACCGTCAGGACAAGCTTGAGAAAAAGGTTTTTCATTAGCGTAGAAAATTTTAGGTTTAAAATTCCGAGAACGAAATTATAAAAATAAACGCTAACGAAATGTTAAAATTTAATCTTTTTAATGTGATTTTTATCCCCCGTCTTTTCGCCTTCCGGGCCTTTTGAACCATCCTTCGGCAGTCGACGAGATGAGCAAAAGCCTATATTTATATAAGTATATTTTCTCTGCCGCCTGCAGCGGCGCTATTCCGTTCCACTCTATTTTGTTTTGCTCTCCATGGGATACTTCAGCCCCTTGCAGGAGCTCAGGCGCGCACATATGCTGCCCACCCTTATCGGCGACTCGAGCCACAGGGGCACCTTGTTGCGGTCGTCAGAAATCCAGATGAAGAACTCCGAGCCGTCCGTGAACGAAAATGCGTCCTGGGTGCCTATCTGGCAGGCGAATTTCAGCGTCCTGAACTTCCCGAGGCGGCCTATGCGCTTTGTTTCGCGGCCTATGAACCGGTATCGCAGCGTGCGTATCGTATCCTCGAGCATCATCTGCAGATGCCCCTCGTCGTCAGGCCCGAACGTCTCGGTGTCGATGCCTCTCATGTTGAAGAAGAGCGATATGGCATCCATGCTCTGGGGCGTGATGTCGAGCGTTCGCGTTCTGACCGCTCCGTCGCGCTTGACCCATGTGTTGCGGCTGACCATCTGCCGGCGGTCGTATTCGAAAGTCGAGTTTTTGCGGTAGCTGCCCTCGCGAATCTCCCCCTCGAAGCGCTGCGTCTCGAGCGTCGATGTGTCGGCATATATCGTGTAGCGGTCGTCTATGTCGAAAAACCAGCGGTATGTGGGTATCATGCGCCCGCGGCATGCGACTTTGTATACGGTGCGGCCGTCGAGCGTGTCGAGCGACGTTTCGACCGTAGCCGTGGCCGCGTCGGTGTTGGGGAAGAGTTTTGCGCGGTAGCTGACCGTGTATTCGAGCTTCTCGCCGGCACAGTAGAGCTGCGCCCGGGCCGTCGCCGTTCCGGCCAGAAGCGTTGCGAACGATATGATTGCATACACGATTTTCATCTCCGCGGTTTTGTATTCAAACGCACGGTCCTGCTTTTTTATTATGCGCCGGCCTCCGAGACTCAGTCCTGCCGCCCGCTCTGGACCGTTTTTTTACGAAATCATCGAGAAATCCATGCTCTTCTCTCCGGAATATTTGCTGCGCAGCTCGCGAAGTCCGGCATTTTCGGGCCGTTGGAGCTGGCGGTCTGCGCCGAGTATCTTTTCGGCCTCTTCGCGCGCACGCTGCAGTATCTGAGCGTCGAGCGTGGGATTGGCAATCTTCAGGTCGAAAGCCTGTCCGCTCTGCTGCGTGCCGTTTATGTCGCCTGCGCCGCGCAGCTTGAGGTCGAGTTCAGCCAGCTCGAACCCGTCCGATGTGCTGCACATGGCGTCGAGCCGCGCCCGCGCCTCGCGCGAGAGTTTCTCGCCCGACATGAGTATGCAGTACGACTGCTCGCCGCCGCGGCCCACGCGTCCGCGCAGCTGGTGCAGCTGCGAGAGTCCGAACCGCTCGGCCGACTCGATTACCATGACCGTGGCGTTGGGCACGTCTACGCCCACCTCTATTACCGACGTTGCCACCAGTATGTGCGCCTCGCCGCTCTTGAACTGCCGCATCGACTCCTCCTTGTCGGCGGGCTTCATGCGCCCGTGGCATACGGTGGTGACATAATCGGGCAGCGGGAAGTCGCGCGATATCGACTCGTAGCCGTCGAACAGGTCCTTGTAGTCCATGTTCTCCGACTCCTCGATGAGCGGGTATACGACATATACCTGCCTGCCCTTGGCAATCTCGCTCTTCATGAATCCGAACAGCCTCAGCCGCGCCGCGTCGGTGTAGCGCACGGTCTTTATCGGGCGTCGTCCGGGCGGTAGCTCGTCTATTACCGACACGTCCAGGTCGCCGTAGAGCGTCATTGCCAGCGTGCGCGGTATCGGCGTGGCCGTCATGACCAGTATGTGTGGCGGCTGCTCGTTCTTGGTCCACATTCGTGCGCGCTGCTCCACTCCGAAGCGGTGCTGCTCGTCTATTACCACGAATCCCAGGTTTGCGAACCTGACCCTGTCCTCGAGCAGCGCGTGAGTGCCCACGAGTATCTTTACCGAGCCGTCGGCTATGCCTTCCAGGGCAGCTCGTCGCTCGGCTGCCGGCGAGGCTCCCGTCAGCACGGCCACGCCCACAGACATCCCCTCCAGATATCGCGACACGGTTGCGAAGTGCTGCCGCGCCAGTATCTCCGTAGGCGCTATCAGGCAGGCCTGGAATCCGTTGTCCACGGCCAGCAGCATCGACATCAGAGCCACGAGGGTCTTTCCGCTGCCCACGTCGCCTTGCAGCAGGCGGTTCATCTGGCAGCCCGAGGCCGTGTCGGTTCGTATCTCGCGTATTACGCGCTTCTGCGCCCCGGTCAGCGGGAATGGCAGCCTCTGGTTGTAGAATGTGTTGAACGCCTCGCCCACCTTGGCGAACAGAAATCCGTCATTGCGGCCTATGCGTTCGCTGCGGCGCGAGAGTATATTGAGCTGTATGCCTATGAGTTCGTCGAACTTGAGCCTGTATCGCGCCTGCCTGAGCAGCTCGGCCGACTGCGGGAAGTGTATGTTGTAGAGCGCCTCGCGCAGCGGCATGAGTCCGCATCGTTCGCGCAGCGGTTCCGGCAGAGGGTCGGTTATGTGGTCGCGCACCAATGGCCAGAGGTTGCACATGATGTTGTATATGCCCTTGGTGCCGAATGTCGACGAGAGCTTCTCGGTCGATGGGTATACGCCCTGCATTCCGCTCTCGGCCTTGCGGGCGAATGCCTTCTCGACGGTCTCGACCTCGGGATGAACTATCGACATCTCGCCGCGGTAGAACGACGGGCGGCCGAATATCAGATACTCGCGGCCCACCTCTATTCGCTTCTCTATCCACTTTATGCCGTGAAACCATATCAGTTCAGCCTGTCCCGAGCCGTCGCTGACCATTACCGAGTATCGGCGCTTGCGGCCCTCGCCGGCATAGAACACCCCCGTGACGCGTCCGCGCAGCTGTACGAAAGCCGAGGCCAGCGAGTCGTCTACGTCGGCCATGCGGTAGATTTTCGTGCGGTCGACATAGCGGAAAGGGTAGTAGTTGAGCATGTCGCCCATGGTCCTTATCCCCGCCTCTTTGGCCAGGACGGCCGCGCGAACCTCGCCCACGCCGCTGACGTATTGTATGCCGTTGTCGAGAAACCTGTCCATAACTTATGGCAAAGATAGCTTTTTTTGCGCCGAAAAACACCCTGCGCATCCAAAAAGAGACTCTGTGGCCGCGCATCGAAATAATGCGTATCTTTGCCGTGCGGTCTACTGCCGCTATTTTTTGAACCATGACAGACCTTACGCAATTCAGCCGCCGCCGCACGCACCAGGTGCGCATAGGCCATACCGCAATCGGCGCGGAGAATCCCGTGGCCGTGCAGTCGATGACCAACACCGACACCATGGACACAGCCGCCAGCGCGGCCCAAATCGAACGCATAGCCGCTGCCGGCTGCCGTATAGTGCGCCTGACCACCCAGGGAGTGCGCGAGGCTGCCAACCTGAGCCGGATACGTGCCCAGCTGCGCGGCGAGGGCCTGCATGCGGCGCTTGTCGCCGACGTGCACTTTCTGCCCGAGGCTGCCGACGTGGCCGCCGAGCATGCCGACAAGGTGCGCATCAATCCTGGCAACTACTCGCTCGAGCGCGGCGACTTCGCGGCGCTTCTCGAGCGCTGCCGCCGCTTCGGCACTGCGCTGCGCATAGGCGTGAACCACGGCTCGCTGTCCCGGCGCATGTTCGACCGCTACGGCGACACCCCCGAGGGCATGGTCGCCTCGGCCATGGAGTTTCTGCGCATCTGCCGCGACAACGATTTCGGTGATGCCGTCGTGTCGATGAAGTCGAGCAATACGCGCGTGATGGTTACGGCCTACCGACTGCTTGTCGAGGCTATGGATAACGAGGGAATGACCTTCCCGATACATCTGGGCGTGACCGAGGCCGGCAACGACCTTGAGGGGCGCATAAAGAGCGCCGTGGGTATCGGGGCGCTGCTCGGCGACGGCATAGGCGACACGATTCGCGTGTCGCTCACCGAGGCTCCCGAGAACGAGATACCCGTGGCCCGCATGCTTGTCAGCCACTTCGCCTCGCGCGGGGGCCGCTTCGAAGTGTTGCATCCCGAGCGATACTCGCTCAGCGGCTGCCGCCGCAATACGGGCGTGCGCATACCGGTCACGGGCCGTGAAGCCGACGACCGCTTCCTGCATCTTGAGGCCGTCTCGGACAACCCCACGGCCGAGCTGCGTGCCGCCGTGCTGAATCTCGACGACTGGAACCGTCCCGTGACTGTCGGCCGCCGCTACGACCAGAGCGATGAGGTGAACGTGGCAGTCCGCGCTGCCGCCGATCTGGGACCTCTGTTCCTGGACGGCCTGGCCGACGGAATCCGGATTACGGCCCCGGCCCTCACGGCCGACCAGACGGAGCGCATCGAGCTGGCCATACTGCAGGCTGCGCGCGTGCGTTTCTCGCGTGCCGAGTTCATCGCCTGCCCGAGCTGCGGCCGCACCCTCTACGACATCGAGAAGACTCTGGCCGATATCAAGGCCCGCATGTCGCACCTGAGCAACCTGCGCATAGGTGTCATGGGCTGCATCGTCAACGGCCCGGGCGAGATGGCCGATGCCGACTACGGCTATGTGGGAGCTGCTCCGGGCCGCATAACGCTCTACAAGGGCCGCGAGGTGGTCGAACGCAACATCCCGCAGGACGAGGCTCTGGAGCGCCTGGTCGAGCTTATGCGCCGCAACGGCGACTGGCGCGAACCTTAACCCTGCCGAAACTGAAAAAAAACTGGGCCGGACCTTCATCTGAAAGTCCGGCCCAGTCGTTGTCGTTGCCTGCGGCCGCTATTGCCGGCACATGGCCCGCCAGCGCATGTATCCCGCCACGGCCAGAGCCGAGTATATGGCATACAGACCTGCCGTGAGAGGTATTCCCTTGTAGATATACAATCCCGTGGTTATGGCATCCACCGCCAGCCACACCAGCCACTGCTCGACATACTTGCGCGAGAGCATCCAGTATGCCACTATGCACAACGCCGTAGTCATCGAGTCCCAGAATGGCACGGTGCTGTCCGTCAAGCGGCTGAGGACGAAGTACAGCGCCGCGTGCAGCACGGCATAGAGCGCTGCGGCTGCAACGGCGGCCCGCAGGGGCGTGCGGCCGATTCCCGCTCCGGGCTCCTCTCCTGCGGCAGCTTTTCTGCGGCTCCATACGGTCAGTCCGTAGAGCCCGGCGGCGATGTAGTAGCACTGCATGGCGCAGTCGGCATAGAGTCCCGACTTGTAGTAGAGCGTTCCGTGCACCACGGGCATTATCAGCCCCACGAGCCAGAGCCTTATGTCGGCACGGTACTCCAACCACAGGTACAGCAGCCCGAGCGCCACGCCGGCAATTTGCAGAATTAATTTTAATTCCATTAAAACCGATAAATTGGCAAGTGCTGATTAAAACTTTACCGTCACATTCGCCAGCACATGCAGCGGTGCCTGGGGGAAGTAGCAGGCCCACGAGCCGCGGTCGGCAATCGTGTCGCCTTCGAGCCACGAGCCTCCGTAGCCGTTGCTGCAGTAGAGCGAGTTGAAGAGGTTGTAAATCTCAACGCCGAATCGCACGCTTTTGGCAGTCTTCGTGTGCAGTGTATATGCGAGGTTGAGGTTGGTCACGCAGTAGCTGTCGAGCGTCAGGTCCTTGTATCCGCCGTTGGTCAGATACTGCTTGCCTACGTACTGCGTGCGGAGCACGGCCTCGAAGCCTGCGGCATGGAAATCGAGGAATGCCGAAGCCATTGCCGACGGCGAGTATGATATTGTCGTCTCGCCGCGGTCGAAGACCACTCCGTCGATGTTGTCCTGGTAGTTCTTTATGCGGTTCTGCGAGAATGTCGCATTTCCGCCGAGCGTGAACCACTTTGCGGGGCGCACTGCCAGCGAGAGCTCCACACCCCGGCGGTAGCTCTTGGGCACGTTTATGTTGAGGTTGTCGCCTCCGTCGTTTACCAGACCCGTATATACGAGCTGATTCTTGTAGTTCATGTAGTAGAGATTCACGCCCGCCTCGACCATATCATACGAGAGACGGTAACCCACCTCGTAGTCGTAGAGTACCTCGGCCTTGGGCTCCTCCTGCGTCTGGGCGAAGAGATAGCGGTCGGTGAAGTCGTTGCGCGTAGGCTCGCGGTGCGCCATTGCGAATGACGCATAGAGCGTGTGGTGCTTCGACAGGTCGTAGTTTATGCCGGCGTGGGGGTTGAAGAAGTGATAGGTGTTGTTTACGTCTATGGGCTGCATTTCGAGCCTGTTCCAGTCGTAGTTGTCGTTGGTTCCCCAGGCCTTGTAATGCACGTAGCGGTACTGCAGGTCGCCGAACAGACGGAATCCGTCGAACAGCTGCCAGTTGGCCTTTACGAATATGTTGGCGTCGCTCTTGCGGGCGCTGTTGTCATACCATATTTTGTCTTTGTAGAGCGATGCGTTATCCACGCCCTCTATCCAGTTGAGCGTACCCCAGTGAGGGCAGGTGTAGTAGCTGTAAGAACCGCCGAATGCCAGGTCGAGGTTGCGGACGCTGTAGAACGCCGCGGCATTCAGGCCGCCGAGGTGGTTGCGCATGATTTTGCTGCGAATGAGGTCGGCCTGCTCCACAGCACCCAGGTCGAGATTGTCATAGCCCATGATCCAGGCGTCGTCCTTGTACTGCTTGTAGTAGCCGTAGCCGTAGGTGTAGAATCCGGTGGCATTGAGCGACCAGCGGTCGTTGAATTTGTGGTTTACAATCAGCTGGTTGTTGATTTGCAGGTAGTTGTCGGTCTGGTCGTCGTAGTAGTTCACGTGCGAGCCGTCGGCCAGAACGAACGGACCGTCCGAGGTCGAATACTGGCCGCTGTCGTGGTAGCGGCGGCCGTAGAGAGCCATGTCCTCCTTAGATACGCCGTTGTATGTCAGATATGTGCGGGCCTTTCCGCCGAACGACACCAGTTTGACCATAGTGCTGCCGCTGTAGTATGCCCCCTGGAACATGTACGATTTGAGGTCGGTCGAGCCGCGGTCTACATATCCGTCCGAACCGATGTGCGTCAGGCGTGCATCCAGCAGCCAGTGGCCGCCCATCAGGCCCGAGGAGATGTGCACGGCCTGCTTGTTGGTGTTGTACGAACCGTAGGTGAGGGCCGCATCGCCGCCGAACTCGGTCGACAGGGACGAGGTGGTCATGTTGACCGCGCCGCCGAATGCGCCCGTGCCGTTTGTCGAGGTTCCGGCGCCGCGCTGCACCTGAATGTCGCCCACGGCCGAGATGAGGTCGGGCGTGTCATACCAGTACATCGAGTGCGAGTCGGGATTGTTCATCGACACGCCGTTGATTGTCACGTTCAGACGCGTGGCGTCGGTTCCGCGCAGGCGAATCGACGTTCCGCCGATGCCTATTCCGGTCTCGTTGGTGGCAATCATCGAGGGCGTGAGAGCCAGCACCGAGGGGATGTCAAGACCGTAGTTGTTGCGCTCGATGTCGCCCTGCGAGAGCTCCGAGTAGGCCACGGGAGTGGTTTTTGAGGCACGCGTGGCGTGGACTTCGATTTGTCCGATTTCGTGAACCGACAGCGAATCCGTCTGGTCGGCAGCCGTTGCGGCTGTTGCGGAGCCGCAGACAAGGGCGGCAGCCGCGAGGGTCAGAAAATTCCTTTTCATTGTTTTTTAATTAGTTAAAAGAACAGAAAAGGGGTATGCGTTTCGATTATGCAAATTATCCCGGTATCGGCATTACCCGTCTCCGGTACTATGGGTATAATCTCAGCCTGATAGTAAGGCACCCCTTGAAATGTCGGGACAAAGATACGATAATAATTGGCAATTAGCAATTAGTAGTTAGCAATTGATTCGACCTTTGCGGGCTTTTGCAGGCCGAAGCCTTGGTCCGCTGAGGCCCGCTGTGAACAGCGCACCTTTGCGGTCTTCAGCCCGTGCTGCACTCCGCAACTCAAAATTACAGCACTGCCTCGCAGCGCATGAAAATCGCTGATTACTAATTGTTAATTGCGACCCGCGCCCCTACCTTCGCATTTTGTATGCGCTCGGGGACATGGATGTGCGGTGCTTGAAATACTTGCCGAAAAATGACTGGTTGGGGAAGTTGAGCGCATAGGCTACCTCTTGAATGCTCATGGAGGAGTATTTGAGCAGGTTTTTGGCCTCGAGTATCACATACTCGTCTATCCACTCCATTGCCGAGCGGCCGCTGACGTTTTTGACCACCGTGGTCAGATATTTGGGCGTGATGTGGAGCTGCGAGGCGTAGAATCCCACCGACCTCTCGGACTTGTAGTTCTCGTAGAGGCACTGCGTGAATCGCCTGAAATACTCCTCGTTGCGGCTTCGGGTTACGGGCGAGAACTGCTCGCGCGTTTCGATTCGGCGCAGCGCAACGTCCATTATCGTGTAGAGGGTCGACTCTATTGTGCGGCGCACTATTTCGTGGTAGAATCGCGAGTCGCGCAGCGATGTGACCGCTTCGCGTATGGCCTCGAACTCTCTTTCGAGCAGGATCATCTCCCTGTCCGACAACTCGATGTAGGCCTGACGTTCGCGCCAGCGGCTCATGAGCGGTATGACCTGCTTCATGTCTATGTTGAGCTTGTGCAGGAAGTCGGGCTCGAATGCGAAGAGTGTTATGTCGGTCTGCTCGCGGCGGTTGAGCTCCCGTTCGTCTACGCATATCACGCTCTCGGGCGCCAGGGCCACCAGTCCGTTTCGCTTGATGTCGTATCGGGCCAAGTTGGAGATCATCTCGCCGCCGCTGTTGCGGCATAGACAGATTATGTGGGCGTCGATGCGTATGGGGTAGCGCAGCAGCTCGGCTCCGTCGTCGGGCGACGAGCGTCCCACCAGGCAGCCGTCGTAGTAGACTATGTCGGACTCGCCCGAGTGGCGGCTCACGAGCTCCTCGAGTGTGAAACTGCGAATATCCTTTTTGTCCTGCTGCATGGCGCGATTTTCGGCAAATGTAACAATTTTTTCGTTACTGTTGCTCTTTTATTCGCAGTTTTTGCGTCTCGGCGGGGAATTTGGGAACAGTCGGCGCAGCCTCTTGCAGCGGGTCTCTGCCGGCCGGGCTGTGGGAATGCCCGGCAATGTCGCTGAAGGTCCGGCAAGAGCGGGTGAGGAGGTCCGTTTGTACGTTGTGAAAAAATCACTACCTTTGTCTTGTCGCGGGTCTGTACCAGCGACATAGACATAAGAAAGTGTTTTCGCACTGTCCCTGCTGGAAATGTAGCAGTTTCAAAGTAGTCAGGACTACGAATCGCACTCTTCATTTTGTATGGATGTATGCACGGCATTTGCGCTGCGCCCCGCATCTGTATGAAGTGTGGGGCATCGCGTCGTTTATTGACTACAGGTCTTGCTACAACCTTCCAGCAAATAGACGAAATCCGGCTTCACACTTTTTCTGCATTATTTATCCCGCCATATAGAAGCCGAGTGGCAATATAAAGTTTGAAATCCATAAATTTCAAAACTATGATTGCTATGAGAAAACTATTTTTTACAGTCGCATGCGCAGCGGCAGTTCTGTTTGCCGGCTGTGACAATTGCGACGACACGGAGCTGACCGGCCGTGTGGAGAATCTGGAGAGCCGCGTGGCCAAACTCGAGGAGCTGTGCAAGCAGATGAATACCAACATTTCGTCGCTGCAGACGTTAGTCGATGCTCTGCAGAGCGGCGATTACATCACGTCAGTGACACCGATCGTCCAGGGCGGCGAAACGGTGGGCTACACGATTACGTTTGCCCAGGGTTCGCCCATTACGATCTACCACGGCAAGGACGGCGCGAAGGGCAGGGACGGCTATACGCCGCAGATCGGGGTGAAGCAGGACACCGACGGCCGCTACTACTGGACGCTCGACGGCGACTGGCTGTTGGACGACCAGCAGCAGAAGATTCCGTCCGAGGGCCGCGACGGCACCAAAGGCGAGGATGGCAAAGCCGGTGCGGACGGCATTGCGCCGCAGTTCAAGATCGAGGATGGCGACTGGTATATTTCGACAGACGAGGGGCAGACGTGGAGTTACCTCGGCCGTGCGACCGGCGAGAACGGCAAAGACGGGGACAAGGGCCAGGACGGTGATTCGATGTTCCGTGACGTAGACACCTCCGACCCCGACTACGTGACCTTTACGCTGGCCGACGGCACGGAGATCAAGCTGCCGCGCTACTCGCAGCTGGCGATCGTGTTCGACGAGGAGGGAACGATCGAGATCGCCGCGAACGCAACGCGGCAGATCGGCTACACTGTCACGGGCAACCTCACGGACGATGTGACGGTCGAGGCTTTGGCTTCGGGCGATGTTAAGGCGAAGATCGAGCAGACGACCGTCACGACTGGCAATGTCGTAATTACGGCGGGCAACTCGATAGACGAGGAGTATACGCGTGTGGTGGTGCTGGTCTCGGAGGGCGACAAGACGGTGGTGAAGAATTTTGCGATTGCAGAACAGCAGATAGACATCGAGTTTCAATTCCCCGACCCGATCTTCCGCGCCTATGTATTGAAGAACTTCGACAAAGACCAGGACGGACGGATATCCAAAGAGGAGGCAGCAGCTGTAACCGTCGTAGATGTTGGGAATGAATACAGTACGGCGAAAAGTGAAAGAATCAAGTCGTTGCAGGGCGTCGAATATTTTACCAATTTGAAACGTCTGCTTTGCTCTCACAACTCGCTGACAGAGTTGGATGTGAGCCACAATCCGGAGCTGAATCAATTGGATTGCTTTTTTAACACGCTAACGATATTGGATGTAACCCACAATCCGGCACTGGAAGACTTGACCTGCTCTGCCAACGCACTAACGGCATTGGATGTGAGTCAGAATCCGTCGCTGAAAGAATTGCATTGTAGTAGCAACCAGTTGTCGACATTGGATATAACCAAAAATCCGGCGCTGGAATACTTGACCTGCTCTTCCAACTCACTGACGGCATTGGATGTGAGTCAGAATCCGTCGCTGAAAGAATTGTATTGTAGTAGCAACCAGTTGTCGACATTGGATATAACCAAAAATCCGGCGCTGGAACACTTGATCTGCAATTCCAACTCGCTGACAGAATTAAAAACTCAAAATCCAGTGCTGACACATTTGGATTGCTCTTTCAACTCGCTGACGACGTTGGATGTAACCAAAAAACCTGCGCTGGAAAATTTGTATTGCTCTTCCAACTCGCTGACGACGTTGGATCTAAGACAGAATCCTGCGCTGAGAATCTTGTCGTGCTATTCCAACTCGCTGACGGCATTGGATGTGAGCCAGAATCCTGCACTGGAAAATTTGGATTGCTATTCCAACTCACTGACAGCATTGGAAACTCAAAATCCCGTACTGAAAAAATTGCAATGCTTTTCCAACCAGCTGACGACATTGGATGTAACCAAAAGTCCCGTGCTGGAATACTTGACCTGCTCTTCCAACTCACTGACAGAATTAAAAACTCAAAATCCAGTGCTGACACATTTGGATTGCTCTTCCAACTCGCTGACGACGTTGGATGTGAGCCAGAATCCTGCGCTCGAAAATTTGTATTGCTATTCCAACTCGCTGACAGCATTGAATGTGAGCCAAAATACGCAGTTGGTTAGGCTGTTTTGCGCAGACAACTTGCTGACGGCACTGGATGTATCGAGAACCAATTTGGGGAATAGCATAGAAGCGATGCCGCTTAGGTGTTCTATGGAAACCCTCCAAACACTGACGCTGAAACAGGGGTGGCAGATTAGTGGAATTTACCCGGAAAAAAAAGACACATGTATTAACACGAATACAAATATACAATTTGTAGAATAAACCATTTAAACGATTAAGGGCATAAATTGATAGCCTGCACGGTCATGTAGCCGGCCTTGCCATTTGCATGCAGTGCGAAGCTGCGCGACTTGTCATAGACGGGTCGCGCAGCTTTTTTGGGCGGACAGGACATGGCCTGCGGTCAGTTGCGGGTCGTTCCGTTCCGCAAAACGCAAAAAGAAAAGGAGAACAGAAATGACTGTTCTCCCGTTCAGTGCCCAGGATAGGAGTCGAACCTACACGTCTCTCAACACTCGCACCTGAAACGAGCGCGTCTACCATTTCGCCACCTGGGCTTGTTTTTGCAGTTGCAAAAGTAGCACTTTTTTTTTAATTACCGAATTTTTGCGATATTTTTTTCACTGCATCTATTCGCGTGGCCTTCTGCACGCCTATGCTGGCTATGCGTGAAAGCTGTTTTTCTTGTCGAAAAAGGCGAAGCCGAGCAGATAGACCAGCGCTACGGAGATGTAGGCGTCGGCCAGGTTGAAGACCGCACCGAAGAAATAGTTGTTGCGGTCGACAAGAAAGCTGAGCCACGACGGAACCCCGTCCCAGCGGAAGAGCGGGAAGTAGAACATGTCGACGACCTTGCCGGTCATGAAACCCGCATATCCCTGGCCGAGCTGCGCCACGGTGAAGGGGGTAGACTCGGTGAATATCATGCCGTAGAATGCGCAGTCGAGAACGTTGCCGACGGCCCCGGCAAGTATGGCCGTGAGGCCTATGAGCAGACCCGTAGGAGCGCCGCGCCTGAGCAGCCGGAAGATGTAGACGCCGATGGCGACGATGGCTGCCGTGCGGAACAGACTCAAGGCTATCTTGCCCCAGTCGACGGCCCCGTGAGAGGCGATGCGCATGCCGAAGGCCGCGCCGGCATTCTCGACGAAATGAATCTTGAACCAGTCGGCAAAGACGGTTATCGACTCGTCGAGTGTCATGTGGGTCTTGACCCAAATCTTGAGTATCTGGTCGGCGGCCAGAAGCACCGCGAACAGGGCTATGAGCAGCGCGCCTCTCTGTCTGTTGTTCATAGGGTGAGAATTTTCGGCAAAAATAGTAAATTTTTTCAATTCGGCCGCCGGCCCGCAGATTGCCGTGCCGGGAGAGATGACCGGCGGGATTGATACACCGAAGAGTGTAAATGATTATATTTGTAACCGTGATAGAGGCTTTTCTGACATACATCGAGGCCGAACGGCGATATTCGCCGCTGACGGTGCGCAACTACCGCCGCGACATCGAGCGCTTTGTGGAGTGGCTCGGAATCACGGCCGCGGAGTTCGACCCGCAGAGAATCACGGCCGAAGATATTCACGACTGGATAATCAGCCGCAGCAGCGACGGACTCTCGGCCGCATCGGTCAACCGCGAAATCTCGTCGCTGAGGGCATTGTGGCGCTACATGCTGCGCTGCGGAGCCGTCAGCGGAGACATATTCCTGCGCATAGGCTCGCTCAAGAGTCCGCGCCGGCTGCCGGCATTCGTGCCCCAGACGCGCATGGAGCAGGTGCTGGAGGATGTGGACGACGGCCTGCGCGACGACGACTTCCGCAGCCGCCGCAATGCCCTGATAGTGCTGCTGTTCTATGCCTGCGGCCTGCGTCTGGCCGAACTCGTGGGGCTGGACCGCGACAGCTTCTCGTCGGACATGCGCTCGCTGAAGGTGAGGGGCAAGGGCGACAAGGAGCGAATAGTGCCGGTGCTGGAGCGGGTGGGCCGCGAGGTGGCGGCATATATGGAGTGCGCGAAACGGCTGAATATTTGCAATTCCGGAGAAAAAGCGTTATTTTTAACATCGAAAGGAGAGCGAATATCGCGCAGTGCGGCATACCGCGCAGTGAAGGAGGGGCTGACTCGCGCAGGAGTTCAGGGTAAAAAGAGCCCGCACGTGCTCCGGCACACCTTTGCAACGCATCTGCTGAACGACGGCGCCGACATGCGCGAGATTCAGGAGCTGCTGGGACACACGTCGCTTCAGGCGACACAGGTCTACACGCACAACAACATCGAGCAGCTCAAGGAGATATACTCGCACGCGCATCCGCGCTCCCGAGAGGGCGGCGGGACTTAAAAACAAGAGTCCGGCAGCCGGCCGCCCCGAATGCAACCCCCTGCCGGATTCGCCCGAAAACCATGAACGTGAAGATTCAATCCGTGAAATTCGACGCCGACAAGAAGCTGCTCGAATTCGTCGAACACAAGGTCTCCAAGCTGGACCGTTTTGCCGACCGCGCTACGGGAGCCGACGTGGTTATGAAGCTGGACAAGGACGAAGTTAAGGGTAACAAACTGGTTACCATAACTCTGCATATGCCCGGCGCAACGCCGCTGGCCGAGGGCCGCGCGTCGCGTTTCGAGGAGGCTGTGGATATGGCCGTAGATGCGCTCAAGCGCCAGATTGAGAAGATGAAGGACCGTTAGAGGCGGTTGCTGACAGATAGCTCCGGCCGTCGTGCATGTGCACGACGGCCGGAGTCGTTTTTTGCGGATTGAGCTGCGGGCGAGGTTGCGGGCTGGGCTGAGGCGGGGTGCGGGCGGCGCTTTGTGTGTGGCTGCGGATGGTGCTGGCGCTGCTGGCGGAAGGCGTGTCGAGAGGTTTTTTGCTGGGGAGGTGCGGGCGGATGGGGTGCGGCGGGTCGGGCGCAAAAAAAAAGTGTTGCGCAACTGAGGCGCAACACTCTTTCGGCGGCGGATGCCCGGCCTTATTTTATCTCCCAGGTCTCGCCCGAACGGAGAAGGTCGTCGACGCAGCGGATCTTGGCTGCGGCCTTGATCTCCTCGACCTGACGCTCGACGGCACGGTCGTAGACGGCATCATCCTCCACGCAGCGTATCACACCGACAGCAACGGGATAGTCGGGATACTTCATGGCGGCCAGCATTGAGTGGAGCGTGGTGTCGCTCTCGTGGGCATCGTGCACGAGCACATCGTCGATGGTGTAGCCATCCTCGCCGACGGTGACGACCTTGAGCTTCATGTTCTCGAAGACCAGACCCTTCGTGCGCTCCTTGCCGAAGAGCATCTTCTCGCCGTGGCGCAGGGTTATGGTGTGCTCCTCGCGCGTGGCCTTGTCGGCTGCAAAGGCGGCGTGGGTCTTGTCGTTGAATATCACGCAGTTCTGCAGAACCTCGGTGACCGACATGCCCTTGTGCTTGGCTCCGGCCACAAGGCACTCCTTGGTCAGCATGACCTCGGCGTCGATGGACCTGGCGAAGAAGGTTCCCTTGGCGCCGATGACCAGCTCGCCAGGGTTGAAGGGCTTCTCGACGGTTCCGTAGGGCGAGGTCTTGGTGATCTTGCCCAGTTTGGAGGTGGGCGAGTACTGACCCTTCGTCAGGCCGTAAATCTCGTTGTTAAAGAGGATTACGTTGAGGTCGACATTGCGGCGGATGGCGTGTATGAAGTGGTTGCCTCCGATGGCCAGCGAGTCGCCGTCGCCTGTGGCAACCCACACGCTCAGCTCGGGGTTGGCGCACTTGACTCCCGTAGCCACGGCGTTGGCGCGGCCGTGGATGGTGTGGAAGCCGAAGGTCTTCATGTAGTATATGAATCGCGACGAGCAGCCGATACCCGATATGAAGGTGAACTTGTTGTGGGGTATGTCGAGCGCATCGGCAACCTCGGGCAGCGCACGCTGCACGGCGTTCAGCACGGCGTGGTCGCCGCAGCCGGGGCACCAGCGCACCTCCTGGTCGCTCTTGAAATCGGCGGGTGTATAGTTGTATTGAGCCATGATTCTCTTATAGTAATGAGTTAAACTTCTCTTTCAGCTCCACGACCGTGAAGGGCTGTCCCTCGCACTTGTTGTACTGCAGGAACTCGAACTGGCGGAAATTGCGGCGCAGATAGCCGGCGAACTGTCCGTCGTTGAGCTCGCAGACCACAATCTTGCGGAAGCCTGCGAAGGCCTCGGCTACGCCCTTGGGCAGCGGGTTGATGTAGTTGAAGTGGGCCAGCGATATGCTCTTGCCCTGCTCGCGAAGCTGCTCGACGGCGCTCTGGAGGTGTCCCTTGGTGCCGCCCCAGCCGACTACGAGCAGCTCGCCGCTGTCGTCGCCCGTGATTTTGAGCGCGGGGATGTCCTCCTGCACGCGGGCGACCTTGGCAGCGCGCGTGGAGACCATGAGCTGGTGGTTAGCCGGGTCGTGTGAGATGGTGCCGCGCAGCGAGTGCTTCTCAAGACCGCCCACGCGGTGCTCCAGGCCGGCTTTGCCGGGGAATGCCCAGCCGCGTGCGAGCTTCTCGTTGCGGGCGTAGGGCATGAAGCCGCCCTCGGGCGCCTGGTCGACAACGGGAGGATTGATTGCGGGGTAGTCGCTCATCGAGGGTATGCGCCACGGCTCGGAACCGTTGGCGATGAATCCGTCGGTGAGAAGTATGACCGGAGTCATGTGCTCCATGGCTATGCGCGAGGCCTCGAATGCGTAGTCGAAGCAGTCGCTGGGCGACGAGGCGGCGATGACCGGCACGGGGCACTCGCCGTTGCGGCCGTAGAGCGCCTGCAGCAGGTCGCTCTGCTCGGTCTTGGTCGGCAGACCCGTCGAGGGGCCGCCACGCTGAACGTCGACAACGACCAGCGGAAGCTCGGCCATAACGGCCAGACCCAGCGCCTCGCTCTTGAGCGAGAGTCCCGGGCCCGAGGTGGTGGTGACGGCCATGTTGCCGGCGAATGCCGCGCCGATGGCCGTGCATATTCCGGCTATCTCGTCCTCGGCCTGCACGGTCTTCACGCCGAGGTCCTTGCGCTTGGCAAGCTCCTCGAGGATGACGGTTGCAGGAGTGATGGGGTAGGAGCCGCAGAACAGGGGTCGTCCGCTCTTTTCGGCGGCGGCGCAGAATCCCCAGGCCGTGGCCACGTTGCCGCTTATGGAGCGGTAGACGCCCTTCTGTAGCGGTGCGGGCGCCACGGTGTAGGTGTTGGCGAACTGGTGAGTGTTGGCCGCATAGTCGTAGCCGGCGCGGATGACGCGCTTGTTGGCCTCGGCGACTGCGGGGTTCTTCTTGGCGAACTTGCCGTCGATGTACTTGAGTGCGTGGTCCGAGGGGCGGTTGTAGAGGTAGAAGCAGATGCCCAGGGCGAACATGTTCTTGCACTTTACCACCGCGCGGTTGTCGAGTCCCGAACCTTCGAGGGCGGCGCGCGTGAGCGAGGTGATGTCGGGAACCACCACGTTGTAGTCCTCGAGACCCAGCTCGGCTATGGGGTCGAGGGTCTCGAATCCGGCGCGCTGCATGTTCTGCTCGGTTATCGAGTCTCCGTCGACAATGACCGTAGCGCCCTTCTTGAGCCATTTGCGGTTAGCCTTGAGCGCTGCGAGGTTCATGGCCACAAGCACGTCGCAGTAGTCGCCCGGGTTGGTCACGGGGCGCGAGCCTATGTGGACCTGGAATCCCGACACGCCGGCTATGGTACCCTGCGGGGCACGGATTTCGGCGGGGTAGTCGGGGAATGTCGATATGCCGTTTCCGAGCAGCGCGGATGTCTCGGAGAACAGCGTGCCCGTGAGCTGCATTCCGTCGCCGGAGTCGCCCGAGAAGCGAATCACGACATCCTGCAAATCGGTTGTTTGCGAGTTGTTCATCGTTATAGATTTGTAGTTGTTACGACAAGTTGGTTTTTTGGACACGCAAAGATAGGCAATTTATTGTTATAAGATTCACAATTGCCGACTTTTATTTTAGTTTTTGCCCTCTGCAGGGCCATGAGGCTGAGATTCAGGGCCTGCAACAGCGAAAAACGGGGCGAAACGCCATGCGTCCCGCCCCGAAATCTTTGCTGCCCGAGAGACTATCTCATCGAGTTCATGCGTATGCTGGCCTTGACCAGCGCCAGCGCGCGGATGCGCTCCACGGCAATCTCCTTGTCGGCGTGGTGGGGGTTCTGGCTCACGAGTTTGACATATCCCTCGCGGTCGGATTTCTGGATGTACTTGACGGTTATGTACTCCTCGCCGTCCATGTCGAGCGAGAGCAGGTACATGTCGCCCCAGAATATGTCGTTTATGTCGTGCAGCTGCTTGTAGAGCACTATGTCGCCGCTCTTGAGCAGCGGGTACATCGAGTCGCCCACGACGTTTATTGCTCCGTCGCACTTGGGCAGGTTGGGGATGTGTATGTAGTTGACCGGGCGGGCCTTCTCCTTGTCGGTGAATAGGGGCACGAGTCCGGCCGTGCCCTCGATGGAGTAGAGGGGCACGCACTGGCGGGGCACGGTGGTATCGGTGCGGCGCAGGTATGGCTTCATCATGTCGGGCGAGGTTGTGAACATGTTGCCTTCGCCGGTCTCGAGCCAGTCGATGTTTACGTCGAACTCCTGCACGAGCACATTTTTGTTGCGGGTCGAGATGCCGGTCTTGCCGGTTTCGATCATCGAAAGCGCGGCCTTGCCTATTCCGAAGTACTGAGCCATCTTCTCCTGGCTCATGTCCAGCTCGCGGCGTATAAGTTTCAACCGCTCTCCGAGGATTTTCCTATCGGAAAATTTTATATCCAAATTTTTACTATTCATGTTCAAAAACTGAAATTACATACTATATTTGCATCACAAAACTAAACTATTTTTTTGACACCTCCAAATTTTTTGACAATACCGTTCATAAAAACCAAACGCTTATGTACGAATTTACAACACCTGTTTATCAGCGTCTTGCGGCCAAGCTGCGCGACGGCATGGGACGCGACAACTACTTCTCGGGCTCGGTGTCGATGTGCGACGGCGATGTCGAGATACGCTTCATAGCATCGTTAATCATCCTTCGCGGGCACGACGACAGCGGCGGCGCCGGTCCCGTAAGGGCCGTGGAGCCGGTATGGTGGGAGTGTCATACGACGCAGGGGCGCGACGAGATGCTCAACGACTGCGACTTTTCGTTCATCCGCAAACTCGTGTGCGATGAGTAGCCTGCATGATACTGACGGCGTGCCGGCATTCGAGCAGTTCGCGGCGGCGGTCTGCCCCTATGTCGAGCTCACGCCCTTTCACCGCACATACTACCGTGTGCTCGAGCAGTTCGCACTGGGGCGCATACGGCGGCTGATGGTCACCATACCGCCGCAGCACGGCAAGAGTCTCGGTTCGTCGACGCTCCTGCCGGCCTACCTGCTGGGTCTCGACCCCGACATGCGCATAGCCATAGCATCCTACTCGGCATCTTTAGCTTCGCGCTTCAACCGCCGCGTGCAGCGCATAATCGACAGCCCGGAGTATGAGGCGATATTCCCCGGCACGCGCATAAAGCAGGGCTCGAAGCCTGCGGGCTGCCTGCGCACGTCGGCTGAGACCGATATCGTTGACCGCCGTGGAGGCATTCTGTCCGTGGGCCGCGAGGGGTCGCTCACGGGCAACCGTGTCGACTGCTTCATACTCGACGACCTCTACAAGGATGCCATGGAGGCCGACTCGCCCATAGTTCGCGAGAACTGCCGCGAGTGGTATGCCTCGGTTGTGCGCACGCGCATGCACAACGACTCGCGCGAGATTATGGTCTTTACCCGCTGGCACGACGACGACCTGGCCGGCACCGTGTCGCGATGCGAGCGGGTGGTGCGCTTCAGCAGCTGGAGCGACATTGAGACCCTGGCGGCCGACGAGTGGCTGCACCTGAATTTCGAGGCCGTAAAGTGCGGTCCGCCTACCGAGGCCGACCCGCGCAGTCAGGGCGAGGCGCTCTGGCCGGCGCGTCAGGATGTGCAGCTGCTCGAGTCGAAGCGGCGGCTGGACCCGATGCGTTTCGAGTGCATGTACCAGGGCAACCCTTCGGCGGAGGAGGGGCTGCTCTACGGCGATGGTTTTCTCGAGTACGACACCCTGCCGCGCAACATCGTGCGGCGCGCCAACTACACCGACACGGCCGACACGGGCGAGGACTACCTCTGCTCGCTCTGCTATGCCGTTGATGCCGACGGGCTGATTTACATAACCCATGCGGTCTACACGCCGCAGCCGATGGAGATTACCGAGCGTGCCGTGGCCGAGATGCTGGTCGTGGCGGGCGTGCGCTCGGCGGCCGTGGAGAGCAACAACGGCGGCCGCGGGTTCGCGCGGGCCGTGCAGCGGCTGGCTCCGGGCGTGCGCGTGGAGTGGTTTCACCAGCATGCCAACAAGGAGGCGCGCATACTCTCCAACTCGGCCACCGTGCTGCATATGGTGCGTTTCCCGCGAGGGTGGGGGAGCCTGTGGCCCGAGCTGCGGGCGCACCTCTGCTCCTATAACAGGCATTTCCGCAGCAACCGGTTCCACGACGCTCCCGACGTGCTGACGGGCATCGTCGAGCGTGAGGCTGTCGATGCGGCCTCGGGCGCGATGCGCATAGGGGTGATACCTCACCGTGAGTGGTGAAAAAAAAGACGCAGGCTCCACTGAGCCTGCGTCCGGGGATTGCTGCAGCTAAGCTGCGGCGTTGTTACTGTACGGTTACCTGGGCAATCGTCAGCTTGGTGTTGTAGGTGTCGTAAGCCTTGGCAATCAGGGCGTACTGACCTGCAGCATTGTTGGCGAAACGCTTGCTCATACCCGAGCCCGAGTTTACAGTCTCGATAGCGTCGCCCTCGAGGCTCTTGCCCTTGGCTGCCAGTATGGACTCTACCTTTGCGGCGTTGGCCTTCTGGGCAGCTATCTCGGTCGAGTTGTTGTCGGTGGTGCGTGCAGCGAAGTCGTTGAGCATCTCATCCGAGAGCATCGAGGTGTCGACGCCTGCAGCGGTGAGTTCGGACATTGGAACCAGAGCGTAGTCTACCTTGTTGACATAGGATACGTTGTTTGTCGGGGTAGCCTTCCAGTTGAAGTCGATGTTCTTGCCGTTGGCCTCGGCAGTCTGGGTGAATGCCACCGAAGGAGCGTGCTGGGTCTTGCCGATAGCTGCATGCCACGACTTGTTGCCGTCGCTGTGAACAGCCATACCGATAACCATAATCTCCGCGTTGGGGCCTACGCTGATAGCCTTCTGCGCATTCGAACCGTAGTTCATGCGGTAGAGGTCGCCGGAGGTCGAAGCCGTCTTGTTGAATGCAGTACCGTTGGCCTCGAGGAGCTTGTAGAGGTCCTCCTCGGTTGCGCCGTCAGCCAGCGAGACGGTGCCGTCGGCGTTGATCTTGAGCACCGAAGCTATGGCAGCCGCAGTGGTCTTGTTGCCGCTGTCATCGGTGGTGACGCGAGCCATGAGGTAAGCGCCGTCGGCTATACGGTCGGCATAGAAGAGGCCGAGCAGGTGCACGTGGCTGAGGTACGAAAGCTGCGTGGTGACGAAGGGCTGAACGTACATACCTTCGTATTCGGGAGTCTCCTCGGTCTCGACGTCGGTTATCTCGAGTTTCTGAGCATCATTGTTCGAAATGAGGGAGATGAACTTGTAGGCGGTCGCAGGCTTGGCGGGGAGGAAGAGCTCATAGCCGCCCGAAGCATACGAGGCGTTGTTCACATCGGCGAGGGCCGATGCGCTCAGACTCGTACCCTTCTGTGCCAGATATGCGAGAACTTCCTCGTCGGTGGAGAGCTCCTCGGCCTCTTCGGCGGTAACCAGAGCGTAGGTCACCGAGGTGATGTTGTCGTTGTAGGCCTGCAGGAATACGTAAACCGAATTGTCGGTGAAGTATCCGAGGTACTCGACATCTACTACGTCGACATAGAGGTCGTAGCTTACCAGGTCGGCATCGCCGTCGGGGTTGTAGTTGAAGACCTTGAAGTCCACGCCGGTGAACTCGCCGGAAGCGTCATACGAGAATGCCACGGCGGTGAGGGTGCCGGCATCGGTGCCGAGGTTCCATGCGTCGGTCGACGCTGCGGTGCGGCGGATTACGGGGTAGTCGGTGTACTCGCCGCTTACAACATCTTCGCGCATCTGCTCGAGCTCCTCCTTGAGGTCATCGGCAATCATCTCGATGTATTGCTCGTAGAACTCGTCGAAATAGTTATACCAGCCATCCGTGTAGGGTGCGAATCCATTCTGCTGCAGGAACAGATTGGTGTAATAGTTGGCTTGGGCCTCGATTTCGGGGTCTAACTCGATGACGGTAGCGTAGTAGTAGGCTGCGTCGCCGTTGGGAGTGAACGAAAGCGAGTGGGACGTGGTGCCGGTGTCGGTTCTTTCAGCGCCGAGGTACTCGATGGCAACGGCAGGATAGAGCTCCTCCTCCTCATCATCGTCGTCGCCCGAGAGCAGAACGAGATACTCCTCCGTGATGGGCGCGGTGAAATATGTGGTGCCGAGATAGTAATGGAAGTTGAAGACGAACGTTCCCTCGTCGGCATCCCAGTAGGTGGGATAGTCGTCGTAGGTAAAGCCTTCCCTATCTGCCCACCGCGACAGAGGTGCATTGGCCAGCAGGACGGCTCCGTAACCGGGATACTCGTCGCCAGTCTCCTGCTCGGTAACGATTACCAGAGGATACTGCTTTCCGTCGACAGTGACTTTCTTCTCGGGGTCGACGGTGAAGATGATGCTCACGCCTAAGCCCCAGTTGTTCATGCGGAACACGCTGGTGCCCTTTGCACGCTGTACGGTCACCTCGTCGTCGATGCCCTCCCACCAGAAGGTGTAGTAGTAGAGCGTTGACAGAGGAATGCGGTTGCCCTCCTCGTCGAGTTTGTAGTCGGAATCCTCGTACTCTTCCTTGAGCAGGTCGTGCCAATCGTTGAGCACGTACATGTTCTCCCAGTCGAGCTCGAGCGAGAGCGAGATGACTATCGACTGATAGGTCGTGCCCAGGTCGGTGCGGGTCTTGGCCTTGTCCTTGTCGGGCATCTGCTTGGTGCGGGCCAGTTCGGGGATATCCTCGAATTCGTGGTAGTCGCCCAGGTTGATGGCGGCAGTGTAGGTTACGCCCTTGAGGAAGTTCTCGATGTTGGAGATGAGGACCGGAATCTCGGCCTGATACTCTCCGGCAGCGAAAGTTACGCTCTCGGGGATGGTGATGAACTCGCGGGTCTCATCGGGTACGGAACGGTTGAGGCCCACAGCCAGCTCGCCCTCGTTGCTCTGGCGGTAGATGGAGACGTAGATGGTCTGACTGCCGGAGGTCGAAGCGTTGAACGATTTGCTCATCGAGCTCTGCATGAAGAATGCCTCCGAGGCGTCCTCGGGCGACGGGGTATACTTACCGTAGTCGGTATTGTCCGTCGAGCAGCCCACTGCCCAAACCGACAGTGCGATTGCAAAAAGCGATTTTAATATCTTTTTCATTGTCGTTTACTTTTTTTCGTTTTGTTTTGCCGACTACTGCCACAGGGTTACGCGGCCCGAGGGGTCGGGATTGTCGCACTGGATGCCCTCGTTGGAGTTCAACTCGCTGCGCGAAATGCAGAAGTTGAACCACGGAGCCAGACCGTCGGTGTTGAAGCGCGTAGCGTCGTAGTGGTTGGTGCCCTCGTAGCCGCGCTCGATGCTCTTGCCCAGACGCTTGTAGTCGAAGAAGCAGATACCCTCGCCCCAGAACTCGATACGCTTCTGCTTGAGGACGTTCTCCGAGATGCCGGCGCTGGCGTTGTATGCGTAGGCGGGGTCGCGGTAGGTCTGGACGAAGTCCTCGAGAATCTGGCGGCCGGCGCTCTCGCCGCGCGCAAGACCCGTAGCCTCGGCCTTGATGAGATACATCTCCTCGACACGCATCAGAGGTATGTCGACAGCCGAACCGATCATGTAGTCGTCGGTCTCGCCCTGGCCGGGACGGAACTTAACCTGAACATAGGGCTGGAATGCCTCCAGTGCCCACTCGCGGCCTTTGATTGCCAGGTCGGCGTTGCGGTAGTCGGGAGCTATCCACGAATTCTTGCGCCAGTCGGTGGAGGGGATGGACTCGTAGAACTTCTTGTCGATACACTTCTGCGGGCCGTCTTTGGAACCGTTAGGAAGTGCATAGCCGTAGGGGCACTCCGACGACATCATCGAGGTGAAGTTGATGATACCGGTGGTTACCACGCGGTCCTCGCGCGAGATGTTGACGCTCCAAAGCCATGCTCTGGTCGAGGTCGACGAGTTGAAACCGGTGGCCTTGTCGAACCACTGGCTCTGGGTGACGGGCGAGTATCTGCCGCTGGTGATGACCTTGTCGGCATACTCGGCTGCCTTCTCGAAATCCTCGGTGCTGTTGAAGCGCGAGCCTCTCTCGAGGTACATGCGGGCCAGCAGACCCCAGACTACGGTCTGGTCGGGAGTGTTGACTGCCGAACGCTTGTAGCCGTCGAGGTCGACTTCGGCCTGAAGAAGGTCGGACTCTACAAGAGCGTAGACGTCGGCCGTCTTGGCGCGCGGGTTGTTCGACATCTCGAGGTCGGTGGTGGTCTCGGTTACGATAGGCACGGCAATGTCGACAACGGCGGGAGCCGAGGTGTACTTGTTGGCCTTGTAGTCGTAGAGACGAGCCAGGTCGAGGTAGCACATTGCTCGGTAGGCACGGGCGATACCGGCCTCGACACCCTCGCTCTGCATGCCCAGGATGCTGTTGGCGATGAAAATCTGCTTGTAGTACCAATACCAGAACATGCTCGAGTAGATGTAGTCGCCCGACAGGGAGCGGTTGCCTTCAAATGCCTGGAACTGATGGTAGGACGAGGTGTAGGTTGCCATGTCGTTGCACATCAGGTCCCAGCAAATCATGAAAGAGGGATAGCCGAAGTCGCCGTGATACTCGTCGTCGCTTCCGCGGCCCAGCGTATTGAATACGGTCATCTGCGAGTTCATAGATGCAACGATGGCATCCATACCGCTCGCCGATTCGCCTACCTGCGGAGCCGTAGCGGTCGAACCCTGCGGCGCCGTCTCCTGAATACAGCCGGTGAACGCTACGGCTGCAGCGGCTGCGGACAAGAAATATTTGGATATTGTGTTCATAATTTTTTAATCAATTAAGCGGTTCAAACTCTTAGAACGTTACGTTGATACCGGCCGATACGGTGCGCACGGGCGAGTAGAGCTCCGAGCTCGTCGAACCCGACCAGCTCTGACGCGGGTCGAGACCCTGGCGCTTGGACCAGTAGCATACGTTGTCGCATGCAAGGTAGATGCGGAGCTTCTCGACCATGAACTTGCGGGTGAACGAACGGGGCAGGGTGTAGCCGACGTTGATGTTCTGCAGGTTCAGGAACGATGCGCTGGTCAGGAAGCGGTCGGACTGCGAAGCGCTGTACTGGTCGGCCAGCTGCCAGCGGGGAATGTTCGAATTGCGGTTCTCGGGAGTCCATGCCTTGAGGATATCCTTGTGGATGTTGCTACCCGTGTCACCCGACTGAGGCGACGACATGAGGGCTGCGTAACCCGAGTCGTAAACCTGACCGCCGATCTGGTAGGTGAAGTTGATGGAGAAGTCCAGACCCTTCCACGACAGAGTGGTGCCGAAACCGCCGAAAGCGTCGGGGTCGGCTGCGCCGCACTGGTAGTAGGTAGCGTCCGAATAGTTGGAGGTAGCCACGCGGCCGTCGCCGTTGGGATCATCCTTCCACCAGAGCGACTGACCCGTTGCGGGGTCTACACCGGCATACTTTCTCATGTAGAACGTGTAGTAGGGCTTGCCCTCCTCGAGCCAGTAGCTGCCGTTGGCAAAACCGCCCTGCTTCTCGGGAGGAAGCAGCGTCACGCGGTTCTTGAGGAACGTCGCGTTGACGTTGAAATCCCAGCGGAAGTCCTTGGTGACAACGGGCGAGAGGTGAAGGTCGATCTCCACACCGGAGTTGACCATGTCGCCGATGTTGTCCATGTAGGAGCTGTAACCCGACGAACGGGGAACGGGACGCGAGAAGAGCATGTCGTAGGTCTTGCGGTGGAAGTACTCGATGCTACCGCCGATGCGGCTCTTGAGCAGCTCGAACTCCAGACCCACGTTCAGGTTGGCGTTGGTCTCCCAGGTGATGTTGTCGTTACCGCGCGAAGCGAAGATAACGGCTGCCTGGCCATTGGACTGGGTGATGGTGTAGCGGTCGAGGTAGAGGTACTGACCGATGTTGTCGTTACCCTGCTCGCCATACGAAGCCTTGACCTTCAGCATATCGACCCAGTCGGCGTTGAACCACGACTCGCGGTCGATGAGCCATGCGGCACCCAGCGACCAGAAGTTACCCCAGCGGTGGTCGGGGTGGAAGCGCGACGATGCGTCGCGACGGTAGGAGGCGTTCAGGAAGACGCGCTCGTCGTAGTTGTACTGCGCACGGAAGAAGTAACCCTCGGTGTTGTACCAGTCGTAGGACGAACCGGTCGAACCGGTGGTGATGGCGCCGTTGAGCTCCTTGTTGCTCTGCGAGAACATGTTGGTGTTGTAGCCGTAGAGCGAATAGTTCTTGGATACGTAGTACTCGTGACCGGCCAGAAGGTCGAAGTTGTGCTTCTCGTTGAAGGTCTTCGAGTAGTTGATGAGCTGCTGGAGGTTGTAGGCGTATTGGCGCGAGTGGTCAACCTCGGCGATACCGTTCGAGTTGGCATACTGACCGTAGTAGGGGTTGGTCACGAAGTTCCAGCGGGTCTCGTCGAGGCTGGCAGCTGCGTTGATGGTGACGGTCAGACCATCGATAATGCGGAAGTCGGCGAAGATGTTGCCGTTGAAGGCGTTGCCCTCGCCGCGCGAAGTGTCGAGCATGTAGGACGACATGGGGTTCGACTGAGACATGACCGGACGCGAAATGCCGGGATAGCCGCGGCCGTCGCCGTAGTCGTACATCTTGTAGCCGTTCTCGTCGATGCGAATCTTACCCTCGGCGTCGCGCAGATAGACCGGATAGATGGGGGCCACGCGGCTGGTCAGGGTGAAGAGGTTGCCCGACGAACCGGAGTTGCCCTCGTCGTTGAGCGAGTTGTGCACGAAGTGCGAGTAACCTACGTTACCGCCGACCTTGAGCCACTTCTTGGCCTGGTAGTCGGCACGCAGACGACCCGTAAGACGGCGCATGTTCGAGTAGTTTACGATACCCTGGTCGTCGAGGTAACCCAGCGAAGCGTAGAAGTTGGACTTCTCGTTCTGGCCCGAGACGCTTATGTTGTACTCCTGGCGCAGCGAGGTGCGGTAGCCCTCCTTGTTCCAGTTGTCGGGAATAATCATGTAGGACTCGTTGGAACCGGCCGGGGTGTAGAGGTAACCCAGCGTAGCGTTGGGGTTCAGACGGCCGTCGGTGCCGATGAAGTCCTGGCCGGCGGGTACGGTGAACGACTGGTAGCCCAGACCGTAGGAACCCTCGAAGAGGTTGTCCAGAGCCCACTTGTGAGCATCGTCGGTGGTATTGTTGCGATAGCGTGCGTAGTTGTAGAGAGCCTTGTAGTGGGTCTCGTAATACTGTGCGGGGTCGGAGATGAAGTCATACTCCTTGACAGCGCGGGAGTTGACACCCCACTTCATGTCGAGGTTGATCTGAGCATCGCCGTGCTTGCCCTTCTTGGTGGTTATCATGATGACACCGTTGGCACCGCGGGCACCGTAGAGCGCATTCGATGCGGCATCCTTGAGCACGGTCATCGACTCGATATCCGAAGGGTTGATGTTCGACAGGTCGCCTTCATAGGGCATGCCGTCGAGCACGTAGAGAGGCGAGTTGCCGGCCGATATCGAACCGAAACCGCGAATGTGGATCGAAGGAGCCGAACCGGGCTGACCCGACGAGTTGACCAGCTGAACGCCGGCCACCTTACCGGCCAGCGACTGTGCGGCATTGCCGGCCTGGGTCTTGGCAATGTCTTCAGC
The DNA here is from genome assembly GCA_022511345.1 of Alistipes sp. Classification (GTDB taxonomy): domain Bacteria; phylum Bacteroidota; class Bacteroidia; order Bacteroidales; family Rikenellaceae; genus Alistipes. Next base: position 178,080 of record JAFLRR010000002.1, read on the forward strand.
CTTGACTACGGTTGCCGAACCGGTGAAGGACTCCTTGGTCGACTGACCGAAGGCCACCACTATGACCTCGTCAAGAGCATGCGAATCCTCTTTCAGAGCGATTTTGAGGTTTGTCTGATTGTTTACGCGCACCCTCTGGGCCTCGAAACCCAGATAGGATACCGTCAGCGTTGCGTCGGCAGGGGCCGAAATCGCAAAACGGCCGTCGGCGTTGGTCGATGCGCCGGTCGTCGTTCCGTCGACAATCACTGCCGCTCCGACTATCGGTTCGCCCGACTCGTCGGTTACCGTTCCCTGAATCATTCTGTTCTGGGCTATGC